>VXOR01000011.1 GCA_009840005.1 Gemmatimonadota bacterium
GGGGGTTGGGGCCGGCGGAGGGGCAGGGGGAACGCTCGCGTCTTTGCCGCAGGCGACTAGCCCTAGCAAAATTAGTGCCCTAAGCCCCATGGATTATTCCTCATATGTGTTCGTCGTGATCTTGCGCTGCACGGTCTTGTTCGACTTCCTCTTCCCCGTGGCCTTGGCCGATGTGGTCGGGGTGCCCGATTGGCCCTAGGGAAAAGACCGTAGCGCCGTTGCCTTGCAAGGTCAACTGCGCGTCGGCGTTGCCCATGATTCCGCCGCGACCGTTAAAATCGTATAGCGATGGCGCGTCGTACCACTCGTTGAGATCCATCACCACGGCGATTGCCCACTCATCTCCGCTTACTGTTAGGGAAAGTGGCAGAGAGACGGCAAACGAAAAGTCTTCCCCTCCTGCCGGCCCGGTATGTGTGAGAAAGGCTCCTTCGCCGTCGTCGGTGTGGAAGAGGCCCTCCAGGCGCATGTAGTGGTAACCGCCGCCCATGGGAGCCGGCCATGCCATGTTGTTGAAGTGATCGACGCTCGGCAGTGCGCCGGTTTCGTTTTTAGCGCTGTCGATGCCAAAGGTAAAGTGCAAAGTAGCGTATTCGCCACCGGGCACCTTGGCCGAAATACTGCGAGTCGCGCCCACAAAAGCGTTGCGGTAGTGGAATTCGGCCAGTTCGACGCGCTTGCCCCCAGCCGTCTCCAAGGCGATATCCGAGACGATGTACTCTAGGCGAGTGACGCCGTATTCGTTGCCCGCGGCGTTGGTGTAGAGTATCTCCTCGTGTTTGAGATCGGCACCGGCGACAGTGTGGTTGAAATAGATGGTCACCTCGCCTTGGTCGTCATCCGAGTCGCCGCAGGCTAGCAAAAAGCAATATGCGGCCAATAGGAGATATTTCATGGGGTACTCCTTTTGCTAAAGAACGAGAACCACGGCTCGGCTTGTTCGTCTTTTTTTAAGACGGTACATTACCAAATAGGATGCGTCAATTTGTCGAGTCTGTCCAAATGACCAGGGGCAAGCCCGCCCCCAGCGAGCGTCCGCGGACGCGGATCGGCCACAAGCTGATTTTGAGCTTCGTACTGCTGGTCATGGTCGTTGTGGGGTTATCGGGTTGGGTGCTCTTTGAACTGACGGACCGCAGCTTGGAGCGGCAGATGCGCGACCATCTCGTATCAGTTGCCGCTCTGGTGAGTACGAAGCTGTCCGGCAGCGTGTTGCCCTATTTGCACGAGGGCCGCGAGCACTCCACTCTCTATCGGAACCTAGTGCTTAGATTACAGCGCGCCGAACAAGGGGTTGGTGCCCGTCACATCTTCGTCTTCGACCGCGAGTACCGCTCGCTGCTCGACACCGATGGCCTAATGCCCATTGGCCGCGAGTACCCCAAACTGCTCTTCCACCGCCGGGAGCTAGAGCGGGTTTGGAGGGGCCATACCGCGCATTCAGTGCTTTTTTACGACGGCGATATCCCGTACATGACGGGCTACGCCCCGATTTTTCACGACGGTGAGGTCGTCGCGGCCGTTGGGGTTGAAATCGGGGCTGGGTTTGTGGATTCCATCCGCGTCTTTGGGCGGTCGGTGCTGATCTTTGCCGGGGTGGGAGCGTTGCTCACCGTCGGAGTGGCGTGGGGGTTGGCGCGGACGCTGACGCGGCCCATCCAAAAGTTGGTCGAGGCCGCGCGCGAAATCGGCCGGGGCAACATGAACCAAGAGGTGGCTACTGCGTCCGACGACGAAATCGGCTATTTGGGCGAGACTATGGAGGAGATGCGGCGCAAGCTGGTCGCCCGCGACGCCCAACTGCGCCTCATGCTGGGCGGCGTTGCCCACGAAATTCGCAACCCGCTGAGCAGCATTGATCTGTATGCCGGTCTGATCGCCGGCGACTTGCCCGCCAGCGACGAGCGCAAGCAACACATTGAGAAGGTCATTGAGGAAGTGCGTCGGCTCAATGGCGTAATATCTGAATTTCTCGAATTTGCCCGCCCGGCACCGGCGCAGCCGCAGCCGACCGAGCTGGCTCCGCTCGTGGCCAACGCGGCCTTTTTACTGGCCCCGGAAATGCAGGCTGCCGGCATTAGCTATGAGGAGCGCGTCGCGCCGGATTTGGCGTGCTACATCGACGCCGAACAGATGGAGCGGGCGCTAGTCAACCTGATGAAGAATGCCGTGCAAGCCATGCGCGATGGCGGGCACTTGACGGTGCGAGCTACAGTCGCAGACGAGGAGGTCGTCGTCGAGGTGGCCGACGATGGCTTGGGTATGTCGGCGGAGGTGCAGGCGCGCCTTTTTGAGCCTTTCTTTACTACCAAAGAGAAGGGATCGGGTTTGGGGATGGCGCTGGTGGCGCGGGCGGTTGAGGAAAACCGCGGCCGGATCGAAATAGACAGTCGGCAAGGCGCAGGCACGGTGTGCCGCCTGCGCCTACCGCAGTCCAAAGATGGGGTACTATGGGCAGGATTCTGATTATCGACGACAACAAAAGCCTCGGCGACGGACTGGTGCTGAGCTTGAACAAGATGGGGCACCAAGCCGTTGCCGCAAGCAGTGGTCGCGAAGGTTTGGCACGGATGAAGGACGAGCCGTTTGACTTGGTCATTACGGATTACCGCATGGAGGAGATGGACGGCTTGGCGGTGATGGAGGCGGTACAGCGCCAAGCACCAGACACCGACGTGATGATGATGACGGCCTACGACACCCGGGAGTTGGCTGTAGAGGCGATGGAGCGGGGGGCGATCGACTTTATTGTCAAACCCTTCCTGCCCGACGAACTGTGGCTGAAGGTCAATAAGCGGCTCGATTATCGAACCAAGCTGCAGGAAGCTCAAGCCAAGCTGCAGGAAGCCCAAACCCTCCGCCAAGAAGCCGAGGCCAAGCTGCGGGACTGGGAGCACTTATTCGAGCAAAACCGCTACCTGCGCGAAGAAATCGACAGCCGCTACAACTTCGGCGAGATCGTCGGCCAATCGCCGCAGATCAAGGCCGTGCGCGAGCAAGTGCGCAAGGTGGCGTCGTCGTCGTCGTCAGTGCTGATCTACGGCGAAAGCGGCACTGGCAAGGAGCTGGTTGCCCGCGCCATCCACTACCAGAGCCGCCGCAGCAAGGGGCCGTTCGTCAAGGTCAACTGCGGTGCCCTGCCGACGGGGTTGGTCGAAAGCGAATTGTTTGGGCACGAGCGAGGGGCCTTTACCAGCGCGGTGCGGAGCAAGAAGGGCAAATTTGAACTGGCCGAAGGGGGGACGATTTTTTTAGACGAGATCGGCGATATACCTTTGGAGACTCAAGTGCGGCTGTTGCGGGTGTTGCAGGAAAAGCAGTTCGACCGCGTGGGCGGCGAGCAGCCGCTCGACGTAGATGCGCGGGTGGTAGGGGCTACCAACCGGCCGCTCAAGCGCATGGTCAAAGAGGGCACCTTCCGCGAAGATCTGTTCTATCGGCTGGAGGTCATCCCCCTCACCTTGCCGCCGCTGCGGGAGCGGCGAGAGGACATTGAATTATTGGTGAAACACTTTAGGCAAAAAAAATGTGGGGAAATGAACATCTCCCCCAAGCGTCTAACCGAAGAAGCCCTAGCCGGCTTGAAAAGCTACCCGTGGCCCGGCAATGTGCGCGAACTGGAAAACGTCATCGAGCGCACGATGGTGTTGGTGGATGGCGAGGAAATCGGCTATCACGATCTGCCGCTGACTTTTGACGAGGGGACTGCGAAGGAAGAGACTACTGAGGCGAGGGCGGAGGCTACAGATGACGGTGTGCTGCTACTCAACGAGCGCCTCGACGAGGTGGAGCGCGACCTAATCGCTCGGGCGATGGAGGAAGCACATCACGTTAAGACGAAGGCCGCTTCGCTTTTGGGGATTAAGACGAGTGCTTTGTACTACAAGCTCGACAAATACGGTCTAGATTAGCGATGAGAAATCCATCCATTCTGTTGTTGGTTTTGGGGTTGGCGCTGCCTGGAGCTGCGCCTGGAGATACAGGTAGGTTGGGCGACCTAAAGGCCCAGTATCGCGCCTTGGAAAGCCAGCGCGATTCCCTCGCCAGCCAGCGCTTGCAGGTTGCGGCCTCAGCCGAGGCACTGTCGGCCCGCATCGATAGCCTGAAGCTGAGTGCAGCGAATTCTGCCGTGCTGCGAGAAGCACTGCGCTCCTCGCTCCGGTTGGTGCAGCAGATGGTTGCGCTCGACTGGAAGTTGGTCGCCTTAGAGGCGCGTCAGGATAGCGTGGCCGAGCGCTTGTGTTTGGCCTACGATTGGGAAATTGGCGTCCTCATTCAGAAGTTGGCCGAGCAACCAGACCTGGGCTTGTCGGCTCAACTGACGCTCTATCAGGATTCGCGGGAACTACTCGGGGTCGGGGTCGGCAGTGCGAACCTGCACTACAGCGGACAGATGAAAATTGAGGTGGATGATGGGCCGGACGAAATTCAGCAAAAGCAAGAGCTATTAGAGGACATCGCCGACCGCCTCAAGGCCGAATGGAGTGCCAATGCCGACTTGATACGCCGCTTGGAGGACGAGTATCGGCTATGTACCCAGGTGGAACAGAAGCGGGCTAAAGCGCGGCGGCCCGAGGAGCGGGTTTTGGTGAGCGGAGAACAGCCGCGTGAGCAGGTGCGGTTACTCAGGCAAGACGAGTCCTTGGCCGAATTTGATCTCGAATCGTCGATTGCCGAAGTGGCGCTGAAAATTCACAAGCTGAAGGCGCGCCAGCAGGAAATCCTCCAATTACAGGCCGTGATCGAAGACCGTGCCGAGGCGTTCAGGCGCTACTTGCGCAGCATGTTAGAGGGCGAGGAATAGCCCGCACTTTTGCCGGCGAGGAGCTTCACTCGCCCGCGCCCAATCCTCGGCTGACTTCCACTACATTGTCTTGCGTCGCGCCGAAGGCGCAGCGGAGCCGTTGATAGGCTGCCCACGGGTCGGTCTGGTGGCCGCAGGTGAACAGATCGAGGGCGGCGTAACCGCGCTCGGGCCAAGTGTGGACGGCCAAGTGGCTCTCTTGGACGATGAGCACGCCGGTGACACCCCCTGGACTGAAGCGATGGAATGCCGCGCCCAAGACGCGGGTGCCGGCCGCTTGGGCGGCGGCCTGCAGCTCGGCGGTGATATAGTCTGGGTCGTCGAGCCGCTCGCGGTTGCAGCCATAGAGATCGACGAGCAGATGGCGGCCTAGGGCCTGCATTGGAACGCGCCGGAGCGGTGGCAAAGTGCAGACAGCTTCTCAGACATATTCGACGATGTCGGTGGGCAGGCACTTGAGGTCTCGGCAGATATTGGACAGGGTGTACGGATCCATGTCCTCGGTGCCTTGGTCAATGGCCTTTTTGATGTGCTGATAGGTGGTCAGGTTGATTTCGGGTTTGCGCTCTTCGAGCATCTGTTCGATCGCTTCTTTCTTAAAGCGGATCATGCGACCTCCTCGTTTGCGGGTGGGGTAATTAAGTAAGGTCAGGCTGCTGCTGCCGTCAAAGTAGGGCGGTTTCAAACCGCCCCCTACTATTCGTAGCGCAGGGCGTCTATGGAATCGCCCGGCACGTTGGGTGCTAGGGCGTGCGTGGGGCGGCGTTGTTGGGTATGCACCCGGAGAAGCTGCGTTACCGCATGCAGAAATACGGGTTGCGCCGCCCGAAGTCGTAGCACTGGACCTAGGCGACCACCGGCCAATGCAAGTGGTGGTGGTCCACGAAAAATTCGTGTAGGTCCACGAAAAATCCGTGGAAATCCACGAAAAAATCGTGGACCCCGTGCGCCGACGGCGCGGCGGCGCACCGCAGTAGTGCGCGTCTCATAATTTTAAGTATCATATTTTTCAATCCTTTAGGTGCATCCTAAAGGATTTTTTTGTGCATGGTCTGCTTTTTGGCACGGAATTTGCCCACATATCAGTGGAAGGCGAGGCCGATGCGGAAGAAAGGAGGTGAGGTGATGCGAACTCGTATCGGCGTTGCTCAACACTCACTTCCAGTATCGTAGCGACATCGGGTCGCGGCGGTACTGGGCAACTTAGGAGACAAGGCGATGAATAGTTTGCGTGAGTTTTTCGTTTCGTCGAGTGGTTTGGCTCCAGTTCGGCAGGGCTTGGGCTTGGGGTGGGTCATCAGTGCGCTTACGTGGGTGGCGATCCTGATCGGTGGTAAGGAAGCTGCTGCTTGCAACAGCTCTTGGGGAGAGTTCGGTGGGTATAGCTCAGGTTGTGCTAATGACCCGAATAATTCGAGTGGGGATTGCAAATGCAGGACGTGTTCATCGGATTCAAACTGTGAATCCGCATGCTCTCATTGGTACTGCTGCGTTTGCTAATAGGTTGAAACCCACTTCGGAATCGCCAAGCAGCTTTTTCACCCATTATGGGGTGTAATGGGTCGGGGTTAAACCACACGGGTTTAAGCAACCCCAGGGGTTGTTTGTTTAAGGGACATGTGGGGGGGGGAAGGAAATTTTTTGGGGGGATGGGGGGGGTGAGAAAAGATCT
>VXOR01000005.1 GCA_009840005.1 Gemmatimonadota bacterium
GCCCTAAAAAGCCAGCAACCACTCCAAATACAGGCCGCTTAACCCGAACTCACGTAAAATTAGGAGACAAGACAATGGACCAAGCCGACCGCGATTTCTTTGCCGCAAACGGCTATCTCAACCTAGGGCAGGTGCTCGACAACGACGACGTGCAATACTTCCGCGCCATATTCGATGGGGATATGGAAAAGTATCCCTATTTCTGGCACCGCTACGGCTACCACCAGCACGCCAACTACGAGGCGTTGATCACCTCGCCGCAGTTCGACGAACTTATCCGCCACCCGAAAATATATCCGACGATTGAGGCGCTGATGGGCGGGCCGCTCTGCTTTGGCGAAATCGGACTGCGGATGATGCGGGCCTACGACGGCCCATTACACCAAGGTTGGCACCGCGACAGGCCGCATTGGGACGAGCATCCGTTCCGCATGGACTACATCCAACTCATGGTCTATCTGTCCGATGTCGATGAGAGGACGCATTGTTTTTCGCTGTCCCCAGAAGCAGTAAGCCAGCCAGTGCTCGAAGATAAGGAAGAGCAACTCAAGCGGGGCGGCGAGTACCACTTGCACGGGCCGGCCGGGACTTGTGCGCTGTTTAACGTGGCGGTGCTGCACACGGCGACGACGCGGCCCACGCAGGCAGAGCGGCGGACCGTGCAGATTTACTACGGTCATCGCGACCGGGCACCGCTGGCGAACGATTCGACTATTCCGGCGGCGTTTTGGCGGGATAGCGCAGATGCAGAGACGCGGGCTTTTTACGGAGTTTTGAACGAGCGCACCAAGGTGTATTTGGCGGCGTTCCCCGGAGCTTGACCCATTCCCTTCCTTTAGGGGAGAGATACCACTTTGTACACACCCCTGTTGGACATCGCACCCACCGATCTGGTAGATATTGCAGTCGTCGGTTTGCTGCTTTGGGCTCTAGTAGCTTGGACCCGCCGAGTACATACGCGAATGGCCCTCCTCGGCTTGGCTTTTCTGGGCGTCTTCTACCTGATAGCACAGCAATTCAAGTTGCAGCTAACGACTTGGATCTTCCAAGGCTTTTTCGTGTGGTTGGTGGTGGTGGTGGTGGTGGTATTCCAGGATGATTTGCGCCGGCTCTTTGAGCAGATCGCCACGCTCAGTCTGCGCCGCAAGGCCCCGCGGCCGGATCCCTCCAGCTTGGGAACGCTGACTAGGGGGTTGTGCCTGTTGGCCGCGAAAAGACGCGGGGCCTTGGTAGTTTTGCCGGGGCGCGGGCCAATAGAGCGGCATTTTTTGCAACATGGGGTACCTTTGGATGCAGAGATCAGCGAAGAACTCCTCGACAGCCTTTTCGATCCCGGTTCGGCTGGGCACGACGGCGCGCTGGTGATGCAGAATAATAGAATCAAGGAGTTTGGAGTGCACTTGCCGCTTTCCGAGAATAGGGATGAACTGAAGGGAGGCGGTACGCGGCATGCGGCCGCGTTGGGACTAGCCGAACACAGCGATGCCCTGTGTCTGGTGGTCTCAGAGGAGCGCGGCACCATTGGGATCGCAACGCGGGGGCAACTCGAGATTCTGGACAATCCGGACGCGGGCAAACTGGCGGACAGGATCAGAAGCTACTTGCAACACACGGGGACCCAAGCGAACGCACGCCGCGAGTGGCGTCGGTGGGGGCGGCGTCTAGTAGAAGGTCTTTTGTCCTTCGCCTTGGCCTTGGGCGCGTGGCTGGTCTTCGTGCCGGGCGCGACGGTCGAGGAAGCCGAGCTCCAAGTGCCCGTAGCCGTGGAGAATATGCCCGAAGGATATGCGCTAAAGGAGGTCAACCCCTCAGAAGTGGATATCGCGGTGGCCGGCCCGCGACGAGCCATGTTTTTGGCGAGCAATGCGGATTTCAAGGTCGTCATTGACGCCAATCTCGTCAGGCTGGGGCGAAGGACCTTTGAGGTGTCCGCCCAGTCCGTACGCCATGCAACCGGGTTAGAGATCAAAAGCATCAAGCCAGACAAGGTAAAACTAACCGTGCAAAAAGCACGAGGAGGAGCGCGATGAAAATCGCGGTGAGAGGTACGACATGGCACTGAGCGAGCAACAGATCGCGTTTTTTAAGCAGCAGGGGTATTTGATTCTGGAAAACTTCATCGCGCCGGAGCAGCTAGCCGCTTGGCGCGGGCAGTTCTGGAATCACGTAGGGGCCGATCCGCAAGACCCGGCGAGTTGGCCCGCTAGCTATGTGATCGACGGGTTTGTGGTCGAACCGGCCTTTGGTCAACTTCCGCAGATGCAGGAAGTGGTCGAGGCGCTGGGTGGCGGGCAGTTTAGCGGCGGCGGTGGGTCCATGCTGGTGCAGTGGCCGCGCTCGGGGGAGGCGTGGGACTGGCCAGGCCAAGGGCATATCGACGGTTACGGACCCGGGGGCTGGAGCGGCGGTTTTATGCTAGGGGCGACGGCCTACTTAGACGATGTGGAAGCAGACGGTGGGGCCTTTGTTTACTGGCCTCAGAGCCATCTACCGACTCACGCGTACTTCCGCGCGCATCCCGCCCACATCGACGGCAGTTTCCGCGACCGCGAAGATTGGGAGCCGCGCCAATGGGGGTTGTTTTCAGACCGCTCGCCCCAAGGGCCGGAGCAATTTGTGGCGCGGGCCGGGGACGTAATTTTCTGGCACTGCTTTCTGTGTCACACCGGCTCGGTCAACATCCGCTCTAAGCCGCGGCTGGGGCTTTTCGCCCGCTGGCACTACGCCGAGCGCGAGACGATGCGCTATGAGATACCGGAAGACCTGTGGAAGTATTGGGCGATCTAAAACGCCCTGCTGTCGAGCCGTTCGGCCACCCGTGCGAGTTGCCCGTTTCGGCAAAATCGCATAATTTTTATGGTTTTGTAACATTATGCCCGCCCTCATTCACCTTTCATCCTCGGGAGCTACAATGGCCAAGTCGATGTTTTCTCAGGAAGTCGCCCTCAAGCTGGAAGGCGAAATCAATGCCTTTCAAGCCTGTCGTAGCCTGTCGCAACGCGCACGAGATATTAACATAGAGCGCAAACGGAGAGAAGCCGAAAGCGCAACTTCCGAGGAAGAGTTGCCCAATTCGTCGGCCAGTGCCATGCTGGACTTTGCCGAGGGGCGCATCGTCCTCGCGCCGGAAGAGGATGCGGACTCAGACGAGGTCTGAATCGCCCGCCGCTAGCGACAGCCCATCTACCATGGGCCTACAAAAAAACTGCTGTCCCCGCCGTCGCTGGGGCAAGACCGAGCTTTCCATACCAGTAATCCCATTCGGGACGCAAGGCTTTGGCGGTCACTTCGGGCCGGTTGACGACGAAGAGGCCATGGCCCTGATGCGCCGGGCCGTCGATTTGGGCGTCAATCACTTCGACTGCGCCCGCTGCTACGGCGACTCGCTGCGCAAGCTGGGCCGCGCGATCAAGGAAGGCGTCATCGCCCGCCGCGAGATCATCATCAGCGGCCGCGTATGCTGCCACAGCGCTGCTGCGTGGGGCGGCTACGGCGAAGGGCGGCCCGACTATTCGGCGGCGCGGGTCTTGGCCGATGCCGAAGATCAGCTAGAAATTCTGGGAATCGAAAAGTTCGACGTGCTCTTCCTCCACGATCCGCCCGAGCTAGAACCGACCCTTGAGGCGGGCGGCGCACTCGAAGGGCTGGAACAGGTTCGCCAGCGGGGTGCCGTGGATTTCATCGGCTATGGCATGAATCCCCACGACTTTCACCGCACGCACATTGCATCGGGCCGCACCGACGCGATGCTGTGCTTCAGCGACTACAACTTGCTCCGGCAGAGCGCTGCCAACGCCATCCTGCCAGCGGCCGCGGCCGCTGACCTCGGAGTACTCAACGGCTGGTCGATCATGCGCGGCTGGCTGACGGGCGTGCCTGTGGAGCACTTTATACCGCGCGACAAGTGGGGCGAAGACCAGCACCGGGCCGAGGCCATGCGCTTGTGGTGCAACGAGCAGGGCATCGACATGCTGGCGCTGACGTTGCAATTTTGCCTGCGCGAGGAACGCATTCACGGCAACCCCATCGGCTCGCTGAACATTGAGCAGCTAGAGCGGAACGTCGCGGCGGCCATGGCGGTCGTCTCCGATGAAACAATCGCCGCATTTGTCGCAGTGGGACTCTAAGTTTGACGCCCCTTGGGGGTGTTCCGTACTTTCCGCCCGCCGAACCCTATAACTCAATTACCATCAAAGGAGGGGCATGAGCGCTGCTGAAGAGTACTACGCGCAGACGATGGAGCGGTTGCAACGTCTGCGCGATACGCAAATGGACGCTATCGACCAAGCCGCCGCAATCTGCACCGAGAGCATTGCCAACGGCGGCTTGGTCTTTCTCTTTGGCGCTGGGCACTCGCGCATGATGTGCGAGGAGATGACGCCGCGCCAGGGATGTTTCGTGGGCTTTTTTGCGCTGGTCGAGCTAGCGGTATCGAACCATGCGTCAATCGTCGGCACCAACGGGTTGCGCGGGCCGCTCTTTTTGGAGAAGTACGAAGGCTACGCCGAGGAGATTCTCCAGGGGTTCAAGTTCGGACCGCACGATGCCTTTATTCTAATTTCGACCAGCGGCATTCGGCCCCTGATCGTCGAGATGGCCATGGGTGCTAAGGCGCGGGACTTGCCCGTGATCGCCATGCTGTCGAAACCGCACGGCGACCAGTCGCCAGCGGCGCACTCGTCGGGCAAGAAGTTGATGGATGTGGCCGATGTCGTCCTCGACAACCAGTGTCCGCCGGGGGACTGCGTGCTCGAGCTAGAGGGGTTGGAATGGCGGACCGGGCCGGTATCGACGGTGACCGGCGCGATGATGATGAATATGCTGCGCTGCGAGGTGGCCGAGCGGTTGTTGGCGCGGGGGATCAAGCCGGAGCTATTGCCGAGCCATCAGTTTGTCGGCAATGTAAGCGCGGAGGAGCAGCTAGAGCGGTTTTACGAAGGCTATCGCAAGAGCCTCAAGCATTTGTACGAGTAGGGGCGACCCTTGAGGTCGCCCACACTCCGTCCCTATTGACCCGATTCCAATCCACTAACCACTAACCACATCGTGGGTACGCTCGACAACAAGGTTTGCCTGATCACCGGCTCTACCGGCATCGCCGAGGCCACGGCCTTGCACGCAGCCGAGGAGGGGGCCAAGGTATTCGTCACCTCGCGAACGGAAGCAAACTGTCGGGCCTTGGCCGAGAAGCTGGGAAAGCAGGGGTCGTATCGGGCAGCCGACCTGACGCAGCAGGAACAGGTCGCCGAGGCCGTGCGGGCCTGCGTGGAGCAGTGGGGACAGATCGACGGGTTATTCAATGTAGCGGGGATCAGCGGGCGGCGCTTTGGCGACGGGCCGCTGCACGAGTGTACTGAGGAGGGGTGGGATGCGACATTGGACGCCAACGCCAAGAGCATGTTTTTGGTGTGCCGCGCCGTGCTGCAACAGATGTTGACCCAAAAACCGCGCGAAGACGAAGCGCGGGGGGCGATTCTCAACATGGCCAGTGTGTTGGCCTTTGCGCCGGAGCGGAAGTTTTTTGCCTCGCACGCCTATGCGGCCAGCAAGGGGGCGATTGTGTCGCTGAGCAAGGCCATGGCTAGCTACTACGCGCCGCACGAAATCCGGGTCAATGCTATTGCGCCGGCGCTGGTGGAGACGCCGATGAGCAAGCGGGCTGGAGAAAACGCGGAGATCATGGCATTTATGCGCGACAAGCAGCCGCTCGGAGCGATGATGAGCGCGGCGGATGTGGCGGGGATGGCGGTCTTTTTGTTGGGGGATCGAGCGCGGGCGATTACCGGCACGGTGGTGACCGTGGATGCAGGTTGGTGCGTCAGTTGACGCAAGGAGGACGCATGAGAGAATACGTCATTGGCTTTGACGTGGGCGGCACCCGAGCCAAAAGCGGCGCGGTGACGCGGGGCGGGCGGATGCTGGCACCGGGCATCAATCCGTCGGGGTTTGCGCTGGGCATGGGCAATTTGCTCAAGACGCTCAAGGATGAAGTCGCGCGGATTTCCCAGAAGCTGGGCGGCAAGCCGCAGGCCATTGGTTTGGGCTTTCCCGGGGCTGTGGATCCCGAGGTCGGCGTGGTGTACATGCCGGGGAAGATCAAGGGGCTGGAAGGCTATCCCATTGTCAAACGGCTGGCCAAGGCCACGGGGATTCCAGTCGTCGCCGACAACGACGGCCGCGTCTCCATCTACGCCGAGCGGCACTACGGCCTAGCGCGGGATTTGGACTGGGCGGTGACCATCACCATCGGCACAGGCGTTGGCTCTGGGGTCTTGCTCGACGGCAAAATTCTGCGCGACCCGCATCTCCAGTTCGGGACGCAGATGAGCCACATCGTCATGCAGGCTCTCGGCGGGCGGCTGTGCCTGACCAATGCGCGGGGCACGGCCGAGATGATGTGCTCGGCCACGGCGCTGACTCAGCAGGTGCGGGACGGGCTAGCGCGCGGCATTCCCTCGGTCTTGAGCGATCAGTACTTCGAGGACCCCAATGCCATCGACTTCAAGGCCATAATCCGCGGCGTGAAGCGCCAAGACCGGCTCTGCACGGACGAACTGGAGCACTGGACCCGCAATCTGGGCTGGCTGCTGGTGAGTGCAGTACACGTGTACGCTCCTCAGCGCATCATCCTCAGCGGCGGGGCGACCAATGCGGCCGAGCACTTTCTCGCACCGCTGCAAAAGCAAGTGAACGAACATTTATTCCGCCATCCAGCGGGTGCCGGCGTGCCGGTCGTGCTGTCCAAGCTGCGCGACCACGCCGGCGTTTTGGGGACCGCGGCAATCGCTTGGGAAAAGGTCGCTGGGGGTCAGCCGTGAAAGAGCGTCCCTTGCGCACCACCGTTATCGGCTCCTACCCCTTCCCGAGCTGGCTCGAACACGCGGCTGAGCACCTCGACGCCTTCGGGCCGGACGATATTGCCGAGATGCAGGACGACGCAGTCGTTGCCGCGCTCGGCGACCAAGTGCGTGCCGGGTTGGACGTCGTCACCGATGGCGAGCAGACCCGCTTTGATTTTAACCTCTCCTTTTACGGCTATCTCCAAGGCATCGACCTAGAGTCCGCATCGCCAAGGCACTTCGGCCCTCCTGCCCACGACCAACGCGGTCGCCACGCAATCACTGGACTGTTGCAAGCGCCGCACGGCTTGGGTGCGGTGGAGGAGTTTGCGCGGCTCAAGCGGCTGGCACCAGCAGGGCCGACGCTCAAGGCCAGCGTGCCAGGTCCCTACACGTTGAGTGGCCGACTGGTGCCCAACGACCAGTACCCGGACCGCTGGGCCGTGACCGAGGCCCTGCTGCCGATTGTGCGGAGCGAGTTGGAGGCACTCTGTGCGGCGGGTTGCACCGAGCTGACCGTCGATGAGCCGTCGATGAGTTGCTATGCCCACCGAGAGGATCCAGCGCGCTTCGTCGATATCTTCAACCGCACGGTCGAATCCGTCGCGGGCAAGTGCCGGCTCTCGACCCACCTGTGCTTTGGCAACTTCAAGGGCCGCGCCGTGGGGCTGCGCCGCTACGCGCCCATGTTCCCAGCCTTCTTGGACATGCAGGTCGATGAGATGCACGTCGAGATGGCCAGCCGCGAGTTCGCCGAACTGGAGATCATCGGCCAGATCGCCGCAAAGATGGACGTGGCCGTGGGAATCGTCGATGTGAAGAGCTACTATATTGAAACGGTAGAGGACATCGCGGCGCGGGTGGAGGCGTGCTTGGAGTACGCCCCGGCCGACAAGCTCTCCTTTGCTCCCGATTGCGGTCTGAGCCAAACGGCGCGCTGGGCAGCGAAACAGAAGCTAAAGAACATGGTGGCTGGGGTGAGGACCGTGCGGGAGAAACTGTGAGAGGATTGCCAACGCGGAGGAAAAAATGAGCTATAAACCAGTGGCCGACCAGCGGCCCGATCGCTACAAAGTCTCCACGGCGGAATACGCCCAGTATCAAAGACAGGGTTTTCTAGTCGTCGAACGCTTAGTCGATTTAGACAAAGTGGAAGAACTCAAAGCGCACGTCATGGCCATGCTCAAGGGCCAAATCGACGTTCCCGGCCAAGAGCCGCCGCCCCCTGAGGCGACGGAAGAGGAGCTAGTGCAGCGCTTTACGCGGGTGCATCAACTGCACCGCTGGGACGCCACCTGCGAACGCTTCTTGTTGCACCCGCGCGTCTTGGACGTTTTGGAGGCGCTCATCGGGCCGAATGTGCTGGCCTTGCAGACCATGCAGTTTTTCAACGCGCCGGGCACGGGCGGACAGGGTTGGCATCAAGACTCCTATTATATCACGACGTACCCGGACACTCTTATCGGTGCTTGGTTGGCCTTGGAGCGGGCCGACGAGGAGAACGGCTGTCTGTGGATCGCGCCTGGATCGAACCACGAGCCTATTTACCCAGACGAAGGCCGGGGGCACCTAGTCCACGCCGAGGGAGCTTTTGACGAAATTGAGACTGTAGAGGGGATTAGCCATCTCGACGACGAGGTCAATACGCTGTCGAGAGTGGCGCGGCGCTACGGAGACCCAGTGCCGGTAGTGGTGGAGGCCGGCGATGTGGTGTTCTTCCATCCGCACCTTCTGCACCGCTCCCATCCCAATCAGTCGCCCGACCGCTGGCGTCGGGCATTTGTCAGCCATTACTGCAACGCCCGCTCTTGGGTGCCGTGGAACCACGGGGCACTTTATGAGGGGCCGGCGGCGAATTACAAGCACATTCTGGCGCGGGGCCGGACCCATCTACCCTTTGCCCACCCCAAGTTCGGCACGCCGTGCGCAGCGTTGGCAACCGATGCGAATGGCACTCCCGAGCGCATGGTGGCAAGTGGGGGCGATATGGAGAAGCAGGAGGGGTGAGGGCGATCCACCGACGGATCCGCGCAACTGACGGCGATTCCGAGTAGCCAACAATACCTTACCTTGGGGGCCCTATGACCGTATCCAAATGGCAAGAAGTATCCGAGCCGCTGCAGGCCGAACACGACGATGTGGTGATTGGTGCCGGCATCGTCGGCTCGTACGCAGCCACCCTGCTGCACCAGCGGGGCCGCGACGTCGCCCTAGTCGACGCCCGCTTTGCGGCCTCCGGTGCCTCGGGCCGCAACGCCGGCTTTGTGCTGACCTCGCAGCGCGAGACGTACCCCACTCTCATCGCCCAAGTGGGCCGTCCGGCCGCCCGCGAAATCCTCGACATGGTGCTCGACAACGTCGCCCGCATGCGCGCCTTGGCCAAGCAGTACGAAGTGCCTTGGGAAGAGGGCGCTATCCACCTCGCCGAAACCCAAGCCGACGCCCGCGAGCTAGAAGAGTGGGCCCGCGCCTTTGCCGCCGACGGCGTTGAGGTCGAGTTTGCCCACGGCGATCCCTATGGCGCTGGGTACGCGGCATCTCTACAGGTAGAGGGCGATTTCATGGTGCAGCCAGCGCGCCTCACCGAGGCCATTGCCGCCGCCTCTGGGGCCACCTTTTACGACCACAATGAGGTCTATCGCATCGAATCGGAGGGCCAGGGTCTGATAGTGCGCGGACGTCGCGCCCATATCCGCTGCCGCAAGGTGTACATCGCCACCAATGGATACGGCTGCGATATGCACCCGCATTTGCGCCGCATCGTGCGCCCAGTGCGCGGCCAGATTCTCATAACAACCCCGGTGGAACCTCTGATTCAAGTCGCCGGCATCACTGAGTACGATTACTTCCGCCAGCTTGAAGATGGGCGTTTGATGATAGGTGGTGCCCGGGCTTTTTTTGAGGAGCAGGAATACACCGCCGAGGACGCCGTCACCCCAAACCTGATACAGCACCTCGAGGCCTATTTGCGCCACTGGTTCCCGGGCATCTCCTTTGAAGTCGAGCACCAATGGGCTGGCATCCACGGCTTCACCCCGGATCGCCGAGCGGCTGTCGGCACGCTCCCGGATCTGCCCGACGCGGTCTTTGCCCTCGGTTTTAGCGGCTACGGCAACTCCATTGGCCTGCTGGCCGCCGAGCGCATGGTGGAACTGGCCCTAGACGGACGCGACCCCGGGCCGCTTTCAGCGGCGCGTTTCTAACCGGAAATTCACAACCCGCGATTGCGTCTGCCAGCTTCGATTGATTTAGACGCCCTAGGGCCTATGATCCGTATCAACAGGCACTTCGTCGTTGTCTAGGAAGCGCTCGGTGGTATTGTGGGTCGCCGGGCTGGTGCGGAAATCGGCGATCCAAGGCTGGCGGAAATAAGCCTGCTTTTCGCGCGGCAAGCTGTGCAGCACCACCGGGGGAATCTTCAGCCGGTGCCAGTGGGTAGCCAAATGAGAATAGGCGTTTAAGACGGTGACGCGTGGGGTGTCGCGACGCCACACCGGCCCGGCGTGGCACAAGTTTTCGGTGAAAAAAACTGCGCTACCGGCTGGGCAGGCGTACGTGGTAAGGAAGGGACTGCGCTTGCCTTCTTCCAGCGATAGGTGGTCTTCGTGGATGGGAAATTCCGACTTGTGGCTGCCGATTAAGAAATGGGTGCTCTGATCTTCTAAGGCAATATCGGTCAATTCAAAAATAACCCGCACCATACCGGCGTGGATGCGCCCGTTTTTCACCCGATAGCCAAAAATGGGATCGGCTTGACCGGGGCCACCTCCGTGTAGCCCGCCGTGCTCCTCGCCCTTTTTGCGCCAGACGCAGCTACAGCCTTCCAGCCGGATATCAGGACCAATTACCTCCCGAATCACATCGACCACTTGGGGATGATCAATCAGTATGCTGGCCGGGCCACCGGGCACATCGCGATGTTCGGGCGGCAGTGATTCGGGGTCGTGTTTGATGCGGTCGATCTGATCGACAATGGCGGCGACTTCGACTGGCTCCAGGATGGCGGGGCGCACCAAAAAGCCGGTGAGATCAAAGCGGAAGCGTTCTTCTTCGGTCATAGCCATGGGAAATCTCTCGGGAAAATGTTTTTCTTGAGGATAGGAAACGGGCCGGTCTCGTGGCCGACCTCAGTTGACCCCCTGCATGAGGCGTTGGGTGATGGAGCCTTCTTGGGTCAGGGCATAGACGATCACGTTGACCGCCATCTGATTGTAGCGCGGGTTGCTCCCCCAGCCTACGTTGTCGATGCCGACCATCCGGTCGCGGATAAAATATCCGTTGACAATGTCCCGCCAGTCAACCAAGCCCCCAGTACCGCCTTTCAGCGCGAAAAAAGCATTGAAAACGGGATGCTCCAAAGGCAGGCGTTCTTTCCAAAAATCATACCCATCTACTAAGCCGCCGTACTTTACCAAGGCTTCGCGATGGTAACCTCCCATAATGAAGCCCCCAGACAGCATATAGCGGGCATAGTTTTCCATTTCGCTCTCGTTGAGGGATCCCTGGGGGATGAGAATAGGCAGTTCGAGCAGGCGTCTGTCGTCGTAAGTAATCGTGCCGATAAACTTAGCTTCAAGTCCGGTGTACTCATTGATGACGTCGCACAAAGCATCGATTGAGCGCAAATTCAAATTGCTGTAGCCCTGTATTTGATCGGTAACGGCGCGGGCCGAAATCACATGGGCTATTTTGATGAAGCCCTTGATCGCCTGGGGATCGCCGACGTCCTGGACGACCATGGCCCGGTAGCGGCCGGTATCCATGCTGTTGACATCGAGCATCTCCAAGGCCATGTCGATTTTGTGCTCCGGCATCCGCGTGCTGGTCACCGAGGTGGAGACGAGCTTGGGCTCGAGTGCAAGGCTGTTGGCAGCGTTATCGGTAATCGGCTTGAACAAGCTAATACCCGAGTTGCCAACGTGGCTGGAAATCAACGAGCGGACATTGAAGTTGGTCGTGGCCTGCACTTGATCTAGGCGGGCGGCGGCCAAGTGGACTTGGCGACGAGCTAGCTGGCGCTTGGGCTTGGGGATCTTGCGCAGTTCTAAGGGCTTGGTCAAGCGGGGTTCGCGCTTGATGAATTTGGTGCTAAGAGGCCGAGGAGCTTTGATCTCGACTTGTCGAAAGGGGTTGAGAGCGATGAACACTAACATGAGGCCGACGGCTAGCGCCAAGGACAGGAGAAGGCCGCGGCGTAGGCGACGGACCAATTCGACGAGATCAAAATCCGCAGCGGGAGAATTAAAGCGGGAAGAACTCATCGCGGCCCCCAGAGTGGAGGTTGAGGAGATCAGCCGACAAATAGGTGCTCAAGATACCCCAATCGACCGCTGCAATCAAGCACGGCTCACACCCTTTAACCCACCTTCAGCGGATATACCCAGCAGGTGCTGCCGCCTAACTCGTAGGGCGCGCCAAAGGGTTCGAGGCGGCCGATTTCGTCAATGTGATAGGAGACCAGCCGCGTGGAACCGTCGCCGCCGCCGTACATGAACTTGCCTTCGGGTTCAATGGCAAAGGGGCGCGGGGTGGCCTCGCCGGGCTGCTGCCCCAGCGAGCGGATCAGGCCGGTGTCTGGATCAATAGCAAACATGGCGATGCTGTCGTGGCCTCGGTTGGAGGCGTAGATCGACTTGCCGGAGGGGTGGATGTGGAGTTGGGCGTTGCTGTTGGCTTCGCGACCGGGAAAATCTTCGTCGGGCAGGGTCGATACGGTTTGCACTCCTTGCAGCGTGCCTTGGTCAGTGTCGAAGCGGTACACGGTGACGCTGGAGCCTTGTTCGTTGTCGGCGTACACCACGTCGAGGTTGGGGTGAAATGCTAGATGGCGCGGACCTTCGCCGGCTCCGCAGGCCAGAATGGGGACGGTCGGGTTGGGGCTTAGTTTGCCGGTATCGGCGTCGAAGAGGAATTGGTAAATCGAATTGGCCGATTCGACGTGAGGCACAAAGGCGTAGCGGTTGGAGGGATCAGTGGCGATGTAGTGGGCAAAGCGCTCGGTCTCGTAGGTATCGACGGCCGGGTCCTGCAAAGCGCCATCGCCGCCGATGGCGTGGACTGTAGCCATGCCGCCGACGTAATAAGCTGCCAAAAGAAAGCGACCTGTGTGGTCGGCGGATAGATAGCAGGGCATGGCTGCGACCGGCACTTCGCCGAGGGGCGTCAAAGCCCCGGTGGCTGGATCGATGGCGTAGCTGCCAATGGCGTGGTCGTCGCCGTCTCGCAAGCCGACGTACAGGTATTGGCGCTTGGGGTCAGCGGCAACCGTGTAGCCACTTCTGCTCAGAGTAATCTGGTGTTTGCGTTCGAGTTGGCCCGAATCGGCATCCATGGCAAAGACGAGCAATTGGTTGTCCGCCGAGATCGGCACGTAGAGGTAGTAGCTCATGGTGTGATAATCCTCTCTTCGTTAGGTTTTCGATGAATTTGCCCTGATAAACTATGCAGCGCAGCCTGCTGGACCAACTTAACGCGCTGGAGGAAACTATGACAGAGCGAATGGCCGCGCCCAACTACGGCATCATGTACAACTGGGACGGTGCGCCCCACGGGTACAGCGAGTACCCCCAATCGCTGGCGCAGTTCCTCGACAAAGTGTACGCGCCGCTAGCCGATACTCAGGTGGGCGCTTTGTGCTGGTGCGTGGGCGTCCACGAAGTACCTTGGCCATCGCAGCAGTTGGATGTGGTCGGCGCATCGACCGAGCGGCGCTACGATTCTGTGCAGACTATGCGCCACACCGAAAACATCCGCGCCTTTTTTGAGCGGGGGGACGATCTGTACGGAGCGCTGGTGCAGCGCGGGCGCGAACTCGGCATGGCAGTGCTGCCGTCGCTGCGCATGAACGACAACCACTTCTGGGATTTGCGCCCGGGCGATCTGGGAGGCTTGCAACGGTCCGAACTGACGCCGCTGCGGCAGCAGCACCCCGAGTGGCTTTTGGGCGAGGACCAGGCGCCGGGCTGGGCCTCAACTTCGTGGAATATGGCCATCCCCCAAGTGCGGGCTTATATCTTGCAGCGCGTCGTCGAAGCCTGCCGCTTGGCCGATTGGGACGGCGTCGAATTGGATTGGCAGCGGCACGCCTTTCACCTGCCAGCCGACGATGCGTACCGCCTGCGCTACGTTTTGACCGATCTCATGCAGGCCATTCGGAAGCAGACCGACCAGATCGCCGAGGAGCGCGGGCGGCCCTTTCACGTGGCCGTGCGGGTGGCCACGACCTTTGAAGCTTGCCGCCGCATTGGCTACGATGTCGAGACTTGGGTGCGGGATGACTTGTGCGATGTGGTTATCAGCGGCGGCAATTCGGGGACCGACCCAGGGGCCGAGGTCGAGCAGTTTGTCGAGTTGTGCCGTCCCCACCGCGTGCACTTCTACGCTGGCTTTGACACAGACGGGCGGCAACAAGCGCGGCGGCTGCGGCCCCACGGGGCGTGGCGGGTGGATTGGTTCCGCGGCTTGGCGCAAGACCAGCTAGCGCGCGGGGCGGATGGCGTGTACGTGTTCAACTGGCACGGCCATGCCCAGACGCACCGACCTTTGCTCACTACCATGGGATCGGCGGAAACCCTAGTCGGCCTAGACAAAGTGTACACCGCCCTGCACCGCAGCATTGGCCCCAAGACCGGGAACCGGGTGGATGCCGAGCGCGACGACCGCCTGTACGGCGAGATTCCGGTGACGCTGTATCCCACGCTGACGGACCGTGGGCCGATCTTCCACATCCGCGTCGGTGACGAGGTCGAGACCGAGGATCAGTTGGCTGTCGCCGAATTACAAATCGAAATGGCCCATTGGTCGCCCGCCGATCGGATCGAAGTGATGTTGGATGGGGTCGCGTTGGGGACGCCTGTGGTGCGCGATACCGCGGCTGAAGATGCGGCCGATCCGAGCGATGTGTCGGAAAACGCTTGGCTTTGCTGGAACTTGATCACGGCACAGGTGGGGCGCGGTGTCCACCAAGTACAGGTGCAATTGCTAGAGCGGGATGCGCGGCTGCGGGTGCCCTTGCGGATCGAACACGTGGAAATCTATTTGCAGTACCGCCGATAGTCTGTCGCTTTGGAAATCAAAAGAAAAAATTATGAAGAAGGTTAAGACTGAGATGGACGACGAACTTCGTTCGGAGTACGATTCGAAGAGCTTACGGGTGAGAAAGGTTGGTCCTAAGCGGAAGAGAAGAAGGTTGATGGCAGACATAAAAAAAAGAGAAACTACTGACTTTGAAAACACTGGCAGGGGAAGGAAAATCGCCATGAAGCTCATCGTCTTCGGCGCGACGGGGAAAACCGGGCAGCACGTCTGGCGGCAGGCACTCGAACAGGGTCACGACGTCACGGCCTTCGCGCGCTCGGTGGACAAAATTGACCGCAGCGATTCCAGTGTGCGCGTCGTTCAGGGCGACGTCACGGACGCCGAGTCGGTCGCCTCAGC
The DNA here is from genome assembly GCA_009840005.1 of Gemmatimonadota bacterium. Next base: position 15,276 of record VXOR01000005.1, read on the forward strand.
GGTCGCCGGCCACGACGCGGCGATTGTCGCCTTAGGCAGCAACAACCTGCGCGACAAGACCACCCTCACCGCCGGTACTCGGAACGTCGTGGACGGCATGACCCAACACCAAGTCGGGCGTCTCGTCGTGGTATCCGCCGCGGGAGTGGGGGAAAGCTGGGGGCAGATCTCGTGGCTCGCGCACCTGATGTTTAGGACGCTGCTGCGCAACATCTACGCTGACCACGAGGCGCAGGAAGCGGTCGTCAAGGCTAGCGAGCTCGACTGGACGATTGTTCGCGCCGCCATTCTGAAAGATGAACCGGCCTCGGGAGATTACACCGCCAGCAACACTGGAACGGTCGGTCATATCAATCGCGCTGACCTCGCGGACTTTCTGGTCAGGCAGGTGAACGACGAAGCCTGGAGGAAACAGGCCATATCTGTCACGTCATAGGCCGCGCAACGGCTATCGAACGAACCCATTGGAGTGGACTACTCGATGCTGGGAATAGCTATATCCGCCGTTTTGGTCATGGGCCTAGTACTGCCGACGCATGCCCAAATTGAAAAGAGCGATCTCTACATCGGTCTATTGCTCGATTTTGGGGCCGAGGCAACCGATGCAGGGAGTGAGTTGGCGCTCCTGCAGGAGGAAATCCACAAGGTGTTAGGGGTTGATAAGTCGGTCCATTTCCTCCCAGAGCACATGCGCTTCTCCGCTGAGCACGCAGACTATCTATCCCTAGCCAACGACCCGGCGGTTGATCTGATCATTGCCGCCGGGCCAGCAAGTGCCGCGATGCTGGCTACCCAAGGTGCCTTGCCCAAACCGACGATCGCCGTGGGGATACTGGACGTGGAATTACAGCAGATGCCCCTCGTCGATCCCGGCGTCTCCGGAGTGCACAATTTTACCTACGTCCTCAGTACCCACTCGATCCAAAAGGACTTGGCGGCGTTCCACCGCATCCATCCCTTTGCCCACCTAGCCGTCATCGTCAGTGAAAACCTGCAAGGCAAGCTGGATTTCGCGGGTTTATTCGAACGCCTCGCAGCGCCTTACGAGGTCCAAGTAGAGTTGGTTTTTTGGGGCAAGGAAGCGTCTCGCCCGGAGCTGAGCGACGCGGTTGACGCGGTCTATCTGGCAGTGGTCTTCGAGCGCTCACCCGAGGAAGTCGCCCTACTCGCCGAAGCCCTCGCCGAGCGCAAGCTGCCTTCCTTTGCCATGAGTCGCTCTTATGTGGATGCGGGAATAATGGCCTGTATCGGCGACGAGAGTGGCCGCGACCAGATTTTCCGCAAGCTGGCCCTGATTGTCGAGGGAGTCGCGCTGGGCGAGGAACTGGCGGCGATGCCCGTGCAGTACAATCTCGACGAGCAATGGGTGCTCAATGCCGCAACAATTCGCCGGATCAATTTCGACCTCTCGTTTGAAGCGCTGTTTTCCGCCCGCTTCCTCAAGGCCGACGAACCCACTACTGATCGCCGCTTGAGCTTACAGGAGATTATTGCCGAAGGCTTGCAGAGCAACCTCGACCTGCGCATTGAAAAGCGCAACGTCGATTTGGCCGGCCAAGATATGCGCCGAGCCAAGTCGTCCCTCCTGCCCACTGTAGAAACCTCGACCACCCTGTTGCAAGTGGACCCAGATGTCGCCGAGCGCACCTTTGGTCAACAGCCCGAGCGCACCGGCGCGGGTACAGGTACCGTGCAACAGGTACTGTTTTCCGAGCAGGTCTTCGCCAACGTCAAAATCCAGCAGTACCTAGCCGAGGCCGCTCGGCACCAGGCCGATCTGGTCGCGCTCGATGTGGTGCTGAACTTGGCGACGGCCTATTTCAATATCCTACTGGCCAAGACCGGGGGACGCATTCAAGATGAGAACCTCGAGGTCTCGCGCCGCAACCTGAAAATTGCCCGCACCCGCAACGCCGTCGGCTATGCCGGCGTGGCCGACGTATTCCGCTGGGAGAGCGAAGTGGCTCGGGCCACCCAAGCCTCGATTGAGGCTTTCAACAACCTCTACCTAGCCCAAGTGCAACTCAACCGCTTGCTCAACCGGACGGATATCGGCGAGGAATTCGAGGTGGAGGATGCCCAGCTCTCCGACGAACTTTTTGGCCGCTTTGACCCGGCCCGCATCGGTCCTCTGATCGACCGGGCCGGCGATGTGGAGATCCTGACCGACTTTCTCGTCGCAGAAGCCCTGCAAAACATGCCTTCGCTCAAGCAGCTAGCAGCCAATATGAAGGCAGCCGAACGCCAGCAGCAGATGAACCACCGGCTGTACTACCTGCCTACGGTGGCTTTGCGCGGACAGGCCGACTACACCTTCTGGCGCGCCGGCAAGGGAATGCCGCCGACCTCCTCCGATCCTGTCAACGGCACTTGGAACTTGGCCCTCCACTTCACCTATCCCCTCTTTCAGGGCAACCAGCGCAAGATCGCCATCGACCAAACCGCGATTCAGCAGCAGCAACTCCGCCTCCAAGAGGAGAGTTTGCGCCAGCAACTCGCCCAAGCCGTCCGGGTGCGGATGACGAACTTGGTATCCAAGCGCACCAACATACACTTTGCAGAAGTGGCGGCTGCAAGCGCGCAAAAAAACTTTGAACTGGTACAGGACGCGTACCAGAAGGGCCAACTGGCAATCACTCAACTGGTGGATGCCCAACGAGCCGCCCTTTCCGCCCGTCAGGCCGAGGCCGGGGCCGTCTATGAATACTTGGTCAGCTATCTGCAGTTGGAAAACAGCATCGGGGGCTACACCATGTTCATGACTTCAGAGGAGCAGGAGGCCTTTGTCGAGCGCTTGACGGCCTTCTTCGCCCAAAGAAAAAATGCACCATGAAGCGAGGTATCATGCCAAAGCGGAATTGCGAAGCGGCCGGGGTTTTTCTAGCGGCGATGGGCCTGTGGGTTGGCTGCGGCGGCGAACCACAGGTCGCCGAACCCATTCGCCCGGTAAAATACGCCGAAGTCCGTCCCGCCAGTGCCGTCCAGAGCCAGCGTTTTGCTGGCACCGCCAAAGCCGGTATCGAAGCTAAGCTCAGCTTTAGAACGGGTGGGCTTATCGAATCAATCAGCGTAAAGGTGGGCGACCAAGTCGGAGCGGGTCAGCGCATTGCCGCGCTCGACAACCGGGATGCAGTCCTCGCGCATCAACGGGCCAAGGCCGCGCTAGAAAACGCCCAAGTGCAACAAGCCAATGCCCAGTCTAGGCTCATTCGCGTGCGGCAACTCTACGAGGCCAACAATGTATCCCTCGCCGAGTACGAACAGGCCAAAAACGGTTTTGCCTCGGCCACGTCCAGCTACGAATCGGCTCAGAAGAGTTTGGATTTGCAGGAGCGCCAGCTAGGCTACAATGAGATATACGCCCCTGTCGCTGGCATAGTCACCGCGGTCCACAACGAGGTCAACGAAGTGATCCAAACTGGCGCGCCCTTGGTGGAGTTGAGCGCAGGCGAGGACATCGAAATGGAGGTAGGGGTGCCCGAGGGCTATATAGCCCAAATCCAGACCGGACAGCCGGTGCGCGTGCGTTTTTCCGCCCTGTCCGGCCTGGATTTTGCGGCCCAAGTGCGCGAGATAGCATACGCGCTCGACGCTTCCAGCACGTACCCAGTCATTGTGCAACTCGACGCCCCTTCCCCGTCCATTCGGCCTGGTATGGCCGGCGAGGTGGAATTTCGCTTTGGCACCGGCGAGCCATCGGAGGACCCGCTCGTGGTGCCGGTCAAAGCGGTAGGGGAAGACGCCAACGGCCAATATGTCTTTGTCATAGACGAGGTTGACAAGGGCTTGGGGACGGTCCACCGTCGGCCAATCCGCATCGGCAAACTGTTGGCAGACGGTTTTGTCGTGGAAGAGGGGCTCGCCGACCGGGAGTTGGTCGCGACCGCGGGCCTCAAATCGCTCTTGAACGGGATGAAGGTGCGCCTTTTGGCAGAGTGAGACGCGCCCGGTTTGAATAGAACTATACCTTAGTACACGACAGTAACGTTATACACGGACATCGTGGTCTAAGATGCTTCGTACTCCGCTTCGCTCCGCTCAGCATGACACGGTGAAGTAGCGCATCCACTTGTCATGCTGAGCGGAGCGAAGCATCTCAAACCACCTCTACTGTCGTGTACGTAGGAACTATACTATGAACCTCACCCAAATTGCCCTAGAGAACAACCGCGTCACCATCGTGGTTTTGCTGGTCGTTGTACTGCTGGGCTTGGCCGGCTATCAGACGATGCCACGCGACAGTATGCCCCCCTACACGATCCGCGTCGCCTCGGTGGTGACTAGCTTTCCCGGAGCCGGTCCCGAGCGAGTCGAAGCGCTGATCACCAGCAAGATCGAGGAAGTCGCGCAAGAGTTGCCCGAGCTGAAAACCGTCACCAGTGAATCGCGGACCGGCCTGTCGGTAGTATCGGTACAACTCAAACAGGAAGTACCTCCAGAAGAACTCCAAGCCGTATGGGACCGATTGCGCCGCAAGATCGACACCATTCGCTCGGACCTGCCCGAAGGCATCCGTGGTCCCGAGGTCAAGGACGATGGGATCGGAGTGGTGTACGGCATTGTGATCGGCCTAACAGGGGATGGCTTCACCTTTGCCGAACTCGAGACCTACGCCAAAGACCTGCGCGACGACCTGATCAAGCTGCCCGACGCGGCCGAGGTAAGAATAAGCGGCATCCAAGAAGAGCGGATCTACCTGCAATTCAACGACGCCCGGCTGGCCGAGTTGGGCCTTTCGGCGCAAAAGATCAAAAACAGCATCGCCAGTACCAACATCGTTTTTTCCGGTGGCGAGGTCAGCCTAGAGGATGAACGCCTAGTGCTCGAACCGACCGGCAGTTACGCCGACCTAGACGATCTGGGGAGGACGTTGATTGCAGTGGGCAAGGACGGGAGCGTGTACCTCGGCGATGTAACCCGCATCGTGCGGACCTATGAGACGCCCCAGCAGCGCCTAGTCAAAATCAACGGTCAGCCGGGGCTGTCGCTTTCGGTGGCGCTCAGCGAAGGGGCCAACATCATCAAGTTGGGTGAGGAAATCGACCAACTAGTCGCCCTCCATCAAGCGCGGCTACCTCTGGGCATAACCCTCAACAGAGTGGCCTCCCAAGACTTTGAGGTAGAGAAATCGGTCGCCAACTTCACCAACAATCTCTTGCAAAGCGTCGCCATTGTACTGTTGTCCATGCTGATCTTTTTGGGACTCCGCACCGGTCTGGTCGTGGCCAGCCTCATTCCCATGACCATTGTCGCGACCCTTTTCGTCATGGGTCTGCTCGATCTCGGTCTCAATCAAGTGTCGCTAGCGGCGCTGATCATGGCGCTGGGCATGTTGGTGGATAATGCCATCGTGGTGTCCGAAGCGATTGTGGTCAAAATGGAAAAGGGCACCGACGCCAAAGAGGCTGCCATCGAATCGGCGCGGGAACTGGCCGTACCGCTCTTGGTCTCTTCGCTGACCACTTCAGCCGCGTTCTTGTCCTTCTTTCTGGCCGCGTCCATCATGGGCGAGATGATGGGGCCGCTGTTTAGTGTGATTACCATAGCCTTGCTCTCTTCTTGGTTGCTTTCCCTGACCATGGTCGCGTTGTTGGCGGTGTTTTTCATCCGAGTGAAACGGCAGGCCTCTCAGTCCGAGAAAAGTACTTTTATCGGTCGTCTCAACGGCCAGTATAAAGAGCTGCTCCTCAAGGCCCTTGCGCACCCCTATTCATTTATGGGGATCATCGCCGGTTTGTTTGTACTGTCGCTTTTCGGCTTTGGTTTCTTGCCGTTTATCTTCTTTCCCGACAGTGAACGCAATCTGTTGACGGTAAATCTGAATTTGCCCTTGGGCACCAAGATCGAGACGACGACCGCCCGCGTGGAACGGCTTGAGGCGTATATCGCGGATAGCCTTTTGGTGAGCAAAAACCGCCAGCGCGGGGTAACGGACTGGGCGACCTTTGTCAGCGAGGGGCCACCCTCCTACGATCAGGGTTATCAGTCGGGCGAAGCCAACTCGGGGTACGCCCATATGTTGCTCAACACCAGTTCGGGCGACGATAACCAGTGGGTAATCGATCGCCTAGATGCCTTTTGCTTCCGCTCCTTTCCCGATGCCGAAATACGAGTTTCGCGGTTGGCGGGAGGCGGAGGCGGCAGTGACGTGGCCGTGCGGATAACAGGGCCGGATCCCAACGAACTGTTCGGCCTCGCCGAGCGCATCAAGCAAAAACTCAACGAAATATCCAGTGCACAGAATATCGGCGACAATTGGGGGCCCAAGATCAAAAAAGTCGTCGTTGACATCGACCAGTCCAAGACCCAGAATGCCGGCCTGACCAATCAGGATATCGCCCTTTCGTTGCAGACCGCGCTCACGGGGTTCAATACGGGAGCTTTCCGCGAGGGCGACCAGAGTCTCCCCATTGTCCTGCGCAACGAAAGCAGTCAGGATGTGGATGTGCGCCAACTGGAGAGCATCAACATCTACGCCCAAGGGTCGGGCAAAAACGTGCCGCTGGGACAAGTGGCGCAGATCGTGCCGCAGTGGCAACTCGCCAAGATCAAACGGCGCGACCTGTATCGCACCTTGACCGTAACCTGCGACACCAAAAGCGGTTTTACGGCGCAGGATATCACCGACGAGTTCATCCCTTGGCTCGAAGAAGACAGCAAATCTTGGAAACCGGGCTATCGCTACGAGTTGGGCGGCGAGTCCGAGCAAAGCAGCGAGGCCATGAGCGCGGTCGTCGCCAAACTGCCGCTGTCCGGCTTTACCATTCTGGCGCTGTTGATTGTCCAGTTCAACTCCTTCCGCAAGACCTTTATCGTGCTGAGCACCATTCCGCTCGGCCTGATCGGGGTCATCGCCGGATTGCTCATCTTCCGCTCGTTCTTTGGTTTCTTCGCCTTTCTCGGATTGATCTCGCTGGCCGGTATCGTCATCAACAACGCGATCGTGCTCATAGACCGCATACAAATCGAATTGAACCAATCCGGGCGGGCGTCTATAGAGGCGATTGTCGCCGCGGCTCAGCAGCGTTTTCGTCCCATCTTGCTGACCACCTGTACGACGACGTTGGGGCTTATTCCCCTTTATCTTGGTGGTGGGCTGATGTGGGAGCCGATGGCGGTGGCCATCATGGTGGGTTTGCTGTTTGCCACTGTGATCACCTTGCTGTTCGTGCCAGTGCTCTACAAAATTCTCTTCGCAGTCAAAAACTGATCTGCGGTTTTTAACGACCAAACCAATAGGAGGCGTCGTGAAAGTTACTGAGATAGAAGTACACGAAATCAGCCTAGAGTACCAAGACTGGATCGCCTATCCGGTCAGCCACTACCAAGGCGTGACTCGGCGCACAGTGTACGTGGCCCACACCGATACCGGTCTGAGCGGCCTCGGCGAGAGCGGCCGCACCGAGCCGCAGGAAGTAATCGACCAGTATGTGGGCAGCAACCCCTTCGAGTGGATGGGCGACGAAGTCTCCATCGGGCTGGGCACGGCCATGTACGATTTGATGGGCCAAGCCGCTGGCGTGCCGGTGTACAAGCTCTTCGGCCAGAAGTACCGCTCTTGGGTGCCGGTGGGCAGTTGGACCGTGTCGAGCGCCCCCAGCCACATGGCCGAGGCCGTGGAGCGCTACGCCGCCCAAGGCTACACTTGGCTCAAGTTCCACCTGTCGCCCTTTGAGAACGTATTCGACCAGACCGACGCCATGCAGGCCGTGGCTCCGCCCGGTTTCAAGATCCACTACGATTTCACCGGCGGCGGCACCGATGACTACATGCCGGATCTGCTGGCGAAGTTGGCCCAGTATCCCATTGCCGGCTGCTTTGAAGACTCGATCAATGCCGGCGACACCTTGGCGTCGATTGACTTGCGCCGGCGCATTCCCCTGCCCATCGTGCGCCATCAAGCACCGCTGGACGCCACGTACGAGGTGCTGATGGGGGCGGGAGATGTGTACATGCGCGGCCACCAGAAATTTGGCGATGCGATTCGCGCCGCCGGTCTGTTCGCCGCTGGCAATATACCGTTCATGCTGCAAAACGTGGGCGGCACGATCACCCGGGCCATGGTCTGCCACATGATGGCGACCTTTCCCTCGGCCACCTTTCACTTTGTCGACAGCAGCGAAATTCTCAAGGACGAGGTGGTGCGCGAGCGCCTAGAGCCGGTCAATGGTCTCATCCGAGTGCCGGAAAAGCCGGGCTTGGGCTTGACCTTAGACCGAGACGAGTTGGAACGGCTAACGAGCCGGGAATTGCCCCCCATCAAGCCGTGGATCGTTAAATCGCAATTCGCCAATGGGACGCGGATGTACAATAGATACGACCCCCTGACAACGCGCCATTTCCTGATCCGGCCCGACTGGACCCGGGGCGGGCTGCCCCACAGCTACGCCGCGCCGATTGAGACCGAGTACTGGGACGACGACGGCACACCTGAATTTGCCCAGATGATGGCACGGTTGGTGGAGGAGAGGACGGTGTTGGAGCGATGAGCGGTTGTCAGGACCGGTGTTGGTAGGGTCCTAAGTCTGGATCGACATACGCACGGTGGAAATTCCTGCCCTTGAGGTATTTGGTTTCCAACTCGACATCGGTCAGGGTACAGTAGGGATCGGCCAAATCCGCGTCGCGCTCCAATAGGGTTACTTCAATGCGGTTTTTGCCCCGCACCGGCCAGTGCGCCGCGTCCAACTTGAAAATGTGCCAGTACCCGCCCATCACCCGGTAGCGCGGGCCATCCATGTTGTAGAGCGAATTGATCTTGCGCCGCAAATCGTCGGGCAAAATTTGGCCGTTGAGCGCAAATTGGATGCGATCGGTCTCGACATTGCCGTGGATGCGGAAGCGCAGCAAAACTTCGTGGACGCGGTCGGCCTCCCCCCATTTTTGCAAGTCGTCGGCAATGGTCAATTCCAATTCGACGGGTTGGTCCAGATCCAATTGACGCGGTAGCGGATTGGGCCGACTGACCGCAGGACCGTCTTGGGTGTTAGTGAGCAGGAAGTAGTATTTGTCCTTGGCCGCCATAATGCTGGGGTAGGGCAGTTCCCTGAGCTTTTCGTAAAAGGACGCCTCATACGGCCACAAGTGAAACCACTCGGAAACATAGAGGCCGTCAACGCCTTGATCCCAAAAATTGCAGGCTGCGGCCCGCAGCATGGACAGGGGCGCGTCGAGCAAGCGGTCGGAAAAGACCATGCCGTTCAAGGGGGCCAACAGGCGGCAGGGCGTCCCTTGGGTGAGGCCGAGGAATTCCGCGTAGTCGGCCTGCATCTTCAAGCGGTAGTTCTCGCCGAAGTTTTCCGCGACGATCACATCGACCAGACCCCGTTTGACCCACTCCTCCGGGTCGAGTCCAGCGCCGGCGCAATCTTCCAAGCGGTCGGGGATATGCACCACCAGCTCTTTGTCGGTGCCGCTTTGTTTGACCGCTTCGTGGACGCGGCCGACCCAATCGGTCATCAGGGTGCGCCCAGCATCGATTTCGTCGGGGTGGAAGAAATAAGGCATTTGGTTGAGTTGTAGTTCAAAGCCGTCGGATGGATACTCGCTCATCACTTCTTCGACAATGGCAAAGCGCTCGTCGCGCACCTCCGGGTGCTTGAAGTCGAGGCCGTCCAAGCCGGGATAGTCCGGGTCGAGATCGCCAGCCGCGCCAATTTCGAGGTGCTGATTCTCAATGCGGAAATTGGAGCAGCGCGTCGAGGCGTGGTCAACACCGCCGCGCTGTACGATCAGGAGGGGATAAACCTGAATGCCCAATTCGTGGGCCCGGTCGCAGACCAAGCGCAAGGGGTCGTGGCCAGCGTCGATGAGGGACTTGGCGTTTTGCCAAGCGCGGCGAAAGACGTAGTGATCCCAGACTTCGACGTTGTGCCCCATTAACTCGCTGGCCCGAGTGTCGTGCAGCATGGTGCGGCCCTCGCCCAAGCAGAAGGCGATGGCTTCGACCGGGGTGCCGGCCAATTCATCGACCAAGGCGATGTATTCCTCGGGGGCCATGGGCGGCTCGTAGCGGTAGATGTGGGGATGCCGACCGTCGTGGTAGTACATGATCTTGGGTTGATTCATAGCGCGATCCCTTTCATTGCAAATAAGCGGGCCGGCCCCTCAATGGACCTCCACGCCCACCTTTTGCGCCACCTCGTGAATGTAATTGCGCGCCCGCGTATTTTCCCAGTCCGTGTCGGGGTAATTGACGTACACCGGCGAGGCGACCGTGCCCGAAACGCCGACGTCTCGGTAGTGCTCTATGGTGAGCAGCACGTCATCGTCCAGTTCACCCAAGCGTCTCAGATAGGTCTCATAGTCGAGCTGGCCCATCCCTAGGGGCACTTCGTCGAGTTTGGTCACCCAGTGGGAAGCATCCAAGGACACATCCTTGGCGTGGGCCGCAATAATGTCCGGGCCTAGCAAATCGAAGGCGTATTCGAGGAAGGCCGTGGTATTGTAATAGGTCCGGTGGGTGGTCATATTGACCGGGTCGAGGATCACCTTGACCCTCGGTGAGGCCACGTCGTCGAGCAAACGGCGCAGTTGCGCGGGCGCATCGATCGGCCCCCGATTGCCGGGGTGGACGCCCAAATCGACGCCTAGGTTTTCGGCTTCGGCCGCTACTTGGGCAATGCCCTGTACCAGCCGGTGCCAGACTTCGTCGGACCACAGGTCGCCTTCTTCGGGACCGTTGGCAATGACGCTGACGCCGACGCAGTGGGCGTTGAGGGCGCGGGCGGCGCGCAAGCCTTGGGACAGGGATTCGCTGGCTTCTCGGCGGAGATCAGAGTCGGGACTAGCTAGAGGCCAGCCACAGTGGTATAGGGTGACTTCGCCGATAAAGCAGCCCTGTGCTTCGACCGCGTCTCGGCACCGCTGCAACTGTTCCGGGTGCCAATCGTGCGCGGCGATGTGGCCGAGTCCTTTGACGCCTATACGGGCTAGGCGCTGCAAGGTCCCGTCGATGTCGTCGGGGTTGATGCCGCTCCAGAATCCCACGCCCAAGCGCATAGTTGTACCCCCTGTTGGAATTGGGCCTAATATTGGGCGATTGGCTATCGGGGACAAGCCGGGTGGAGGGGCAGCTTATAGGATCGCGGCGTTTGACTTTCTGCGCGAAAATATCTTGAATACCGGATTGCCCTCAGCGCACTAGCGTGCTCTGCGGACAATGGGTAGCCTGCGTGGTTGCCCAACACCTAGGAACTATCGCACCCAAAAAGCCAGCTCAGAAAAGGAGGATTAAATCCCATGAGCGAGTCAAAGAGCGATGCAACATATACGATGGGACGCAGCCAGGGGGAAGAGGATCGTCTAATTCAGCAGTCGCAACTGTACGACGCCGTGACGCGGCGCTTCTTTAGAGAGGCCGGCATCAGCAGCGGGATGAAGGTGCTCGACATTGGCAGCGGCCCCGGAGACGTGGCCCTGACAGCCGCCGAGTTGGTCGGGCCAGAAGGAGCCGTCGTGGGCGTGGATGTAAATCCGGCGATTATTGAAACGGCGCAGGCACGGGCGCAAGCGGCCGGATTCACCAACGTCGAATTTGTCGCGGGGGACGCCCGGACCTTGGAGTTGGGGAACGACTTCGACGCCGTAATCGGCAGGCTAGTTCTTATGTACATGGCCGATCCCGCCGACGCCCTGAAACAGCTCGCAACCCGCCTGCGCCCAGGGGGGATCGTGGCCTTTCAGGAGGCTGATTTCACCCCCTATCAACAAATGCCTCATTCTCCAGATACGCCCCTCGCAAACGAGTTGATCGGCTGGGTCCTCGCAGTATTCGAGCGTTCTGGGGCGCATATCGACATGGGCTTCGGCCTGTACCGCGCTTTCGTCGAGGCCGGCCTGCCCGAGCCATACATGCACTGCGAGTATCCGGTCGGCGGTCCGGATGGTTGGGCCGGATACTCATATGCTGCCAACAGCTTGCGCAGCGTACTCCCACTCCTCGAACAGTACGGAATCACCACAGCGGAAGAGCTTGACGTGGATACCCTAGCCGAGCGGGTTCGGCAAGAAGTGGTGACGTCGAAACGCCCGATTCGCCTGGTGCCCCATGTAACCGCTTGGGCACAGCTTGCGAGCTAAACAATGAGCAAGTGGAAAATCGCCGGGATCAACTTCGACCATCTGCACATGGGCGACAATTTGCGCATGGCTTTTGAGCACGCAGACGTCGAAATCGTCGGCATCTGCGACGAGCAGCCCGATCGCATGAGGCAAGCGTGCGAGGATTTCGCCATTCCAGCCGATAGAGTTTTCACCGACTACCGGGAGTGTCTGGAAAAGACCCAGCCGGACATCGTCCTGTTGTGCCCGGCTACCGCTGAACACGGGGAGTGGACCGAAAAGGTCGCGCCCTTCGGCGTGCACATCATCATGGAAAAACCCTTCGCCGCCACCCTCGCCGAGGCGGACCAGATGCAGCGGGCCATGGAGGGGACGGGCAAACTGTTGGCGATCAACTGGCCACTAACTTGGTATCCACCGCACCGCACGGCGCAGCGGCTCATCTCCGCAGGCGAGATCGGCGAGGTGATCGAAGTCCACTACTACGACGGCAACCGAGGGCCGCTGTGGCACCTCGCCGACAAAGTGGAGCGCACATCCGACGACGTCGAGCGGGAAAAACCCACGAGTTGGTTCTACAAAAAGGAGGCGGGCGGCGGCGCACTGCTAGACTACCTAGGCTACGGCACCACATTGGGCACTTGGTACATGGACGGCCGGGCACCAATTGAAGTGACGGCCACCGTAGATCAGCCCCAAGGGCTTGAGGTAGATGAACACTGCATTGCCGTCGCGCGCTACGAGCGGGGCCTGTCGAAATTCGAGACGCGCTGGGGCACCTTTACCGATCCTTGGACCCTGCAACCCCAGCCCAAGTGCGGCTTTGTCATCGTCGGCAGCGAGGGCACGATTAGTTCCTACGACTACGAGGAGGTAATCCGCGTGCAGACGCGGGCGCAGCCAGCAACTGAGGAACGGCCGATAGATGTGCTCGAACCGCCGTTTCAGAATCCCGTCCAGTACGTAATTCACTGCATTGAAGAGGACCAACCCATCGAGGGGCCGCTCTCGCCAGCACTGTGCCGCATCGGCCAACAGATCGTCGATACGGCCTGCCAGAGCGCTGCGCAGAAGCGCACATTGCCGCTGATTCAGTAGCTTATGGCGGAAAGCCAAGACAGCGGCTATGGACGAGGCAAAACCGGGTCGGAGACCGCAGTACCAGCCCCGGATTTACCCTACCAGCCGCACGATCCTGCGACCTATCGTCCGCAGATCGGCCTAATCGGCTGCGGCGGCATCTCCGAGATGCACTTGCGGGCCTATAAAAACGCCGGCTATGAGGTCGCGGCTCTGTGCAGCCGCGACCGGGAGCGCGTCGAGCAGCGGCAGCGGGAGTTCTACCCCGAGGCCGACACGTACCTCGACTATCGGGAATTGCTCGCCCGCGACGATGTCGAGGTGGTGGACATCACCCCCCATCCGCAGGAGCGGCTGCCGATCCTCGAAGCGGCCATTGACGCGGGTAAACACGTCCTCAGCCAGAAGCCTTTTGTGCTCGACTTGGATGTGGGCGAGGCGCTCATTGCCCGGGCCGAGCGGTGCGGCGTGCAACTGGCCGTCAACCAGAATGGCCGCTGGGCACCGCATTTTAGCTACATGCGCCACGCTGTGGCCGCCGGCTTGGTCGGCCAAGTGCAGAGCATCGAGTTCGCCGTGCATTGGGACCACAACTGGATCGCCGGTTCTGCCTTTGACGCGGTGGAAGATCTGGTACTCTACGACTTTGGGATGCACTGGTTCGATATGGCGGCGGTGCTCTTAGGCGACGAGACGCCGCAAAAGGTCCACGCCTCGGCCCGGCACACAGCCGGTCAGGACGCCAAACCGCCGCTCTTGGCTCAAGCGGCGATTGAGTGCGCAGGCGCACAGGCGACGATTTTCTTTAACGGCAACACCCGCCAAGGACAACAGGATCGCACCTATCTCGTCGGCACGGAGGGCACCATAGGTACGAGCGGCGTAGATTTGACGGCGCAAGAAGTCGTCTTGTACACCGCGGAGGGTGTGGCCCGGCCACGGCTTGTGGGGACGTGGTTTGAGCAGGGGTTTCACGGGACCATGGCCGAACTGCTCTGCGCCGTCGAGGAGAGTCGAGAACCCAACAACAGCGCCCGCGCCAATCTGGCGAGTTTGGCGCTGTGCTTTGCGGCCGTGGCGAGCGCTCACCGTGGCGAGCCGGTAGTACCGGGGGCGGTGCGGCGATTGCCCGGCCATTATTAAATGATATTACGCATGGGCATTGAGGTATAGATGCTTCGACTCCGCTTCGCTTCGCTCAGCATGACCCGATGAAGCAACAAACCAGCACTTGTCATGCTGAGCAAAGCGAAGCATCCCATACCTAGGAGCCTGTGCGTAATGTCCGTTAATTGAAATACTACTGAACTGCCTACAATTTGGAGGTTTCCCATGGATGCAACCTGCCTGCAATATGCGTTGACCGAGGAGGAGCGTCGCCAATTTGACGAGGACGGCTTCTTCATCGTCCGCGATGTGCTGCCCTTGGATTTGGTAGCCCAGCTCATTCCCATCGTCGATCGCCTCGACGCCGAGGCCCGGCTGCAAAAGGGGCTGGAAAAGCACCAGATGCACAACTTTTTCGACTTTATCGGCAAAGACGAACTCTTTCTGGAGCTGCTCGACTGGCCAAAGACGTTCGCCAAGGTATTTGGGATTTTGGGCTGGCACATCCAGCTCTACCACTCGCACTTGATCGTCACTCCGCCTTTAGACGGCGTCGTGCCCGCGCGCAAGCGGCTGGGCTGGCATCAAGACAGCGGACGGCTCAACATCGACATGGAGACTCAGCCCCGGCCGAGGGTCTCGCTCAAGGTGGCGTATTTTCTCACGGACTGCACCGAGACCAATCGCGGCAACTTCCACGCGGTGCCCGGCTCGCACCTAAAAAACAAGCTGGAAATGCCCGAAGACGAGGACTTAGATCCAGTGGGCGCAACGCCGATCCAAGTGGCAGCGGGCGACGCGGTGTTTTTCGACCGACGCATCTGGCATGCGGCCGGCCACAACTTTTCGCCCAACGCACGCCGGGCGCTGTTCTACGGCTATAGCTACCGCTGGTTGCGGCCGCGCGACGACATGACGGTAGAACACCTGATGGACCGCTGCAATCCGATCCGCCAGCAGCTATTAGGTGCCGGCCCGAGCGGCGGGCACGGCTACACCTCGCCCAAAGAAGAAGACGTGCCGCTGAGGGAGTGGATCCGCGAGCATTTGGGTGACGAAGCGGTGGTGGAGTAAACGCCGCCCGTTTAGTCCGACGCTAAGTACACGACAGTAATCGAGTGGACGTTAGGCATGGGAGGGCTGAGATGCTTCGACTCCGCCTTGCTCCGCTCAGCATGACCGGTGATGACGCCCCTGTTGTCATGCTGAGCGAAGCGAAGCATCCCATACCGCTCTACTGTCGTGTACTTAGTCCGACGTCAATCCCACAAAGAGCCGGCTGAACAAGCTAGTCAGCGGCTCGACCTCGCTGCGCTCAGCCGCCCTAGCAAAGACTACGCCCGGCTGCGCGGCCCTAGCGGCCCGACCCAAAACGTGATAATCGGCCCGGCTGGGCTGTTGGGCCGCTTCCCGCGCCTCGCTCCAGCCCTGGTTGGTGGCAGCCAAACCCCATAAGGCACGCGGGGCCCGCACCTTGGCCTCCTCCACCGACAGGCCGTCGCGCCAACAACCGCGCTGGGCGAATAGGCCGCCATCTTCCCGATAGATTAACCCACCGCCCACGTATTGAATCAACTGCTGTTGGTTGCCCCGCGCCCCCGACAGCGACAACAGCGCTAGGGGCCCTAATTCATTGTCGTCGAAATCGGCCTGCTGGTAGAAAGCCGCCACTAACTCGTCGCTGTACATTTGCCACTCGTCCCAATCGGCCTCCTCGGGCTGCTCGGGCCACTCCTTACTCGAACCTAGGAAGGGATTGAAGGAGGCCCCCGACTGCTTGCAGACCTCAAAGCCGCGCCGCGTCAACTGGTCGAGTGCCTCCAGTGCTCGCTGCAAACCCTCGCGCTGTAGCACCTGAGCTAGCAAGCGGTTGAGATCGTGCTTGGAAAACAGCCGACTGCCATCCACGACCACTCCGGTCAGCCGCTCCACTTCGGCGCGGCCTTCCTCCGTGCGACAAAGCTGTGCCAAGCCCCATATCGTGCCGTGGTAGTTGTCGGCCACGTAGCGCCATATATCTGCATCGCGCTGTATGTGTCCGGCCACCGACAGCACAGTCTCGGCTTCGGTCTGGGCTTCCTCAGTAAGAGGCAAAAACACCTCTATCTGATCGCCGTCGAAATCTAGCTCCATCAGTCGACAAACGCGCGGATGGACGCGCACTGCGGCTTCAGTCAAACGCTGCGGACGAAAGGCCACCACTGCGGTGGACGCCGGGCCATCGTCAACCAGCACCCGCTGGGCGCTGTACAGCAGCACCCACGAACGCTCCATGATCGCGTCCAGAACCTCAGTCGCTCGGGACGAACGGCGCGCCACTTCCTCGGCGCGACCTGCCTCCCGCTCTACCTGAGGCCCGAACAAAGCCCAGGCCATTTCCTCGGGCAGGCCCACTTGGTCGAGCTCCAACTCAAACTCCGAGACAAGCGCGGCCCGGCCGCTAAACAGTGGTCTAGCCCGGAAGTGGAGGTGCTCCGGCCGCAACAACGCGGTAAAAAGGTCCTCCACCCGTTGGGTCACCTGCGCCACTGCTGGCCCGACTAGGGCTTCGGGCGCTTCGCTATCGACGATGCGTTGCAAGCGCGTATTGGCTTCGACCAAATCCTCGTAGCAGTCTCGGATCGGGTCGAACTCGGTCTCCGTGGGCAAACCCACCGTCCCCACTTGACGTCCCGGTGCCCACGGGTGCGGCACTGGCCGGGCCAAGGTCAGTCCCTCCGGCTCGGCAAAGGAAAAGCGCAACTCCCCGCCCGCCAACTCGGCTCGTATCCCGGCCATGCCCAACAACTGCTGCAACAAGGCAAAACGCGGGGACGGGAGGGAAGATGGGGATATTGGGCCGGAGGCCAAGCGCTGGCCAAGCGCATTGGCGTCGGGACGCTCAGCCGCGGCCGTGTTGAACAAAGCGTGGATATTGGCTACGGCCCCGGCCTCGCATAAAGCGCCGTAGGCCATCATGTCGAGCGCTGGTCCGCCGACTCCTGCCACCGCGATTTCCAAGTGCTCGGCCGCGGTGTGGGCCGCCAAACAGCCCCAGTACACCCACCCCACGGTGCTGCGATAGGGTAGCTTTGCGCCTTTGAGAGTCAGTTGCTCCATGCCGTCTTCGGGCAATTCCGCCGCCGCTAGCTGAGCTTTTAACGTCTCTTCGCTGGGTGCTTGGAAAGGCGGCACCACCGCTGGGTGCCCGGCGGCTTGCGCGAGGCGACCCATGACCGCCTCGCGCTGCTGGCCGAAGTTGAGCCGCGAGACCATGCTGGTGGGGCTGAAGATGAGCTCTATCGGCGTACCATCGGGCAACTGCGGCATGTCGGCGTCGGGCAGGATGCGCGTCACCACCCCCTTGGCACCGTGGCGATTGCTTAGTTTGTCGCCCACCCCCATTGCGGCGGGGAAATCCATCCGCGCCGCGGCCGACTCGCTAATGACTAAGCCATCCTCAAACGTGTCCCCGTCCCACATGACGAAGGCGGTCAGCAGATTGTACCCACCCCAAAAGTCGGCGGCCTCGGGCTCGTATCCAGTCTGCACTAGGGCTGGTTCGGGTTTGTGGCCCTTGGAGGCCAAGCGCTGGTCGTGCTGCTGGCGGAACCAACCCGTGGAGTGGACCGGTGCCGCTGTATCGGCGGCGCTCGTCCACTGGCGCATCATATTGACGCCCATCAGGGCGCGATTGGTATCGTCGTGTTCTAAGAAGGGCACCATGGAGGCCGAAAACCCCAAGATGCTGTCGGGCGCGTCGTCGATCCGTTCGAGCTTGCCGTCGCGGATGCGGGCACCGCGAGCCACTTCCAGCACTCGGCCGATATTGGGGCCCTCGGGGATGCAGTAGGGGCACACTAGACCGTATTGGCTGTAGGGGAAAACATCTTGGCCGTCAAACGGCTCGACGACGATGGGGATCAAAGTCAGCCGCCGCAGATGGGTATAGCGGTCAAGCCAGTTGGTCGCCTGTAGATACTGCGAAGTTTCCTCCAGGTGGAAGTCGCGCAGCCAAGCGTCCAAAGGCAGCCAGTTGCGCACCAAGTCGTCGTCCCAGGCCAACTGCTCGGGGGCCGCCTCCAACCTTTGGTCAACAAAGTCGTAGAGCTGCTCGCCCACACACAGAATTTGCGCCTGATCGAGTTCGCGTCGGTCGGGATAGGGGACCACGACCCGGTAGTTGCCTTCAATGTGGAAAAGGCCATCGCGGTCGGGCCGAGGCAAATCTCGGTACTCAACCTCGACCGAGGCATCGCCGAGTCCCAAGCTCAGTTTAATGGAAAAAGTATAAGAGTCCTGTTGTTCGACTTGATAATCGGCCAGCGGCAAGCGCTCACCCAAAAGCCGGGGCAGGCGCTGGTGGACGAAAAGGTCAAAGGACTCCCTATGCCAAGGTACGTCGAGATTCAATGTCATTCGCGTTCCTCCGGGTTATGGATGGCCTGCCAGGCCCGTGAGAGCTGGCGGCGACCGTGGTGAAGGCGCGACTTTACGGTGCCTTCGGGAATACCCAAGCGTGCGGCCGCGTCCTG
The DNA here is from genome assembly GCA_009840005.1 of Gemmatimonadota bacterium. The sequence continues at coordinate 34,040 of VXOR01000005.1, forward strand.
CACTTCGACTTGGGCGTCGTAGATCAGACGGAAAACTTCGCGCTTGTCCTCGGATAGTTCTTGTACTTGTCGCCGCAGCCAGCGTTGTTGGTCGGCCCTTTCCACTTGGGCGTCGGGGCGTTCGGACGCCGCCTCAATCATCCATTCGGGCACTTGCTGCGTCTCCTGCTCCACGGTTTCAGACAGCATTTCTAGCCGCTGCTCTCGCCGCCTCTGCACGGTGCGCAGGTGGGTCAGAGAAAGATGAGTGGCAATGCTAAACAGCCAAGCAGCCGCAGAGCCTCGACCGCTCCATTGACCAGCCCGGTTCCACACTCGCAAGAAAACCTCCTGCACTACATCGTTAGCACTCGCATCGTCGCGGACGATGCAGCGCACGCGTTGGTGGACCTGCTCCCGATAGCGCTCAAAAAACTGCTGGAATGCGCGTTCATCGCGTTCTTTTATTTGCGCTATGAGTTGGGGGTCCGGTATCTGCATTGAGGCTCTCTGCAAGTAAAGACGCCGCCCGGAAAGTACAGGTTCAAAGACGGCGGTAAAAAAGCTCGGAAATCTCATTGAAGGCCGGTTTCCTCCTTGAGTTGACTCGCTAGTCGAGTGCGGTATCTTACCACCCACCGCCTGAAGACCAACCTCAACCTATACTAGATTGAGATCCCATGAGCCTAACGCCAGCCCAACTCGATCAATTCCACCGCGATGGCTATATCATCGTCCCCGACCTATTCACTGCCGACGAGATGGATGATGCCCTAGCGGCGATGGAACAGATTTTCTACGGCCAATCCTTCCAGCAGTGGTTGGCCGCTTGCGACCGCGGCAACGCCTCCGGGGTTTCGGACGGCTTCACCACCACGCACGACCACTCCGAGGGCCGCTCGCAATTTCCCGTGGGCGCGCCGGCGCTAGATCGGCTGATCGAAAACGAAACCTATCTCGACATTTTTGAGCAATGTCTGGGCGCAAAAGCCAGCTACTGCAATGCCCATCTCTTCATGCGCTCGGGGCCTACTGACAAGCGCCATCCCGACAATTCTTGGGAGGGCTACCACATTGACCACTATACCAATTGCCTGCTGCCGCCCTACGACCAAACAGGCCGTTTCGATTACGTCAATTCAGGGGTGTATCTGCACGATGTCGAAGACGACGGTGCCCCCATGCTGGTCATCCCCGGCTCGCACAAAGTAGCTGGTCCCGCCTTTGTGCGGGCGCTTGCCCAAGACAACGCCGGGGGTGGGTCCTTCAAAGACCTGCGCCAAGCTACCGAACTAGCCGCTCCGCTCCCCGCCATTGGCCGGCGTGGCGCGGCTCTCTTTTACTCGTCGTACCTAGTACACGCGGCGCAACCCTTTGCCAATAAGCGCAAGCAACGCGCCTTTTGGACCTTGTCCATGTGCCGCCGCGACAACGATCGCTGGACCCGATTCGCCAATCCCTTCATCTACGGCGAACGCGATTACATGCTGCCTTTCTTTACTGCCACCACGCCCCGAGTGCGCAGCCTGTTCGGCTGGCCCGAACCCGGACACCCGTACTTCACCAGCCAAACCCTAGACCTTTTGGAGCATACCCTGCCCGGTATTGATACAGGTCCTTATCGCGATGAGGGCTGATTCCTAGCTCTGTACTTCCAGTTCAAAAATGTCCCAGCGACCCTGCTGGTTCTAGTTCTGGGGCGGAGTCGCTGATATCGTTGACATGTGCTTGTTGAAAAAGTAAGTTCCCTCTAAGGATGGGGAGACTTCCATGTGCGACTGTTTCTTATTTGGAGCGGTACGGGGCATCCAGGCTGGTCTAGAGTTCTTCATAGTGATGTGCCCTTTGCGTCAGATTCCAAGATCACTTCTGTTCGCTGAGGAAGAACCGCCTCCAGAGCTACGAGCCCAGCGAAACTTCAGGCCCCTCAAGCAAGCGCCCCACTTAGGCAGTAAGACTATCTCGGTTGTGCCTCAATCCGTCCAGGTGCCAACAGATGTTCGCTGACCTCAACCGCCATGCTACAAGACCAACAAGCTCTCTGAGCATCCTCTATGACCATCGAGACTTTCTCGCACAGTCACAGGAGGCAACCTTTTGAATCAGAATACGGACATCATCAAACTCTCGGACTCGATATTTGTACATCATCCGCTTGAGGAGATTTACGATGGGATCCGCAAGATCTATAGACAAAATACGTGTCCATGGGTGATCGGCTACAGCGGTGGTAAAGACTCTACTGCGGTGTTGCAACTCGTTTGGTACGCTCTCGCAGACTTGCCGCAAGAGGAGCGATCGAAACCAGTTTATGTTTTGTCCTCTGATACTCTCGTCGAGACTCCTGTTATGGTCGATTATATCGATCAGACGCTTGAACAAATCAACAATACTGCTGCTTTACAGGATCTTCCTTTCGAAGCTCACAAAGTTACGCCACAAATGGAAGATACTTTTTGGATAAACATGATAGGGAAAGGATATCCCGCACCCAGCTCACGATTCCGATGGTGTACTGATAGACTCAAGATTAAGCCGGCTAATGCTTTTATTTTAGAATGCGTCGCCAAATACGGCGAGGCAATAGTTGTTCTTGGTGTCCGAAAGAACGAAAGTGCTACGCGGGCGCAGGCGATGAGTTTAAGTAAGATCAACGGCACTGTACTAAGACGTCATTCAACGCTTCCCAGCGCCTTTGTTTATGCCCCTATAGAAGACTTCAGCACTGACGATGTGTGGTCTTACCTTCTTAACGTACCGTCACCTTGGGGCGGACAGAATCGTGACCTACTAGCACTGTATAGAAATGCGCAAGCGGGTGAATGTCCTCTGGTCATTGATACGACTACTCCTTCGTGTGGCAATAGTCGCTTTGGATGCTGGGTCTGTACCGTTGTCACCAAAGACTACACGATGGAGACTTTGATAGATAACGGGGAAGAATGGATGGAGCCGCTACTTGAACTTCGCGATTTTCTCGCTTCCACCCAAGAACCTACGAACAAAGTAAAGTATAGGGACCACAAAAGACGTGGAGGCCAAGTGTCATTTAAGCCCGATGGAGATATAGCGCGGGGACCCTATCGACTTGATACGTGCAAAGAAATTTTACGACGCCTTTTGATGGCTCAGAGGGAAGTTGCTCGTCATCCAGAGGGGCGTGATGTGTGTCTTATAGGAAAAGATGAGCTCAAGGAAATTCGCCGTATTTGGAGGACGGAGCGACAGGACTGGCAAGACAGTGTTCCATCCATCTTCCGAGATGTCATGCGACAAGATCTTGACTGGCCTATAGACGACGCCCCTAGATTCTCCAAGTCAGATTACGAACTCTTAGACTTAGTTTGTCAGTCCCAGGATGTGCCTACAGACCTAGTGGCAAAGCTGTTGGAAACTGAGCGCCAGTTCCAAGGAATGAAACGACGTGCAGGCATTTTTGATCGGATAGAGCAAATCCTCATGGAGAATTGGAGCAGTGAGGAAGAGATACTAGCCGAGTCCCAGCAAAATAGCTAAGGTATATCCATGTTTCTGAAGCGACTGGTCGTTGAAAACTTCGGGCCATTCCATGGCTTGCATACGGTCAATCTGCTCATTGAACAACCTACAGGAAATCAGCACCCAGTCATTCTCTTCGGTGGTCGTAACGGCAGTGGCAAAACATCACTCTTAGACGCTATCAGATTGTGCCTCCATGGGCGACACGCACTAGGCAATCTGCGAACTGCTGATTACTATGACTATCTCAGACACCGCATTCATCAGGGATCTGACGGCAAACGGCTCTTACGGTCTTCGGTTCGCCTAGAGATCAAGACAGTAGAAGTTGGACAAAAGCACATCTATGAGATAACCCGCTCTTGGCGTGATGCCACAAAAGTAGCCGAAAAGCTCGAGATTAGCCGGAACGGCGAAGCTCTGAAGGAACTATATGTTGATCAGTACCAAGCATTCCTTAATGAACTAGTGCCACTCGGACTGGCTGAATTCTTTTTTATAGACGGCGAACGTATTCAGAGGCTAGCGGAGGCAAATGGAAGCGATCAGGTTGTTGCGGATTCCGTCCGTAGCCTTTTAGGCCTGCATCTGACTTCGCGTCTACAGGCTGACATCGCAATCCTTATGCGGAGTCGGGATAGCTCTCGCCCCACGGAAGAAGCTCAGGCGGAGATAGAGGCGACACGGTCTCGTCTAAAGGAAGTAAGAGATCGCATACAAGAGCTGAAGGCTGAATACCGCGTAGCTGAAGATAAAAGTAGTAGTTTGGAGCGAGCAGTAGAACTGCAAGAGCAAAAGATAGCTTCGGAAGGGGGCGACTTTGCTAGACGTCGCGAACGCCTGATTAAGACTCAGTCTACTTGGGAAGCTACTCTTCAGTCGTGTGAAACTGAACTACGTGAGTTATCAAATGACTTGCTACCTTTTAGTTTGGTCCCGGAACTATGTGAGGCAGTGCGACAACGGGTAGAGGAGGAAACCGAGGCACTTCGCGAAGAGTTTGCCTTGTCGGTACTGAACACTAAACAGCAGGAACTTCTTAAGACGCTGAACTCGTCCAAATTCTGGGAAGAGACGTTCGGCGACACCCTTACCAAAAAAGACCGAAAGTCGGTCACTAAGGCACTCCAATGCCTAGTCAAACAGGTAGTGCCCGATGTCGACCACCAAGACCGACCTAAAGTTCATGATCTCTCGGAACGTGATAAGCAGATCCTTTTCGCAACTATTGAGGCTGTCCTAACCGACATTCCTCGACAGGCTGCCCAACTTATTGCTACAGCCGAGGAGGCACGCCAACACTTGGTAAAAGTTGAGCAAGATCTTCAGCGGGTCCCAAAAGAAGAAGTTCTCAAGCCACTGGTAGACGAGCTAGGCCGTCTCCAGGAGGAGCTCAGTGATGCACGACGCGAGCAAATGAACTTAGAGGCAGAGTTACGCCGTACGAATATGGAACAAGAGGATATTGAGAGGTCAAGAAAGAGGACCATTGAACGCCAGCTCCACTTGGAACAGAAAGCGAAAGCAATGGCTCTGGCCGCCAAGGTCCGTAGTGCCCTTCACTCGTACGAGCAAGAACTGACTATTGCTCGTGTAGCGCATCTTGCTGAGTGTGTAACAGAGTGCTACAGGCAGCTTGCACATAAGGAGAGTCTCTGCAGTCACGTTCGATTCGATCCTAAAACCCTTGCCATCAGTCTTTTCGACGACCAAGGCCATGTTGTCTACCGGCCACTTCTGTCCGCGGGAGAGAAACAGATCTTGGCTATCGCTATACTATGGGGTCTTGGTCGCGCCTCGGGTCGCGAGTTACCAATCGTAATTGATACACCGCTGGCTCGCTTGGATGCCGAACATCGTGGTCGATTACTGTCAAGTTATTTTCCACATGCCAGTCACCAAGTCATATTGCTCTCTACGGATAGCGAAATCACTGACAAAGGCTTGGAAGCCCTGAATCCTAGCATCGCTAAGGCTTTTCACCTGCAATTTGATCCAGGGCATGGACGGACGACAATCGAGGAAGGGTATCTTCCAGTATAGGAGCGTTAATTGGTAAACACTGATCGGATCGTTAAGATCTATTTATCTGCAGACAATACTCGGAAGGTTCGGACGCTCAGAATTCGAACCAGTCTGACTCCGAATGTTCTTTGCCGATTTGCTCTTGCTCTTTCCCTCCGCGATCGTGGAAGTCCTGACCCTTCCACATTTCCCAACGACGGCATGGAGTTCAATCGATACACGCTCTTGGGAGTCCACGAGGTTCTCATGCTTGCTCTTGTACGTCAACGCTGTCTGCAAGACGGGCTAGATCCTGAGACAGAGTTGGAAGAACAGCTACGTGCGCACATCAACCGTGGAATAGGCATCCTCTATCCTAGGCTGAAATCTCTATCTGATCTGGGGGAGCTCACCACCCAAGCGTGTTCTGTGAGGAGTAGTCAGAGTGCCAGTTAAGACGCCAATCTATATGGACTATCACGCGACCACTCCCGTCGATTCCAGGGTCGTTCAGGCAATGTTGCCCTACTTCACGGAGACCTTTGGCAACGCAGCAAGCATCGACCACTTGTATGGTCATGCTGCAAAGGAGGCGGTGGAAAAGGCACGCGACTCCATTGCACAGTTAATTAACGCTCGGTACTCGGAAGAGATAGTCTTCACGAGTGGGGCCACTGAGTCTGACAATATCGCCTTAATCGGGATTGCTGAAGCTTACGGTCATAAGGGGAATCACATCATCACGTCTTCAGTGGAGCACAAGGCAGTACTCGACACACTTGACTACCTAACTGGAAGAGGGTTTAGAGCTAGTGTCCTTCCAGTCGATCAATATGGAATGGTAGATCCCGCAGATGTCGGTAAGGAGATTACTGATGAGACTATATTAGTCTCGATCATGACGGCCAACAATGAGATAGGGACCATACAACCGATCAAGGAGATTGGGAGAATCGCGAGGGAGCATGGTGTCTTCTTCCACACTGACGCCGCTCAGGCCGTCGGACACATCCCCATGGATGTGGAGGACATGAACATCGACCTAATGGCCTTTACAGCCCACAAGGTTTATGGGCCAAAGGGTGTCGGAGCCTTATACGTCCGTCGTAGAAGGCCACGTGTAAGTCCGTATCCGGTGATCCACGGAGGGGGACACGAGCGAGGTATTCGGTCTGGCACACTCAACATACCAGGCATAATTGGCTTTGCGAAAGCGTTGGAAATCGCTAGGCAGGAGATGGAAGACGAAGGGAAGCACCTGCGCGAATTGACGGACCAGATGTTTAAGGATCTGCAACGACGTATTGATGGCATTGAAAGGAATGGCCATTGGACTGATCGCTTACCACATAATCTCAACGTTTACATCCCGGGAGTCGAAAGTAGGGCGATAGTATTGGATCTGCGAGAATTTGTATCATTCTCCACCGGTTCCGCCTGTACTACGGCAAGAGTAGAGCCCAGTCACGTGATTCAGGCTCTAAGCTTAACCGAGGAAAGGGCACATAGTTCAATTAGATTTGGACTAGGACGGTTTACGACTATAGAAGAAGTTCAGGCCGTCGCCGATAAAGTAGTACAAGCGGTACATAGCATTCGGCACCGTTTTCTTAGGGCCGCCTCTGCCCATCCTGCCTAATCACACAGAGGAATTTTAAAACAGTATCTTAAGGGAACTTGTCTGGCCTGTGCGTACGTTCTGCACATTGGCGAAAAACCTCTCAGACAGATGTCTTATCTTATATTTGAGCTATGCCGATAGGGAGGTGACTTATGAGACTTTCTGGGGCAGCTTAACTTTTTCCGGTTCCAATCCTAGTATCTTAGCGTAATCTTCGTGCAATCGGTCGACATTCTTCGTAGGATAGTTCAGTATATAGAGTAGCAAATTTCTAGCGAGTGGTCTGCTGCCCATGATCTTTTTTCGACTTGGATTCCAGATAACAGGATTGTAAGGGGGTTGAGTCAACTCTGTAGGCAATTTTGAAATCAAACTAAAACATTCAGTCAGTGGATATTTCTCTACTAGTGTGGCGACAATTTCGGTTAATATCTTTAGTCCTATAGGTCGAAAGAGTACGCTGCCTCCATCCGAATGTCTGTATCCTTTGACGACTGTTGGATAATCAGGCGTATTAACAAATTTCCTCAGTGGTATAAAACTATTTGTAAGTTGTCTAAAATAATCACAAGCATTGATATAATGTTGCTCAAGAATATCATCCGATTGCCGTATTTTAGTGAGCTCATCTCTTTTTTCCTTAAGTCCCTTCTTTTTTGATGTGACGTATACTTTTGTAAACAATATGTCTAAAATATCGTAAAGATTTCCAATAGTCGTAAGGCAAGTCTGATTACTATTCGGTATATTATCAGTTGCATTGTTTAAGATTCGATTGTCCCTAAACATCGGATTTTCCGTAACCATCCTCCGGACAGTAATAGCCATCGCATCATCCTCATCAAGGGTAATCTTTTCTCCCTTTGATACTTGGACGGCATTTTTATTCAATGTCGTGAAAAGTCTGCGACTTCTTTTCATTCCCTCTGGATCTGTTTTATGAGCGATAAAGATTATCGACAGCTCATCTTCGCCCAATTTAGGGTCTTCTTTCACAGCTTCTCTGATTCCTATGAGTCGGTGTTGTCCATCAAGTGTGAATAGTCTTTCCTCACCGTTCAAACTGAGAATTCCAATCCCAGCAATGACATCTTCTGGGATGTCCTCAACATCCAATTGATTATTGCTCTTAATATTGGTGATATCATACCAGCTAGGATCACCTTCATGGACTGCAACGATGAGTGAATTGAAAAAACGCTGTGGTTGTTGAAGGAGATAATTTTTTATTTCTTTACCTCTTTTTATTTTTATATATCTCTGTACCATATCACTCAAAGGTTTGCTTTTATAAAGCTCTTCAGCAATTTCGACCCTTTCAGCAATATCTTTAAGTTTCATGAGAGTAGGGTAATACACCCAATCACCAATTATTCCTCTTAGCGAAGAAAGATATAGTTTTTTCATAATTTTCACACTCTTGACAATTTAACTGCGTCACCTATCTCTGCTGAATATCCTTTTTGAGAGTACGGTGGGGTAAAGGTGTCTAACAGTCTTTGCTCTAGCTGTTCTATATCCATTTGTGATGGCTTTACTTCGACATAATAAAAATACAGGTAGTCTTCCCATGTAGTCAACATAGAATGAATTAGACTTCTTTTTGGCCTCTCTTTGTCATAGAGATAATCTCTAAATCTTTTTCGCAAGTGACGCTTGCTTTTATATCCTGTTTCTCCAATATACATTACATAACGCGATGGCAATTGAGCAATTCTTGGCTCAACGACAAAGGCATAAACTCCCTTCTCTGTAGGAATCTTAGTTGCGCTATCTCTCTCGAACTTCACACATTGCCAATCCAATTCAATAGGTGGATCAGTGTAAGTATCCCACTGTTCTTTCCAAAGAAGAAAATTTACCCGATATATTTTCACATATTCTTTCGTATCTTCCTTAGGCCTTATCACATCTTGATATACCATAACATCTCCTGGCAAATAAATCCATCCATCTCCACATCAGATTTACATTAGAGGCCGTTTTAAAACCCATGTAGGGTCGTATTACGTGCATGGGGATACCGAAGCATCAATTACACTGTCGTCATGAGAGTTCATGATTTGCTTCCTCTTGTCGCATTATCTATCAGAAAATTTACCAGACTCTCAAGTGGCATACCTGGCTGGTCAGCGATTTGCCTACGGATTTGGTCGATGCCTGCGTTGGCGTACTCTTCTGCAATCGTCAGAAGCTGATTTTGATCGGTCAAGACTGTCGTGCTGCCGGTCTCGGCGATGGCGATCGCTCGAAGTATAGGAATATCTTCCTGTGGTGAGAAAACAGGCCAACGGAAGATTTCCCGCTGGCTTGAGAGTGGTAGCCGACGCCTACGGGTAAATCCTGCGCTTGTGGCGAGCATGAACATATCCTTCATCGTCTTGAAAGGTGCGTCACTGCCCGTGGTAAGCTGAGAATATAGTTCGTGATGAACAGGATCTATATGGATGCTATCTCGTCGTGTAACCTCTTCGTGTGGAATCACTTATCATCTCCTCAGCTTTGCTGCGAGTCTCTCGTCGCTAGCTCTTCGATCGTGCTAGATCCCGTGTTTTGATCAAAGGTCAGTTTGTATTCAGCACCTATGCGATGCTTGAGGTTGTCACGAGCCTTTGAGTGGAGTTCTTCATCGGTCACGAAGATCACCAATTGATCCGTCAGATCTGGAACGTGTCGAGTTATTGCTTCGCGGTGGGCACTGCTCAAGCGCCCAAAGGGTGTATCCATCACCAACGGGGCTTCCTCGCCAGTCACTTTTGCCATACCTGTGATAAACGCAAGACTTAGGACTTGACGCTCTCCAGCCGACAGCTCCGGCCTAGCGGGAAGTCCCCATCGATCGATTACTTCTAGATGGTAATCCTCGCTGAGTTGGACGTCTTGGAACTGAGATTCCTTCCAGACTAGGCATCTGAAGGCCTCCTTAGCCTCAGTTTGGATATTAGCTCGCATATCACGGGCGAAAGCATCCTCCATCCCTTCTACTGCATCGGAAGCCTTTCGGGCAAGAGAGAAACGTCGTTGCATGTCCTGCGCCCGCTTTTCCGACAGTTGCGCCTTATCTATGGCAGATTGGAGCTTATCCAAGTCAGCACGTCGATTATCTAGGCGTTCTTCGAATCTCCCGATATCACTCCCCAGCGCACGGATTTTTCGTTCATACTCCATCCGCTTGATCTCCAAGGCAGAGACCTCTTCGAGCTCCACGCCTTGCAAGTGACGACTTACTTCGTCCAGCGTGGCGGCTAACCCTTCAAGCCTGTGATCGATCTCTGCCTTGCGACGCATAAGCTTTCGGAGGTCCAGATCGACGTCCTCGACCCTTGGCTGGACAGCCCGCAAATCTCCAGCCGTTTGCAGCACAACGTTTTCCAACTCTGATGGTAAGGAGCGAGCCAACACTTCCATCAAGCGACAATATTCCTCTGACTCTTCCTCTATAGACCGACCACAGATGCACCTATGAGCAGCAAGCAGGTCATTTACGAACTGCTCCCGGATGCCGGGCGGAATCTCTCCCCGCTCACGCATGGCCTCAAGAACCTCGAGAGCCTTCGAGATAGCTTCATTGGCAAAACAGAGAAAGCCTTGGTTCGATTTCTCCTTTATTTCTTCCCATAGTCGGTCCTTCTCTTGTTCATGGACCTCGCTCTCCTCCACCGCCACCTTTCGCTTATCGTCCCATTCGCGAATCTCCCGAATCTCTCCCAGCTTTACATCAATTTCCTGCATCTGGCGTTTGGCGGCAACTTCCTCCTTACGAAACTCTATCAAACTCTGCTGTATATTTTCAGCTTCGTTACGAAGTTTCTCCTCCTTGTCCAGCAGATCTTCAATTCCTCCCGACGCAAGCTTCTTGAGCTCACTTTGATATTCTCGTGCTACGACGCCTAGATGATTCTTCGCCCGTTCAAGAACCTCAATTTTGAGCACATTACGTACGGCCTCTCGTACCTCTGCTTCATGCGACGGACGAGTGAACTGATCAATCTTCTCTCCATCAAAGAAAAAATAGGTGCGTACATTGGACGGCAAGATGGATTCTACATAGCCGGTAGGATTTGGGATTCTACGAGTCTGGCCATCTGAACGAATGGAATCAAGGGAAAACTCAGTCTGTGGCTTAGTTTGCCACCGCTGGGAACTAGTTTTGCTCACTGAGAGCGCTCGTGTCGCTGTTAATCGCTCTCCTGAATGAGAGAAGGCAAGTTGCACTTTCATTTCTATTTCTTCGTCGACTGCGGCCTCCATGATAGCTTGCTTGCTAACGAGCTCTCCCATATCTTCGACACCAAGTCCATAAAGGCACCAGTTTAAAGCAGTGAACAACGAAGTCTTGCCCGATCCATTCGCTCCGTGTACTACGGTGACGTTTTGTCTCTGATGTCGGCTGAAGTGGATGGTTTGGTCTCCATAGAACTGACGAAAATTAGTAAGGCTCATCCATTCAAGCTTCATGGTCTCTTACCTCGGTATCAATGATCTGCCGAATCCTTTCCTTGATGCCACGGGGTCTTTCGTAACTTAGGTGCGCCCACTCCTCATCTAGCACCCTCGCAATCACACTCTGGACCTCTGGTTCACATTCTCTGAACAATTCGGCGTTGTTGCATGAATCCTATCGTAGGTATGGTTTTGGCCTGTTGTTCGTTAGT
>VXOR01000045.1 GCA_009840005.1 Gemmatimonadota bacterium
CCCTTGATTCGACGAGGCCGATGGCCGTAGGGGGCGGTTTCAAACCGCCCCCTACAATGCGTAACATCAGTTCCTAATTCCTAAGCACGGCTTGGTGGAGTTGCTCCACGTCGATTAAGCGGCAGCCGAAGCTAGCGGCAAAATCCACGAGTTGCTGGCCCTTGGCCATGGTGCCATCTGCGGTCATCACCTCGGACATGACAGCCGCCGGAAAAAGATCGGCTTGGCGAGCCAGCTCTACTGCGCCTTCGGTGTGCCCTTGGCGGCTGAGCAAACCCTCCGGGCGAGCGGCCAAGGGAAATACGTGCCCGGGAATGACAATGTCCGCCGGGCCGGTATCCGGGTCGAGGGCGCGCTGAATGGATGTGGCGCGATCGGCAGCCGAGACGCCGGTTTCAATCCCCTCGCGCGCGTCAAAGGGCAGGCCGAAGCGCGGGGTCGTCCAATCGGCATTGTGCGGCTCGATCAACCCCACGCCGAGCCGCGCTAGATGAGCCTCGGTCGTGGCCAAGTGCAGCAGCCCGCGCGCCTCTTGCAACATCCGATTTATCTTGGCGGTAGAAACGCGCTCAGCCGCTAAAATTAGGTCGCCCTCGTCTTCGCGCTCCTGCGCATCGACTAAGACCAAAAACTTACCCGCACGAAAATCCGCGATCGCTTCGTCGAGCTGACAAAACATTTATTGCACCTGGTGCGCCATAAGCACCGCTTCGTCGAGTTCAATTCCCAAGCCGGGCGCGTCCGGCACCCGGATATGCCCGTCTATTATGGTTTCTGCCGGACGCACCAACTCGCCGCGCCAATCCACCTCGCCAAACGCATATTCGAGTACCGTGAAGTTGGCAACCGTCGCCGCCAAGTGTACCCCAGCCATCGTCGATACCGGACCGGCCGGGCTGTGGGGCGCAATCGGCATCTGCGCTATTTCGGCCAGCGCGGCAATGCGCCGGCATTCGGTAATGCCGCCGGCGTGTTTGACATCCGGCATCAGCACATCCACTGCTCCTTGGGCAATGTAGGGCCAAAAGCCCTCGCGGCCGACGAGCGACTCGCCGCCGGCAATGGTATGGCCCGAGTGCAGCCGCAACTGGCGCAGCGCATCGACCTGGTCGCGCGGCACCGGCTCCTCAAACCAGTAAAGATCGAGCGGCCGCACCTTTTCGGCCACCTTAAAAGCCAAGGCCAAGTCAAAGCGCTGATGACAATCCACCAGCAGTTCGATTGCGTCGCCAATGACCTCCCGCGTTGCCACCAGCCGCACGATCCCTTTGGCCGCGTCGCGCTCGACCCCACCGCGGTCCATCCGCCGCCAATGCACCTCGTCAAAGGGCGTACTCTTGACGGCACCAAAGCCGGCATCGACCGCCCGGCGCGCCGCATCGGCAAACCCCTGTGGGCTGCGGTCGCGGGTGCCGCGATTGAGATTGGCGTACAGGCGCACAGTATCGCGCCGCTTGCCACCCAGCAGACGCCAAACTGGCACTCCGAGTGCCTTGCCAGCCAAATCCCACAGCGCTTGGTCAACCGCACTCCGCGCCGTAGCCCCGACGCGGCCAGTGTCGCCCGAAAAAATAGCCGATCCCCGCGCCATTCGCTCCCACAATACCTCTACTTGGGTCGGGTCCACACCCACCAACCGAGGCCCCAATTGCTCCAGCGCGGCTGCGACCAAGCCGTCGTTGCCGCTCTGGCTTGCTTCGCCCAGCCCACTCAGCCCGGCGTCGGTGTGAAGTTGGACGAAAATCCAATTGCCTCGGTGCGACGCCGCCACCGAATGTAGTTCCAAATGAGTAATTTTCACATGGTCTCTCCAGCGTAAAACTGCGTCTTCAGAACATAAAGAAGAGCCAACTCATCCGCTACGAGCCACCTCTCCTAGAGGCCGTATTAAAACCGAGGTGTGCCCCAAGTACCCATTCCCCTCCTCTGCGTCCATCTGCGTCCATCTGCGTTCATCTGCGGATACGCTTCTTAGGGGTTCGCACGGCTCAACTAAGTCGTTATGTTCTTGGTCCACGCCTTCTTTCCCCGGAGGTAAAAGCATGGATCTGTTCGACGCCGGACTGCGGGATCGCCAAGCCGCGGACCAACCCCTAGCCGCTCGCCTGCGACCGCGCAATTTAGACGAATACGTCGGCCAAGACCACATTCTCGGGCCGGGCCACTTGCTGCGGCGCGCCATTGAGGCCGATCAACTCTCCTCGTTGATTTTCTACGGCCCGCCCGGCACGGGCAAAACCACGCTCGCCGCGGTCATCGCCCACACCACCAGCGCCCATTTTATTTCTATCAACGCCGTCTTAGCCGGGGTCGCCGACATTCGCCAAGCCGTCGATGAAGCCGGCCAGTTGCGCAAGCTGCACAACCGCAAAACCATCCTCTTCATCGACGAGGTCCACCGCTTCAACAAGGCCCAACAAGACGCGCTCCTGCCCTGGGTCGAAAACGGCACCATCATCCTCATCGGCGCGACCACCGAGAACCCCTACTTCTCGGTCAATCGCCCCCTACTCTCGCGCAGCCGCGTTTTTCAACTACAGGGCCTCAGTTCTGCAGCCCTCGCGCATATCGCCCAACAGGCGCTCACCGACGAGCGCGGCTATGGCCATCTCCGCGTAGCCCTGCACCCCGACGCCCGCGCCCACCTGATCGACGTGGCCAACGGCGACGCCCGCGCCCTGCTCAACGCCCTAGAACTGGCGGTCGAAACCACCGATCCAGACACCCAAGGACGGATCGTCGTCGACCTAGCAGTAGCCGAGGAGTCCATCCAGCGTCGCGCCCTGCTCTACGACAAGGAGGGCGACTACCACTTCGACGCCATCAGCGCCTTTATCAAATCCATGCGCGGCTCAGACCCAGACGCCACCCTCTACTGGCTGGCGCGGATGGTGTACGCTGGCGAAGACCCGCGCTTTCTCTTCCGCCGCATGCTCATCTTCGCCAGCGAGGACATCGGCCTCGCCGACGAGCGCGCCCTCCAAGTAGTAATCGCCGCAGCTGAATCCTTCGACCGCATCGGCCTGCCCGAGGGGCGCTTCCCGCTGGCCCACGCCGCCTTGTACTTGGCCACCGCGCCCAAGAGCAACTCGACTATGGCCTTCTTCGACGCACTAGAGGTTGTGGAAAAAGAACGCGAAGGCGAGGTGCCCAATCATCTCAAAGACGCCAGCCGCGACAGCGAGGGCTTTGGCCACGGCGCTGGCTATCTCTATCCCCACGCCTACCGCGAGCACTGGGTTGCCCAGCAGTACCTGCCCGCAGGTCTGCAAGGCCGCGTCTTCTACCAGCCTTCGGACCAAGGCCGTGAAAAAGACCTCGGCGACCGCGTCCACCAACGCCGCGAGCTACAGCTCGCCGCCATGCGCGAAGCAGAGTCCGCTCCGGCCGAGATACTGTCCCTGTCTCCGCCCGACCAAGCGCGCGACCAGTGGCTCAAGCGCGCCAGCGGTGACGTTAGTACCCACCTAGAGCGCACGCGCCAACGCCTCTTCTCCCCACTTACACTTGCGCGTCATCACCTCGTCCTCGACTTGGAGGCCGGTACGGGTCTGCTCACTTGGGAAGCCCTGCGGCGCGTGCCCGAAGGCGGCGTCTGGGCGCACACCAGCGACAAGATCGCAGCCGTAGCCCTGCACGAAATCGCCGACCACCTAGCCGAGGTTGAGCGTCCCCAAGTACTGCAAGGTCCGCTTGCCACCCTCGCCGACCAACTCGCCGACCACAATCCCGACATCCTCTTTGACGCCATCGTCGGGCGCAACGCCATCGGAGCGCTAGCGCATAAGGCCGAAGTCATCGCGGCCCTCTATCGCTACCTCGCCCCACAGGGCCGCGTCAGCTTGGTCGAGACCCTCTCGCGCCGGTCCCAGCGTCTGTACCAGTTACTCGACTTACAGCAACTCGGAGACCTAAGAGAGCGCCTCGTCGCCGCCGAAGAGGCCATCTACGCCGCGCCCGACAATCCGCGAGTCAACTGGGATGTCGCGGATCTAGAACAGATGTTCGCGGCTGCGGGCTTCGGCGCAGTGCAGGTGAGGGTGGAAGCGGCCCAGTCGCAGCGCCACATTGAGCCGCGCCATCTCGCGCACTGGTTCAATCCCGGCGGCGAGAAACGACACACGTACGCCCACCATCTGACTCAGCATCTCGACGAAAGCGAATTGCGGCAAGTGCGCAGGTTCTTTGAGCAGAACTTAGCCAACCACACAGTGACTTGGACAACGCCTCAGATATTTGTCGTGGTGGCAGGACGACAAGGGAGCGATGCAGATGCAGCATCCAAGAATTGATTTATGGCCTCTCACGGCTTACCTTATCCGCATTCTGCCACCTCTAACCCGCCATAGACCATGATCGCCAAGCGCCTAACCTGCCTGCTTCTATTGAGTCTCAGCGCCTGTAGCACCACTGAAGAGCAGGTCGTCGAACTCCTAGAGCAGATGGCTGCCAATCCGGTGGATTCGCCGGCCTATCAGCAATCCATTGATGAATTAGCCGCCATTGGTCGGCCAGCCGCCCGCCAGCTCATCGCCCGCCTCAATCCCGACCTGTACCTCGGCGAGAACTACCGCGAGTTCCGCGACGAACAGGAAAAGCTCCGCATCGGCTGCGCCCTAGCGCTAGGCCACATCAAGCCTCGTGGAGCCACGGCCGCGCTCAAGGACCGGATCACCACCGCTTACACAGACCGCGAGCGCATCGCCTGCCTGTGGGCTATGGGCGAAGTAGGCTACGTCCAAGCGGGCGTGGATGCAGCCAAAGTCCAGCTCGACGACGAGGACCCCATCATCCGCATCCACGCGGCCATTGCCCTACTCAAGATGGACGACGAACTCGGCACCAGTGAAATCGAAGCGGCTCTAGCCAGCAGCGACCCGGAGTTGGCCCAAGCCGCCCTGCAAGGGCTAGAAGAATCCGGCTACTTCGGTGTCCCGCTGCTCGTGGAACTAAGCGGCCGCGCCGGTCCTCACCAAGCCGCGCTGCGCTCGGTAATCGCCAAGGTCAAAGACCAACTCGTCATTCAGCTAGAGGCCGAGGAGCCAGTCCACCGCCAGCGCGCCGCGCAAGCCCTCGGCTACATCGGCGACGAAGGCGCCGCGGCCGCCCTAGCCGACCTGCTGGAAGACCCCAGCAATCAGGTGCGCTTTAGCACGGCCGCCGCCTTGGCCACCATGGGGCGCAGCCAAGGCATCGAGTTTCTCTTTGAGGCCCTGCGCAATACCGACTCCATCCTCCGCGCCAATGCCGTCAAGTTTCTCACCAACGTCCAGCAACAATCCGGCGCAGTTGAAGCGCAACTCATAGCCGCCCTCGGCGATGAGGATCCGCTCTCCCGCGCGGGCGCAGCGCAAGTCTTGGGTCAAGCGCGCGTGCAATCCGCCCTCAGCGCCCTGCTAGCGGCCACTGCGGACGAGGTCGCCGACGTGCGCGCCAATGCAGTCATTGCCCTCGGCCACATCGGCGGCGACCAAAGCCGCGCCCAGCTCGAAAAATTGCGCCACGACAGCGACGCCACCGTTTCCTACTACGCCGAGTGGGCCTTAGGTCAGCTCGGATCGAGTTGACCCTAACCCCCCCTTTCGCGCCATGCAAAATGCAATCTGCTTGTTGTTCGTTCTCTTGGCCCTGCCGCCGTTTGCCGCACCCAGCCGCGCCGGCGAAACGCCCGAGACCCTCCTCATCCGCCAAGCCCTCGCCAACGACATATCCGGGTATCGCCGCGCCGATACCGAACTGGCTCTCAAGGCGTATCATCCGCGCTTCGTCGCCTATGAGGGCCACGCCAACGGCGATCCTCGCGCCTGGACGATCCTGCACGAAAACCACGATGCGTTCGCCAGCCAGCTAGCCGCAGATCTCAGCGCTCAGCGCTACGAGGTCACGCGCACGGTTCCCTTTATCGCGGTGCGCACAACCCACGCCATTGCCACCAGTGTGGATTCCGGGCGCGTCGTCGATCGCCAGACCAACGAGTCCGTGCCGGTTGTCGTTCACCGCTTCTGGACCTTCCTCAAGGAAGAGGACGACTGGCTGGCCACGGGCATGGTCGCGGATTTGGGCGACACGCTCTTGCCCGCAGCGGGCACACCCGCCAACAGCGAAATCGCCGAGCTGTTGCAGCGCGAAAGCCAAGCGTGGGAAGCCGGCAGCGGCATCCTCGGCTTCTTCGACGCAGACTTCACCGGCTACGAAGCCTTGGGCGCTTTCAAGCCAGCCTCCTACAAAATCGCCTTCAGCGGCAGCGAGGAACTGGAAAAGTGGCTCGACAAGCGGCTGCCCTACGTGCAGTACGACCTCGACCGCAAAGTGCTCCACACGGCCATTGGCCCTGCCGGCGAAGAAGCCTTGGCCGTCACGCGCGAAAAAGTGGCCGTCGAGCACGTCAAAGGACCAGCCAAACACCACAAGGAACGCTACGTGTTCTGGACGCTGAGCCGCCGCTCCGGCTCGTGGAAGATCACCAACATGGTCTTCGATTTGGGGTTGGAACTTTCCGACTAACTCATGGAAAAACTGGTCTGGCTACTGCTCTTTACCGTCGGCTACTGGTCGTACTGCATCTTCTGGGGCGTCAAAGGTGCCCGCCGGGCCAAGACGGCATCGGATTACTTTATCGCCGGCCGCGGCATCGGCCTGTGGGTCTTTGTGCTGGCCGCCACTGCCACCTCCTTTAGCGGCTG
Source organism: Gemmatimonadota bacterium (assembly GCA_009840005.1). Next base: position 6,684 of record VXOR01000045.1, read on the forward strand.
GACCTTTGTCGGCCACCCCGGCACCATCTACAACGTCGGCCTGCCCTACGCCTTTGCCTCCTTCTACGCCATCACGATCCCCTTCACCGGGGTGTTGTTCCTCAAGCGCCAGTGGCTTTTGGGCCAGCGCTTTGGCTATATCACGCCGGGCGAGATGTTCAGCGACTACTACCGCACGGATGCGATGCGCTTCCTCACCGTTATCGTCGCGCTCGTCTTCAGCGTGCCCTATCTCGGCATCCAGCTCAAGGCATCGGGCTTGCTGTTCAACCGCCTGACGACCGGCACGCCGCTGGAGGGCAGCTTCATCGGCTCTGTCGAAGGAGGGGCCATTGTGCTTTCGGTCGTCGTCTTTATCTACGTAGCATCGGGTGGGTTGCGTTCGGTCGCTTACGTGGACTGCGCCCAGTGCATTCTCTTGGCGCTCGGCATCGTCGTCCTCGGCTTTATTGCCCTCGACTTGGTCGGCGGCTGGACGGCCTTCAAGGGGGGTTTGGTCGGCCTCGCCCAGCAAAAACCCGATATGGTCGCCATTCCGACCCGGCCGGAGTCAGACTCTTTGCTAGAGCGCGCTGGCACTATGTTTTTCGACGCCCAAGGCGGCCCTTGGACCGGCCTGATGATCCTGACCTACATGTTCGCCTTGATGGGCATCCAGTCGGCTCCGGCCTTTTCGATGTGGGCTTTTGCCAACCGCGACCCTCGGCCTTTTCCCTGGCAACAGGTTTTCGCCTCCTCGCTGGTCATCGGCGGCATCTTATTCTTCTTCACCGCCTTCCAAGGCTTAGGCGTCCGACTGCTCGATATGGAACTGGTCCCTGGGACTAAACCCCTCGGCCTGCCCGCATCCGACCACTTGGTTCCCTACCTGATCGACACCTTAGCCGGCAGCTTCCCTTTCCTCTTGGGGCTTTTGGCCGTTTGCGCGCTAGCTGCGATGCAATCGACCGGAGCCGCCTATATGTCCACGGCGAGCGGCATTATCACCCGCGATCTCTACCGCCATTTCTTCAATAAAGAAGCATCGCATTCGGCCCAAGTCTTTGTCGGTCGCTTGACGGTGGCGATCGTCGTCAGCCTAGCCCTGCTAGTCGGACTAGCTTCCGGCGACCTGCTCGTCTTGCTGGGAGGATTGGCCGTTTCCTATGGATTCCAGATGTGGCCGGCGCTTTTAGGCATCTGCTACATCCGCTTCTTCACTCCCAAGGCCATCGTCGCCGGACTCATCGCTGGACTCATCGCCGTTACCTTCACCTATATAACCGAGTTGGGCGGGCTGATCGGCATTGGCCGCTATCCGCTCACACTCCACAGCGCCGGTTGGGGCATCCTCTTTAACATGGGCACTGTCGTCGTCGTCAGTTTGTTCACCCAGCCCAAGGAAGCCAACCATCTGGCCCACCGCGATCGCTACCACCATTTCCTCCAAGAGCACACGGCTCTGCCCGAGGCCAAGAAGAAGTGGAAAACGCCGGTCTGGATTTTGACGATAGTCTGGTTTCTCTGTGCCATCGGCCCTTTTGCCGTCTTAGGCAATCAGACCGATCCAGCCCAATGGCCGCTGGGCGTCCCCACGCTGTGGATATGGCAGATCGCCTGGTGGATCATCGGCTGTTTTATGATGTACTTGCTGGCCTTTAAGCTGGAAATGTCCACCGTCCCCACCCGCGAGGTCGAATCCCCGCCGCAAGACGCTTGAGGTGCGCTCCGCCTTTCCCTTTCTCCGCCTAGTGCTAGCGCTCGGCGCCGCCCTGCTCGGCGCGCTGCTCCTGCCCGATCAAGGTGCAACGAGCGGACTGAGCCTCTTTCCGCCCGCCGCAGCCATCCTCGTCGCCGTGGCCACTGGACGCCTGATCTTGGGACTAGGGTTGGCAATCGTCGGCGGTGCGCTCATTTCCCTGCCGCCAGACGTCCCACTCTACGCGATCCCATTCCGCGGCTTAGAACGCGCCCTCATAGACTTTGTCTGGACCCCACTGCGCGACTCCTTTCAACTCTTCATTCTCGGCTTCACCGCCTCACTCATTGGCATGGTGCGCGTCATCTCGCTGGCCGGCGGCACCCGAGGTATCGCCGACCTGTTAGTCGCCCGAGCCGCTGGCGTGCGCTCGGCCCGGCTGGCCACTGCGCTGTTGGGGCTGGCGGCCTTTTTCGACGATTACGCCAACACGCTCGTCGTCGGCACCACCATGCGCCCCATCGCCGACCGTTTCCGCATCTCGCGCGAAAAATTGGCCTTTCTCGTCGATTCCACCGCCGCCCCCGTGGCCGGCATCGCCATCGTCAGCACCTGGATCGGCTTTGAGGTGGGTCTGTTCGACAGCGCCATGGAGCAAGTCGGCGCGGGGATTTCCGGTTACGAACTGTTCTTCCGCGCTCTGCCGGCCCGCTTCTACTGCCTGCTAACCTTGACCTTCGTGCTCTGCTCCACCGTCGCCGGTCGCGATTTTGGCCCCATGCTCAAAGCCGAGCGCCGCGCCCGACGAACGGGCCAAGTCCTCGCGCCGGGCCACCGCCCCATGACCGGCGACGCCTCCCAACTCCCCGAACACCCCGGCCTTCGCGCTCATTGGGCCGTGGCCGCCGGCCCCGTCCTCCTCGTCGTGGCTGGCGTACTCGGCGGAATGCACCTAGACGCCAGCCAAACATCGGCCGTGGTAGCCGCCCGCGCCGAACACGGCTTTTTCGCCCGGCTCTACTGGACACAAGTTTTCTCTCACGCTGACGGGCCCAAAGTGATGTTCTTATCCGCCTTAGCCGGCTCAGTACTGGCCGCAGTCTTGGCCCTAACCCGCCGCGAGGAAGCAAGCCCCAGACGCCCGCTCGGCCTAGTGGAAGTCTGCAAGACTTGGGCGAGCGGCATTACGGGCTTTTCCTATGCGCTGGTGATATTGATCTTGGCCTGGGCGATCAAGGAAACCTGCGAGGCCGTCGAGACCTCGGCCTATATCGTCGGTGCGCTCTCCGGCTTCCTCGACCCGCACTTCCTCCCCCTCCTCGTATTCCTGCTCGCCGCAGTGGTAGCCTTCTCCATCGGCACTTCGTGGACGACTATGGCCGTCCTCTTGCCGACCATGATCCCAGTAGCCTACGACTTGGGTAGTCTGGCGCTGACGGTCCTCGTCGCCGCCGCGGTATTGGACGGCGCGATCTTCGGCGACCATTGCTCCCCCATCAGCGACACCACCGTCCTCTCCAGCATTGCCGCGGCCTGCGACCACTTAGCCCACGTGCGCACCCAGATACCCTACGCTCTGACGACGATGACAATTGCCGGGCTGTGCGGCTACTTGGGCAGCACCTTGCTGTGGTCGCCGACCACCGGCTTGATCGTGGGGCTATGCCTGATTGTCGCAGTAATTTTTGTAGTGGGAAGAAAAACAGACGCCGATTGACTAGGCCGTGGACTAACTACCACCCCGCCGTCGTCCGATTCACCAATTCCTCTAACACCATGCCCAGCGCCCGCTCCGCCGCCGGATCCCGTCCCGCCTCCTCGGCCAACGCCGCGTCATAGGTTCCCCACCCCTCTAGCTCGGCCAACGCCAACAACACCTCCCCATCCTCTACCCTCACCAACTCGGCCGCCACCAAGACCGCAAACCGGTACTGCTCGGTCTGCTCGGCCGTCGTATAGGTAAAAGGGCGGTCCTCAATGGAGATCACGTTGAGTTGCAAGAGGGCATCGGCGCTCTCTTCGTCAACGACCCGCAACTGGCCATCCGCGGTGTAGAGCGAATCGGCGAGTTCAGTTAGACGCTCGGCCACGGCAAACTCCGAGGTCTGGTTGTCAGCCACGGGTATGCCAATGCTGCGGATGCCGCCCAACAGGCCGCCGGAGGTCGAGTAGTAAGCACATCCGCCGATGCAGAATGCGACCAGCGCAGTTCTAATCGTCTGATTTGCTCGCATCGCCCTCGGTTGCAGGCTTGCTCGCATCGTCATCAGCCGCTGGCTTATTTGCATCGTCTTCGACCGCTGGCTGGCTCGCATCCTCAGCCGCCGGTTTGCCCACATCCTCCTCAGCGTCAGGCTTGCTCCCATCGTCCTCAGCCGCCACCAGCGACCGAGCTCCGTCACCCACGGCAATGGGCTGGTTTTGGGGCCGCCCCCGCACATCGCCCCCTCGCACCTCCAGCCGCTGCCACTGCTCTTGGCCCGGGGCGCGAGCCACCGAGTGCTCGACCATCATCGCGCTCAAAGGCCGGGTATCGCCCACCACCGGCACCTCGCCTACGACCGGAGCGCGCACCGTACACAGGCGAGGTTGCACATGGGTGGCGACTACCCGCGCCTTGACCGCTTCCCAGCGGCCCAGTGGCTGCCCGCTGTCTGGGTCTGCGATCTCCCCATGCAAGGCGAAAATGGCAAAGGCCATGCCTTCCTGGACGCCCTGCTCGCTACCGACGTTGAGTACCAGCGTAGTGTCGTCGATAATGGCGGCTACTTTACCCTCAATAGGCGTGCTCATACGGCTGTACTCCGAAAAAAAAACCGGTCCGCGTTTGCTGGACCGGTCTATAGACACTTGGTAGAGGTTCGAATCACTCGCTTGCGGCCCACATATAGTCCCCGCTGTTGTCGAAGATAAAATCTTCTGGGTTATGGTATCCTCGGTGTTTGCTCAACTGCTGATCCCGCAAACGCACCGCGTAGTGTAGGTGCGGGCCGGTCGAGCGGCCCGAGTTACCCATCGTCCCTATCTGCTGTCCTCGCTTTATCTGTTCACCTTGCACGACCATAATTCTATCCAAGTGGCCGTATTCGGTCTGGTAGCCGCCTTGACGCGCATAGGGCTGGCCCTGCTCGTCGCGTTCCTTTTTTCGATGGGCAACAATAATCGTATTGCCGAGGTACTTATCCTTCCCAGCGTAGCTTACAAAACCATCCGCCGTCGCGTAGATGGGCGTCCCTTTGCGACCAGCGAAATCGACGCCCCGGTGGAAGGCCCGACGCCCGGTAAAGGGATCAATGCGCCAGCCAAAGGGCGACGACCGCCACGTCTGCTGCGCGGGGACGGGTAAAATCGTGGGCAAGTATTGGACGTTTGTTTCTTCGAATTTGCGCTCGATTTCCTCAAAACTCTCGGCCTGTAGGTTGACCATCCGCTTCAGGTAGTCGATGCGCACGCTCATCTCGCGCATCATCAAGTGCTTTTGCGGCGGTAAGGACACGATCTCTTCGGACAAATCTTCCACACCTCCGACGCCGCCCAACTCCCCATCCGCAGCGAGTGGCTCTATCGCCAGCGGCTCCATCTCGTGGTGGGCGCGCAATCTATCTTCCGTGGCCCTGAGCTGACCCATGACCTCCCCGAGCTGCTGCACTTCCTCGCGGGTCTGCTCTAAGCTGTGCAAGAGGTTTTTGTTTTCTTCCTGCAAGGCCAGCAGGGCTTTCTGATCGCTCGATTGATGAAAGCCCTCGGTGTAGGCGTAATAACCACCACCAACCACAAAACCCAACACGCCCAGCAAAATCAGCCCTAAGGCGCGAGGCGAAAAACTATACTCGCGGACCTGACCATCGCGCGGGGAAATGACGATAAAAGTTCTACTCTTACCTAGTATTTTCATAACTATATTCCTCTGTCTGCTAATCTGATATGATAGCAAATTTTGAGGTATTCGTTAGATTGTATGGATTGGATATCGTTTTGAGTTAAACCTAGCTAAATTATAGATACCACGACGTAAAGTCAATCGCCAAATTCCCCCATGCTCTTGGCCATCGACATCGGCAACACCTGCATCGACATCGGTCTTTTGGCCGGGGATGAAATCGTTTGTCTCCACAAATTCCCCACGGCCCCCCCGGCCGATGCCGGCCTACAACGCCTGCTGGCAGCACTTGCCACACCTCCGATTGGCGCAGTCATCGGGTCAGTCGTCGCGAAATTGGGAACTGCGTACGCCGCAGCCTGTCGCGACTTCTCCTCCGGCCCCGTCCTCCAAGCGCACAACACATGGGATTGGGGTCTGCAAATTGACTACGACGATCCCGCTCGGATTGGCGTTGATCGCCTCGCGGCGGCCGCAGCCGCCTATCGCGCAGCCCCGGCTGGCCAAGCCGTTATGGTCGTCGATGCCGGCACCGCGCTAACGGTCGATGCCATCGACGCCGAGGGCACCTTCCGCGGCGGTGTTATCACTCCAGGGCTGCGCCTCGGATTAAATGCCCTCAGCGCAAACACCAGCTTCTTACCCCAAGTCGAACTAGCGGCCACAACGCCCTTGCTGGGCAAAAACACCGCAGACGGCCTGCGCTCGGGGGCACTGCACGGGTCGGCCGCGCTCGTCGAGGGCCTTTGCACGCGCATGGCCGCGGCCTTAGACACCCCCGTCGCAATTTTCCTCACCGGCGGCGACGGCCCCTTGCTCCACCCTCATATCGCCGCGGTCCACATGTGCGCTCCAGACCTCGTATTGCGCGGTTTAGCCCTCGCGTACGAGCGGCGCACTGCTTGACGCGGTACAGACATATTGATAATATGCTATGTTTCTATAAATAGGATATCGACATACTCAACGCGCCCTACTAACCAAGGAGTGTCGCTTGTCCATTTTGCGCATTTCGCTGCTGTTCGCCCTCGTCGCATTCGCCTCTGACTTGCAGGCTGAGCGCTCTGTTGAAGACGAATACAAAGCTCTGTTGTGGAAGACGGCCAAAATCATTCACCAGTACTACGTTGAAGAAGTACATCCCGATTCCCTAGCGCAGGCGGCCGTGCGAGGGATATTCAACTCCTTAGATCCAGCCTCGGAATACACGTTTAACGCCCGTACCCAGCTCGATAGCGAAGACGCGGCAAGACTGCTAAACGACCGCTTTTACACCCTCATGCAGATGGCCCAAGCCATCGACGAGAATGCCTTTTATCCGGTTACTGCGGATACGCTAGTCCGCTTTGGCATCGCCGGGATGATGGAAATTCTCGACCCCTATTCAGTGTTTTTGGAAAAGCGCAATCTCGACAATTTCAACATCCAGACCCAAGGCAAATACGGGGGGCTGGGCTTCCGCATCCAAGTCGTCTATCCCGACAGCGCGATTGCCGTGTGGAGCCTCGTGCACGACCAGACGCCAGCGGCCCTAGCGGGCGTCAAGTCGGGCGACCTCATCACCGCGATCAACAACACTTCTACCAAGGGCATGTCGGCTGGCGTGGCCGCCGACAGTATGCGTGGCGAGCCTGGCACCTCTGTAACCCTGACCTTAGAGCGCGCCGACCGCCCCACTCCCTTTGACCTGACGATTGAGCGCCGAGAAGTGCAGATGAACAGCGTCCCCCTCGACACTCTCTTTCCCGACGGCACCGGCTACATCAAGCTCGACAGCTTCCAAAAGGGGTCGACCCGAGAGGTGTTCAAGGCGATTGTCGAGCTAGAAGAACAAGGCATGGAGCGGCTGATTTTCGATCTGCGCAACAACGGCGGCGGGTACCTCGAAGAAGCCGTGCAAATCACCGATCTCTTCCTGCCCCGCGACTGCCTCGTGGCCTTTACCGAGGGTCGCCGCATCGAAACTGCCGAATACATAACCCGCGAGGACGCCCTGCTACGCGACACACCCCTCATCGTCATGGTCAACCACCTGTCCGCTTCGGCGTCCGAGATCGTCGCCGGTGCCATCCAAGACTGGGACCGCGGGCTGGTGCTAGGAACTACGACCGTGGGCAAGGGCTCCGTTCAGCAGATCGTCCACATCGACGACCGCGCCGAACTCAAGCTGACCATGGCCGCTTGGCACACGCCTTCGGGTCGCTCCATCGACAAGCGCATGCGCAAGGATTCTACCCTCGTCCGCGGGTACGACAAGGAGTTCAAGACCCTCCGGCTCGAGCGCATCGTTCGCGGCCGCGGCGGCATCACCCCAGACATCGAGGTGTCTGGACGCAGTGGCAGCCGCCTCGACGCGCAGCTCAGCGGCTTCTACAACCTCAATAACCAATTCTTCTACTACGCCCGCGAGCACCGGCTCAAGTACCCAGCTCTGACGCCAGACTTCGTCGTCGGCCCAGCCGATCTAGCGGCCTTCCGCGCCTTTGCCGAAAATCGCGAGTTCGACTACATCAGCGACCTCGAAGCCCAAATCGAAGAATTGGACAAAGTCGCCGAAGGCGAGGAGTACAACCAGCTCGCCAAGCCGCTCAGCCATCTGACTGACGAAATCGACAAAATCGAGGAACAACACTGGCAGGAGAACGAAGACCTCATCGCTTGGCGGCTCACCTTCGCCATCCTCGAAAAAGCATTCGGGGAGCCAGTGGCCGAAGCATACAATGTAACCGTGGATCCTCAAGTATTGGAGGCGCGCCGCATCATCGCCGACCCGAGCGAGTACCAAATGTGGTTCGACAAGGGGGAAATAGGCACACCAGAAGAGGACTCCATCGCCCAAGAAGACGGCCGCGGCGACCTCCAGTAGGAGCTTGTATTTTGGCGGCGGTATGAAGTGCTTTAGAGGGCCTGTTCCCCACCTCATAGCGGGCCTTTTAATTCACGCCGTTTTCCTCGCCGCTCTCGGCACCGACCTCTTCCGGCCCCTCTTCAACGACGCTTCCCATACCCGCCGCGGCTTTGACTTCGGAGTTTTCTATTTAGCGGGCCAAGCCCTAGCCGACAGCCGCGACATCTACTCGGTGTCGGGAGCCTTCGGTTTCCGCTATCTGCCGGCCTTTGCCTTGGTCGCCAGTCTTTTCGCCCAATTTCAGCCCTTCACTGCATACCTTCTGCATCTCTGCTGCACTGAGCTTTTCCTCGCGGCCAATCTCTGTCTGACTTGGCGGTGGGTCGAAGAGCCGCGCCGGGGATTGGCCTTGTTTATGTGGCTGGCGTTCTCGCCTTACTTTCTAGAACTCTACATGGGGCAGGTCAGCTTCTGGGCGGCCTCGCTGCTCTTTTGGCTCATCGTCGGCCTCCACAGCGGCCGGAGATGGGCGACTGGCTTGTGTTGGGCGGGTGCCCTCTTGGTCAAACCCAACGCCCTAATCCTCGCCCCCGCGCTTTTAAGACTTCGCGCCTGGCGCGTCCTCGCTTTGGGGCTACTAGCCGGCTTGCTTACGTCGCTGCCTTACTTCCTACTGCATCCAGATAGCACGGCGGCTTTTTTCGCCGCCAATATCTACGGCGCTCCCGTCCAAGGGGCCCTCACCCATGCGGGCAACCTCGGGCTGCAAGGCGGGCTAGTCAGCGTCGTGGCTCAACTAGCCGAGCGGCCTCTAGCCGAGCTGACAACCCTCGCCGACCTCCCTTTAGCGGGCCGCACGGTCATCTACTGCTCGCAGGTCGCCATCCTCGTCGCGGCGCTGGTGGCCACCTATCGCGGCCGCGATGCCCTGCCGCTGCTCGCGCTGTGGATGTGTACCTTTTTTCTCGTTTACAAAGACGTTTGGGAACATCACTATGTCTTTCTCCAGCCCGTACTCGTAGCTTTGTACGCGCACTCAGGTTCTCCTAAGTTCTTGTGGATATTTGCTCTTATCGCTCTGCCGACGCCCTTTTTCTTCTTCGACCTTGAACCGGGAGTCTATGGGCCGATTGACCCTGAGCGCACGTGGGGACCGGTCACTTCCATCGCCTATCGCAGTACTAAACTCATTCCCCTCGGCTGCCTGTGGTACGGACTGTGCCGCACATGCTTAGCCTCGGCACCCACCAAGTCTTGATATTAGCGTGCTGGAGTCGTATTATATTCTATTCTTTTAGTTTTTCCTCCTCTGTCCTATGGCATCTAATTCCAAGCGCCGACTTCCGCCCTGGCTCAAGGCCAAAGCCCCAGGCCACCCCAATTACATCGCCCTAAAAAACCTGCTCGCCGATTTACAGCTTAACACGGTGTGCGAGAGTGCACACTGCCCCAACATCGGCGAGTGCTGGAGCCAGCGCACGGCGACCTTTATGATTCTGGGCGATGTTTGCACCCGCAGTTGCGGATTTTGCGCGATCAAGACGGGCCGCCCTCAATGGCTCGACGAAGGCGAGCCTGAGCGCGTTGCCGCAGCCATTGCTCGCCTCGGGCTAGAGCACGCGGTGATTACCTCGGTCAATCGCGACGAACTGCCAGACGGCGGAGCGCGCATCTTCGCCCGGACGATCGCGGCAGTACATCAGCTTTGCCCCGAGACGAGCGTCGAAGTCCTGATCCCGGACTTCAAAGGCGACTGGCAGGCCCTAGCTACCGTCCTTGAAGCCGGCCCGGACATTCTCAATCACAACATCGAGACGCCGCCTCGCCTCTACCCCACCATGCGCCCGCAAGCCCGGTATGGCCGCTCGCTAGAGCTCCTCGACCGAGCTCGCAAGATGAGTCCCGCCCCCACCAAGTCCGGCATGATGCTAGGGGCCGGCGAGACCAAAAGAGAAATAGCCCAGAGCATCCAAGATCTAGCGGATGTTGGCTGCGCCATTCTGACCTTGGGCCAATACCTAAGCCCGTCCGCCCACCACGTGCCCGTAGAGCGCTTCGTCCATCCCGACGAATTCGCGGAGTGGCGGCGCTTTGCTCTCGGCTTGGGCTTTCGCCACGTCGAGTCTGGCCCATTGGTGCGCAGCTCGTACCATGCCGCCAGCCAAGTCGAACAGGTGCGGGCCGCCACCCCCACTACTTCCTGAGAGAAGCCCATGAACCTAGAGAAAAAGGCTATATCCAAGTACCTGAAACGCAAAAAACTGTTCGCCGACGCGGGCCCGATTCGCGTCCAGAGCTTGAGTGATGAGCTAAAAAACCGGGTGTACTACGTAGAGGCTGCCAATCAGGCTTGGATCGTCAAACAGGCGCACTCGCGCGTCCAAATAAAGGAGCGCTGGTGGACCGATCGGCGGCGCATCTTCGCCGAGAAGAGCTGTATCGAGCGCTTGGCGGAATTTCTCGCCCCCGAGGTCTTGCCGGAAGTCCTGCTTGAAGACCGTACGGACTTCATCCTCGTGACAACCCCACCGCCGCACAATGCCCTGTCGTGGGAAGGCGACTTGGTCAATGGCCGCATCGACCTGCAAATCGCCGTCCAGTGCGGCGAACTGCTGGCCACTGTCCACAACGAGACCGCCAACTCGTCCGAGGTCGCCGACGAGTTCGCATCTACTAAGGCATTTGAGCAACTGCGCATTGACCCGCACTACAACTACATCGCCAATGCTTATCCCGACCTCAAAAAGGCCATTGCCGTCCACACCAACCGCTTGCTCAAAGAGGGGTTTTGTCTCGTCTTGGGCGACTTGCGGCCCCGCAATATATGGGTCGCCAACGGCCATCCCTATTGGGTCGATTTTGCCACCGCCCACTACGGCTACCCCACCTTTGACCTCGCCTTCTACACGGCTGATATGTGCATCAAGGCCATGCAGAACACCGCCCAAAAAGCCGCCTATTTAGAGGCCGTCAATGTATTCTGGAATAGCTATTTTCAGAATGCGAGCTATAAGAAGGCCGAGGAAGTCAAACACCAAGCTGTGCACGACCTCGGCTGCCTGCTATTGAGCGCGACCGATGGCCGCCAACCCGTCGCGCTCGACGATGAGCGGATCATCGGGCTCTCGCGGCGCATTGCTCAGAGCCTAATTTTAACGGGTCTGGGTCGCATCGAGGACGTCACCGAGTTTGTCAACCGGACCCTGATCGACGGCTAGTCCGCTGCAAATCTCCGCTGCTGGAGCGGATGTGTGCCGCCATCGCCTGCCGCGCGGCCTCCGCATCTCGCCGCTGCAATGCCGCCAAGATCTGGCGGTGTTCTGCCAGCGACAGTTCGGCTCGGGGGCCGGCTAGCGACGGCTCTGCCAAGCTTTCCTTGATCCATTCTTGTAGATAGTTGCGCGTGGTTTCGAGCAAGCTGTAGAGAATGGAATTGTGCGTGGCCCGGGCGATGAGCAGGTGGAACTGCAAATCGCTGGCGAGAAAGCGCCCCTCGTCAGAAAGCCCCCCGGCCATGCCGGCCAGCGCATCGGCAATGGCCGCCAAATCCTCGGCGGTAGCCCGCTCGGCCGCCAAATAGGCGTTTTGCGACTCGAGCATCATCCGCGTCTCGCTCAGGTCTTGGAGCTTCTTGCCGTCGAGCAGAAACCCCCACTGCAACGCCCGCTCCACGTATTGGCCTTTGTCGCAGACAAAGGTGCCCTCGCCCACGCGGCCGTCGAGCAGGCCCATCATGGACAACGAGCGCAGGGCTTCGCGCAGCGAAGAGCGCCCAACCTGAAAGCGCTTGCACAGCTCCCGCTCCGGCGGCAGCTTGTCGCCGGGCTTGAGGACGTTGCGCTCGATTAAGTCCGTTATCTGCGCGATAATCTCGTCGCTTACGGACGTGCGCTGCACCGGGCGCATGGCATAGTCAATCGGAGCCGTGGCTTTTTTCATAGAAGGTGCCAAGTGTCAGATGCGGAAGAAAATAAAATTTGCCGATGGTCAGACCATTAGCTATTTTCTAAAACAGTACTCAATCCCACTTTGCTGTCAAGAGAGAATGCAAATGGCACAAACTTTGGATCTTGGCTCGCGCGTCGAATTGGTCTCCATGGATCCCCACTTCCACGACATCTCCATCGCCCTCTACTCTCCGGACGGCCCCGGCCTCCCTTGTTATCAAGTCCACACCTACAGCCATCTCCCCGGAGCCGCCGAGCGCGTCGCCGGGGTCGCCGACGCCATGCAGGTACTCGGCGGCATGGAGCAAACCAGCGACGGTCTGCTCCGCTTCCCCTGCGGCCACGCCCATCTGTTAGCCGTCAAGCGGCTCTTCCTAGAGGCTTGCAAGCTGCCGCCAGAGCAACCCATAAAGCCGCGCCCACTGCACATATTCGACAAAAAGGCCAACACCACCATCGCCGTCGCCAGCCTCGGGCAGGGCTTGTACGAAGCCCGCGCCACCGAACAGACCCCCGGTGTGGAACGCCGCGTCACCACCATCGCCCGCGGCCTAATCCGCCTCGGTGAGATGGAAGAAGTCGCCGATCAACCCAACCAAGTCCGCTTCGGCTGCGGCCACTCCCACGACGCCTTGCTCGGCCTGTTGCTCATCCGCGCCCCCAACGTGCGCGCCGCCGTGCGCGAGGCCGAAGCCATGGCCAGCCGCGGCGTGCTTTCAGCCCCCAGTTCCCAAGAATAAAGGATTCTATCATGCCTTCTTCGATGACCAGTCGCGAGCGCGTCCTCGCCGCCCTCGCCCGCCAGCCTGTGGACCGCACCCCGCTCTGCAACCCGACCTCGGTGGCCACCGTCGAACTGATGGATCTCGTCGATGCCCCCTTTCCCGCGGCCAACCGCGAGCCCGAACTCATGGCGCGGCTGGCCGCCACTGGCTACACCGAACTGGGTTTTGACACCATCATGCCAGTCTTCACCATCATCCAAGAGTCCTCGGCCCTCGGGTGCAAAATTCAGTGGGAGCAAAAGGACAACTGGCCCACGGTCCGCATGAGCGAACCGATCTGGCACGAGCCAGACGACATCAAAATCCCCGCCGACCTCTGCACCCACCCCGACACGGCTTGCGTCACCGAAGCGATCAAAATTCTGCGCAAGGACTACGGCGACGAAGTCGCCATCGTCGGCAAGACCATGGGGCCTTGGTCGCTGGGCTACCACTGCTTTGGAGTCGAGCCTTTTCTGCTGCTGTCGCTCGACGATCCCGGCGAGACCAAGCTCTGCCTAGATCGCATGAAAGAGATTACCATCGAATTCGGCCAAGCGCAGATCGAAGCCGGTGCCGACGCTCTGTGCCTACCCGATCACGCCACCGGAGACCTCGTCAGCGGCGAGTACTACGAGCGCTACCTGCGCGACTTGCACATCGAGTTTGCCGAGCGGCTTTCGGTGCCCATCATCCTCCACATCTGCGGCCGCACGGTTGACCGCATGGAGTACATTGCCCAAACCGGCATGGCGGCCTTCCATTTCGACTCCAAGAACACGCCCGAAGAATCCACCCAAATCGTGCGCGACCGCATCTCATTAGTAGGCAACATCAACAACCCCGAAACCCTTTTTTCTAAAGGGCCAGAAGTCGTCGGTGCCGAAGTAGTACGCAACCTCGAAGCCGGCGTCCAACTTATCGGCCCAGAGTGCGCCATCCCCTTGCAGACCTCCATCGAAAACCTCAAGGCCATTCCCCGCACAGTACAAGAGTGGCACCGCGACCAAGCGCGTAGCTAGAAGAGATCCTATGGCAGACATCACCGACATCGCCAACGAATTTATCCGCGACGAGATCGAAGAGTTCATCGAGCGCGACGAGGAGCGCGAGCGCATCATCAGCATCTTCGCCCAAGCCAGCGAGCAGATGCAGAACATCGCCGCGGCCCTCATCGACGGCGACCACCTAACGGTCGACGAGCTGACCGGCCAAGCCCTTGCCGCAGGCGTAGAGGCCCTCGAAGTCATGGACGACGGGCTGATCGCCGGCATGGCCATCGTCGGCATCAAATTCCGCGAAAACTTTATCTTCGTCCCCGAAGTGTTGGCTTGTGCCCGCGCCATGAAGGCTGGCATGACCCATATCGAACCCATTCTCTCGGCCTCGGGCGTCGAGCCCATCGGCATTGTGATTATGGGCACCGTCAAGGGCGACCTCCACGACATCGGCAAAAACTTGTGCATTATGATGCTGCGCGGGGCCGGCTTCGTCGTCCACGACCTCGGCGTAGATACCTCCGAAGACGATTTTATCGACGCAGTCGAAGAGCACGAAGCCCCGCTCTTGGGCATGTCGGCCCTGTTGACCACCACCATGCCCAACATGGGCAAGACCATCGAGGCCTTCATCGACGCCGACTTGCGCGACGACGTCAAAATCATGGTCGGTGGCGCACCCGTGACCCAGGAATTTGCCGACGACATGGGTGCCGACGGCTACGGCAAGGACGCCCTCGCCTGCGTGGCCTTGGCCAAGGACTTGCTAATCGAAATTGCGGATGAGTAGAAGGACTAGTACACTAACATCTGGTTTTATTCTTATGTTTGTCTTAATGATGGCCAAAGGGATATACGTATAAAGAAAAGGAATCTCCATGAGCACATTTACCAACAAAATTGATGCAGAAGACCGAACTGTTTCTGAGGTTCTTAGCGAAAAGAAGTACACGGTAGACTATTTCCAACGTGAGTATAATTGGGAAGCCAAGCATATTGAGCAGTTGGTCACAGATTTAACCTCAGCATTTCTCAGCGAGTACACTTGTGGTGATAGTCGAACAAAAGGTGAAGAATACAATAGCTACTATCTTGGTCCGTTTGTCATCAGTGAGAAAGATGGAACTCGTAGTATCATCGATGGACAACAACGTTTGAACTCTCTCACGTTGTTACTTATCTATCTGAATAATATTCAAAAGGATTATGATATAGAAGAAAATATCAAACCAATGTTCTTATCTGAATATCGAGGTCAAGAATCTTTCAATATTCAAGTTGAGGAACGGACAGAGTGTTTGGAGAAATTGTACAAATGTGGAGAATACAATCCAAAAGATGATGACGATTCATCTACGATTAATATGGCAGAACGATACGTTGATATTGAGCAAGCATTTCCAGAAGAACTTAAGGGAGGTAAATTATCATTATTTATTGATTGGCTTAAATACAATGTTATATTAGTTGAGATTGTAGCATACTCAGATAACAACGCCTATACAATATTTGAAACTATGAATGATCGTGGCTTAAACTTGACCCCGACAGAGATGTTAAAAGGATTCATCTTATCTCGATTCCAAGATTCGATTAAAAGACAACGATCCAATGAGATATGGAAGGAGGCTGTCCAGAAGCTACATAACTACGATAAAGATGAAGATCAACGTTTCTTCCAAGCATGGCTGCGCGGTCAATATGCAGATACTATCCGTCAAGGGCGTGTTGGGTCACAGAATGAGGATTTTGAAAGAATTGGTACACGCTTTCATAGCTGGGTACGCGACAATCTTACCAAGATGGAACTATATCAGGAACGTCCAGATAGTTTTGAACAATTTATCACTGTACGTCTGGAGTTCTTCTTAAAGGCATACTTAAAAATATGTAATGCAAGAACTGCGCTCTGTCAGGAATTAGAACATATTCACTATATCCACCAATGGGGTATTGCTTCTTCACTTAGCTATCCATTATTACTTGCCTCTCTTAACATAGATGATGATGATCAGTTGGTTAATAAGAAGATGGATACTGTTGCAAAATATATTGAATCTTTTGTAGTGCGTCGTTCAGTGAACTCTCGTAAATTTGCGGCGAGTTCAATCCGCTATACAATGTATTCATTAGTAAAAGAGATTCGTAATAAAAACCTTGATGAGTTGAATAATACTCTTTCTGATTCTCTTGCCAAAATGGAAGATAAATTTGAAGGTATACCTTCTTTTAAGTGGCATGGACAAAATCGTCGGTTTATAAAATTCTTATTATCTCGGATTACGGCTTTTATAGAACAAAAAACTGGAATGAACACTACGTTTGGGACGTATTATCATAGTCCTACCGGGAAACCTTTTGAGATAGAGCATATTTGGGCTGATAAATTTGATGAACATCGTGATGAATTTGAGCAAGAAACAGATTTTTATGAATGTAGGAATCGTATTGGCAATCTGGTGCTTCTTCCTACAGGTACTAACCAATCGTTTGGCACAAAACCATATCGTGAAAAATTAGAGCATTACATAAAAGAGAATCTACTGGTACAATCATTGTGTCCTTTGGCATATGAGAATAATCCTAATTTTCGATCAATGTATCAGAATATGGATTTACCTTTTGAGCCCCATGAGGAATTCAAGAAAGCCGACATTATCAAACGTCAGATATTGTATCAACGCATTTGTGAAGTTATATGGGATGGATTCAAGCAGCAAGAAAGATGACAAATGCCAAAGGTGTTTTGACGGGCTACAAAGAATTGTCTTTTGAGAAAGGACCTCGACAAGCTGACGCGTACCTATTTGCTGATTTTTCCGATAGCTATGGAAAAGATTTCCCAGTTAAGGAACCTCTAAATATGTGGAGAACCACAACCTCAAGTATGCTAGATTTGAATGATCTTGGTAATGGTATTCCGGCTATCACAAAGTACTTCGGCATGGTACTGGCAGAGGCCGGAGGCATATGTTTGGAATCACAAGGCCATGTTCAAGGTGTCCAACTTTGCGTCCGAGGATACAGTAACGGAAGCTATCCCTTGGCATGGCCTCCAATTACTGAGCAAACCCGTAGGTGCTGGAATGACCATGAGGTTGCCACTGAACATGGCGCGATGGGTATCGCGATTTTACTAGCACAGAAGGAGATCGGTTACACAGTAATCAAGCGTTCACGGAAAGGTACTGGCTTTGACTACTGGATGGGAGATGTATCAGCTTATCCTTTCCAAAATAAGGCAAGGTTAGAAATATCGGGAATCCGTGAGGGGAACGATCAGCAAGTGAAGGCAAGAGTGCAGCAGAAGCTAAAACAGACAGGCCGATCTGACGGTGCCCTACCAGCTTATGTAATCGTAGTCGAGTTTGGACAACCCCTTGCTGAGGTGCAAGAAAAATGAGCGTCAACGATTCCCACAATAAGGCCATGGATCTTGCTGAACGCGCTTTTGTGGCGTGTATACAAGGCCGGCGAGAACAGGCACATAGTTTTTTTGTTCAAGCATTGGAATATGAACTTGAAGCGATCGCCCAATTGGAAGTAGAGGGACGAATCGAACCAACCTACTCGGTACTGCACCGCAGTGCTGGAACGTTGGCATTAGACTGCAACCAGCCTGAAAAGGCCGATGATATCGTAAAAAAAGCCCTCAATCAGAATCCGCCTCAAGAGATCGCGGAAGAACTACATGAGCTTCAATATCAAATATACTTAGTTTTATCGCCGCTACTATCGCATAGCTGTCTGAGAGATGAAGACATTCGGAATAATTCCAATTCCAGCACGTCGGTTCGTACTCTTAAGGAGGCAGCCTAATGTACCTCACAGCTCATCGTGTTCGGCGAATAAAAGGTAACAAGGCCGAAGTCGGCATCAATGCCTTTCTACATCGGCACCTCGAGAGCGATTTGCCCAGAAATATACAGTTCGACAATGAAGAAATCGTTGAGCAGATCGCCAATAATAATACAGGAAAACTCGTCGCCGAGTCCACAGATCTAGTGCCGGGTGGTAGCTCAGTTCTCAGTTTCGTCGATATAGTTGGCGGTGAAGATCTCGACAAAGAGCGTATCCAAGATTTCCTTGACCGAATGGAACTTGATATTGAAGGGATGCATGCACCCATTATCAAACCGGCTCCAGATCTCGCCGTTAGATTTGGAATCGCCTATGGATTAAAGGGGCATGAGGCAAGAGAGTATAGGGCCCTCACAGAACGGGCTATGCGTCTATTCGAGTCGCCGGAGCCTCCCAAGTGGCGTTCTGAAAATCCGTGGATCGTGATTGATCGCAAGATTACTGATATCCAAGAGACATTCAGCTTATCGTCTGAAACCGCTAAAAACCTCATACAGATGCATAATGAGCCTTGGGTTCCCAAAAGAATTTCTGTGGAACATGGAACAAAGATTGTCGCTGAATCCATGTATGGCGACTTAATACAGCACATTGCACCGGTGATAACAGGCTTAACCCTTGAACAGATTGCAGCACAGGGCGGATTAATACTTCATGATTTGTCGAGCCAAAAAAAAATTAAATGGCCTGAATTAAAGGAACTATAAGCCCAACACGGATGCCCCCAGACTCCCATGACCCAAATCGACCCCCAAGAGTACCAAAAGAGCCTCGACCGCCTGTCGGGCATCCTCGCGGGCATCGCCACCCACGCCGATGTGCAGGCGACCTTCCGCTGCCCGTACAAGAACCGCTTCGACCAATGCACTGCCCACTTCGGCTGCCGCAACCAGCGCAAGCCAAAAGAGCCGGGCGGGCTGTTTCAGTGCGGCAGCGACGATCAGCTCGACTACCGCTCGGCCTGGGAGACGGACCAACGTCCGGCTACACCCGGCCGCGGACAAATCCGCTGCGACGGCACCTCCTACCCGCTATCTACTGGCGGCACCCTCTTCGATTACGCGGACCAACTCGGTGCCCGCGTGCCCACCTCCTGCGGGCGCACAGGTCACTGCCACGAGTGCATCGTCGAAGTCACGAGCGGCGCACAAGCCCTCAACGCACCCACGCCGGCCGAGGACTTCCTCGGCGGCGAGTTCCGGCTCGCCTGCCAAGCCAAAGTCGAAGACGCGGATGTCGATATCGAGTTCGCACCACTTTTTCGCACGCCCCGCATACTGACCCAGACCGTGGACCGATCCGCCGAGATCGACCCAGTAGTCCAGCGGCGCGGGCAAGCCATCTACTACGGCGACGAGGAAATCGACCAATACCGCGGCCACCTCTACGGCTTAGCCATCGACTTGGGCACCACCACCATCGTCCTCGACTTAGTCGATCTGGAGACGGGCGAGAGCGTGCATTTGAGCGCGTTTGAAAACCCGCAGCGCTTTGGCGGCAGCGACATCATGCACCGCATTTCCTACGACGGGCAACACCCCGGCGAACTGCGCCAAACCTTGGTCAAGGTGCTCAACCACGAGATCGCAGACCTCTGCCGACGCGGCGGCTTTGTGCGGCAGGAAATTTACGAGATCGTGGTCGCCGGCAACTCGACGATGCGCGATATCCTCTTCCGCCTCGACGTGCAGAGCATCGGCCAAAAGCCCTACAAGTCGCGCATTGAGCACGAATATCTAAGCGGCGAACGCACCGCGACCAGCCTAGTCGAAAAAACCCGCCGCCTCGGCCTGAAAGCCAATCCCAAAGCGCACGCGTACTCGCTGCCGCTGATCGCCAGTCACGTCGGCGCGGATGTGGCCGCCGACTTAGTCGCCGTCGATATGGACCTTGCCAGCGAGAGCGCGATGCTAGTCGATGTGGGCACCAACACCGAAGTAGTAGTCGCGCACCAAGGCCGTCTCGTCGCAGCCTCTTGCCCGGCCGGCCCGGCCTTTGAGGGTGGCGGCATCACCTATGGGATGCCCGGCTGCGACGGAGCCATTGAGTCCATCCGCTGGGACGGCGTGCGCTGGCAGTGGGCAACCATCGGCGACACCGCGCCAGCGGGGCTGTGCGGCTCCGGGCTAATCGACCTCCTCGCCGAGTTGCGCCGCCACGACTTAATGACCCCCAAAGGCGTCTTTGCCGCCAAAAAGCGCCAGTTTGAACTAGTCCCCGAGCGCGGCATCACCTTCTCGCGCCTCGACGCCTCCAACCTCGCTCAGGCCAAAGCCGCCAATTTCTGCGGCCAGTATATCGTCCTGCGGACTTTGGGCCTGAACCCAGGCGATGTGCAACAGCTCTATCTCGCCGGTGGCTTTGCCAATTACGTCGATGTCCAAGCCGCCATTGACATTGGCTTTTTGGCTCCCGTGCCCACCGCCCGCATCGCCAAGGTGGGCAATGCCGCCGTCCAAGGGGCACGCGAAGTACTCCTTTCGGCCAGCAAACGCGCCCGCATCGAAGCGCTGGCCAAGCGCATTGAGCACGTCGAACTGGAGACGACCCCCGACTTTTTTGAACTCTTCGTCGAGGGCTGCCAATTCAAACCCATGCCCCGCACACTGACCGCGGCCTCCGTCTGAGCAGGCCATGCAGCAAACTGCCACTCTGCGCCATCTGTTAGAAGAGACCGACCGCTTTATCACCTGCGTCGAGTTGGTCACGTCCCGGGGAACTCTAGCCGACCGCGGCGGCAAGCGGGTGTTGGAGATGGCCCAAGCCCTAGCCGCCGACCCGCGCTTTGACGCCCTTTCGATTACCGACAACCCTGGCGGCAATCCCATGATCTCTGCGGACGCGCTGGGAACTCCGCTCAAAGAGGGCGGCCAAGAAGTCATCATCCACCTCTCCTGCAAGGACTTCAACCGTAACGGGTTGATGGGCCAAGCCTGGAAGCTGGCCAATGGGGGTTTCGACAACATTCTCACCTTGTCGGGCGATTACCCCATCGCCGGATACCAAGGCCAATCCAGCGGCGTGTTCGACATCGATTCAGTCGGCCTGTTGCAATTGCTCTCCGACATGAACGAGGGGCACTTCGAGGACGCCTCGCCGGGCCGCAAGCCGCGTCCGTTAAAACCCACCCGCTTTTTTCTTGGCGCTGTAGTCAACAACCACAAGCGGCTCGAAGCCGAGGTCATGCCGCAGTATTTCAAGCTGGCCAAAAAGATTCGCACCGGCGCTCGCTTCATCATCAACCAAATCGGCTACGACGCCCGCAAGCAGGACGAACTGCTCAAGTACATGGCTCTGCACGGCCTCCACGTCCCGGTCATCGCCAATGTCTTCGTCTTGTCCGGGGGCGTGGCCCGCTTCTTCCACGCTGGCCGCATCCCCGGCGTCGAAGTCACCGACGAGTTGCTCGCCGTGGCGCAAAAGCAAGCTGCCTCTCCCGACAAGGGCAGGTCTTTCTTCCTCGAATTCGCCGCCCAGCAGTGCGCGATTGCCCAGGGCTTGGGCTACCGCGGCGTGTACTTGGGGGGGCACATCGGGGCTGAAGAATACGGCCGCATTTTGGAATTGGCCGCCCAGTACGCCGCAGACGACTGGCGCGACTTTGCCCGCCAGATCCGCTACTCGCGCCCCGGCGAATTCTTCTACTTTGAAGAAGACCCCGACACGGGCTTGGCCTCGACCCAAGTCACCCAAGCCTATCTCGACTCAAAGACGTCTAGTGGCCGTCGCCGCGCTCCCCTAACGTACAGGATCAATCGCCAGCTCCACGACCGCGTCTTTGAGCCGGGCAAGGCCCTATTTCGCCTCGGAGCGTCCCTAGCGCGCAAAGTCGAGGGCGGGAAACTGCAAAAGCCCCTGCACACCGTGGAGCACGCAGTCAAAATCGCTGCTTTTGACTGCCGCGACTGCGGCGATTGCTCGCTGCCGGACATCGCCTATTTGTGCCCGGAATCGCAGTGCGTCAAAAACCAACGCAACGGCCCCTGCGGCGGCACGCGCCAAGGCAAGTGCGAAATCGGCGACAAAGACTGCATCTGGGCGCGCGCGTACGACCGACTCAAAGCCTATGGCGAAGAGGAACAAATGCTCGGCGACGCAGCCGTTATCAAGGACGCGGCATTACAGGGCACCAGTGCTTGGGCCAATGCCTTTTTGCAAAGAGATCACCGCGGCAAGAAGAACGACTGACGCACAGTGACAAAACTCGCGGGCTTAGAAGCTGTTGAGCTAAAACGAATATTAGTAGAAATAAGGCGATTTTACGGCGATTTCAGCACCCGGCGAACCTTCAAAACGGGGCTTATACGACTGAAATACACAAAACCCATGCGCGGTTCCCTATTTTTTCTTCCCCCCAATCCCCTGTATCCGATCGTCCTGATCCTCGCGTCAGCTCTCGCTCCACCGACCTTTGCCGACGTACGCCTGCCCAAGATATTCGGCGATCACATGGTATTGCAGCGCGATAGCCCCCTGCCCATCTGGGGCTGGGCTGAGCCTGGCGAGCAGGTCATCGTCGAATTTCTCGGTCAAATCGACAGTACCAGTGCCAATGCACAGGGCGAGTGGCAGGTGGAACTGCTACCGGTCAAAGCCGGTGGTCCCCATGCGCTGACGGTGACAGGCACCAACAGCATTGAACTGCAAAACGTGCTCGTCGGCGAAGTCTGGCTCTGTTCGGGGCAATCGAATATGGAAATGGGCGTCAGCCTCTGCCTCAACCCAGAAGCGGAGATCGCCGCAGCTAACTATCCACAAATCCGCCTCTTCCAGATTCCCAAAAAACTCAGCGCCGAACCACAAAAGGACATCGAGGCCGATTGGACCCGCTGTACTCCGGAGACGATCGCCAAGGGCGGCTGGGGGGGATTCTCAGCCGCCGCCTACTATTTTGGCCGCCACTTGCAGCGCGAACTCGACGTACCCATCGGCCTGATTCAGGCCGCTTGGGGCGGCACTCGCATCGAACCCTGGATCCCGCCCGCCGGTTTTGCCGCAGTACCTGCGGTGCGCGATATCCACGAGCAACTACAATTGCAAAATCCGCGCAGTGACCTGTACAAAGAGCGCCTAGAAGGCGTATTGGACGAAGTCGAGGATTGGCTTAACGTCGCCCGGGCGGCGCGACAACGCGAAGAACCAGTACCGAAAATGCCAGCCTATCCCTCCGAACTCCTGCCGCCAAACGACCCGCAGCAACCCGCAGTGCTCTACAATGCCATGATCCACCCCCTCGTCCCCTTTGCATTGCACGGCGCTATCTGGTACCAAGGCGAGTCCAACCATACCGAGGGAGTGCACTATACCGAGAAAATGAAGGCACTCATCAAGGGTTGGCGCGGCCTTTGGCCAAGCGGCGAGTTTCCATTTTACTACGTGCAGATCGCCCCTTATTCCTACGGTGACGAAGCGTCTGATGTACTGCCCAAATTCTGGGAAGCGCAAACGGCCGCACTGGAAATTCCCCACACCGGCATGGTCGTCATCCACGACGTTGGCGACCTCAATGATATCCACCCCAAAAACAAGCAGGAAGTCGGGCGGCGCTTAGCGCTGGTAGCGCTGGCCAAGACCTATAACCAAGAGGTGAGCTATTCAGGTCCGCTCTACCGTTCGATGCAGATCAAAGGCGACAAAATTCACTTGCGCTTTGATCACGGCGGCGGCCTGCAAACACGCGACGGCGCGGCACCCGATCACTTTGCGATAATCGACCAAGAACGCGGCGGCTTCGTCAAGGCAACTGCCGAGATAGTAGGCGATGAGGTCGTAGTTTCGGCCCCAAGTGTCGAACACCCCGTGGCAGTGCGTTTTGCCTGGCACAAGCTGGCCGAACCCAACCTAGTCAACGCCGCCGGCCTACCCGCCGCCCCATTCCGCGCTGGTGCCGTACCTCAACGCGATCGGCTCGAAATGGAAGTGCCCGAAGCAGCAGACTATCGACTCGTGTACGACCTCGATCTGACCAACCTCGGCGCGGATATACACTATGATGTCGACAATAGTGCTGCGATTACTGAGCCTTTTGACCGCATTGCCTATTTTGTGGAATTGCAACACAGCGATGGCGAAACGCGCTTTCTCTACGTTTCACTGGACGCCTTTACCGATGATCTCAAAATGATCGGCGTGCCGACTTTGGCCTCGGGGCCCCACTTCCAACAACCCATCACCCGGATGAACATCTGGTCCAATACGGGCGTACACAACGGCATCGGCCTAGCAGGAGGCCACATCGAATTCTGGCCCAACAACTACACCCCAGCCAACGCCGCGGCCGTGCCCAATGCCTCTCAGCATAGCTACGACTTTGGCGACCAGCCCGTAGATCCCGCCGATGGCTATGGCAGTATGCAGATACACAACGCCACTACAGAACAGACGCTATTTGCCATCAATCACTGGCGGCGGGGTGAACGCGCCGATATCGGCATTGGCAATCGGGCTGATAAACACTCCGATTGGACTTTTGCCGGCAATGCACAGAGCTACTCTACCAAAAGACTGAGAATACTGGTGCGAAATATAGATTAGAGCATCACTCTCAATCCAATATCTGCCGTCATACCGTAACGTTCTTGCAACGCAGGAAAGCTAGTTTTACGATTGAGATCAATATCATCCGCGCCTGTAATATTATTCAGGTTAAAAAACGCCTGCATTCCAAACCACGGAAGCCGCTGGCTGATAGCGATATCCCACCGTGTATGCTTGTCCGAATGAATCCGCTGTTGCAACCAGAAGTCGGGTTTCTTGAAAATATTATCCTGGTATAAGGCAGACAGTCTAGCCGAGAATCCACGATAATCAAACCCAACTGCTAGGTTAAATATGTCGTTGGGCTGGTGCAATAGGCGGCTCGTATAAGACGTATCCACCACTGTTCTGTACAGCGTTCCAAGTTCATCATACGATATATCCAACTCTGTGCGCGGATAATCTGCTTCCGAAAACACGCGAGTGTAGTTGACATTAAAGACCAGATTAGACAGGGGATTAGGCAGATACCACGGGTGCGTTTGCCAGTCAATCTCAATACCTCGGACGTCGGTCGGATTCGGATTGTTAATAAACGTACTGAAGTTATACAGTTGTCCAGTTCCTTGACCGTCTTGAGGTAAATCTGGATATGCACTGAGATTGCTGAGGAATGTTGTTGATGGGAAGATCAGATCTTCTATACGTTTTCGAAAAGCGTTGATAGTAAACAATCCTACTGCATTTCCATAGATAGACACCGCGAGGTCAATATTCTCCGACGAAGCTGTCCTTAACGAATAATTATTGTAAATGATCGTCGCCAGAGATACGTCATACCGTGGAACAATTGCACTATAGTCCGGGTAATTTAATGTCTTAGTATAGGCGAAATGAATTTGCAACCACTGTAGTGGCTTGTATCGCGCATGTACCATAGGAAGCAGAAAGCCCTGGGAATTAGTTGTGGTTGTATCCCTAGCATTGAATGCTATCCCACCACCTGCATCTGGCAGTTGCACACCGCGATTACCCGTATAGCTCGTCCTAAGGTTCTGGAAACGCACGCCGGGTAGCAGCGTAATCCTTTCTCCCATATTAATTGTGAGCATCCCGTAGGCCGCGCTTTTGACCTCTGATCCATCATAATCAAAGCCGAGTGACCTGTACTCGTTATCTATGAAACCTACGTCTCTAGCTATAGCGATTGCTAGAATTTCTTCCATAAAATCAATATTCATCGGATATGCAAGCGAATAGTCTCCAGCGAGAAAATTTCGATATGAATATGGATCGTTCGTGAATAGAGCTAAGACGATATCACCATTGTACTTGTTCAATTCGGGATACTGTTCGAACACTCTAGCATATAGCTGTCTGCCGCCTAGATTGAAATGTACTCCTGCTCGGTCCTCGATATCGTAGGATCGCTTGCGATATTGATAAGAACCGCCAAGCTTGATCCTAGATGCGAGAACATCAGTGGTCACAAGACTTCTTTCTATATCTACAGAGCCCGTCAGTGATCTATCTTTGGCAATGTTCTCTGATGTATTAATCGTTGTCAGCGTAGCACCTGTTGAGTCAGGTACTCCTAAAGCG
Organism: Gemmatimonadota bacterium; assembly: GCA_009840005.1. The sequence goes on from VXOR01000045.1 coordinate 32,739, forward strand.
GCTATGGTTGAAGGATGTGATTTGGACAAATTTCCTTGACCAGAATATCCTGCTCTGTCTTGTAGAAATGTGAATGTGAAATTTTCCGGGTTCTGGCTTCTTGAATAGGCATGTGAAAATTTCAGGTCAATATCAAACAGTGGTACTTCTTGCCGCATACTGAGCAGGCTAGTAATAGACATTAAATCACTATTGGATCGCCCGCCTGAGTAAGTTATATCATCACTAGCATGTACGAATGACTGTCCTCGATGCAGAGATCCCGTCTCCGATGTACTAAAAAAATTGAGAATGCCTACCTCGCCCGAATCATGATCATAATCTAACACAAGAGTCGCACCATGACGCTGTTTTTCGCTGAAGACGTCACTTAGGTCAACACTCGTTAGATCCGGAATACCTTCATCCCCGTTCGACTTATCGTTTAGCACATAATGGGCACCTAACCGATTAGCACTCCGATTGCGCTTTTCAGTGGTGCCCTGTAAGAACATGCCCAGTCGCTGATTGAAGACTCTATGTTCAAGTGAACCAGCCAACCTATAGTCAGCATACGTTCCTTTCAGATCGTTATAACTTCCTTGTGAAGTAAGGCCAAAGACAGGCCGAGTGTCGCTGGGCCTTGCTTTTCTTAAGCCGAAATTTACTACGCCGCCGAGAACCGCAGCATCCATATCCGGAGTGATCGCCTTTACCACATCAATACCTCCGAGGATACCTGAGGATATCATGCTGAGATCAGTGGCTCTGTCTCCGACTAACGACGCTTGCTCGTTGGGGTCATTAGATACGACGTTGCCTGGAAGTTGAACACCGTCTATGGAGATCTGGTTATACTGAGGAGATAGACCACGAACAACGACTCTGGCACCTTCACCGCCTTCCCTGATAATCGACACACCGGGAAGTCTCGCTACTGATTCGGCTGCATTTGCATCGGGTAACTCCTGTATTCGAGCGCCAGATACAACATTTGTAATCGCCAACGATGACAGTTGCCGATTTATCGCCGCCGTTTGACCACTTGCTTGTGCTGTAATAATGACTTCTTCTTCGATGAGGCTCACTGGCTCTAACGGTAGCTCTAATTCCAGCACCTGATCAGCCGTCAGCACTACTTCAAGCTCACTTGTCTCGTAGCCAATGTAGGTCGCTTTTATCGTGTATGATCCAACCGGGGCACTTCTGATTTCAAACCTGCCCTCTATATCACTTGCGCCTCCAATGCTCGTGCCAACTATGGCTATATTTGCCCACGGCAACGGCTCCCTAGTAACCGCATCCAATATGGTTCCGCGTACTATTGCAGACTGCGCACTAACCGTACTTGCAGTAAGTACGGTTAGCCACGCCGCCAGCAAGCTGACATGCCTATAAGTCTTACACCATAGTCCCCCGAAGTCTCCCATGATTCTGTACTAAGAAGCTATGAGATTACTTGAGAAATATCATTCGCTTCCAAAGCGTAAGGTCTTCAGCATCTAGTGCGTAAAAGTATACGCCACTGCTCAAGCCAGAAGCATCGAAATGGAATTTGTACGCACCAACTTCAAGATGCTGATTGACCAAAGTCCTCACCAATTGGCCTAGGGTATTGTAAACTTTGAGCGTAACCAATCCCGCATTAGGTATCTCGAATTCGATGGTGGTAGATGGGTTAAATGGATTAGGATAGTTTTCCGCAAGGTGGTAACCGGTCGGCACTTGACTCTCCAAGTGTTCGACCGCGGTTGCCCTGTCCATCTTCAGCCACTGCTCTTTCTGTTCAGGGAACCAGTTCAAGTCCCCCACCGCGAATCCGTCTGTACCGGCATTCTGCAATGCCGGATTCGAAAACGCCAAGTTCTCCGGCAAAGGCCACGGAGGTGGATAGTGGATACCTTCGCCCCCCGGATCGTAGGACCATCGTGAATTCAGATCAAGCCGTTCATGCACGGTCTTGTCCATATACTCTATCAAGGCGTCCACGTGTCCTTCGATAGCCGGATCAAACATAGGATCTGCCTCCATGTTGCCCGCTAGAGTTGACTGAACGCCGATTGCCGGGAACAGATTGTCGAACGTCCATTGCGTGTATCCCGTAATCCATCTCGGCTTATGCAATCTTCTGGGAAGTATCTGTATTGATCCGTCTGGGACCTTGACGCTATCGGTAAGCGTGATATTAGCGTTATAGGTGTCGTAATAATCAAGCAGCTTTTGGGGCCAGAAATACGCATTGTTCTGGACATCTATTACTCTTCTCGTTGGATCCAGCATTTCAGCGGTGACCCCTCGGTCCGGGTCGATATATACCTCCGGCCCAGGGATAGTCTGGTTCCAAATATCCGTGCTCCACTTACTGACAGAATCCCGTGCCGTAAAGTGGATCAGGCTAGTGGATGTGGTATCTGGCCAATTGGAGAAACCGGGGTCTTCTAGGACAAACTTCGTCCACCAACCCAAGGAATGTACCGAGTAGAAAAGGTTGTTCTTAATGTGAACATTGGAGCCATGGTGGGCTAGGAAGGGATTAATATGGGTGTAAACTAGGGTGTTGTGCTCGAATACCGAATGATGGTCGTAGCCTCTCACCGACCAGATATACCCATTAACGGCAAAGAAAGTGTTGTTAATCACTTTCAGCGTATCCATATGGACCCCTGGAAACGCAATCATGGGTGAACCGCCCGCAATCCACGCTAGACTGTGATGATTATTGCGAAATACGCAATCCTGCATATCGATTTTGCTCCAGTGGCCAGCTATGAGTATGCCAAATCCGCCACCGCTATCAAATACAATGTCACGGAGTTTCAGCGCTATCGAATCGGCAGTTAGCGTCATGTAGTTATCCCAGCCTGCAACAACGTTATCGGCTCTGCGGGACAGCAAGTAGAGATCACTTATATTGATCTTTCCACCCTTCCCAATCAGGTCAAAGAACTGGGTTGGCGATGAGTCATCCGGCAAAATTCCGGGAACAATTACGGGAGGTCTGTTAGCCGAGTTATTCGGATCGCCGTTTACTTCGGTAGCAATCAGGTTTAGGTCACCATTGACCTTCATCGTTTCCGTAAACTGGTATATCGCGCCTCTCTTGAGTCGATAGGCGCGATCGGGATGAGCTCTCTGGCCATTAGCTAGCGTGTCTGAGTTGATCACGGCATTGATATTGCCAGCCGGAAGCACTTCGATGTCAAGTGTATCTGCCATCTGGGCCTGAATGGGACTCGGAATGGCGAAGAAATAGACCACTAAGAGGGCAAGCAGCGACACGTACGTCAGTGCGGTTTTCATGGGTAAGACCTCGTGGTGAATTAGGTGGGAGGGAACGTGGTCAAGACAAAAGCCTAACCGCGCCGACAAATAGTGGCGGTAATCTAAAGGGGGGGGGTACACTTGTCAATCTATAGTTCGATAGTTCGATTTTTCATCTTTTTGACAATCAGATCGACTCGGATTTTGGGGCTTCCTAGACGATCTATAGAGGACGACAGGGGTTGACTAAGGAAGGGGAAGGCAATAGTATAAAAGGTTGGTTTCTTAGACGAGATGGCAGTGATTTTCTTTGGTAGTGAATCGCTCCCCCATTCATTGAAGAAGCCTATCTTTATTCAACTTCATCCAACAACGCCCATCCTGATCGCCACTTCACCCAAATACGGAATCCTATGAACATCCCCGGTACGGATCGTCCCTTCTTCGTCATCGGCGAAAACATCCACACCACCCGCGTCGTCTTGCGCAAAGGCAAGCTCATCGGCCCAGACCCCCAGGGCGTCGAATCCGTGCGCTTCCGCAACGCCAACAACAAGCGCCGCTTCCTCCACATTCCCGAAGCAGTCAAAACGACCCAAGACTACGAGGAAGGCCGCGTCAAACACCTCAAGATCGCCGTGCAGCAAGCCATGCTCGGCAACGCGGACGGGCTCGACTACCTCCGCCGCCAAGTGCAGCGCCAAGAAGCGGCTGGCACCGATTTCCTCGACCTCAATGTCGATGAGATCTCGATCAAGCACGCAGACCAACAAGAGGCCATGCGCTGGTTGGTACAGGCAGTATCGGCCATGTCGCAGACGCCTCTAGCCATCGACTCCTCCCAGCTAGACACTCTCGCCGTCGGCCTCGAAGCCGGTGCCGACCACCCTCAGCGCCTGCTGCTCAACTCCGCGTCTTTAGAGCGGCCCGAAGCCCTAGAGCTAGCCAAACGGTACAACGCCCAAGTCATCATCACTGCGGCGGGCGAGTCCGGTATGCCGCAAAGTGCGCGAGAACGGATCGATCACGCCCGGCAAATGGTCGATAAGGCTCTCGCCTTGGGGCTGCCGCTCGCCGACTTGTACATCGACCCCCTGATCTTCCCTATCTCGGTTGACGCGCAATTCGGCCACCACGCTTTTGACGCCATCCGCCAACTGCGCGACGAGTTAGGTGCCGACGTCCACATCACCGGCGGCTTCTCCAACGTCTCCTTCGGCCTGCCCTGCCGCCACTTGATCAACGATGTCTTCCTGCTGCTGGCCGTCGAAGCCGGTGCCGACAGCGCGATCATGGACCCAACGACCACCTCCCTAGCCGACCTATTTGCCACCGACCGCCAAACCCGTCCCTACCAGCTAGCCGAAGATATGCTGCTGGGCCGAGACGAGTACTGCGCCGCCTTCCTCCGCGCCTATCGCAAAGGCGAACTAGCCGCCTAGTCCGTTGGTCATTATTGTTCTTATCCCGTAGATTAAAAACTGAACTTAGAACCGTTTTTTGCCGTCGGCCTGTAGATCGCAATCGGAAATATGCGGAACGCTAGGTACACGACCCCGGACCTGAGTGGGCGTTTTTTAGTGTCGCCCTCGGAGCGCGGGCCTCTGGCCCGCAGGCAGGCAGGATGCCCGCGATCCCAGGGGAAACCCTACGGTCGTGTACTTAGACGGAACGACAAAATCTGTATCTTTGCTGTTCTGCTGTCGTTGATCCTCACCGCCTGCAGCAAAGAAAAAACATCCCACACCGAATGGGTCGCCAATTTGAGCGAGGATCACATCGTCCACACGTTGGGCGGCCAACGCCCGGCCCTCTTGGTCCTCCCAGCCGATCACGACCCCGAGACGCCTATCCCGCTCGTGCTCAGCCTGCACGGCTTCACCAGCCACTCGGCCCAACACGACCGCTATTTCGGCCTCTCAAAGCGGGTGAACGACCATCGCTTCGCCCTCATTATGGCCAACGGCACGCGCGACCCCGATGGCAAGCGCTTCTGGAACGCCACGGACTTCTGCTGCGATCTCCACAACACCCAAGTCGATGACGTGAAATACCTTTCCGGACTACTCGAAGAAGCCGCCACGCACATCGCCGTAGAGCGCATCTTCGCCCTCGGGCACTCCAACGGCGGCTTCATGTCCTACCGACTCGCCTGCGAAGGCATTCCGGGTTTAGTCGCCATTGCCAGCCTCGCTGGCACTTCTTTCAGTGACCCCGCCCGTTGCGCTTTCGCATCCCCAGTCTCGGTGCTGCAAATCCACGGCACAGACGACGAGACCGTGGCCTACGACGGCAGCACGGGCGAACATGAGTACGCAGGCGCAGAAGAAGTCGCATTGCGTTGGGCAGCACTCGCCCGCTGCGACCTCACCGATCCAGAAATCCTCCCCCCGCTCGACCTCGACCAAGGCATTGATGGCCCCGAGACCGTCCGCACCCGCTACCGCACGGGCTGTCGCAACGACGTCACCATTGAGTTGTGGACCATAGAGCAAGGATCGCACGTACCGCACTTTGCGCCCGACTTTGGCCAACGCTTGCTCGAATGGCTATTCAACGCCTCCCACGCCGACACCCTATCTTAGACGGAGACAACCCTGTGTCCCATTTCCTTCAGCGCCTTGACGATCCGCACCCTCTCTTGTACGACGGCGGTTTTGGCTCCGAGCTTTTCGCCCGCCAAATCGAACTGACCAACTCCACCCTCGCCAATGAAACCCATCCAGAGGCGGTCGTCGATATTCACGCCGAATACATTGCCGCAGGTGCCGACTGCATTGGCACCAACACCTTTGTCGCCTCTGAGTTGCACCTCGCCATGGCCGACAAAGACCCGACCCAAGCCGGGGCGCTGGCCCGGCGCGGGGCCGAGTTGGCACAGCGCGCCCGGGAACTCGGTGAGCGGGATGTCTTCATCGCCGGCTCCATCGGCCCCTCCCCCGGAGCCATCGAAGCCGACGCCGGCAGCACGGATTTCGGCATTGCCAACGACAAGGTTCGCGCCGCGCATCAGCGCATCATCGACGCGCTTTGCGAGGGGGGGGTCGATTTTTTCTCCGTTGAAACCCAGTTTTCAGCTGTCGAAGCGGCCATGGTCTGCGACATCGCCCGCCAGACCGGCCTGCCTATTGCCGTTAATCTCGCGCTCAAATACACGCAGGATCGCAAAAGCAAGCAGGTCGTCTATCGCACCGATTGGGGGCACTCGGTTGCCGACCTCTTGGACACACTCGCCTCGGGCCAATACTCCGGCGGCGACAACCTCCTCGACCACGTCCACCTCGTCGGGGTCAACTGCGGCGCTGAAACCCGGCGCAGCGAGCACACCGGCATGCCGTACGCCCTCCACGGCGTCGAGCAGCTTAAGGCCGCCATGCAGGAGCGCGGCCTCGACAAGAAGCTGATTACCTATCCCAATGCCGGTATGCCGCAGCTCAACAGCGCCCTCCGCACCATCTACTCGCAGAGCCCCGAGGAAATGGCCGCGTATATCCCGGACTTAGCAGCCGCTGGCGTCCAAATCATCGGCGGCTGCTGCGGCACTACGCCGGATCACATCCGCGCCTTTCGCCGAGCACTCGACCCATGATCCAATACCAAGTCCTCTACTGGCGCGACATTCCCGTGCAAATCAAGCTCTTTGCCGGTCGCCGGCCGAGCTCACACACCCTGCCCGGCCGCTTCCAACTGGCGATCGACCGCATCGCCATGCAGGAGGGGCTGGTGGGCACCGACGCCTATCTAGACCAGTGGCACTGGTCCGCAAAGCAAGAGCGCGCCGGCACACCCGAAGACGTGTTACAAACACTCTTGCGCGAAACCGAAGAGGAAGGCGACCGCATCCTCGCCGCGTATAAGCGATCGTGATTTTCTACGACAAAGCATACCAAGTCATCGTCGTCGGCGGCGGCCACGCCGGCACCGAGGCCGCACTCGCCGCGGCGCGCATGGGAGCCGAGACCCTGCTCCTGACCATGAACTTGGACACCATTGGCCAGCTATCCTGCAATCCGGCTATCGGCGGGATCGGCAAGGGTCACATCGTCAAGGAAATCGACGCGCTCGGCGGCCAGATGGCCGTCAACACCGACCGCACCGGCATCCAATTCCGCCGCCTCAACACCTCGCGCGGGCCAGCCGTGCGCGCCTCGCGGGCCCAAGCCGACAAAAAGGACTACCAATTCGAGCTGAAGTACACCTGCGAACAGCAGGAGCATCTCGACATCCGCCAGGGCCTGATGGAAAGCTTGCTGATCGAGAATGGAGTCGTCCAAGGCATCGGCATCAAGGGCGGCATCGCCTACCGCAGCCGCACCGTCATCCTCACGACCGGCACCTTCCTGCGCGGCAAAATTCACGTCGGCGATTTCTCCTACAGCGCAGGGCGCGCCGGCGAGACCGCCGCCGAAAAGGCTGCCGAGGGCTTGGTCGCGCTCGGCTTTGAAACCGGCCGTCTCAAAACCGGCACCCCACCGCGCGTCAATGGCCGCACCCTCGACTTTGCCGCGTTCGAAGAACAGCCCGGCGACGACCCGCCGCGCCCCTTTTCCTATGCGGTGCAAAAAATCACCCAGCCGCAAATGCCCTGCTGGATCACCTACACCAACGCCCACACCCACGAACTCGTCCAAGACAACCTATCGCACTCGGCCATGTACAGCGGGCGCATCGAGGGCATCGGCCCGCGCTACTGCCCTTCCATAGAGGACAAAATCGCTCGCTTTGCCGACAAGGAACGGCACCAAGTTTTCATCGAGCCAGAGGGGCGGCGCACGCTCGAATTTTATCTCAACGGCCTGTCGATGAGCCTACCGGAGGCCCTGCAACCCCAGATCGTGCGCTCCCTGCCCGGCCTCGAACGGGCCGAGATCCTGCGCCCAGCGTACGCCGTCGAATACGACTACGCCCCGCCGACTCAACTCTACTCACACCTAGAGACCAAGCGCGTGGCCAATCTCTTCTTCGCCGGCCAGATCAACGGCACCACCGGCTACGAAGAAGCTGCGGCTCAAGGGATTATGGCGGGCATCAACGCCGTGCTCAAGGCGCGCGGCGACGACCCGCTGGTACTCACGCGTGCCGACGCGTACATCGGCGTCCTCATCGACGACCTAGTGACCAAAGGCACGCTAGAGCCGTACCGCATCTTCACCTCGCGCGCCGAACACCGTCTGCTCTTGCGCGAGGACAACGCCGACGACCGGCTGATGGCCAAGGGCCGGGCGCTGGGATTGATCGGCGACAACCTGTGGCGTCAGTTTCAAACCAAGCAGCAACAGGTCGCCGCCGAACGCGAACGCCTCCAGCACGAGCGCGTCAAACCGACCGAAAAGGTACAAGAAATCTTGACGCGGCAGGGCACCACACCCATCAACGAATCGACCTCGCTCGCCGAGTTGCTGCGCCGCCCCCAACTCAACTACGACCACCTCTGCGAATTCGCCCCACCGCCACAGCGGCTCTCCCCGGACGCGGCCGAACACGTCGAGGCCGAGATCAAATACGCGGGGTACATCAAGCGCCAAGAGACCCAAGCGCAAAAGCTCAAGCGCCTCGAATCCCTGCACCTGCCGATTGATTTTGACTTCGCCGCTCCCGGACTGAACATTTCGACCGAGGCGCGCCAAAAGCTCGCGACGATCCGCCCACAGACTCTAGGACAGGCTTCGCGCATTTCCGGAGTCTCACCCGCGGACCTCGCTTCGCTCATGGTCTTCTTACACGCCCGTAACCAACCCACCACCTAGCGCACAAAAAAACGCCCCTGCACGACAACAGCCGTACAAGAGCATCCAAGCGCAGCGCAGCGCGAGCGCCCTCAGCCTTCGGACTCTAGCTCGCTGATGCGGTCGCGGACCTTGGCGGCCTGCTCGTAGGCCTCTTGAGCGATGAGCCAGTCCAAGTGTGCCTTGAGTTGTTCCAACTGGCTTATTGGCTCGCCCGTCTCCGGGTCCACGAACGCCTCCGACTGCTGACCGTCCCCTTCGCGCTCGGTCTCTTCGTCCGCTGCGGGAGCATCCGGCGCTACCTCGGGCGCGACGACTTGTTCGCCCTCGGCCGCTTCGCGCTCATCGGAGTGTTCCAACGGCTGGCCGGCCGCCTCCATGACTTCTGGGGTCAGGAAAAGCGGCACGCCCAAGAGCGTGGCCACGATCATGCCATCGCTGGGGCGACAGTCGAGGTAAAAGGACTGGCCTTGGGCTTGGACCAGCAGGTACGCGTGGAAAACATCCTCTTTGAGCGTGTGGACCACCAGCTTGCGGACCACGGCGTCGATTCGCTTGAGTAGGTTGCACAATAGATCGTGCGGCAGGGGCCTTGGCAAGGCAATTTTGCGGAGCGCCATGGCGAGGGCTTGGCCCTCAAAGTGGCCGATCGTGATGGGCACGACGCTCTTTTCCGTACCCTTGAGCAAAACCAAGAACTTCTGTGGCATACCCAAACCCTGCTCCGCGTCTGGATAGGGGTACATGTCGAAAATGTACACTGGAATTAGATGGCTCTCTTCGTCTTTCATCGCTCCCGTACCCTTGTATAGATTGCTGTTCTCGTCAGTAATATAGGCTTTTGCCGGGCAAATACAATTTTCTTTAGATCAAGCCGCGCTCCTTCAGGCTGATAAAATCGTCGCTGCCGATGATGAGGTGATCGAGTACGTCAATGCCCATGATCTCGCCAGCCTGCACCAAGCGCCGCGTCAGGTTGATGTCGTCTTGGCTGGGCGACACATCGCCGGAGGGGTGATTGTGCGCCAATATCACGCTGGCCGCAGCCTGCGCTACTGCCGTGCGAAAGACCTCGCGCGGATGCACGATGGCCGAAGATAGACTGCCGATCGACACGACCTCTTTGTGGATCACCTGATTGCGGGCGTTGAGATACAAGCAGAGAAAGTGCTCGCGCTGCTGATCCTTGATGTCGGACAGCATGGACAGCGCGTCGCCGGGCGCACTAATCACCGGCCGCACTCCCAGGCCCTTATGCAACCCGCGGCGCGCCAGTTCAAACGCCGCGACCAAAACCCCGGCCTTGGCCTTGCCCAGTCCCTTGATCCGGCTCAATTCCCCCAAATCCATATCCACCAGCAATTCCTTGGGGTAATCAGCGAGAATTCCCTCGGCCAAGTCCAGCACATGCCGACCGCGATACCCCGTCCCCAAGGTCACGGCCAACAACTCTTGGTCCTTGAGCGCCTGTGGTCCCAAGCGCGCGAGCCGCTCCCTTGGCAGTTCATCGCTGTGGATGGGCGGCCCCTCGCCCACAGTGCGGGCGGCAAAGTTGTAGTCAATGGACTGGGTTTGTGTTGGCACGGCGCATTCCTCCTTGGGCAAAGTTGTAGCAAAAAAACCACGCGAATGTAGCGTCTAGCCCTCACTATCCCCTAGGCACTAGGCGCAACCGATATATAAAAGCAGAATCTATGCCAGCATCTTGCTCCACCCCGACCCCCCTCCTATATTTTTTGCATTACCCTCCACTGCCGATGTCTAACCCACGCTTTGTCTTGGCTCTAACCCCACTTTATCGCCTGCTGCTCGCCGCACTAAGCGGGGCCTTACTCTCGCTGGCCTTTCCCAGTCACCCGGATCACCCGCTCGCCTTTCTCTATCATCCGCTCTGGGCCCATTGTGCGCTTATACCTTTGCTACTGGTGTTGAAAGATCGCGGCTTCAAAGCTGGCTTTGCCTCGGGTTGGATCAGCGGGTTAGTGTGGAATCTGCTGTCCCTGTACTGGGTCGCCTATACCCAAGGCGGGGGGCTTGCCGTCGTCGGAGGCACCGGGCTGATGGCCGCTTATTTGGGCCTTTTTACCGGCCTCTGCACCGGGCTGTTCAACGTGCTCGCCGCGCGGTGGGGCGCGAAGGCGCTCGCGCTGCTGCCTTTGTTGTGGACCGGGCAGGAATATCTGCTCTCGCTCGGGGAGCTAGGATTTCCTTGGCTCCTATTGGGGCACGGCCAAGCAGCCCTGCCCCACTTCATCCAGTACGCTACCTGGACCGGCGTCTTTGGCGTCTCCTGCTGGGTCGTCGGTCTCAACGCGCTGTTTTACTCGGCACTCGTCGGTCGGCGCATCTTTCTCGCAGGTGTTGCCTTAGGCTATCTCTTGCCTTGGGTCCACGCTCAGAGCGCGATGACAACCACCGTCCCGACCGAGGGCCTGCGCATCGGCCTGATCCAGCCGAACACTACATACATCGACAAGTGGGCCCCCAACGGGCTAGAGCGCACTTTCTCAGCCCTCGCCACTCTCTCGCGCCAAGCGGCCAAGCGCGATCCCGAGTTGCTAGTCTGGCCCGAGACCGCCGTGCCGTGCGATCCCGTGAGCCGGGCTAGTTGCCGGGGTCGCATCCAAGCGCTCGTCGAGGATCTGGACATCCCCTTGCTGACCGGCGCACCGCACGCGAACTACAACGCGGCCTTCTTCGTCCAGCCCGGGGCCACCACCCTGCCCTCGTACGCCAAGATGCACTTAGTGCCCTTTGGCGAGCGAACGCCCTACCGCGACGCCATCCCCCTGCTGCGCGACATCGACTGGACCCGCCTGACCGGCGACCTCGGCCCGGCCGAATTCGCGCGCGGCACCGAGCACGCGGTTTTTGCCCATCCCCGGCACCCCTTTGCCGTGCTCATCTGCTTTGAGTCCATCTTTCCCAATCTAGTGCGCCAGCACGTGGCGGCTGGGGCGCGCGTACTGGTCAACATCACCAATGACTCGTGGTTTGGCCGCAGCGCGGGCCCCTACCAACACGCGCTCATCAACGCCATGCGCGCCGTTGAAAACCGCACGGCCATCGCCCGCTCCGCCACCACCGGCATCTCCCTGTTTATCGACCCATTTGGCCGCACCTACGAAGCGACCGACCTTTTCACACCCGCAGTCGCAGTTGCCTCCGTGCCAGTCGGCCAACCTGCGACCTTTTACACCCGGCACGGCGACCTCTTCGCTTGGAGCTGCCTGCTGATCGTTCTGGTCGCTTTTGTCGCCCGTTTCCGCAAGCCGCGAGCCGTCAGCAAGACAGCGGAAGCTGATCACGACTTAGAAGCTGAATACGATCCAGAGACTGACCGCGATCCAAGAGCTGAACACGACCCAGAAGTTGATCACGATATAGAAGCTGACCACGACCCAGA
>VXOR01000026.1 GCA_009840005.1 Gemmatimonadota bacterium
CGATGAGTACGCCGTTTCAAATGCAGACCCCAGCAAGGGTTTTCAGACGGCTTCTTACAAAGAAGTGCATTGGGATCAAGAAAAGAAAACCAAGGGTAAGGCGATACTCTATACTGATTTATTTTTTAGTACACTATCGGAAAATCCGATTTTTCCTATAGAATTTTTGCAGGATAGATTTTCTGATTACAACTGGACTCCGCAGGCTAGTGGTATATCTGTTCCAGATAAAATAGCATCAGAGTTGTTATCGACTATACAAAATGATGATAAATTTACGTTTCTCCAAAAATCTAAAAAAGAAGTTCGCCTTTATGCAGAAGGAAAAGAAAGAATTGTAAGCTATCGAACATACGATAGAAGCTCAATTGCAAGGGAGGCATGTATTAAATATTACGGTTATAATTGTAGTGTTTGTGGATTTAACTTCGAGACAACATTTGGTGATATAGGTAAAGACTACATTGAGGTCCATCACTTGAAACAAGTTGCTGATATTGGTAAAGAGTATGAAATAGATCCAATTAAAGATCTTCGCCCTGTATGCGCGAATTGCCACCGAATGCTTCATAAGAGAAAACCAGTGCTATCAATTGAAGAACTACGCACTCTTCGAATTGGCAGAGCTCCTGATGTTTAGGAAGAATCCAATGCTAGAGAAACTATTCCATTTACAAGAATCGGGAACGACGGTCAGGCGCGAAGTTGTCGCGGGCTGTACGACGTTTATGACCCTTTCGTATATCATCTTCGTCCAGCCGGCCGTGCTGTCGGCAGCGGGGATGGATGCCGGTGCCATGATGGCGGCTCATCTTTCTGGATCTGTTCGATACGGTTGGAACGCTGATTGGTGTCAGCCAACAAGCCGGTTTGATGGTCGATGGCAAACTGCCGAGGGCACGGCAGGCCCTGTTTTCTGATGCGGTTGCTACCAGTGCCGGTGTGCTGCTCGCTACATCTGGCTCGTTGGTTAGTGTCAGGAGACCGCACATTCCCCAAACACTTTTTCGGAGATTATCATGCTCTACGACTTGCTCCTCAAAGGCGGCACTCTAGTTGATCCAGCCCAGCAACTACACGCAGTGCAGGACGTAGCTTTTACCGACGGCAAAGTTGCCGCAGTCGGAGCCGACCTGTCCGCGGACCAAGCGCGCCAAACGCTCGATGTCGCGGGACACGTGGTGGCCCCCGGTCTCATCGACCTGCACGTCCACGTGTATTGGGGGGTCAGCCACTTCGGCGTCGAGCCCGATCCCACCTGTATAGCCCGAGGTGTCACCACCGTGGTCGATGCTGGCTCGGCTGGTGCTGATACCTTCCCCGGCTTCCGCAAGTTCATCATCGACGTCAGTGACACCCGCATCTTGGCCCAGCTCAACATCTCCTCGCAGGGCATGTTGACGCAGGAAATCGGCGAGTTCGAAATCCCGGAGTACGCAGACGTGGACAAAGCCTGCCGCATGATCGAACAACACCGCGATCTCATCTTGGGGGTCAAGGTGCGGCTCACCCGCAACAGCATCGTCAGCGAGCGCTCGGGAATGCTGCCCCTACACCGGGCCCGCGAGGCCGCGGATGCCGCAGGTCTGCCTATTATGGTCCACCCGCAAGACGCTTGGTGCGACAGCCTCGACGATGTGCTGGCCGTTATGAAACAGGGCGACATTCTCACCCATTGCTTCCACGGCATGAAGTGCGGCGTCCTCGACGAGGCCGGCCAAGTGCGCCCTGCGGTACACGAGGCCGTGGAGCGCGGTGTGCTCTTTGACGTGGGGCACGGCGCTGGTTCTTTCTCTTGGGAGGTAGCCGAGACTGCGCTAAGTGCTGGCCTTGCGCCGCATACTATCTCCTCAGACTTGCACGTGTACAACCTCCACGGACCGGTATATGACTTGGTCAACGTCGCGTCCAAATTCCTCCACCTGGGCATGGACCTCGACGACGCCTTGGCCAAAGTTACCTCCGTGCCAGCCCAAGTTATCGGAATGCCGGACGAGATCGGCACCTTGGCAGTAGGTGCTTGGGGCGACGCCGTAGTGCTCGATGTGCGCCAGGGTCAGTTCCAGTTGGCCGATTCGGGCGGAGAGATACGCACGGGCACCCAGCGATTGGAACCGCTAGTTGTAGTCAAGGGCGGTCGAGTCTATCGTCAGTATTGAGACCCAACCAAGGAGAGGCTTGTGAGTTCATCTGAAAATCAGTATGACGCGATCGCCGAAGCCTATCAATATTCAAAGCAATTGCCCTTTCGGAAATACATCGAAGCGTATTCTCTTTTTAAAATCCTAGGAGATATTCGCGGGACGACGGTTTTAGACTTGGCTTGTGGTGATGGGTTTTACACGCGCAAAGTCAAGCAAGCCGGGGCGTTGGAGATCACCGGCGTCGATCTTTCCGCCGAGATGATCAAGTTGGCCGAAGAAGAAGAACGCGCCCGTCCCTTGGGGTGTAAGTATTTGCATTGCGATGTGGCCGCGCTCGAGTTGTCTGAACCGGTTGATCTCGTGGTGGCCATGTACCTTTTGAATTACGCCAAGACGAAAGAGGAACTGCTCAGGTTTGTCGAGGTGGCTTATACCATGCTGCGGCCTAGGGGACGATTCGTCGGCTTCAATGACAATGTTCAGTGCGTTCCCAAGGGAACCCTTTCCTTTGCCCAATACGGATTTGAAAAAGTGTGCGCCGATGACCCGCGAGAAGGCGATGTTATTTTGTACAAAATGACAAATGAAGGTGGAACGCAGTTCGAGTTTAAAACTTATTTTCTCAAACCAGAGACCTATCAGTGGGCCTTTCAAAAAGCTGGATTTGCCGATTTCCAATGGGTCGGTCCCTATTTGCACCCATCCCAACAGCACAATCCATTTTGGGATGCCTTTATGTCGCATCCCCCAGCCCTCGGCTTTAGCGCGGCGAAACCGTGAACAATGGGTCATATAGCCATCCTACATCATTCCCGAGATAATCCTAATCCGCAGATGAACGCAGACACGCGCAGAATAGTAGCAACAAGACGATCCACATTTCGCGTCGTTCAAGTCATTTAGCACTGCTATACTAGCGAGGAGTACGGATTATGAGCGCGAGATACGCATTTTTGCTAGCCCTCGTCTGTACTATGGGCGCGTCCGCAGAAGAAGAGGCGGACGAACGGAAGATATACGAAGTCGAAGAAATCACGGTGACCGGCTCCCGCATCAAAAGCGCCGAGACGCTGGCGCCAGCGCCGATTGTCGTCCTGTCATCCGAGGAAATCAGGGCGCAGGGCTTGGCCTCTCTTGGGGACGTGCTGCAAACGCTCACCGTGCAGTCCAATGCGATCAACACCCAAGCCAACAACGGCGGCGACGGCTCTACCCGCGTCAGTCTGCGCGGCCTCGGTTCCAACCGCACCCTCGTGTTGGTCAATGGCCGTCGCTTCGTGTCGGGCGGGACGGGTGCGAATTCATCCGTTGACCTAAATGCCATTCCGGCCGCCGTCATCGAGCGCATTGAGGTGCTCAAAGACGGGGCCTCGGCCGTCTATGGCTCGGACGCCATCGGCGGCGTGGTCAACATCATTACCAAGACCGCGATAGAGGGGATAGAGATCGACTATTACGCGGGGACTGCGGGCGCGGGCGACGGCGAAGTTATAGACCTCAGCGTAACTACCGGCCTACAAAGCGAAAAAGGCCATATCGCCTTTTCGGCCGGCTACCACAACCAGCGGCCGGTTTGGACCGGCGACCGGAGTTTTAGCGAGTCGGACAAGGCCTATGACTGGGAAAAGAACGACGGATCCTATAACAAAAACGGCAGTTCGGCTACCCCGGAAGGCCACATCATCGACCGCTCGGGTGACGAGGGGAACGAAGCTTGGCAGGCAGTCGTGGCAGCGGCTGGCGACGAGGCCGGGGATTATCACCGCGATCCGGAAATCGGATGGCGTCCCTTCAATTGGGCGGGGATCTCATCCGACGGGAGCGGCGATACGTACAACTACCAGCCGGAAAATTACCTCTACACCCCGCAGACGCGCTACAGCTCCTTTCTCAGCGGTGCTCATACCGTCGCCGAGGATGCGAAGGCGTATTTCGAGGTGGTGTACACCAATCGCCAGTCGGACCAGAAGCTAGCGCCAACGCCGCTGTTCATCATCAGCGACGGGATTGTGGTGTCGGCCACCAACCGGTACAACGAGTTCGGCCGCGATTTCATCGATGTCCGCCGGCGCTTTGTCGAGGCGGGGAATCGCAATTTTCTCCAGGATATCGATACCTACCGCATGGTGTTGGGGTTGGACCATCGGCTCGGGAGCTTTGACTCTGATTTGTCTTTTTCCTACGGCCGCAGCGAGGGCACCAATGTCAACGAGGGCCGGTTCATCCTCAATCACGTAAGAAATGCCCTCGGGCCGGACGAGGATTGCACCGGCGATTGCGTCCCGCTGGACCTCCTCCACGGCGCCGGCACCATCACCCAGCCGATGGTAGATTACATCCAGTACATTGGCGTTGGCCGAGGCTATTCCCGGCAGCAAATTCTGCAGTGGAACCTGACCGGTGAGGTGGCGCGCCTGCCTGCCGGTCCGCTGGCAGTGGCAGCGGGTCTCTCCTCGCGCTGGGAGGCGGGGGCCTACCTCCCCGACCCCATGACCGCATCGGGAAATACCACTGGCAGCAAAGCGTTTCCCACTGAGGGCTCGTACTCGGTCAGGGCGCTGTACGCAGAAACCCAACTGCCGATCTACAAAGCAGAAGCTGTCAGCCTCGATGCAACGGCCGCCGGACGCGCCTTCGACTACGACACCTTCGGCGGGGGTTTCACCTATGAAGCCGGAAGCCGTCTCCAGCTTTCCGAGGGCCTAGCTTTTCGGACCACTTCCTCCAACGCCTTTCGCGCCCCTAGCATCGCCGAAATGTTCCTCGGCACCAGCGATTCCTTCCCCTTGGTCAGCGATCCCTGCAGCAGGGTAGATGAAGCGGGCAATGCCCGGGAGTTAACCGAACAGCAGGAGCGGAATTGCGCCGACCAAGGCATCCCGGACGATTTCGAGGACTCGCGAGCCCAGCTATTGGCCAAGTTAGGTGGGTCCACGGATCTCGATCCGGAAAAGGCCGCGATGATCACTGCCGGCGTGGTGTATCAGCCGGATTTCTTGGGGGGATTAGACCTGACCGTCGATTACTATACCACCAAGATCGAGGATGAGATCGGCACCCTGCCAGCCGGCCTCATCCTGAGCAACTGCTACTCGCAGGACGTACCATCCGACTGCGATCAAGTCCTGCGCGACCCGAACAACCACCTGATTAATCGCATCTTGGCGACCAATACCAATATCGGGGAGACTGAAACTAGCGGCGTGGATTTCGGGCTTAACTACATTGCAGATGCGCCCATTGGTGTTATCTCAGCGCAGTTCGAGGGCAACATGCTCGTTAAGTACGAGCAAACGCTGCCCTCAGCCAGCGGTCCTGAGCTGGTCAAGGGGAAAGGCTACTACGATTTGGGCGTGTTTCCCACGTGGCGTCACGCCGCTTCCGTTGGCTTGGCAAAGGAGCGTTTTTCCGTTGGGTTGATGTGGCGCTATGTTGGCGGATTCGAGGAGTGCGAGGACGACGACTGCAAGGGCAAGTACCGCGAGGACGTAGAAGAAGTACCCCCAAGCCGCAAGGTCGATCCGAATAGTGTTTTTAATGTGCGTGGATCGTACGAAGTGGGGACGGCTCTTGGGCTCTCCACCCTGACCGTCGGCATCAACAATCTACTCGATCAGCCGCCGGCGGTGATCTTCAATGGGTTCCTCGGCACGTCCGATGCAAGTACCTACGACTTTATGGGCCGCTACCTGTACGTGCGTCTGTCCCATTCTCGGTAGGGGGTGGTTTCAAACCGCCCTCTACGGCCATCGGCCTCGTCGAATCTGGGCCAAACCGATAGGTGTAGGGGCGTCCCTTGTGGGCGCCCATGTGACACCGCCTATTCAACCAGTGGAATCCGACGGGGGCAACCACGAGGGTTGCCCCTACAATGCGTAACGTCAGTTAATAACTGATGTTACGCAGTAGTGCGTTAATTGTTGGTATATTGCCCATTATGGACA
>VXOR01000078.1:2500-30393 GCA_009840005.1 Gemmatimonadota bacterium
GTCGGCAAACCAAAGGCTCAGTACGGTGGCCCCTGTATGCTGCATGATATCCACGCATTCGCGCATGTGATCGAGTGCTTTGCGACGCACGACCGGGTCCCGATGACCGAAACTGCCCAATTTGTATTCGGGTTCTTGGAAGACATTGGGATTGATTGCCCCAATGCACACCCCTAATTCCGCCGCTTCTTGCTGCAAGGCGTCATAGTCATCCACTTTATCCCAGGGAATGTGCAAAGCCACACCGGGACAGACACCCGTCACCTTGTGCACTTGGGCCGCATCGGAAAGCCGCTCGTGGACATCGCGGGCGGCACCGGGCTGTTTGAATACGCCAAAGCGCGTCCCAGAATTGCCATATCCCCAAGAGGGCGTCTCGATCTCCTGGGCTTTGAGCTTGGCTTTGACTTCTTCGACTTCGATACCTTGGCCTGAGAGTATTTCGGCTAAAGCTGCGAATTGGTCCTCTATATTGTACCCTGAAATTCCCATTCTACCTCTCCTTTAATTGTCGGGCCTAGTATGGTAGTTACGCTCAGCCGTTGCGATCTGCTACCACACTTAGGCGTTCTGCAGAATTTGTAGCTGGAGTTCGAGGTTGCGCAACCCGACTTCGCCGGATACGAGCGGCGTTAGTTTGGGCTGTATTGTCGCCTCGGCAAACCGGGCGATGAGCAGCGACATAAAATCATCGCCGATTAGCTCTGATTCATCCGTACTGAGCACCGAACAATAGGTCCCGTCGGGCGCAGGTCGCCCCGTGCAATCGACCAAAAGGCCATTAACGCCGAACCGCCGCAGGGGTTGGCCCTCGTGCAAATCGCGGACGATGATTTCGCAACGACAACTTTCTGATGAACCGACAAAACTGAAACAGGCCCGCACTCCCCCGCTCCCCGACACGACTTGTAGCGACTCAGGCTCAATGACCCCGTCGGGCATCCAAGCCAAAAGCATGCTCAAAGGATGAGGCGCCATATCGATCCACACCTCTGCAGCGCTGCGGCGACGCCCCCGCGCCAAGGTCTCCATTTCCGCGTAAAAGGATTCTACGGTTGTGAGCGAACCACGGGCCTCCTCGTATAGCTGCCGGTAGTAGGGTAGCGAAGCAGCGTATTGAGTACAGACCCCTAAGTGCAGATTGGTTTGCCGCGCCAAATCAACCAAGGCCCGCGCCTGCATCTGCGTCTGCGCCGGCCCATCTGGATGCCAGACTAAAGGCTTTTCGCAGAGGACGTGACAACCCTGTTCAAGAGCGCATTCGACACAGTCGAAATGGGCCTCGTTCGGCAGACAGACATCTACCACATCGGGGGCTTCTTCGCTCAGCAGCCGGGCCAAGTCCCAATAGCCTTGGCCCGAAAAGGGAAAAATATCGCGTAGAACGCGCTCTGTAGCAGCGGCACTTTCCCAACTGCGGCCCAAAAAGCCAACGACTTGTGCACCGGCGCGGTCGAACCACTTGGCGTGATGCTTGCCGATGCCGCTGGCACCGGCGATGGCGACGCGCAGGGCCCTTTCCATTTTTCCTCCAATACAAAAAGAGCCGACAGCCAATCTGTCGGCTCTCCTAAGCAAGGCCGGTGGCCTCTATCTTTAGCTATCTACTTCTTCCGCGGTGACAGCTTGGCCTCCTGAGCGCGTCGCTTCAAGCGCTTTTTGCGCCGCTGCCGCCGACTCCTCAATTCCTTATCTCTCATTCTGCCTTTACTCGAACCCATTTGTGTATCCTCCTAAGAATAAGAAGCGGTTGCCGGCAATATATTCGGCGCTACCACCAAGGTCAAGCGAGAATCATCCGCAAAAGAGCCATGCGCACGTACAGCCCGTTGTGGGCTTGGCGAAAATAGGCCGCCCTCGGGTCTGCGTCCACTTCCGGGTCAATCTCATCGACGCGCGGCAACGGGTGCATGACAACAGCGTGTTCCTGCATACAGTCCATCACCGAGCGATCGACAATGTACTTGCCTCGCGCTTGCTCGTATTCTCCCGTGCGGTCGCCAAAGCGCTCCTTTTGGATGCGCGTCTGATAGACGACATCGGCCTGCCTCGCCACTTCATGGAGGTCGTCCACCTCCTCGAAAGGGACCTGGTGCCGCTGCAAATAATCCTTTATGTCGTCCTTCATCCGCACCGTCTCAGGTGCGACGAAGTACATCTTAACGCCCTCGTACTTGGCCAGCAGATAGCACAGCGAACGCACTGTCCGTCCATTGGCCAAATCCCCCACCAGCGCAATGGTAATTTTTTCGAGGCGACCGATCTCGCGGTGAATAGTAAAGAGGTCCAAGAGGGCTTGGGTCGGGTGCTGCCCGGCCCCGTCGCCGGCGTTGATTATCGGGATGCCAGCGACAGCAGCAGCTCGGTTGCTAGCTCCGCTTTCGTAGTGGCGCAGCACGATCACGTCCGAGTACCCGGCAACGACGCGAATGGTGTCCTCAAGGGTCTCGCCCTTAGCGGCCGAAGAAAATTCCTGTGCGCTCTCGGTTGTAATGACAGCCCCACCCAACCGCGTCATCGCCGACTCAAAGGATAGCCGCGTCCGCGTACTAGGCTCGTAGAACAGCGTCGCCATGACCCGGCGATTGAGGATATTGGACCCGTAGTGCTGCACTACTTGCTCCATCTCTTGAACTGTGGAAAAAATAGACTCTATCAAGTCTAGGTTGAATTGCTGCGCTTCGAGGACGTGATAAAGGCGATCCATCGGATGCTCCTCAACGGCCTTACCGCTCACCCAATACAGCCAAGATCTCCGTCTCTGCGGCCACTTCCTCCCCCACCATTGCTCGTCCCTGCAACTTACAGGACCCACCCCGCTGCCTGAGCACCGTTAGCTCCAGCCGTAATTGGTCCCCCGGCACGACCGGGCGGCGAAATTTGCAGCGATCAATCCCAGCAAAAAAAGGCACCTTGGATTCGGGGTTCTCCACGCCGCTCAGCATCATCACACAACCAGCCTGCGCTAGTGCTTCGACGATCAGCACTCCGGGCATGACCGGATAACCGGGAAAATGTCCTTGGAAAAACGATTCGTTGGCCGTCACATTCTTTAAGGCCACGACGCGTTCCCCAAGTTCCAATTCGAGGATGCGGTCGATGAGCAGCAGCGGATAGCGGTGCGGCAATAAGTCGAGAATTTCCGTTAAATTCACTCCGGCTCCTCTTCTTTTTCCTTCTCCATCAGTTCCAGTAACTGCTCGGTTAGATCGTATTCTTCCTTGGCAAAAACCAGCCCACTCGAAGGCGCGGCAGCGTCGAAAATAAAGTCGTAGCCCTTTTCCTCGGCCATGCCCTGAATGGCATCGTTGATTTTTTGAAAGATCGGCTCGGAAAGCTCGATATTCTTGCGCATTAGCTCGCCTTCGGGGCCGAACTTCTCTTGGATAAACTGTTGAAGCTGCTGCCCTTTGGTATCGAACTCAACCTGTAGTTCCGCCTTTTTCGCTTCGCTCAGCAGCAACTCCTGCCGCCGAAAATCCTCTTGCAGCTTAAGCAGCTTGGCCTCGCGGTCCTTGGCTTGGTTCTCGTAGTCCTGACGTAGCTGGTCCAACGTGCGCTGCGCATCCCGGAATTCGGGCAGGCGCTCTTTGAGCACTTCCGAATCAATGTAGCCTATTTTCAACTGAGCCGAGACACTCGTAGCGCAACAGGCCACGACGAGGGCGAACAATAGGGCACGTTTCATATCTACTCCTCTTTATGGACGAGAATCAATGGGATTGAAGTTGCGTTCATTTCTTAATTCAACTGCGCTGCTCTCGCTGCAACGGGTGTCAGACTACTATTTGATCTGCACCTTGATCTTGGATCGCTTGCGCCGCCTCAACGAGAGACCACCAAAGCCGCTGATAACGGCAATGTAAAACCCCGCATCGTACCACCAGCCTGTGTTTTGCGGTTCATAGAGACGGATGGTCGAGTCAAACAGGCCCCAGATGAGCGATATGGGGGCAATCCAACCGTGCCAGATTCCCCAGAAAAACCCGGCGGGATTCGCTTCAGTGTGTTTCCCGTCGCCGGGGACACACCCAGCAAGCGAAATCAGAACGATCAAGACAAGTATGCAGATCAACTGTTTGGCCATGGAAAATCCTGCGTCGATCCGTTCTTCTGTCATCCCAAGCTAAATTGTATAAGATACGACTTGGCAGAATTTTGTGAAACAGCGGACATAAGAAGGCCCAAGATGCCAGACGACATCTTGGGCTTCGTCTTATGCCCTGAGATCAGAGCCTAGTAAAACTGCGGGCCGAACTGGAAGTGGGTCTTCCAGCCAGCCGGCGTGCCATCGATATCCTTGCGGTCAAAACCATAGCCGAAGTCGAAGCCGATCATCCCCAGCATCGGCGTCTGGACGCGAAAGCCAAAGCCCAGCGAACGCTTGATATCCAAAGGATTAAGCTCGGGAATCGTCGCCCAAGCGTTGCCCGCGTCCGCGAAGAGGATGCCGTACACTTGCTGCTCGGCTATCGGAAAGCGGTACTCTAAATTCAGCACCATCATCGAGCGGCCGCCAAGGGGGATCCCGCTGGCCTTGTCCCTCGGGCCCAAAGAGTAATCTGGATAGCCCCGGACCTGTCCGTCCCAGTAATCAATACCGCCTGGAGTAAACAGATCATAATACGAAATGAGGCTGTCGTCCTCGTCGGAAAAACCATCTATAACCGCGACTTTGGTCTCCAAACTCCAGACGAACTTCCACCAACTCGGCCGGTAATAGTTGAATTTCACTTCGTGGTTGTGGAAGTCCACATCGCCAGCCACGATCGAAGTCGCGACCGATGGAGTGTAGCTAAAAACCGTCCCCTTGGTCGGAAACTCGGCCCGATCGCGCGTATCGCGCGTGTATATCAACTCAAAACGGCTCGTAAGCCGATCTTGGTAGCGAAGATCGTTTGCCAATGGAGCGTTGCCGTCGGCAAAGTCGGAATAGCCTTGGCTATAGAGGCGATAGCCCAGCGAAAGGCTGGAATTAGCCGGCTTCTGCAACCGCCGACCCACGCGCACGTTGATCGACTTGCGATTGGATTTCCAGAGGATATCGCTATTGTTTAGCCGATAGTTGGTGCTCCGGTAGTCGTAGTAGTGGAGGTTTTGCGTATAAGCGCGCGCCGACAGACTGGTCGGGGTATCGAAGAGCCACGGCTCGGTAAAACCGACTAGGAACTGCTCGCGCCGAGTGCCGAACTCCCAGTTAAAGTCCAGACTCTGACCCATGCCGCGGAAGTTGGGAATCTGCAAGCCGATTTGGCCTACCATCTTGTCGCGGTCCGAATACCCCGCCCCCACAGACGCTTGCCCAGTCTGCCGCTCATCGACGTTAAACACCATATCCACCAGCCGCTCGTCCTCGCCAGTGCTGTATTGGGGCTGGATTTGCACATCTTTGAAGAAGTTCAACAGCATTATGCGCCGCTGACTTTCTTGAACGAGATTTTGCTGGTAAATATCGCCTGGACGCAATTCGATCTCGCGCCGGATCACCTTCTCTCGCGTCTTGGTATTGCCAGCGATCTCAACCTTGCGAATCGTCCACGGCTGCCCTTCAAATATCTGAAACGACACGTCAATCGAGTCGTTGCGAATCGTCTCCTGCGGCACTACGCGCGTGTCCAAGTAGCCCTTCTCGTAATAGACAAAGCGCGCCAAATCGGCTAGCTCTGGCCCCGAGCGCCCATATACCATCCCCTCCTGCAACTCCAGCTTCTCCACCAACTCGTCGTAGCCAAAGATTTCGTTGCCTTCCCAAGCGACTTCGCCTAACCGGTACTGTAGCCCCTCGTCGATTTCCACGTCGATGAATAAGTGCCGCCGCGTCGAGTCGTAATAGACACTGTCGCGCACTATGGC
This sequence comes from Gemmatimonadota bacterium, assembly GCA_009840005.1. The sequence continues at coordinate 8,354 of VXOR01000078.1, forward strand.
CGCCTGCTGAAAACCCAAGCTGCGGTAATACGCCAGCAGCTTCTGCTTGTCCTCCTCGTACGTATCGCCGTTGAACTCACCCTTGCGCCACCAACGCTTCTCCTCGGTCTCCATCAACGACACCAACCGGCGCGGCTCCGGCCCTTGGCCGTCCCACTTTTGCGGTCGCCGAGGACTACGCGCCGGCAACTCTCGGCTGTCGATCGCCGTGCCGTCGGCGCGGTGTTGGATCAAGCGAATCTGCTTGATCTGCACCTTGGATCCCTCGTTGATATCGTATTGGAGGAATACCTCACCTTCTTCCGCGCCGGCAAAGGTCTGGCCTTTGACCTCGGCGCGCAGATAGCCCTTCTCGCGATAGAGGTCGAGGATTTTCTGCTCGCCCCGCACCACATCCCTCGGCGCGATAACCTGACCGGTGACCAAGCTCAGCGCCTCCTTGAGGTCTTTCTCCTTGAGGTTTTTCTGCCCCTTGAACTGCAAACCCTCTAAGGCCGGGTATTCTTCAACCATGATGATCAGGTTGATTCCCTCGGGGACGGGGTCGCCCCATATCTGGATATCCTCAAAGACGTTGAGTCCTTGGAGATCGCGCACTGCCTGCTGCACGTTCTCTTGCGACAGCTCAACTCCAGGCTCCAAGCCCACCGTGGTCAGGATAAGCGACTTGGCCACCTTGCGCAGCTTACCCTGCACCTCGATCGAGACAACCTTTTGGGCCTCGACCGCGTTACCCATCAACCCCACAGCGACGATAGCAAAAAGTATGGTGCGGAAATTCTGCTTCATATCAACTCGCGGTCTCGCGTTTCTTCTTCATCCTTTCGCTCGTATCCACTCGACGCTCCTCGTCAAAGACTAGTTCCTCCCCCCTTTTGGTGACGCGGATGCGACTGCCCTCGCCAAAGCGGCCTTGGAGAATCTCCTCGGCCAACGGATCTTCGAGCATCTTCTGTATGGACCGCTCCAAATAGCGCGCACCATACGCCTGATCAAAACCCTTGTCGGCAAGCAAGGCTTTCGCTCCAGGCGTAACTCGCACTTGGATATCCTGCAATGCTAACCGCGCTTTGAATTCCTCTAAGCGAATATCTATTATGGCGGCGATATGTTCTTTGTCGAGCGCGTGGAAAATGATGATGTCGTCAACGCGATTGAGAAATTCGGGATTGAAGGTCTTTTTCAAGGCGTCGTTGATTTTGCCCTCCATCAGCGCGTACATCGAGTCGGAATCGGACTTTTGGAAGCCCAATACACCGCCCGTGCCCACATCCCGACTGCCCGCGTTAGAGGTCATAATCAGCACGGTGTTGCAAAAATCTACTTTGCGGCCCGTGCTGTCGGTGAGCCGTCCCTCGTCGAGAATCTGCAACAAGATATTGAAAACATCGGGATGGGCTTTCTCGACCTCGTCTAGCAGAACCACTGAATAGGGGCGGCGGCGGACTCGCTCGGTAAGCTGCCCCCCCTCGTCAAACCCCACGTAGCCTGGAGGTGCGCCAATCAGGCGCGACACTGCGAATTTCTCCATGTACTCAGACATATCGACCGAAATCAACGCATCGGCGTCGTCGAAGAGGAATTCGGCTAGCCGCTTGGCCAGCTCGGTCTTGCCCACGCCCGTCGGGCCGAGAAAGATAAACGAGCCGATGGGCCGCTTGGGATCCTGGAGGCCCGCGCGACTGCGGCGGATGGCCCTCGCAATCGCAGTAACCGCCTGTTGTTGACCGACGATGTTCTTTGTGAGCGCGTCTTCCATGGCCAGCAGGCGCTCGGTTTCGGTCTTGGCCAGCCGCGAGATCGGGATGCCGGTCATGCTAGCGATAACCTCGGCGATGTCGTCTGTGGTTACTTCGACCACTTCGTCGCGGACCGCTTCCTCCCACGATTGGCGTTTGTTTTGTAGCTGTTCATTCAATTGGAGCGCCTTGTCGCGCAGCACGGCGGCATCCTCGAAGTCTTGGCGCTCGGACGCTTCGTTTTTTTGGCGATTGATTTCCTGTATCTCGGCCTCAATGCGACCGATCTCTTCCGGCGGACTGAGCCGCGCCAGATGCACGCGCGAGCCCGTCTCGTCAATCACATCAATGGCCTTGTCGGGCAAGTAGCGGTCGCTTATATAGCGATCGGACTGGCGCACCGCATAGGCAACGACATCGTCGGCAAACTCCACATGATGGTGGCTCTCGTAGCTAGAGCGCAGCCCCTTGACGATCTCAACGGTGTCCTCGACCGAGGGCGGATCGACCATGATGCTCTGAAAACGCCGCTCAAGGGCCCCATCCTTCTCTATGTGTTTGCGGTATTCGTCTAGAGTGGTCGCCCCGATGCACTGCAACTCACCGCGCGCCAAAGCGGGCTTGAACATATTGGAAGCATCCAACGTACCCTCGGCACTGCCGGCCCCGACAATGGTGTGCAACTCGTCGATGAAAATGATGACTTCAGAATTTTGCTGCAGTTCGTTCATCACCGCCTTGATGCGCTCTTCAAACTGGCCCCGGTATTTGGTGCCGGCGACCACGCCGCCCATGTCGAGGGTGACCAAGCGTTTGTCGAGGAGGATCTGCGGCACGCGCTTTTCAATGATGCGCTGGGCTAGCCCTTCGACAATAGCCGTCTTGCCGACGCCTGGGTCGCCGATGAGGATGGGATTGTTCTTCTTGCGGCGGCTGAGCACTTGCGTGACGCGCTCAATCTCCTTCTGGCGACCAATCACTGGGTCTAGCTTGCTCTCGCGCGCCAACTGAGTCAGGTCGCGGCCAAAGTGGTCGAGGAAGGGCGTTTTGCTCTTCTTGCCCTTTTCCTTGCGCCCGGTCGTCTTGCCTTCGAGCACGGCCAAGGTCTCTTCTAGAGCCGTTTTGTAATCGACCCCAAAGGCAGCCAAAATCTGAGCGGCCACCCCCTCTTTGTCCTTGAGCAAAGCCAAGAGCAGATGTTCGACGTCGATGAACTGCGTCTTCATCTCCTTGGCCTCGTTGGCCGCTACCTCGAGGATCTGTTTGGCGCGGGGGGTATAGGGCACCTCGCCAATGGTCATGGTGCCGCCCGAAGTCGTCACGTAGTCTTCTACCGACTGCTTGACCGTCTCCAAGCTCAACCCCAAGTTCGTCAGCACGGCCACGGCCTTGCCCTTGCCGTCCTTGATAATGCCCAACAGCAAATGCTCGGTGCCGATGTAATTGTGACCCAAGCGCGCCGACTCCTCGCGCGCTAGCTTCATTACCTGTTTTACGTTTTCGGTGAACATGTTGTTCATCTAGTCGTCCTCCACAATCCGTCTATGGTCTATGTCATAAGGAAACTTGATTCTCGACAATTCGGAGAGTGCGAATTGAATATCGAGCATTGCAAACTTTGCTGGATAAAGCTCGATTTTGAACCTACCAAATGGGCCGATTGTTGTCAAGATAATCCCCTCTGTTCGGCCCAGCGCCGTCTCACTAGCTCGGCGCGGCGCACATCGCGGTCTGCCGACGAGAGATCCGATCTGGCTTCGGCTTGCAAATGCGAGGGCTGAGTAACGATCATTAACTGGTTGATAAAGCCGAGAGGTAAGCCGTCAATAAGCCCCAAGCTACATCCTAAACGCACAGCCGATAACAAGTTCATAAAATCCTGCCCACTCAACACCCGCGCGTGTTGCAAAATCCCATACGCCCGCCAAACCTTGTCCTCCACTTGGGCCGATGCGTCTGCCAGCAGGGTGGCCTGCGCCTCCTTTTCATGGCCCATGATCTGTTGGGTTATCTCCGAGAGCTTCTCGACGATCTCCCCTTCGGTTACGCCCAAGGTGGCTTGGTTGGATATCTGAAATAGGTTGCCGACCACATTGGTACCTTCTCCGTAGAACCCGCGCACCGCAAAAGCCATGCTAGTCAACCCGCGCATTACCCGTTCCATATCCTCGGTCAGGACCAAAGCCGGCAGATGGATGAGCACTGATATCCGCAAGCCCGTCCCCGTATTGGTCGGGCAGGCCGTCAAGAAGCCCCAGCGCTCCGATTGCGCCCAGTCCAACTCGCTCCTGAGCGCATCGTCGAGCGCATCAACCCGCTGCCATGCCGCGTGCGTTTGCAAACCCGGGAGGATGGCCTGCAGGCGGAGGTGATCCTCCTCGTTAATCATCACGCCAAGCGACTCATCTGCATTAAAGAGCACGCCGCGCTGGCCCTTGCTTTTGGCCAAAGCTGGGCTAATCAAGTGGCGCTCCACCAGCAACTGGCGCTGGTTGGCCTGTAGGGTATTCATGTGGAAAAAGGCCGCATCGCACATAGGGCGGCACTTTTGAGCGGCACTCAGAACCTGTTCAATGATTTTTTTTTGATCTTCATGCGTAGGCTTCGGCGCAAAAGCCCATCCTGCAAGATTGCGGGCCAAGCGGGCGCGACAACTAACGACCATGCCGTCGGCATCCCCTTCTCCGCTGAGCCAGCTAGCCGCATTGTAAACGAGATCCTCAATATTCACGTCTATTTTCCTTCGAGGACGCGGATGCGGTCTCTGAGCTGAGCGGCCTTTTCAAATGCCTCTTCCGCTACCGCTTGGGCCAGCTCTTCGCGCAATCGCTCCAACTCGTCGGCCGCGCCAGTACTTTGGGCCGCTGCTAGCGGCCCTTTGCCCCGATGCCGGTCGTCGCCGTGGATGCGTTTGAGCAGGCGCTCTAGCTGTGAGGCGAAGGCATCGTAACAATGCGGACAGCCGAGGCGACCAATCTTCTTGAACTCCTCGTAGCTCATCGCGCAAGTCGAACAGCGCACCCCCCCGTCGCCTTCGGCTCCGGCCAACTTGGCCAACTCTATCTTGATTTCCTTCACCAGCACGGGCGCTTCTTTGGCCTGTGCAGTCGGGACGACTAGCACCTTGATGTTTTTTTCGCTAGCGCACTGATGACAGAGCAAGAGCGTCTGCTTTACGTCATCAACGATATGGTTATAGGCCACTACGGCCTCGCGCTTGTTGCATACTCCGCATTTTTTCATGTCGCATCGTCTTCCATCTGCAACACACCCGCTTCTATGCGCCCCCGGCGATCCATGCTCTGGGCCAGTGTGCGGTCGTGGGTCATCACCACAAAAGCCTGCCCGCGCTCTCGGGCCAACTCGGCGAGCAGTTGGTGCAGAGACGCACTCGTCGCCTCATCGAGATTGCCCGACGGCTCGTCGGCCAGCACGATCAACGGCTCGTTGACCAGCGCTCGCACCATGGCCACCCGCTGGCATTCGCCGCCCGACAGCGCCCCAGGCCGGTGGTGCAGGCGGTCCGCTAGTCCGACGGAATCCATCAGCTCAAGGGCCTCCTGGCGGCGATCGATGCCCGCAACCCGCGCCGGCAGCAAGACGTTTTCCAGCGCAGTAAATTCCGGCAGCAGGTAGTGAAATTGGAATACGAAACCAATGTGCCGATTGCGAAAGCGCGACAGTGCCTGATCTTCGAGGTTAAGCACATCAATGCCGGCGATCCGCAATTGGCCAGCCGTCGGCAGGTCGAGCGTACCCAACAGGTGCAGCAAGGTACTCTTGCCAACACCAGATTCTCCCATGACCGCTACCAACTCACCCGCACGCACCACTAAGTCCACGCCTTTGAGCACTTCCAAGCCCGCGCCGCCGGTGTTGAACACCTTGCACAAACCGCGCGCTTCGAGGACGATGTCGGCTTGTTCCACCATATCACATTATATACCGAATGGCTTCTACGGGCATCAACCCCGCGGCCTTGCGCGCCGGGTAAATCGACGTCGCCAAGCAGATGACCATGCTAATAGCCGCTACCAGTGCAAAGTCTAAGACATCCATATCCACGGGCAACGAGCTGATGAAATACATGTCCCCGGGAATGGAAATCAGCGCAAAGCGCTGCTGGGCTAAACAGAGCGCAAAACCAATCAAGCAACCCAAGAAAGTGCCAATGCCACCAATGACCAAGCCCTGATAGATGAAGATGCGATAAACCTCGCCCACGGTGCAACCGATCGTCCGCAAGATGCCAATCTCAGGCGTCTTGATCAGCACCGACATAACTAGGATCGACATGATGTTAAAAGCAGCGACCAGCACGATGAGACTCAGCGCGAGGAAGATCGCCCATTTTTCCAACTCGATCCAGCGGAAGAACTCGGGAAAAAGCTGAGTCCAATCGCGCACTTGATAGGGATAGCCCAACTCCTCGGCTAGGCGGTCGCGGATCTCAGGTGCTTGGTAGATGTCTGCGACATGGATGTGGATATCGGTAATCGCATCGCCCAATTCGAGCATGCGCTGGGCATCTTCTAAGTGAATAAAAGCATAGTTGTCATCGTACTGGTACATGCCGCTTTCAAAGTGATCGGTCACGAAGAAGGACCACGGACGCGGCGAGAAACCATCCATCACGGCTGCTTCCACATCGAGATTCTGCACCGTCATCAGCAACACCTCAGAACCCGGCCCCACGTGCAAGCGCCGCGCCAAGTACTCGCCAAGGACAATCCCCCGCTTATTTAGCTCGGCGAGCAAGCCGAGGCGCAAGTGCCCCTCTGGATCGGCGTAGCGCAGGTGTTCGGTCAGGTCGGAAACCGCTGGAAAGGTCGCCGGATCAACGCCCCACACGGGAATGCCATCGACCCGGCCCAAATCGAGCTGGGAGGCAATAATGACCTTGGAATCCACGACCGGTGCCGCGCCCACGACTCCGGCAGCGCCTTTCACCTGCTGCAACAGCGCGTCCCAATCCGCGATGGGGCCGCCATCGAAGCGGCGAATGTTGACATGGGCGTTCATGCCGATCAGCCGGTTTTTGACTTCACCGGCAAAACCATTGGTCACCGAGAGAATGATCACCAAAGCCGCTACCCCCAAGATCACCCCACCGACGGCCATATAGGCGATGACCGAAAAGAAGCCCTCGCGTTGCTTGGAGCGCAGGTAGCGACCGGCGACAAACAAGGCAGTGCTCACGCTTGTCCCTCGGTCAAATAGGCGCGGATGAAGCGGTCGATGTCGCCGTCCATTACCGCTTGGACATTGGCCGTTTCGCAAGCGGTGCGGTGGTCTTTGACGATGGTGTATGGATGGAGCACGTAGGAGCGAATCTGCGACCCGAAGTCAATGCTCTTCTTGGTGCTCTCCACCGCGAGCTGTTTCTGCTTCTGCTCGTCCTTGAGGTGCTGGTACAGGCGCGCCTTGAGCACCTTAAACGCAGTGGCTTTGTTCTTGAACTGCGAGCGCTCGTTTTGGCACTGGACGACAATGCTGGTGGGCAGATGCGTGAGCCGCACGGCCGAGGCGGTCTTGTTCACGTGTTGGCCGCCCGCGCCCCCGGAGCGGTAGGTTTCGACCTTCACGTCCTCGTCGTTGATATCCACCTCGATATCGTCTTCGACTTCTGGATAGACAAACACCGAAGCAAACGAAGTGTGCCGACGGCGACTCGTGTCAAAAGGCGAGAGCCGCACCAAGCGATGAACGCCGGCCTCGGCCTTGAGGTAGCCATACGCATAATCCCCTCTAACCTCAATGGTTGCGCCCTTGATGCCAGCTTCCTCGGCCTGCTGCAGATCTACGACTGTACATTCCATGCCATGGCGCTCGGTCCAGCGCGTGTACAGGCGCATCAACATCGACGCCCATTCGGCGGCGTCTGTGCCCCCTGCTCCCGAGTGAATGACGAGAATCGCGTTCTTGGGGTCGGCCTCGTCGCTGAGCATGGTGCGAAACTCCAATTCGCCGATGCCCTGCATGGCGCACTCGACCTCGGCCTCGACCTCGGCCAGCGCCTCTGTATCGCCTTCTTCGGCCGCCATCTGCCGCAATTGGTCCAAGTCCTCCAACTGCGCATCCAAGGTCTCCCAATCCGCGATGGTGTCCTTGAGGATGCGCGCTGTCTTGCCGACGGATTCGGCCTGCCGCCGGTCGTTCCAAAAGTCCGCGGCCACCATGCGCTTTTCCAGCGCAGCCAACTCTTGCTTCTTACCACTTATGTCAAAGATACTCTCGCAGTCGCTCTAACTGCTGCCTTCCACTTGTCAACTGTTCCTCAATCGTGGCCATTGTCATCTTCCTCGGTTTCGTAGTAGCGATCAAAAAGGAGACTTTCGTGCTTGCGTTCAGCGGGTATTTCAAAAAGTAGCTGCCCCTCGTACACCTCGCCCTTGGTCCCCTTGAGCTGGTCAGTGTGTGCAATGAAAAACGGCGAGCGCGACAGCGGATAATACCGCCGCCCACCATCGTCAACTAGCTGAAAACACTTAGGTACAATCGCCCAAGCAAGCTGCAAATTCACCTGCAATCGCACATCGATGAGCACGAACTTGTGGCCCTCGTCAGGCGGACCGCGAAAAAAGTGCATGTAGCTCACCCCATCCGGGGGCACTGTCAAGGTAACTTGGTTGTTGATGTTGGCGAACAGGTTGGTCAAGTTCTCCAGCTTGTCCGCCGACCCGCCCGTCAGGCTCACCCCAATGTAGATCGGCACAAAGAGGGTCACGCCGCCCAAGACGAGGCGGTTGAGCAGCCGCAGTCGTTTGTTCAACTGCTTCTTGCGCTCGCTTGCTTTGATTACCATGGCTTCCTCAAGGGGCGCGCACAAGGGCAATTTTGCCCAAGCGGCTGCGGCTAGGCAACCGCAGTTGATAGAAGTACATCCCGTTGGCCACGGGCCGGTCCGGCGTCCAGCGCGGGGCGCGGCCCGGCTGGTAGTGGCTTCCCGGCCACAAGTCCCAACGGTCGGCAAACACCAATCGGCCCGCTAGGTCAAAAATGCTCAACTCGACGAGGCCGCGCTCGGCTAGCTGCACTGGAAAATGCACCACCCCGTCCCGCGCTGGATTGGGAAAAGGTGCCAACAGGCGGTCCTCCTCCGGCGGCACCTCGTCGAGGCCACTGGCCGCCAATGCGTTTATCTGCCCCCAGCCATACACCGTGTCGGGCCCGGCGACTCCCAAGTCCAGCGCGGTCGAGCGCAAAGCCTCCAGCACTTGGGCTGGCGTCCATTCGGGATTTTTTTGCAACAATAGGGCGCAAACCCCGCTCACCAAGGGTGCCGCAAAGGAAGTACCGCCCCTGCGCACATAGCCACCGCGCCGCAGATCCGCGACCACCACGCCGCTACCGGGCGCGACCAAATCCGGCTTGATGCGGCCATCGGCCGTTGGCCCCCGCGAGCTAAAGGAGGCAATCTGCGGCATGCGCTCGCCGCTGCCAGGCACATCTACCGCTCCCACCGCAATCGCGCCATCGGCGTCCGCCGGTATCGTTATGTAGTGCCAATCCCCGTTGGCCTCATTGCCCGCGGCCACCACCACCGCGATGCCGCGCCGCACGGCCAGTGCCGCCGCCACGCTCGTCAGCGCGGTTTCTCCGTCCAGATCCGCTGGCGAGTAACCCGTGCCGTCGTCCCACCGATTGTAGCCCAGCGAACTGTTGACCACCTGTGCTCCCAAGCTGTCGGCCCATTCCAAACCGGCGACCCAGCGGTCCTCCTCCGAGGGCATTTCGGGCAAGGTGTCATCTAGTTCGGTCTTGGCCAAGATGTACTCAGCGTCGGGTGCCACGCCGACAAAGTGATCGGGCTGATAGCCTGCCATCAGGGAAAGCACTTGCGCACCGTGCAAGTTTTGGCTGCCGCTCCTTTCGTCGCCCGTGACGGGTTGATCGGCTTCATCGCTGACAATCTCGTCGTCATTGACAAAGTCGCGCTGGGCCACCACGCGAATGGAGGCGAAGGCCGCGTGTTCGGCGTAGTGGAAACCATTATCGAGCAAGGCCACGCGCACCCCAGCACCCGTCAGACCTTGGTCGTGTAGGGGGGGAACGGCGATTTGGGCCAACTGCTCAAAGGCGAGGCCATACCGGCTTTGCTGCAACTTAGGACTGGCAAACAGCGCGGGCGGCGATGGACTAGGCCGCTGCAAGCGCTGCACGGGCCGCGTTGCCACGACAAAATCCGCAGTCTGCACCCGGCGCTGTACCTCGGGCGAGACCTGCGCACTGACTGCGTTGAGCCAACGCGAAAAAAAGCGCACGGCCACCCCCATCTCCCGCAGCCGCTCGATATAGCGTCGGCTGACGGGCAGGTCCAGCTCCGCGTCCGTATGACCAGCCCCCAAATCCACCCAAGCGATGCGCCGCCCCTCGGCATCCGTTTTGTCGCGCAACAGAATCCAGATGCTCTGATCCGCTGCAACCGCCAAGGCTCCCACGTGCATCAGCAGAGCCACCCACCACCACCCCTTACTCAACAGGGGGTTCCCTCGTGTCCAGCACCTCCACCCCTTCTGGCACCTCAAAAGAAAAGACCTCGTCGGCTATCCTCCTATTGGCGCGGTGATCCCTAAGCACGTACGCCGTGCGATTGCCATTGACCTCGCGCTGCTCGACTTGCAGCAGAAGCCACCCCCTAGGATCCACCCAAACCCGCATCTGTTCGACCACAGAGGCTTTGTTTTCCGGTGCCATGATCAGCAAATAGCAGGACCGTCTCCCCAACGCACTTTCCTCCACCGCAATGGGCACATAGCGCTCAGTATAGTCGAAAAATACTTCCCACGGGGTCTTTATTTCCGCTTCGTAGGGGCTGATCACCACTTGGCCGTTGTGCACGACATACGACCAGACGGCCTTGCCATCGGCCACCACCACATCGCCGCCTTCCAGTTCGATGCGAAAGCGGTTCGGGCGGCGCAAATAGATTCGGCCCTCGCGGCTGCGGTACTTGTCCAGCACGGCCCAGTAGAACTGCTTTTCAAAGCGGGCTGAAAATGTCTTGTAGCTAGCGAGGCGCTTTTGCACCCTAGCGATGATTTCTTCGCCGCTCTGTCCAAAAGCCGTGCTCGCAGCCAAGCCCACACAGAGCACAACCCACAGCCACAGTCTCATTCTTCCGCGTCCTCCTCTTCCGTGCGCTCGACGAGAATCTCGCGCGGCTTTGCCCCAACGATCGGCCCGACGATACCAGCGGCCTCCAGCTCGTCCATCAACCGCGCGGCGCGGGAATAACCCACTTTCAAGCGCCGCTGCAAAAACGAGGTGGAGGCCTGCTGGTGTTCGCAGACTAAGCGCACGGCATCGTCGAAAAGATCGTCGCGCGCATTGGTAGCCGCGTTAATATCCGGCTGCTCGGAAAACACCGCAACTTCCTCGGCCTCGTACTGGCTCTCTTTTAATGCCGCGACCAAGCGCTCGGTTTCCTCGCCAGAAATAAAGGCTCCGTGGACGCGGAGCGGCTCGCCTTGGCCGCTCGGCAGAAAGAGCATATCACCCATCCCCAACAGCCGTTCGGCTCCGTTGAGATCGAGAATCGTGCGCGAGTCCGTCTTTGATGCCACTTGGAAGGCAATGCGCGACGGGAAGTTGGCCTTGATTACCCCGGTAATCACGTTCACCGAGGGCCGCTGGGTCGCCAAAATGATGTGAATGCCCACAGCGCGCGACTTCTGCGCCAAACCCATCAGCGAGGTCTCCACCTCAGCGGGGGCCGTTAGCATCAAATCGGCAAATTCGTCGATTACTATCACGATGTACGCCAGCGGCTTGTCAGGCTCAACGCCGTCTTCAGCAGCCTCGGCTTGGCCGCTCGCCAGCCTGGCGTTGTAGTCGGACAGATTGCGCACCCCCAGTTTGGCCAGCTTCTGGTAGCGAGCTTCCATTTCGGCTACCGCCCACTTCAGGGCCTCCGCGGCCCTTTTCGGCTCGGTGATAACCGGCACCAGCAAGTGTGGTATATCGTTGTACATCGTCAATTCAACTACCTTGGGATCGACCATGATAAAGCGCACTTCGTCCGGCGTGGCCTTGAGGAGGATGCTGCAAATTAGGCTGTTCAGACACACGCTCTTGCCGGCCCCAGTGGCACCGGCGACCAATAGATGAGGCATTTTGGCCAAATCCGCGGCGCACGGCTCGCCCGAAATAGTCTTGCCCAGCGCCATGACCAGCTTGGAATCCGACCGGCTGAACACTCCGTCTTCGATGATCTCGCGCAAGTAAACGGTCTCCCGCTCCTGATTGGCAATCTCCACCCCCACCACGGATTTGCCCGGCACCGGCGCTTGAATGCGAATGCCTTTGGCGCTCATTACACGCGCGAGATCGTCCGAAAGCGCGGCAATGCGACCGACCTTGACCCCTAGGGCCGGCTCTACCTCGTAGCGCGTCACCACCGGCCCAGGACTCACCTCTACGACCTTGCCGGCCACATCGAAATTGTCCAACGCACTCTCCAGTAGCTTGGCGTTTTCCAGCAAAGCCTCCTTGGAAACGCGGCTGCGGCTGGCCGGGATTTCGTCTAGCAACGCAGGACTTGGGATTTTATAGCGGCCCCCGGCAGGCTTGCGGGCTGGCTCGGCCTTCTCTTTTTTGGGCGCTGGCGCTGGTATAGCTGCGTCTGCAACCGCCGGTTCCTTTTTCTTGTGGCGCTCGCGCCGCTCAACGTGCGCTGGTTCCTGCACCCGAGGCTCCACTGCGTCAACCTCTCCAACCATTGGCGTCCAAGGTGCCGAATCCTCGACCCGAGCCTGCGGGCCAATCCCGGACCGCGTTTCTCGCACCCTGGCGGTTTCGTCCTGTTTCCTTTTTGCGGCTTTACTCTTGCGTATAGTAAGGAGCAGTCCCCGCAACCGTCCGAACAACCGCCCAAGCAAACGCCAAACCACCGCCAAACCACCGCCAAACCACGCCAACGGCCGCCAGTTCAGACCGGGGGTCAAAATCACCGCAACCACAAAGAGTGCGCCCAGCAAAACCGCCGACCCTAGCCTCCCTAGGTACGGTATGAGGAGATCCAAACTGATCTGGGTTCCCAGCACGCCGCCCAGCGCATAGGCCGTGTGCGTCGAATAGTCGGGCAAACCAGTAGCGACGCTAATGAAGACGGCCATGAGCAAAAGGCCCACACTGCGCTGCACCGCAAGAGCCACCGGCTGGCAACACACCCTATTCCAACCCCACAGCAACAAGAGCACAGGCCAGACATACGCGGCCCGTCCCATGCCCGCAAAGGCCCCATACGACGCATACGCACCGATCCATCCCCCCCAATTCAAGCTCTCCGCCACCGAGCGGCTCGAGTTAGGAGGATCCAGCGGCGAATGGGATATCAAGCAGACAAGCAAAAACGCGCCGAGGCCGAGGAGGAGCACCCCTAGCGCTTGGAGTTTCTTCTCGCCTTTGGGCGTATGCAAAAACTCGGACATAGAGCTACAGACTCCGCTAGTACCTAGGTTGGGAAGCAATCAGATTGGAAAGGGGATTAACAAAAAATAAGCAAAAACGCGGCTTTTTGCACCTTGCGGCGCGTCAGATCATGCCGCTGCGCTTGCGTCCAAACCACTCGACAGCCAACAGGACAATCGCCAAAAGCGCGGGCCACAGCGGGCCCCACAACGGCAAAACCTCGGCCTTTTCGACCCAACGCTTGCGCGGCGCAAGCTGTTTTAGCATGTCCTCCCAGTCCGCAAGCAAATAGGCGCGACCGCCACTGGCGCGGGCCAGCTCGCCCAAGAGCAGTGGGTCGGCGCGCAAATCCCCAAGCTCAATGCTGTACTCTTCGACGACAAAGCGACCCGTAGCCGCACCTACAGCGGCTTGGTCCACTGCGGCCCGAACCTCGTATTCATACGCGCCGGGGGCCAACCCACTAGCGACGCCTCGGTAGTACCCGGCTCCTTGTGATTGCAGGTCGAATGCCTCTCGCCCGGCTAGCGCGACCTGCACCCTTGCCCCCGGCTGCGGCCTCAGCAACTCGTCGAAGACCTGCACCGCGAAAACCACTTCCTCGCCCGCCCGGTACACGGGTCGCTTGGTCGAGGCGCGGACCCGCCCACCCGGGGTGTCGAGCGCGAGCCATTTGGCGGCGTCGCGCCAGAGTGTGCGAATGGTCTGTGGCTGGCCATCGACGCCGCTGCTCATCAGATCGAGTCGCCAAAAAGACGCGGACAGGGCTGCAATGACCTTACCCTCGCCATACGCGCCTACAGCAATGATTGGCTCGCCGCCGGCGCTCTCGACCAGCACGGTGGTACCCGGCCGCTGCTGCGCCGTGCGAAAGTAGCCCGGCAGCGGCGGCAACCGAAGCCACGGATCGTCCGCTCCCGCGGGCGGGCGCACGACCGGATGGTGCCCGCCCGCGCTGAGTCGCAACAAGACCTCGCCCGGCACAAAGGGCACAGGGCCAGCTACCTGAAGCGGCATGAGCGCAGCCAGTGGCGAGTCGGCGCGCCAAGCCCGCGCCATCTTGGGTCCGCCGACGACGAGCAAACCGGCACCGGCGTACACGTGCTGGACCAATGCAGCGGCCGGCGGGCCGTTGAGCAGCCACGCGCCCGGATTCACCAACAGCACCACATCCCGGCCCTGCAAAACAGCCGGACTCCACGCGCCGCCGTAGAACGCGGCCGGCTCCCGCTGAATCATGGCCTCTACTACCCAACTCGAATCTGCGCTTAAACTGCGGCGCAAAAAGGCCAAGTCCTCGCTGGGGCCTCCAGCTAGCAACAGCACCCGCGTGCGCCCGGCGAGAATGTGGGTAAACGCGAGGGCCTCGTTGTCTGCGGTCGCAAATTCTCCGGCCACAGGCGCAATGGCCACGCGAAAAATGCGCGGCCCAGCCTGCTGGGGCGTCACGGCAAAGGAAACGCGCTGCACCTGTCCATCGCCAGCCAACAGCAGCGATTGTTGCTCGAGCAATCGCTCTCCCTCGTAGAATTGGACTTCCACGCGCTGTCCCTCGTATCCCCAACTCCGCACCTCGGCGTCAATTGGCTGGCTCTGACCGACGTATCCGGTTTCGGGTGTGCGCACTTCTACGAGCTGGACATCGACGGGGATCTCTGCGCCGCCCACGCCAAGCGCGTACACAGGCACGCCCAATTCCGCGCCCAGTTGCACCGGGTCGCGGCCCAAGTTGTGGCCTCCGTCGGAGAATAGGATCACGCCTTGCACGCGCTCCCGCTCGACTACCGCCTCCAAGCTAGCGGCGAGGGCACGGCCTATATCGGTCGCCTGACCACGAGTACTTGCGGTCGCGACCGTATCGAGCGCGAGCGGATACGCCGACTCGGCAAATCCCCAAGCGCGGACTTCGGCCTGCTGCAAGCGCGCTGACCAACCCTCGTCGCCCAGCACGGCCACCGCCTGTTGTAGTCGCGTGACAGACCCGTCGGCTACCTTCATGCTCGGGCTGGTATCGACCAACACCAACACCAGCGGTCGAATGACCTGCTGGTGCCACCACGTCAAAACCGGCTCGCACAACACCATAGTTAGCAAGGCCACGGCCACAACGCGCAACGCCACCAGCACCATGCGGCGCTTGGGATCAACCTGCGGATACGTCCGCTGATATACCCAATAAACGAATGCGAGTAGGAAGGGCAGCAGGACGAGGAATACGCGTGGTCCCGCTAGCTGGAGGTAGCTATCCGACCACTCAGACACGCCAGCCCAAGCGGGGAGCGGCGTCCACATTGAGACTGTCGCAGACGCCGCGACTGAGGTAGAAGGCTCCAACAGCTCCTACCATAGCGGCGTTGTCTGTACACAAATCGTACGCCGGACAATGGAAGGCTAGGCCGCGGCACTCGACCGCGACGCGCAGCCGCTGGCGCAGCCGCTGGTTGGCGGCAACGCCGCCTGCAAGGCATACAGTCTCCACTTCTACTCGCTCCAAGGCCAACAGGGTCTTGGCGACTAAGGCATCCACTACGGCTTCTTGGAAGCTAGCGGCAATATGGGCGAGCTGGGCCGTGCGCGCTTGCGGAGAAAGCGTGCGCACGTAGTGTAACACCGAGGTTTTGAGGCCACTGAAGCTGAAGTCCATCTCGTCCACGAGGGCACGTGGGAAGTCAATGGCCTTGGGGTCGCCATCCTCGGCCAACTCGGCGATGAGCCGACCACCGGCCACCACCCCTTCCCCGGGCAGCAGGCCCAGCAGCTTGGCGACTTTGTCAAATGCCTCGCCAGCCGCGTCGTCGCGCGTGCGGCCCAGCACCTGGTATGAGCCGAGTTCGCGCACCAAGATCAACTCGGTGTGCCCGCCCGACACCAGCAGCGTCAGGAAGGGAACCTCGACCTGCGCGGCGACCAAGTTAGAAAATACGTGGGCCTCCAAGTGATGGACGCCGACCAGCGGCTTGTTGCGCGCCAACGCCAACCCCTTGGCCAGTGATAGCCCCACGATCAACGACCCGACCAAGCCAGGCCCTCGCGTCGCAGCCACCCCATCCACTTCTTCCCACCCAACGCCAGCAGTCGCTAGGGCCTGTCGCACGACCGGCACCAAAGCGCACATATGGGCGCGCGAAGCCAACTCGGGCACCACGCCCCCGTATGGCGCGTGATCTTGTTGCGAGAAGATGATATTGGAATGCACGGCGTACGACTCATCGACGACGGCCGCGGCCGTCTCATCGCAGGAGGTCTCCAGCCCCAGTACCAACATGCTAGTAGCTCACCAAATCGACGTATGCCGGCGCGATCTGGCGCACCTCAAAAAGCGATGTCTCCGCGCTGTGCACTGGCAGTGCATTCCCCTGATATTCGGCGTAATCTACGTACAGCTCTATGTCGCGGGCCGGGTCGAGCTGGGCGATCACGCCAACCCCACCGCGCACCTTGACTTGGGCAGTGGCCGGCTCGGGACGCAGGCGCACCTCGCCGGCATGACGCACGGCAATCGGCACTCCGATTAAATCGTCCTCAGCTAACATCTGCACGGTGGCGCGCACGCGTACAGCCTCGGGCACGAACGCGAGTTGCGTGTGCTCGGGATGTCGCAAAGACCACTTCACATCCACATCTTCCCGGATATCCTGCAAAACCAGCGAATCCGTATCCACATAGCGCAATGCGGCGACCTGCTGCTGCGGGCCGCTCACCCGGACGAGCGCGGGATCGGCTTGCATCGGCGTCACCTGTACGTGGGCAGCAGCCACTTCTAGACTCGCTTGCACCCGCACGGGTACATCCCGTTCCATCCTCGGCGCTAGGGCAATTGCAATTTCTTTTGGTTCGAGAATTTCCTTGACTTCGACATCCAAGTCGGCCGCCCGCTTGGTGATTTGGGAAGGAGTCAAGCGGTGGATCCGATTCTTGCCTTCGGCCCGTAACTTCAGAACAAAGGAATCGTCGTCCAAGTCAAACAACAGATCCTTGCCCCCGCCAGTGACCAAGACGCGAACCGTGGAAGGCACTTGACTGGCTAGCACCATATCCCCGTCCACCCCTTCGCCCGGCGGAGGGACTTCGATCCAGAGGCGCACTGCAACTTCTTTATCGTAGTACTTCTCTGTAACTGCGTGAAGCCACAGCGCAAAAGATAAGACCAAGGCACCTGCCCTGATTCCCCAACTACTTACACTGATGTTGGCCAACAACAGACCCCATAAGAAGAAGAGGCTCCGCAAAAGGGGGCCTCTTCTCGTGATCTACTACTTTTACCGCGTGGCGAAGACGGAACCGCTTACTTAAACGATTTCTTGAGTTCCTCTCCGGTACTCAACTCGCCGTTGTCAATTCTTATATGGTATCCGCAACTTGGATCTGTGCAGGCCCAAGCCTTGTAGTGAATGGCTGCGCCATCTCTTCCATAGTCGGAAAGCGGAATCAAAACACCTTCCTTACACTTCAAACACTCAGGAAAATCAGCCTTTTCCATCCGACCCTCTCCTCCGGTTTTAGCGTGTAGCCACTCGGGACTACACTATTATTTTAATGTACTGGTGCCGCCCTGCTATGTCAATTGCCCAAGATGCACGGCGTATTCATATACGGCCCGTTCTTGGGCGGCTGTTTCCACCGAGCCGGGGCGCTTGTTCCGCACCTGTGTCAGAGCGTCTGCCGCACTGCTGCCTATTCGCACCAAATAACTCGCCAGCATCGTGCCCGTGCGCCCCAAGCCCGCACTGCAATGGACTATCACCGGCCGTCCTTGCTCGACGGCCTCGTCAACGAATTGGACAAACGCTCGTATCTCCCCAAGCGAAGGCGACTGCATATCCTGTATGGGCAAGTGCAAGTACGCCATATCGCGCGCTGCCACCTCGCCCGCCGGCAGGGCATTCGCAGTCAGCGACACAATCGCCTTTACGCCCTGCGCCGCCAGCAAATCGAGATCGTCCTCCAGCCGCTCGTCCCCCTGCCAACCACCAATCTGCCCGGCCCCTGCCAACCGGCCCTCTAATAGCCAACCAAAGTTGAACACCATACTTAGCGGCTTTCATAGGCTGCCTGTGGTCCTTCAACCCAGCTTTCACCCTCAACCCCTACTTCCTTCTTCCATATCGGCACGATCTGCTTGAGCCGATCAATGGCGTACTGACACGCGGCCAGCGCCTCGGCTCGATGCGGGCTAGCGACGGCAATTAACACACTGATCTCCCCGATTTCGAGCTTCCCCACGCGGTGAATCATCCCGATGTCCAAAACGCCCCACCGCGCCTTCAGTTCTTTGCCAATCTCCGCCATCTTCTTCTCGGCCATAGCCGGATACGCTTCGTACACCAAATAGTCGGTTTGCTTGTCCCCGGAGTGATTGCGCACCACCCCGGCAAACGTGGCCACCGCGCCATTTTCAGCGCGCACCACGTCGGCAAACAAATCGCTGGGTTCAATTGAGTCTTCGGTAATTTTGAACACGTCAGCCCCCACTTACAGGCGGAATAAGGGCCACTTCGTCGCCTGCTTGTAACGCGGTATGGCTCCCTGCGTACTCGGAATTGACCGCAACCGACAACACCTGCTGCACCGCAGCCAGTTGCGGATAGGCAGCCACGAGTTCGCGCTGTAAGTCCGCGACTCGGCAACCTTCGGCGAGCTCCCACTCACAGCTTCTATGGCCGACGGCATCGCGGCATGAAGCAAAAAATAGAACCTTGATTTTCATAGCCAAGCGCAAATCACGGCCAAAAAAGGAAATGGGACCCCTCACTGAGGCCCCATTTCACTCACTGACTACTGCTGTTACGCACCCGGGTAGGGGGCGGTTTGAAATCGCCCCTACCTGAGCAGCACCATCTTGCGCTTAGCTACAAAGTCGCCGGTGTGCAGCAAGTAAAAATACATGCCGCTAGCGACGCTAGCGCCGCTTTCGCTCCGGCCATCCCACAAGGCTTGGTACTGACCTGCGGCCAGCGCCTCACCGTCAACTAACTTGCGCACGACCTGACCCGCGATGTTGTAGATCGTCAGGGAAACGATCGCATCGCTGCTCAGCGCGTAGGGAATCGTGGTTTCCGGATTGAAAGGGTTGGGATAGTTCTGACTCAGCGAGTTAGCCAATGGCAGGGCGGCTAGCGGCTTAGCAGCCCAAGCCGCGCTGAAGTCAATCGCCAAGTTGAGGGCCTTGCCGGCCGCATTCTCTGTGTCGGTTTTCGCCGTAATGCTGAGGAAAGACACGACATCGGCGTCAACCTCAATCGACGAATTGCCGTCGGCATCGGTCGTATTGCGCACAAACGCGCTACCTTTGGGGGGAATCGTGCCAATACCGAGCACGGACACCCACTCCGCGCTGCGGTTGAACACATCCCACAAGATGGCCTGACCTTCGCCCGGGTCGCCCCAGGGGTTGGTATAATTGACCGAGTACGTGATCTCGCCGGGGCTGTCGTCATCAACAGCGCCCGTATCGGCCCCAGAAGTCAACGCATTGCCAACCAGCGGCGCGGTGGCCACCAGCACTGGATCCGGCCGGTTGAGGTGAATGCTGTGGCGATTAAACATCTCGGCTAACAGCTCGGTGTCCAAGTAATCGCGCTCGCCAGAGGACGGGCCGAGAGAAACGCTGTGGACCACAATATCCGCCTCCATCTCCTCGGTAAAGCTGTCCGAGGTGACGAGGGTGAAGGTCCCCAGAACACTATCGCCAGATACGGGATCGTCATTGAGCGTAACGACTGCGCCGCCCCGCACCTGATTGCCTTCGACTTCCACACCCGGTGCCGGCAGGATAAACGCAGAGGAACCCGAAAACGTGGTTTTCTCTAGATCAAAGGCTTCGGCGGGCGACACCGTCACGATGACCTCAACTTGCTTCACGCCGGCTAGCCCGGCTGCGGACAGCACGACTGGAATGTTCGCACCCGCACCCGCGACTAGCTCGTTGCGGGCATTGTCATTATCATTCAGGGAAACCTGCGAGACGAACATCAACTGATCGGGGTCTGGCACCGCCCAAGTGGCGTCGAAATCAACCGCCAAATCAATGGTGTCACCGGCCGGATTTACAGCAGTCGTGCGCGCCCGAACGTCGAGCGAAGTCGCCGCCGCCTTTAAGTTGCCTTCGGCGTCAAACTGCACTGCCGCATTGCCACCCTCATCGGTCACATTCCGCAGGCACACGTACACGCCGGAGGGAACCTCGCCGACACCGAGCAGATAGACCGACCGCGAGCCAGTATTAGTGATGTCCCAAGCAATGGTCTGGCCCTTGGCGGGAGCACCATCATCCGTGTAATTGACCGAGAACTCGATCTCGCCGTCGCTGCCGTCCGCGGCCGCCCCTGTGCCAATCGAGGAATAGGCCGGGTTAAAGGAAAGCGGCGAGGTCGCCAACATATCCGGCGGGGGCACGGCCCAATTGACGATAAACAATCCCTCGGCACCAAGAACATCCCGGTCCACAGACGACGACCCAATGGACACGCTGCTCACCACAACCTCGGCCGGGGAATTTCTGCTAAAACTACTCGACGTCGTGAGGGTAAAAACACCCAACGCACCATCGCCATCTACCGCCTCGCCGGTAGCGGCCGCACCGCTTTTGACCTGCTCATCCCCTAACAATTCCACGCCGGGCGAAAAGCCAAAAGCAGGCTCAAAGGTTGTCGCCGCTAGATCAAAGGCTTCCGCGGGCAATACCGTCAGGGTAATTTCAAACTGATTTACCCCGACCATTCCAGCGGCTGACACTGCCACCTGCACTTGCTCTCCAGCACCGGCGGCGGCATGTTCCCCATCCAGCGAAATGACGACATTCGCGTTATCCCCGGCGACAGCAGCACCACAGAGTGCGAGCAACAGGGCGATGGCAAGAGAAAACGTCTTGCGCACGCTGTTCTGCATAGTTGCTTCTCCTTCTATTTTATATAGTGAAATGGGACCCCAATTTGAGGCTTGAGGTCCCATTTCACTAACTCGCTGTGCAGTGGGTGCTTACTTGAGTAGCAGCATCTTCTTGACTTCGTGGAACTCACCGCCCGCCTGCAAGCGGTAGAAATACATCCCCGAAGACAAGCTGTGTCCGCTGTCGTTCGTCGCGTCCCACTCCACGACGTAGCGACCGGCATTCTGATGCTCGGCAATTAGTGTCCGAACCGGCTGACCAAGTACGTTATACACGGTCAGTTCCACGTCCGCCGCCTGCGGCAACGCATACTGGATCGTCGTCGCTGGGTTGAACGGGTTCGGAAAGTTGTCTGCCAAGGAGAATGCGGCCGGCAGCGTCTGCAACGATAGCGATAAGCTCGCGCCGTTGGCGTCCGTGACCGTGTACGTATATACGGTCTCGCTCGCCGCGAGTGGCGTGCCCGCAATCGTCCGCGTAGCCACGTCAAACGTTAGGCCCGCCGGCAGGGCCGGCGAGAGGCTGTACGTCAACGGTGCCGTACCGCCTGCGCCTTCCGGCAGCGTGAGGCCCTCCACGGGCTGGCCAACGACGAATTCGCGGATTTCAGTCAAACCACCATCCGTCGGAACGATCTTACCAGCGCCAAACAAGTCACCGAAGCTCAGCGCCGCGTTGACCGTGATGGAGAACTCCAACGCCTCGTCTTCTTCTGCGCTGTCTGTCGCCAAGTAGAGGATAGCGGCCTCTGTGGCGGCTTCGGGCGTACCCGAAATCGTCCGCGTGGCTGCGTCAAACGACAGACCGGCAGGCAAGCCGAAAATTTGATACGTCACATCGCCTTCGCCGCCCATAGCTTCCGGCAGGACCAAAGCAGTGATCGCCGTACCAGCAGTATAAGCCTGGTCTGCGATCTCCTCGGCGAAATGGAGACCGGCCATCATGTCGCCGTCCATGTCGCCGTCCATGTCGCCGTCCATGTCGCCGTCCATGTCGCCGTC
>VXOR01000078.1:30403-151960 GCA_009840005.1 Gemmatimonadota bacterium
CGCCGTCCATGTCGCCGTCCATGTCGCCGTCCATGTCGCCGTCCATGTCGCCGTCCATGTCGCCGTCGTCCATCATGCCTTCTACCAGCGTGATGGCTGCCGACCCCATACCTAAGTCGTCGGCTGAACCCACTAGGACGATGGTCTCGTCGCCATCATCGTCGGCTACTGCGGTGATGGTCACGGTCGCCGAACCAGATATATCTCCGGCCGCAATCGTAACCTCAGCCCCGCCCTCGAACACCGCGCCGTAATCTACATCGCGGGTCGCTGACGAAGAGGCAGCATCAATGGAAATGGACACCGTTACATCGCTTTCCGATGCCTTGCCGTCCAAAGACGCGGTTACTGTGACATCAGTCGCAGTACCCTCGCTTACCTCGTCCGGATCCACCGACAGCGCGATACCCTGGCTGTCCGACTCGTTATCGGAGATCCCGATATTGACTATGGCCGTGTGTCCGCTCGACGATTCAGCCTGAACACCAAATGCCTTATGACCATCCGCCGTCGTGTTGTCCTTGGGCGTCACGGTCAGCGTCGCCGTCCCGGAGGTCTCACCTTCTGCAATGGTGATGCTTCCGTCCAAGGTCGCGTCGAAATCCACATCGCGATGAGCCGCTTTGCCTTCGGTAGGAGTAACAATGTTGAGAGTGACATCCTCACCACCAGCTCCAGCGGCATCCTCCAACGTCACGGTCAGCGTGATGGAAGCCTCACCGCCGTTTTCGCGAACCGAAGTATGAGTCGAGGCGATGCCCGCGAGATTAACTTCGGGTGCCGGCACATCCGAGATAGTGATAGTGTAGGCCAAGCTCGCGGCGTTGGTGCCGTCCGTGGCGTAGTAAGTAACTTCGGATTCTCCAGCCGCCGTCGGCGTTCCTGAAATCGTCCGCGTAGCCGCGTCAAACGACAGGCCAGCGGGAAGATCTCCAGAGAGGAGGTACGTCACTTCGGCATCTTCGTCCTCAGTGGTCGCTTCCGGCAGTTCCTCCTCCAACTCCGCGCCAACCGTGCCCGAGATGGCGGTATCGTCATCTTCTAACGATACGGGAGGCACTTCTTCCGGTGCCTCCGCAGGCGGCGTCTTTTCGTCTTTTATCGTTACCGTCGCAGCGGAGACCACGATCTTCTTATCGCCGATTTTGATGATTCTGTTGTCACCATCCACCAGCGTCGTTCCCACTAAGATGGTCTCGTCCGCCGGCTTACCATCCCCGTCATCTTTCTCGTCTGCTACGGGGGTAATGATGATAGCCTGCATGGCTGTTATCTCGCCTGTGGGAATCGTCAGAGAGCGATAGGATGCTCTGTAGTCAATCTCGCGGAGCGCACTACCACCAGTCGTAGTCAAGGGTATCGTTATGTCTGCGGCGGGTGCTTTGCCGATCACATGCGCGACGATATTAACAGTTTGCTCACCGCCGATCTCTGATATCTCCAGAGGAACCGCCGTCAGAGAGATACTAGAGATATCCGCTTCGTCGTCAACGATGTTGACTGTAGCGATCTGCTCCTCGGTCACGTCTCCGGTATCAACGTGAACTTCGAACGCCCAATCATTCTTGGCATCGTTGTCTTCGGGGGAAACAAAAATAGTCGCTACCCCAGTTTTCTGGCCTTCAGCAATGACCAGCCTACTTTCCTCTACCTCCGCCTCGTATTCCGTATCGCGCGTCCCCTTACCGACCACCGGTTGAATCGTGACAGACACAGTAACCCCCCCAGCTGGGGCAGCAGCCTTCAGATTAATCCTCACCTTGGCTTCTTGATTGTCCCCCCCATCCTCGTAAATCGGAGAAGAGATCTCTGACACCGAATCCACTCTAGGCAACCCTTCGTCCGTTATCTCGATGAAACCGGGGACTACGGTTATCATGTAACTATCCGTCGGATTAGTACCACCCCCACCACCATCAACTAGACCATCTGGATTCACCGTTATCGGCGAGTCTTCTGACCCTAGCGCGATCCAAGTTTTCCTCTCGCCTAGTCGCGAGTCGGCCACATTTATGGGATCAATGTGAATCGTCTTTGACGCCGACATCTTATCTTTGGCGATAACTATATCACCAAAGTCACTCCCACGATAGAACGCATCGCGAGAACCTATCTTATCTCCATTGGCGACACTTGCGATGGCCTCAAAGCCTTCGTCATTCACCACAGCAGTATGGTTAGCGGCACGATTATCGGCAACATCCTTAAAAGAAAACGTCAAAGCTTTTTCTGTGGGCTGTGCGTCCAAGGATGCGGTCACGGTAACTGCCATCCGATCAGCTTCTTTGCTGATAGACACCTTATCAAACGATAAAGTGATCGCCGCGTTCTTCCGGTCATTGTCGCGCAGAGTGAAATACGCCGGACGAACTAAAGTAGAAGTAGTTTGAGCGTCATCGCCATCGTTGTTATTGCCTGTAATCCAGATCCGAAGATCGTCACCCGTGGAAGTGACGCCTCGTCTAGCGGCTTCTATGACCTCAGTGGGGCTTGTCGCAGCTGCTCCCACCAAATCATCGTCATTGGGAGTGAAGGAGACTGTTACCTCTCCTTTTGCCTTATCCTTCGGAATAACGAGCATAGGCATATCCAAAATGTAGCGACCATTTGGCGGAGCACCAGATACGGCGGAAGGCCGCGTCAACTCCGTAGGCATAAGAGCATTTGCGACGGTACCTTCATTGGCAACGGAGTTTAAGGATATACGCACTAACCCCATTCCTTTCGCATCATCGTCACTCATCTTGTCCGTACCATTAGCCTTAAGACGTGTGGCGGTGACTTTGATCGGGACCGCTGCTTGATCCTTATGCGAACCGTTAGCACCTAACGCACCCTCGTTTACTTCGAGCATGTCCAACTCCAAGACAAACTTATCCCGACTTGAGGCTGGAGTGGTGCCCGTATTACCTAAATCAACCGCCACCCCAAGCCGACCCCCCTGACCCACTGCCTGAGCCTGAGCCTCTCCGGCCCATACTAATGCAAGGCAGGCGGCCAGTAGCCAAGGGACGCAATCCAAACGCCGGATTAGCGACTTCATGTGTATCATTATGAAACCTCCCCAGGGATCGCGTCCCTGATTAAGAAAGTGATATGAAAAGATGGATTTGCTTCAAACCCACTAAGAAATTGCGTTCTTGCGTGTTTCATATGCCCCCTTTCGCGGCTTTCTCGTCCATAACGCATACGCGTTTTCCTCTACAATAGAGCTAATTATACCGAGAAAAAATAGAAGTGTCAAGTGTAAATTCCCTATTAAATTAGTTAATAAACCCCCCCTGTAAAGCCTGCATTTAGGAACGGAGCGAAGCGAAGCTATATCCTTGTTCAATAGAGCCAACTGGGAATCCATAATGTTATCCACCTTCTCTGAAAGTTATCTCATATCGGCGCAGAGCATCCACAGAAATGTTTTCTCAGTCCCCGGCCCCGCCGCTTATCCCTGCGGATCGTACGATTCAGACTCCTCGGCGACGCGCTCACCAGTGTTCACCTGCCTAGCCCGATCAAAAAGCGAACCCTGCAGCCCCTCAAGCAACCCCGCCGTATGCGCCTGCCGCTCCTCCAACCGACTCACCCGCTCCGCCAGCTTATTCACCTGATCCGAAAGCGCCTTCATATCGGCGCGCATATCGGTGCGCATACGCTGCGTCGTCACCAAAATCAACCCAGCCAACGCAATCCCGACGCTTATAACAGTCCAATCTATCGTGCCGCTATCCATGAAGATACCTCCGTCAAACCTTCTGTCGCCAAATATCACTTACCCCCATCCCTATGTCAACCAGCCCGCCGCCGCTGCCGCCACGCCGCTACCACCACACCCACAACCACCACCAACCCCACCAATCCCGCGCCCCGCGCCCAAGCCAACACCGGCGAAAAATAGCGCAACTCCACCTCGTGTTCCCCAGCCGACAACGCCACCCCCTTCCATACATAATGCACGCGCAGCATCTCGGCCTCCTCCCCATCCACCCACACCGACCAATTAGACTGGTAATTCTCCGACACCACCAACACCCGCGCCCCCGCACTCTGCGTCCGCAGGCGAATCAACCCCTCCTTTGGATCGTACGCCAGCCGCTCCACCCGATCCCCCGCCCGATCCCCCGCCTCATCAAGCCGCACCCTCGGTGCCTTCTCCAACAAAGCCACACCCTGCGGATCGGCCCGCCCACTCAACAACCGCGCCAACACGGCCTCGCCACTTTCCAACACCTCCGCTTCCGGCGCAAGGTAAAACCACGGCAACGCCTGCGGATTTTCGTACAGCCGATAGCGCGCCCCCTCAAAGCGCAACGGATACGCCGCCATATCCAATTCTAGCAGCTTAGGCACCGCCAAGTACTTCCCATTGAGCAAATTCAACAGCGATTGAAACCCCGCCGAGGGTACCCCCGTCCGCATAAACTGCTGCACCAACGGCTCAAACTCCTTCAGCACCCGATCGTAGCGCCCCACCGTCAAATCGTGAAAACCCGTAATGGACCAAACCCCTTGTAGGTGATACCCCGGCTCCTCCAACACCCGAAAGCTGGGCAAGGGCAACACGCGAAAAAGCGACTCATCGCTTTGCAAAAACTGAACCGTGCGCGGATTCTCCCGGCGAATATCCGCATAGTGCCCCGGATCCCGATAGTGCAAATAAACCCGATCAACCCGCCACGTATCAAACAGCGTCACCACACACAACCCCACCACCAACGCCGTCGCCGAAAGCTGCCCCCCCAGCCGGAGTAAGAGCAACGCCAACCCCACCCCCAAAGCCACCACCACGTACCAACCACCGTGCGCAATCCAATCGTAACTCCCAGCTAACACCGCCCGCTTCTGCGGCGCAATATCGCCATAAAACAAATTTATCCACGCCTCAGTCGTCCCCTTGGGAAAAAGTGCCACCAGCAAAGCCAGCGCCGCGAGGACGCCGCCGACATAGGCCAAGCGGCCCCGCAACAACGCCCGTTCATCCGCATCCGCATCCAACACCCGCTGCAACCCCAACCCCGCCATCGCACACCCGGCAAACGCAAACACAAACGACCCCATGCCAATGGCGCGCTGCACATCCGCCCCCGGCAGCAAGTGAAACGCCAGCCAATGCACGGGCGTATGCTCGCCCAACACATAAGCCAACGCCAGCACAAACACCCCGCCCAACAGCGCCACCTGCGGTCGTCGCCGACTCTCCGGCACCATCAGCAGCGCCAACATCAAAGCCAACGCGCCAAAGTACTCGGAGTTGATCTTAAACGCATTGCGTCCCCAATAGCGCGAGCCACCCTGCACCAGCACATTGTCGTACCCCCCGAACTCCGGCACCACCAGCGACGCCACCTCCTCGGGATGCAGCGACCAACTCCGCGCATACGCGAGCTGTTCCTCCACCGTCTTACCCCCCACCTCATCGCCCGTCGCCCGCTTGGACTCAGCGCGAGTGTACATCATCACCGGAAAAGCCCCCTCCGCCCCCAGCGCCAACCCCAGCACCACCGCTCCAATAAAATGGATAAAACGCCTAACCAAAGCGGCCCGCTCGCGGCGCATCTGGTACAGTTTAAATACGAAATAGACGCCCAAGCCCAACAGCGCGAAGTACGTCATCGGCGGATGTGAGTAAATACACGCCCCAATCAGCACCCCGACCGCCGCCCAATAAATCAACCGACGCTGCGCCAGAGCCTTTTCCAACGCCCAGATAATCCACGGGAACAGCGCGATGACCCCCATCTTGGCATAGTGACCAGCCAACGGAAACGCCAAAAAGGTCGGCGCAGACATAAACGCCACTCCACCCCACAGCGCAGCGCGCCCCCCCACGTGAATCTGCCGCAAGTACGCGTACATTCCCAAGCCAGCCACGCACATCGTCAGAATGTAGCGCCAGCCAATATACCGCTGAAAGGTCGCAAAAAAGTACAAGATGTAGGCCGGAAAGTACTGCGGACGAATGGCCTCGGACTGGGGAAAGCCGCCCATCTTGGGATCCCACATCGGCTGGTCCACAGTCTGCACCTTGTCCCAAAAGCTCAGGTCCGCGCCCCGGTGGTAATCCGTCCCCACATCCATGCCAAAGACGATCTTATCCGACAGCGGAAACTCGTAGAAGTACAGCAGGCTCAGGGCGAGAAAAAAGACCAGCGGAAAAAGTCGGTGATTCCACAAAGGAGACCTCTCAACCTTTGCCGGCGCTTGGGTTTTGACGCGTCTGTTCTTTTTGACCATAGAATCCTTCCAGCGGCCTAATCTCGTCCCATTTCCTCAACCGCCCGCAAATACACGCTCTCCAAATCCTCGGCCAACCGATCCCAACCAAACCGCCCAGCCCACGCCCGGCCCGCCGCTCCCAAACGCCGCCGCTTGGAATCATCCGCAATCAACGCTCGCATCCCCTCCGCCAAAGCCCCCACATCCTCGGGCGGCACCAACACCCCAGTCTCATCGTGGCGCACGGCATCCCGCAAGCCGTCGATGTCCGTACCCAACACAGCTTTCCCAACAGCCGCAGCTTCCACCGCCACCATACCCCAGCCCTCGTAGCGCGACGGGACGCAGACCATGAGCGCACGGCGCAAGAGCTCGCCTTGTCGTTCCTCTTCTACATTCCCGATAACCTCCACGCGACCCTCCAACCCCGCCCGCCGCACCAAGCCACGCACCCTAGCGAGTTGCTTCGGAGTCCCACGCCCAGCTAACTTGAGTCGAATATCCGGGTGCCCGTTAGCAATATCGGCAAACGCGGCGATCAACAGGTCAATCCCCTTAGTGTGTACATCCATGCGCCCAAAGTAGAGCAAGTACGGCGCTTCCTCGGGCACCAGCGCAAAAAATCGCCGATCGACGCCGCTATACACCAGATCAACCTCCGCGTCGTGCGCCCGCCGCTGAACGTGCGCTTGCACGCTAGGAGCAATCGTCAAAATCCGACCATAAGCCCGCAGGGCTCGCCGCTCGCACAACCACGCCACTCCCCCCACCAGCGGATGTTTGGCAAGCGCATGAAGTCCCATGAAGTGATAAAACAACAGCAATCCCTGCCGCCGCAGTGCCGCCGGAACGCGCAAAGGCGCAAACGCCGAAAACTCATTGATCCACAAATCCCACTCCAGCCGCTGCAACTGCGCCACGGCCGCGCGGCAATAGCCCACCCGGCTCAGGGCATAGCTGCGAGCCGAGCCAACGCGCAGCAGGCGCAGGCCGTGCCGTTCGGTTTCTAACTCAGCTCCGGGAAACAGGCCACTGACGACGGTGATCTCGTGGCGGCTAGCCAAGCGGCGGTAGAGCTCCATCGCCCGCACCGCACCCCCGCCACCCAGCCACGGATTGGCGATGTCGTCGTACATCAGATGGCAAATTTTCATGGGCGAGTGCCCGCGCCTCAGAGCACGCCCTTGGTCGAAGGAATGCCCTGGACCCGCTCGCTTTGCTGCACAGCCATGAGCAGGGCGCGGGCGAACGCCTTGAAGAGCGCTTCAATGCCGTGGTGGGCATTGTGACCGCGCACGAGGTCGAGATGCAGATTCATCCGGCCTTGATCGGCCACCGCGTAGAAAAACTCCCGCACCAAAGACACATCCAACGCGCCGACCCGCTCCTCGCTAAAGGCCGCAGTAAAGACCAAATAGGCCCGACCCGACAAATCCACCACCGCCCGCGCCAGCGCCTCGTCCATGGGCACGTAGCTGTGGCCGTAGCGCTGGATACCGGCCTTGTCGCCCAGGGCCTGAGCAATGGCCTGGCCAAGGCAGATGCCCACGTCTTCCACCGTGTGATGAGCATCCACGTGCAAATCGCCACGGCACTGTACCTCTAAGTCGAACAATCCGTGTCGCGCAAAAGCATGCAGCATGTGGTCGAAAAAGCCGAGCCCAGTGTCGGCGCGGCCCTGGCCGCTGCCGTCGAGGCACAACCGCAACTCGATCTCGGTCTCAGTCGTCCGGCGCTCAATCTGCGCCGTGCGTTGATCTGCGCTCATGATGTAGGCCCCTGTTGGCGGATGCGGACAGCTTGCGCGTGGGCCTCCAAGCCCTCGGCTTGCGCCATGCGGGCAATGTGCTCGGCCGTGTGGGCCAAGCGCTCGGGCGTGTACGCGATGATGCTCGTCGTCTTGACGAAATCGGCCCACCCCAGCGACGAGGCATAGCGCGCCGCGCCCTGAGTCGGCAGCACGTGATTGGTGCCAGCGAAGTAATCGCCGACCGGCTCGGAAGCCGCCGCGCCGAGGAACAGCGCACCGCAGTGGCGAACGGAATCGACCCAGCGCCACGGATCTACCACCTGCAATTCGGCGTGTTCCGGCGCCAAGCGGTTGAGCAGCTCAATCCCCACTTCGAGGCTAGGCACCACGACAATCGCACCGTATTCTTCTAAAGCACTATCTATAATTGAATAGCGCGGAAGCGCCGCTCGCTGCGCTTCAAGTTCCGCCTGCACGCGGCGCGCCAAGGCCGCGCAATCCGTGATGCACACGCACGCCACTCCCCAGCCGTGCTCAGCTTGCGAGAGCAAATCTGCGGCCACCAAGCGCGGGTCGGCTCCCGCGTCGGCGAGCACCACAATTTCCGACGGGCCGGGCAACAGCGCGATGCCCACTGTGCCGAAGACCTGCCGCTGCGCAGCCACCGTATAGGGAGAACCCGGGCCGACGATCTTGTGCACCGGCGGAATGCTCTCCGTGCCATAGGCCAGCGCACCCACGGCCTGCGCTCCACCCACGGCGTACACCTCGTCGATGCCCAACAAGCGCGCCGCCGCCACAATCACCGGGGCCGGGCGACCAGCCGCTACCGGCGGCGTGACCACGCAGACCTGGTCCACGCCAGCCACCTGCGCGGGCACGGCCGTCATCAGCAAGCTCGAAAACAGCGGCACCTCACCAGCCGGCGCGCACAATCCCACCCGCTCAATGGGCGTAATTTTCTTGCCCAGCATCACCCCGTCGCCGTCTTCGACAAACCACGAGTTGAGCTTTTGCCGCTCGTGGAAGGCGCGAATGTTAGCTATCGCCGCCTCCATAGACTCGCGCAGGCCCGGGTCCAGCCCAGCTTCGGCCTCGGCGAGCACAGACGCTGGTACCCGCAACTGCTTAGGGCACACCTCCACGCCATCGAAGCGCTGGGTCAGCGCGCACAGCGCGGCATCGCCTTCTTTCCGCACCTGCCGCAGAATGTCCCGCACCGCGTCCTCGACTTCGGGGTCGGATTCGGGGCGGCGCGCCAGCAGGGCCGCGAGCGGAGCGGCGAGCGGCTCAGAGGGATAAGACGCAATCGGCACCTGAGCTTGTCGAAGGGGCACCATCAGTACACGACCTTGTTGAGCGGATATTCGATAATGCCTTCGGCCCCGAGCCGCTTGAGCTGGGGGATCAACTCGCGCACCACGCGCTCGTCAGCGACGATTTCCAGCGCCACCCATTCGTCGTCCATCTGGCTGGAGACCGTGGGCGTATGCAGGGCTGGCAGCCGGGCGATGACGCGGTCGAGCTGGGCGCGCGGCACATTCATCTTGAGGCCGACCTTGTGCTCGGCTTCGAGCGCACCCTTGAGCAGCATCAGCAAGTTCTCGGCCTTCTCCCGCTTCCAGCCATCGGCCCACGCGGCCTTGTTGGCAATCAAGCGCGGCGTCGATTCGCAGACCGTATCGACGATGCGCAGCCGGTTGGCCTTGAGCGATGTGCCCGTCTCGGTCGCCTCTACTACCGCATCCACTAGCCCGGGAATGCCGGCCTTGACCTCGGTCGTACCCCACGAAAACTCCACCTCGGCCTCCACCCCGCACTCCTGCAAAAAGCGGCGCGTAACGCCTATCAACTCGCTGGCAATGCGGCAGCCCGCGAGGTCTTCAACGCATTGGATGGGCGAATCCTCGGGCACGGCCATGACCCAGCGCAAGGGGCGCGCCGTGCTCTTGCTATAGGTCAGTTCGCCGATTTCGATCACCTCGGCCTCGCTTTCGAGAATCCAGTCTCGGCCCGTCAGGCCCACATCAACCACGCCGCGCGCCACGTACTGGGCGATTTCCTGCGCCCGAAACATCAAGCCCGCAAGCTGGGGATCGTCGATGTCGGGCACGTACGAGCGCGGCGCGAGCCGCACGCGATAGCCAGCGCGGACAAACAGGTCAAACGTGGACTCCTGCAAGCTCCCGGACGGGAAGCCGATCTTCAACTCCTTCATCTCGCTCCTAACTCAGTTTGTCTCATCGCTTCTGCTACTTCGGGGCTTAGCTTGTACAGGGCTAGCCGCGCCGCGGTTTGGTCTTCTTCCGTGCCCGCGCGCATTAGCTGCTGCAAGTGCGGCTCGGCCCGCTTATCGCCCATCTCGGCGAGGGCGTGCATGGCCTTGCTGCGGATGCTTTGCAGCTCGTCGGCGTCGAGCGCGACCAGCAGGGCCTCGTAGATGGCATTGCGGGCGGGCCCGGGCCGGCGGAGCGCGGCGCTGCCGATCTGGCCGAGGGCCTGCACCGCGACATAGCGCACTTCGTTCGAGGGGTCCACTGACATGCGAATGACTTCTTCCACTGCGTCGCGGTACCCGTAGGCGCGTAGGCTCTGCAAGGCGGCGACCCGCCACTTGGGCTTGGGAGCACGCAAGGCGCGGCGAACCACGCGGAAAGCCGAGTCGCTCAAGGTCGGCTCAGCTTCGTACGAATGGCACGACCCAAGCGCACCGAGCACGTATTGGCGCACTTCCACCGTGGGATCGCGCGCGTACTTGAGCAGCGGAGCGAGCGCGGCGGGCGAACCGATCTCGCCCAAGGCCCACGCCGCGGCCGCCGCCACCCTCGGCGACTTATCTCTTAGGGCCGCGATCAACGTCGGCACAGCGCGCTCGTCCTTAAAGCGACCCAACAGTTGTATCACCTCAAACCGCACGCGGATGTACCCGGAGTCGGCTTCCTCAGTCAGCAGGGGGACGACCTCGTCGGCGTCAAAGCGGATGAGCTGGTTGGCGGCTTTGACGCGCTCGGCTTTTTGCCGGCTTTTGAACTGCTGAATATACTCTTCCGGCGTGGGGCCTCCACACGCCAGGCCCAAGCTCGCGCCCGCTAGCAAGGCCCCAAGGGCGAGTCTGCTGCCGATTTTTTGATTTTTAACAAAAAGACCGACCATACCGCCTTACCTCGTAGGGGGCGGTTTGAAACCGCCCCTACAATGCGTAACGTCAATTATATACCAAAAAGATAAAGGCCACCCCTAACCCCGTCCACTACACCCACTTGCCGTTTTTGACAACGCGCCTAGGGACTTTTATACTTTTTCAACCCCTATTCCCAAGGAGGTTTCCCGTGAACTTGGAACTCATTTACTGCTCTGCTTGAGATTACGAAACCAGAGCCGCCAGTTTGGCGGAACAGCTACTCGTCGCCTACAAGACCGACATCGCCGCCTTCTCGCTAGTGCCCTCAGACCGAGGGCGGTTTGAAGTCAGCCTCAATGGCGAACTGATCTTTTCCAAGCTGCAAGAAGGCCGCTTTCCCGACGACGGCGAAGTCAAGGCCCGACTCGACGCCCGCCGCTAAGCCCGCCTACGCCTTTTACCATTTTGTCTAGGAGGATCCGCTTTGCAGTACTGCCGCTTGCTCAGTCTCGCTCTCGCGCTTTTGAGTGCCCCAGCCCTCGCCCAATCGCCCGAAGCGCTCGACTACTTCCGCACAGGCTACGACTTGGTCAAAAAGGGCAACTACCGCAACGCCGCCATCGAGCTAGAAAAGGCCGTGGAGGTCGATTCTACCTACGGAAACGCTCACTACGTCCTCGGCATTTCCTACAAGGCCCTCAATGAGTACGACAAAGCCATCGCCAGTTTTACCGCAGCCCATGCCCTCGGCACCAAGCCGGAGAAGTCCGCCAAGGCCCTAGCCCAACTCTATAAAAAGGCCGCCCTCAACAGCTTTCGGCAAAAGAAGTACAACGAGGTCATCACCTATCTTACCGATAGCCAAGAGCTTGGCGTACTCGACGCCCAATCGCTCTACATCATGGGCCTTTCCTACAGCGGCCTGCGCGAGAAAGACAAAGCGGCTATGGCCTATGCCGAGGCCATAACAGCCGATCCCACCGACGCCAGACCCTACAACGCCCTCGGCGACATCCAGCGCCTCAACCGCGACTACGGCAGATCCGTCGTCACCTACCAGCGTTCCATAGAAGCCGACCCCACGTACATGGAATCGTACGGCGACTTAGCGCGGGTGAAGTTCAATACCGACGATATAGAGGGCGTGGTGCCGCTTTTGCAAAATGCCCTAAAGATCGACGACACGTACGCCGAAGGGCATCGCTTGCTCGGCATTGCGCTCAACCAGCTCGGCCGTTTCCACGAGGCCATTGCCCCGCTGAACAAGGCCGCCGATCTAGACAAAGACTACTGCGAGACGCATTACCGACTGGGCGAGGCGCACTACGGCATGGGCAACTTCCGCCAAGCCGTTGAGTACGGCCGGCGCGCCACGAGTTGTCAAGCCGACTACCGAGCCGCCGAAGTGCTGCTGGGCGACGCGCATTTTCAACTCGGCCAACGAAAGGAAGCGCGGCGCTGGTACAACCTCGCGGTGAACGACAGCCGCTACAAGGACTACGCAGCGAGCAAACTCGCAGAGATCGACGAGCAGCCCCAATAGCCGCAATGGCGCTGCTTCTGGCCTCGAACAACGCCGGCAAGCTACGCGAAGTTCGCGCCCTACTCGCCGATATTGAGGTCGTCGCGCCGGCCGCGCTAGGCCTTGAACTCGACGTCGAGGAAAGCGGTCAGACCTTTGCCGCCAACGCCCAGCTCAAGGCCCGCGCCTATGCCGCGGCCAGCGGCCAGATCGCCCTCGCCGACGACTCCGGGCTCGAGGTCGATGCCCTCGCCGGCGCACCCGGGATCTACTCGGCTCGCTACGGCGGCCCCGGCCTCGACGACGCCGGCCGCTGCCACCTTTTACTCTCCCAACTCGCACCCTATCCCGAGCCAGCGCAGCGCCGTGCCCGGTTCCGCTGCGTCCTCTGCGCCGTAAGTCCCGATGGCCGCCAGTGCCGTGCTGAAGGCACGTGTGAAGGGCTGATCGCCCCAGCCCCAGCCGGCACCAGCGGCTTTGGTTACGATCCGGTCTTTTTGGTCCCCGCCTACGGCAAAACCATGGCCCAGCTCGACCCGCAGGTAAAAAACCGCCTTAGTCACCGCGCCGAGGCGCTAGCAGCCATGCGCCCGCTTTTGGCCAGCACCTTTCCCGAGCTAGCCCTCGCCCGCTAATGTTCGGTCCGTTCACCCAATACGTCCGTCCCTATCGGGGGCACATCCTGCTCGGTGCGCTCTGCATTGGGTTGGGGCAGGCGGCGACTGTGTGCATCCCGCTGCTAGTGGGCGATGCGGTCGATGCGGTCTTAGCGCCGGATACGGCCTCCGGGGAAGTCGCAACCTACGTCTTCTACATCCTCGCCTGCGCCTTGGGCGTGGCCCTGTGCGGCTACGCCATGCGGATGTTCTTAGGCCGCACCGCCAACCGCATCGAATACGACATCCGCATCGCGTACTTTGCCCACCTACTCAAGCTCCCGCTGTCGTACTACCAGCAGCGCCGCACCGGCGACCTCATGGCGCGTGCTACCAACGATCTCCACTCGGTGCATCTCTTTTGGATCTACGGCGTCCGCGGCATCGTCGATACCGCCTTGGGGCTGAGCTTCACCCTCGCCTGTATGTGCTTGCTCGATTGGAAGCTGGCTCTACTGGTGCTGATACCCATGCCGCTTTTTAGCGTCGTGATGATCCGCATCGCCGCAGTCATCAACACCCGCTACAAGGCCATCCAAGATTACTTCGGCCGCATCAGCACCTTCATCCAAGAAAACCTCTCCGGCATCCGCGTGGTCAAGGCGTACACCCAAGAGCCCGCGCAAAACGCCGCGTTCGACCAGCTCAACTTGGCGTATCTCGAAAAAAACCGCGCCTACATCCTCACGCGCGCCAACTACCGACCGCTGTCCTACGTCATCGCCTCGCTCTGCTTGGGGCTGAATTTGTGGCTGGGCGGGCGCGCGGTCATCGACGGCGAACTCAGCTTGGGGGCCTTCGTGGCTTTCAACGCCTACCTGACCCAGCTCATCCGCCCGATCATGTACATCGGCTGGGTCATCGACCGCGCCCAGCGCGCCCTCGTGTCCATGCAGCGCATCAACGAAATCCTCGCCGTCGAGCCGGAGATCCAAGACCGAGCCCTTGGACTGAGCTCAGGCGTTCGGCGAGCTCAGCCGAGCCGTCGAAGCCTGCCTCCGGCAACCCCGCAGCCAATCGCCGGACACATCGCCTTCCGCAAGCTCAACTTCTCCTACGGCGAGGAGCAAGTCCTCCATCAGATCGATCTCGAAATTCCCCAAGGCACGACCCTTGGCATCATCGGCCGGGTCGGCTCGGGCAAGACCACCTTGGCGCGTCTCGTGCCGCGCTTGATCCAAGCCGGGCCAGGCCAACTTCTCATCGACGGGGTGCCGATCGAGGAATGGCCCCTAGCGACTTTGCGCGACGCCATCGGCTACGTCCCGCAAAATCCCTTTCTGTTCTCCAATACCCTCAGCGCCAACCTCGCCTACGGCGCAGACGCGGCTGAGGAGGCCCAAATCCACGCTGTGGCCGAAGAAGCCCAGCTCAAAAAGGACATCGACCAGTTCGACGAGGGTTTCGACACCCTCATCGGCGAGCGCGGCGTCACCTTATCCGGCGGCCAAAAGCAGCGCGCGACCTTGGCCCGCGCACTCATTCGCCGCCCACAGATCCTCATCCTCGACGATGCGCTCTCCGCGGTGGATACCCACACCGAAGAAGCCATCCTCGATCATTTGCACGCCCTCATGCAGGGCCGCACCACTCTCATCATCGCCCACCGCATCTCGACTTTGCGCCACGCCGACCGCGTCGCCGTGCTCAAAGACGGTCGCATCGCCGAACTGGGCACCCACGCCGATTTGGTCAACAGCGGCGGCTTCTACGCCGAGCTGTACCAGCACCAGCAGCTTAGCGCCGAACTAGAAACGCTGTGAGCACCGAACTCAACAAAGAAGAAGAAATCCAACAGCGCGCCTTCAATTTGGGGCTGACGCTGCAACTGTTGGGGTATCTCAAGCCCCACCGCGGACGCGTAGTCGTCGCCTTTGGCACCATTGTCCTCGCCGCCGGCTTCGGTCAGGTCGGTCCCTATATCACGCAGGTAGCAGTTGACGACTATATCGCCATCGGCGACTGGGCGGGGTTGCGGTGGATGATCGCGGCCTTTTTTGGCAGCGTCGCCGTGCAGTACGGCGCTCAATACGCCCAGACCTTGGTCACCGGCATGATCGGTCAGCGCGTCATGTACGACATGCGCCGCGACCTGTTTGCCCACCTGCAAAAGCTGCCGCTGCGCTATTTCGACCGCACGCCGCTGGGCCGGATTATGACCCGCGCCACCAACGACATCGACGCCCTCAACGAGTTTTTCAGCGAGGGCGTCGTCTCGGTTTTCATGGATTTTTTCACTTTGCTGGCCATCGTCGGCTTCATGGCCTATATCGACTTTGAGCTGGCTCTGATCTGCTGCACAGTGGTCCCGATCATCGCCGTCTCTACCTTCTACCTCCAGACCCTCGCCATGCACGCCTATCGCGAGTTGCGCACGCGCTTGGCGCGGCTCAATGCCTATTTGCAGGAGAACATTACCGGCATGGAGGTGGTGCAGCTTTTCAACCGCCAGCAGCGCAATTTGCGCGATTTCGACGCCGAGCACCTGCCCTACCGCCACGCCGAGGACCGCGAAATCCACTGCTTTGCCATTTTCTTCCCCCTCACCGAATTACTCGGCACGGTCGGCATGGCGCTGGTGCTGTGGTACGGGGCCTCGGACGTGATCGACAACCGCATCGAACTGGGGGTGTTGGTGGCTTTTCTCCAATACATCCGCCGCTTCTTCCGCCCGATCATGGACATCTCTGACCGCTATGCCCTGCTGCAGAGCGCCATGGCCGCGTCCGAGCGCATCTTTGAGATGTTGGCCGTCCCCAGCGAACCTACCAGCGGACCTTCGGCTGAGCTCAGGGCTTCGGCGCGCTCAGTCGAGTCGTCGAAGCCGCGACGCAAGCTGCCCGCGACCAACCGCGGCGGCGCGATTGAATTCCGCAACGTGTTCTTCAAATACGATCCAGCAGCCGAAGACTGGATTCTCAAGGATGTCTCGTTTGAACTACGGGCCGGGCAGAGTATGGCGATAGTCGGGGCCACCGGCTCGGGCAAGACCACCATCGTCAGCCTCCTCTGCCGCTTCTACGACATCCAGCGCGGGGAAATCCTCGTTGATGGCCGCGACGTGCGCCAGTGGCACGCGGCCGAATTGCGCCGCCGCATCAGCATCGTTCAGCAGGAGGTCTTCTTATTTTCTGGGAATATCAGCGGCAACATCCGCCTCGGCGAGGACGCCATCGACGACGCCCAAGTCGAGCGCGCAGCCCGCTACGTCAACGCCGCGCCCTTTATCGAACGCCTTCCCCAAGGGTACGCCCACGCCGTGGCCGAAGGCGGCTCGACCTTGTCGGCCGGGCAGCGCCAGTTGTTGGCTTTTGCCCGCGCCCTAGCCTTCGACCCGGAAATCCTCGTCCTCGACGAGGCCACCTCCAGCATCGACACCGAGACCGAAGTGCTCATCCAAGACGCCATCGCCAAGCTGATGAGCGAGCGCACCTCCATCGTCATCGCCCACCGCCTCTCCACCATCCGCAGCGCCGACCAGATTTTGGTGATGCACCGCGGCGAGGTGCGCGAGCGAGGCCGCCATGAAGAACTATTGCTCCAAGACGGCATCTACGCGCGCCTCTACCGCCTCAACTACGGCCGCTCTTAGGCCGCCTCTTCTTCCTGTGGCTGTGGGGCCTTCTTTTCAAACCGCGCCGTCACCCCGTTCACAGCCTTCACCACTTGGTCGCGCGTTTCTTCGGCTTGGTCCTTGATCAAGCGCCGAGTGTCCTCGCCCTTGTTCGGGGCCAGTAACACCCCCACGGCTGCGCCGACCGCGACACCAGCCACAAAACCGGCCAAGAGACACGTCATGCCGTCGGTCGCGGTCGAATTGTTCCTCGGGTAAATTTTTTCGTAGAACATGTCAAAGCTCCTTTAGCTTATAGATGTGATTGCTATCTATCAAAGAAAATAAAGTGTGTTGAATAAAACCAATGCTATTTTTATACTCTAAGGCTAAATCCTTCCCTCTTTCCCCCGCCAACGCTGAGAGGACTTCCATGGCCCAAGTCCTGAGCACCCCTTCGCACAGCCTCAAAGAATTTCGCCTTCTGCCTGGGTACACGCCCGCCGACGGCAACGCCCCAAACGCGTCGCTCAAAACCCGGCTCTGCCGCAAGGGGGACGACTTTCTCTACCTGCACGTGCCCTTTCTCAGCGCCGCCATGCAGGCCGTGACCGGCGGCGAAATGGCCATTGCCTTGGCCCAGCTAGGCGGCATCGGCATCCTGCCCGTCAGCCAGTCCATTGACGAACAGTGCACCAAGGTCGGCCAAGTCAAGCGCTTCAAGGCCGGTTTTCAGACCGATATTCTCACCCTAGCCCCCGAGCAGCCCATTGCCGAGGTAGTAGAGATCATTCACCGCACTGGCTACACGACCTTCCCGGTCACCACCAGCGGCCAGTTCCACGACCAGCTCCTCGGCATCCTCACCGACAAGGACTTCGACGAGCGCCGCGACCTCGACTGCCAAGTCGCCTCCCGCATGAAAACCGACGTGCAGGCCGGCCGCGAAATAAGCGACCTCAAGGCCGCCAACGAGCTGATGATCCGCTACGGTCGCGGCTTCCTGCCCATTCTATCCAAAGGGGGCGTCCTACAAGCAGTGGTCTTCAAAAAAGACCTCGACAAGCACCTGCGGCACCCCAACGAATCCATCGACGAACAGAAGCGCCTGCTCGTCGGCGCGGCTGTCTCCACCCACCCGGAGGATCGCGAGCGGGCCGAAGCCCTCATCGCGCAAGAAGTAGATGTGCTAGTCATCGACGCTTCCGACGGCCACACCGAGTACCAGCGGCAGATGCTCCAATTCCTCAAGGAGCGCACCGACGCCCCAGTCATCGGCGGCAATGTCGTCACGGCCGAGGGATTTCGCTTCTTGGCCGAGGCCGGCGCTGACGCCGTCAAAGTCGGTATGGGGATCGCCTCGGGCTGCATTACGCAGGAAGTCAAGGCCACCGGCCGCGGCCAAGGCACGGCCTTGATGGAAATCAACGCGGCGCGCAACCAGTGGCAGCAGGATAGCAGCGCCTACTTGCCCATCATTGCCGACGGCGGCATTTCAGGCCCGGCCGAGATCGCCGTGGCCATGGCCCTAGGTGCCAACGCCGTGATGATGGGGAGCTTCTTCGCCGGCTACACCGAAAGCCAAGGCAACCTCGTGCGCACCGCGGCCGGCGACATCGTCAAAGAGTACTGGATGGAAGGTTCGCTGCGCGCCCACAACATGCGGCGCTACGCGCAGACGCAAGACAACTTCTTCGAGGAGGGCATCTCCGGCTACGTGCCCCACACCGGCTCGATTCACGACAAATTGCCGATCCGCATCCAGATGCTGCGCGCCACCCTCGCCACGGCTGGTTGCCGCACCATCGACGAGCTGCACGAAAAGGCCGTGCTCGAAATGCAGTCGCCCACCGCGCTGATGGACAGCCAGATCCACGATATCGTCCCCACCCAAACCGACCAACAGGTACTCTAAGGCTATGCGCGTACTCATTACCAACGCCGCCACCTCGCTCGGCCAAGCCCTAGCCGCTGGCCTCGGCGACGCACACCAAGTGCGCTTGACCGACCCCGAGCCTAGATTCGGGATTCAGTGCGACCTGGGGCACGACCTAGAGACCGATGCGCTCGTCAAAGACATCGACATCATCGTCCACCTCGCCTACGCGCCGCGCGACGGCGACGGCGAAAACACCTGGCTGGACCGCAATACGCGCGGCACGTACAATCTGCTCTGGGCCGCGGCCGCCGCAGAGGTCGAACACGCCATCCTCGTGAGCACGCTCGACCTTTTCGCCCCGTACGAAGACGATCTCACTGTTGACGAGACTTGGAAACCACTGCCCTCCTGCGCGCCGGCTGTTCTCGGCGCTCACCTAGCCGAGTTTACGGCCCGCGAATTTGCCCACAGCCACGAACTCCGCGTCACCATTGCCCGCCTCGGCCACCTCGTCCGCGCCGAAGAGGTCGCCGACCAAGCCTACGATCCCATGTGGCTCGACGAGCGCGACGCCGCCCAAGCCGTGGCCCAGCTTGTGCAAAAGGGACCAGCCGGCCAGTACAGCGCCATCCACATCCAGTCCGCTGGAGCACGCGCCCGCTTCTCCGTCGAGCGCGCCAAGAGCCACCTGACATTCGATCCCCAATACAACTTTGAGGCCAACCCATGAAAGTTTTGCTCTTAGGTGGCAATGGCTTTCTCGGCCCGCATGTGGTTAAGCAGCTCCAAGACACCTACGAACTGCGCATCACCGACCTCATGCCCATCGACAGCCCGCACGAGACCATGCAGGTGGACGTCTCCGACCTCGACCAAGTGCGTCGCGCCACCGAAGGCACCGACGTAACCATCAACTGCTCAGTACTGCGCCACGACCGCAAGATCGCCTTTGACGTCAGTACCACCGGCACATACAACGGCATCCTCGCCGCGGTCGAAAACGGCCACACCCGCTTCGTCAACACCGGGCCCCACTTCACCCAAGCCGGGCCCTCGTACGAGCACTACGACTTCGACATCAACGAGGAAGTCCCTCTACATTCGGGCGTCGGCCTCTACGCCCACACCAAATCGCTCGGCCAAGAGATTTGCCGCGTCTTCGCCGCCAACCACCCCATCCACGTACTCACCACCCTCTTTTTGAGCTTTCGCGACGCCGAGCCATCAGCCGAGCAACTCGGCCGCGGCACCAATCCCTTTTCCGTCACCTTTCCCGACGCCGCCCGCGCCCTGCAAAAGTGCCTAGAGGTAGATTTGGCGTCCCTGCCTTCGCGCTACGAGATCTTCCACATCACCACGGACACGCCCCACGGCCGCTATAGCAATGCCAAGGCCCGGCGGCTGTTGGGCTGGACACCGCAAGA
This sequence comes from Gemmatimonadota bacterium, assembly GCA_009840005.1. The sequence continues at coordinate 50,519 of VXOR01000078.1, forward strand.
CCGGCTCGAAGGCTACTGGCGCAAGCCGCGGGGCTAGCCAATGCCCACGGCCTCCGCACAGATATTCGACGGCCTAGGCCATCCGCTGCGCTGCGAAAATCTTCCTCTGCCCGATTCACTCGCGCCTGGTGAAGTGCTCGTCGAGATCGGCCTAGCCACGATCTGCGGCTCCGACCTCCATACGCTGTCCGGCCTGCGCACGGAGCCTGTGCCCCTGATCCTCGGCCACGAAGCCGTCGGCCGCATCGTCGTCTCGCAGCGCCCTACCTCGGCACCGGGCGACCGCGTAAGCTGGAGCATCGCCGACAGTTGCGGTACCTGTGTGGCGTGCACCGAACATCGCCTGCCGGAAAAATGCGCCACGCTCTTTAAGTACGGCCACGCCACCCTCACCGACGGCAGCGGACTCAACGGCTGTTACGCCACGCATCTGCTCATTAGACCCGGCACTCACATCGCCAAAGTAGCAGACTACTTACCCGACTCCGCAGTCGCCCCGGCCAACTGCGCCTTGGCCACTGCAGTCAACGCCATCGCGGTGCTGCCCACTCCCTGCGACAAGGTTCTGGTCCAGGGTGCCGGTCTGCTCGGCCTCTATACATGCGCCCTGCTCGCCGAGCGCGGCATCAAGCAGATCTACTGTACCGACATCGACGCAGACCGCCTAGCGCTGTCCACTGAGTTCGGCGCTATACCCGTGACCGATCCACCACCAGAAGGACTCGACGCCGTTTTTGAGGTCGCCGGCAACGCGGACTTGATTCCCGCAGGAGTCGCGGCCCTGCGCCCGGGCGGCAGCTACGTCTTCGTCGGCATGGTCCACCCCAACACCCGGCTAGAGCTGACCGGCGAGCAGGTCATCCGCAAATGCCTGACGATCCGCGGCGTCCACAACTACAGCCCGCACCATCTCGACGAGGCGCTCGCCTTTCTCGCTCGCACCGCCGACCGCTATCCGTACTCGTCGCTGGTCAGCAAACCCTTTGCCCTCGCCGAGCTAGAACAAGCCATCGCCTTGGCCGAAACCCGCCAGCACAGCCGCGTCGCCGTTGCCCCCAACGCATGATTCAAGTCAATGACCGAGGCTATCGCCCGCGCGAAAAAGCCATCGTCGGCATCTGCCTCGACGGCTGCTCCCAGGCCTATCTCGACGAAGCCGCCGCCCAGATGCCCAATCTCCGTGCGATCATCGAGCGCGGCGTCCACGGCCAAGTAAACACCGCGATTCCCTCTTTCACCAATCCCAACAACGTCGCCATCATCACCGGTGCGCCGCCGGCCATAAATGGCATCCCCGGCAACTTCTACTACGATATAGACGCGGAGGAGGAAGTGATGATGAACGACCCTCGCTTCCTGCGCGCCCCGACGATCCTCGCCGCCTTCCATCAAGCCGGCCAACAAGTCGCTGCCATCACCACCAAAGACAAGCTGCGCCTGCTGTTGGCCCACGGCTGGCAAGGCATCAATTTCTCCGTCGAAAAGGCGCACGAAGCCGTGCCATCCACCCACGGCATCGCCGACGTCCTCGACCTAGTTGGCCGAAAAAACCCCGGCATCTACGATCCCGAAGCCAGCGTGTACTGCATCGAGGCTGGCGCACGGCTACTCGAACGCTACGATCTCGACCTACTCTACCTTTCGACGACCGATTTCGTCCAGCACAAGTGGGCACCCGGCGAGCCGGAAGCCAACGCCTTCTACGCTCGCCTCGACCACTTCATCGGTGCGCTCGACGCCCAAGACATTATCTTGGGCATTACCGCCGATCACGGCATGAACGCCAAAACCAACGCCGACGGCGCCCCCAAGGTGCAGTTTATCGAGACCCAACTCGTCGCCGCCGGCATCGCCGAAGCGAGGGTCATCCTGCCCATCACCGACCCCTATGTCGTCCACCACGGCGCACTGGGCTCCTACGCCACTGTCTATCTCGACGCCGCGCACACCGCCCGCGCCACCGCAATCCTCCGCGCCATTCCCGGCGTCGAACAGGTGCTCAGCCGCGAGCAAGCGGCCGCCACCTACCAGCTCCCCCCCGACCGCATCGGCGAACTGGTCGTCCTCGCCGACCAAGGTACCGTCCTCGGCCGCACCCCAGACTGGCACGAACTCGCCGACGTCGCCGAGGGCCTGCGCTCGCACGGCGGTCTACACGAAGGCGTGGTGCCCATGATCTGCAATAGGCCGCTAACCGACCAATACGCCGAGTTATTGGCCTCGGGCCAAGCGCACAACTGGGATCTTTTTGACTTTCTTTGCAATGGAGTCCTAGCCTGATGCATCCCCTTCGCGCCTATCTATGCCATCTGCGTCCATCTGCGGATCACCTTGTAAATTGCGGTAGAATTGCTATATGCCCGACCTCAAAGCAAATATCGCCGTAATCGGCGCTGGCATCGTCGGCTTAGCCCATGCCCTTGCCGCGGCCAAGCGCGGCCACCGCGTCGTCCTCTTCGAGCGCACGCCCCAAGCCCAAGGGGCCTCTATCCGCAACTTCGGCATGATCTGGCCCATCGGCCAAGCTCCCGGTCTCATTCACCAACGCGCGCTCCGCACACGCCAAATATGGCTCGACCTCGCCCCCAAGGCGGGCATCTGGTGCGCCCAGACCGGTTCCTTGCACTTGGCGTATGCCGACGACGAGTGCGCCGTACTGGCGGAGTTTGCCGAGCGCGCCCCGGCCCTCGGCTACTCGGTCGAACTGCTCAACCAGGACGCCGTACTCGCGCGCAGCCACGCCGTACAGCCCGCTGGACTCAAAGGCGGCCTCTGGAGCGCGACCGAACTCTGCGTCGATCCCCGCGAGGCCATTGCCGCGCTGCCAGATTACCTAGCGCGTGAGTACGGCATCACCCTCCGCTTCTCCACCCCAGTCCACCACATCGACCTGCCCCGAATCCACACGCCTGCGGAAACTTGGTCCGTTGACCGCGCCATCGTCTGCAGCGGCGCTGACTTTGAATCGCTCTACCCCCAAGTATTTGCCAGCAGCGGACTCACCCGCTGCAAGTTGCAGATGATGCGCACCGCGCCCCAGCCCGGCAACTGGCGTCTCGGGCCGATGCTCGCCGCCGGACTTACGCTGCGCCATTACCCAGCCTTCGAGTGCTGCCCAGCGCTAGCTGCCTACACCCAGCGCATCGCCGCCGAGCGCCCCGAATTCGACCGCTGGGGCATCCACGTCATGGCCTCGCAAAACGGCCTCGGCGAGATCACCATCGGCGACTCGCACGAGTACGACTGGGTCGTCAACCCGTTTGACAACCCCGCAATCGACCAGCTAATCCTCGACTATCTCCAGACCTTCCTCGCCGCTCCAGCCCTGCACATCGACCAGCGCTGGCACGGCATCTACGCCAAACACCCCGACCAAGCCACTTTCATCGCCGAGCCAGCGCGCGGCGTAACCATCGTCAACGGCATCGGCGGCAACGGCATGACCACTGCTTTCGGGCTGGCCGAGGAGGTCTTCGCCGAGTGGGAGTAAGCACATGAGCCTCAAAGAGCGCGTCTATCACTTTATCGAGCCAGACTACGAGCCGGGGCGCATCGTCGATGTGGCCATCATCATCCTGATCTTGCTCAACATCGTCGCCCTGATCCTCGAAACCGTCGAGCCCATCTACAACCTCAATCGCGCCGCCTTTGAACTTTTTGAGGATTTCTCGCTGACCGTGTTCGCGATTGAATACGTGATACGCCTGTGGGCCATTACCGCCAATCCGCGGTTTTCGCATCCCGTGACCGGGCGCATTCGCTTTGTCTTAACGCCCCTCGCCATCATCGACTTCCTCGCTATCCTCCCCTTGTTCCTGCCGCCTCCGACCGTAGATGCGCGCTTTATCCGCGTAATCCGCGTAATCCGCATCTTCCGCGTCCTCAAGCTGGTGCGCTACTTCCGCGCCCTGCGCTTGCTCGGCCAGGTCATTGCCGATCGCAAAGAAGAGCTGGTCAGCATCTTCTTAGTGCTCCTAATCCTGTTGGCCCTCTCCTCGTCGCTGATGTACCTCGTCGAGCACGAAGACCAGCCCGAGGTCTTTACCAGCATCCCAGCCACCATGTGGTGGAGCATCGTCACCTTGACCACGGTCGGCTACGGCGACACCTATCCGATCACCGCCCTCGGCCAGACCATCGCCGCGGTCATCGCCATCTTGGGGATCGGCATGTTCGCGCTGCCGGCCGGCCTGCTCGGCGCGGGATTTGTCGACGCCCTAGCAGCTCACCGCTCAGAAGACCCAGAGCGCCGCTGCCCGCACTGCGGCGAGCTGCTCGACGAATAAAAAAGCGGCCGAGGCAAAAGCCCCAGCCGCTTCTCTACTCTCATTTTTTGCGCCATCAATCAAGCGGCAGTTCCACCCGCCGCCCCTCCGCCATGCTGATCTGCACGGCCTCGGTAAATTCCATGTATTTGACACCGTCGGCGAAGCTGGTGTGGGTTACGGGCCGGCCATCGCGGATGGCATCGACAAAGTCCTCTTCCACCTGCCAGCCATCGCGCGGATGCTCGGGGATGTCGAAGGACTGGTACTCGTCGTCGCCCTCGCCGGCTATCCATATCCCACTCTCGTCCATCTTAAACGAGCCTTTGGTCCCGTAAAAGGCAAAGCCAAAGGAAGGGCCTAAGCGCACGACGCTGCTCAAGTGATAGACGGCTGTCGCGCCGCTTTCCAGCTCGGCGACAATGCCCAAGCTCTCCGGCACATCGGCCGACGCTCTTTGCCCGGTCTCCTCGTCGAGCCGCTCGGTCGTAAACGTCTTGCCGTAGGCGATCACGGCCTTTTCGTGCCCGGCATAGCGCCGCACCGTCTCGTTGCCAATGCCCATCGCCATGATGTTGTTGCCCGACAAATCGCGGCGCTGCCGCCAGTGCAGCGGCGCGTCCGGGTCGTAGCCGCCGGAAAGGCCAGTGAAGTGAATTTCCAACAAGTCGCCGAAAAAACCGCTGTGCAGCTTGTCGAGCAAGAGTGGCTCAGCCGACAAGTAGAAGGGCGCCGGCACTATCATCGCCACCTTGTCCGTTTGCTGCGAGGCCGCGTACATCTGCCGCGCCTCGGCCAGATTCATGCACATCCGCGCCTCGGTCAGCACGTGTTTGCCCGCTTCGAGCCCGGCCAGCGTCATCGGACAGTGCATATAGGGCCACGTGCCGATGCAGATCGCATCCACGTCGTCGCTGGCGATCAGCGCCCGCCAGTCCTCAAAGACCTGTGGGATGCCGTACTCGTCGGCGATCCGTTGGCCCGATTCGCGCGAGCGGTTGCAGACCGCAGTTATTTCGACCCCGTCAATACCTTGGAAACCGGGGATGTGCTGTAGGCGGGTATTGGCCCCCGCGCCGATTAGGCCGATGCGAAGCGTCATGGCAATTCTCCTCCTATGGGTTTGTCATCCTAACTGACGCTACGCAGCTTTACGTCTGCCGCTTGTGGCCCCTTCGACAAGCTCAGGGGCCGCAGGCTGAGCTTGTCGAAGCCTGCCCGATGTCATGCCAGCCAACGCCGGCGGCACCACGCCGTTAGGTCCTAAAGAGTCCGTGCGTAACGTCAGTTCCTAAGATCGCCTAAGCTAGCCGCCCCCCTCGCGCCTGTCAACGCCACTCATAAAGCGACTTCCGCGCTAGCTCGTAATCATTGGCGGGCCGATCAATCGCCGTCGCCCCACCTGAAGCTACCTCTATTAGCCGACCGCACACCGGCTCGTAAGCCGCTCTAGGCGCCACCGCGCCCTTGGCCACCAAGATGCGCTGGTGCTCGGGCTGGATCCCAGCGCAGGTAATCTGGTGAATGCTGTTGGGACAGGACCGCTCGCTGTTGAGCAAGAGCAATCCTTTGCTCCCGGCTTGTTCGACCTGTACAACCGCGGTCGGCCCCTGATTAAAATAGCGCCCCCCACCGTGCCGGCGCTCGCGCTCTTCGTACGAGCCATCGTGCAGCGTCCGCACCCGACCGGCAATTTCCACGGTCGGCCCGTGCATGTCGTCGGTCTTGCCGCCCACGCGGAGCTGAACCTGCCCGCCGACGCCAGCCGCAAAGCACGCCTGTGCACTTTCGACATCCCAGACCGACACGACCCAGCCGTCGGCCCCCTGCGCGAGCAATTGTTCCAACACAAACGTCGAGTCCCCAGACGAGCCACCGCCGATGTTGTCGCCCATGTCGAGCAAACACACGGGCGTTTCCTCGCTCGCCAACGCCAACCGCACGGCCTCAGCCGGATCGGGCACTTCAGCCTTTAGCTGGTCGCGGCTGGCCCACATCTGCTCGCCCAACCGCTCGGCCTCGCGCCGCGCCCTTTCTTCGTCCCCATCGGCAATCACCACAATCGCCGGCCCCATATAGGGCACATCCGCGTATTGATAACCTCCGGCAATACTACACCCGAGGATCCCCGCCTCGGACTCTAACTCAATCGCCGCCTGCATCAGCGGCTGCATGGGCGCGACGCTCGTGTTGTGGAAGTAGATATTGAAGAGCACTTCCGGCTTGACCAGCGCCATCTCGGGCTGGACTTCGCCCCGAATCTGCCGCGTCAGAATGGACGCGGCCTGCAAGCCTCGTTCCCGCTGGTCGATGTGGGGATTGGTCTTGTAGATGATCAAGGAATCGGCCGCATCTACCAGTTCCGGGGGCACGTTGGCGTGGTAGTCGTGGGTCACGGCGATGGGCAAGTCGCCCACCAGCGCGCGCACCCGGTGCACAGTCTCGCCATCGGCTTGGGGGAACTCTTCGGCGACCATGGCCCCGTGCAGTGCCAACAGCACCCCGTCGAGCTTGGGGGCCGCCTCCAGTCCGCTGAGGATGCATCCGACAAAGTGCTCGTATGTATCCGCGGTCACCGGACCGCCCGGAGTCGCCGACGTCGCCAAGAGTGGATAGAGTTCATAACCAAACTCCTCGGCCCCGGCAATGTAGCCGGCAATCTCGTGGAACGTTCCCGCGTACTGGCCGATCACATCCACACCTTCACAAACCCCGAAATCCGCCAATTGCGTCGGCTGCGAATAGAACGAATTCGACTCGTGGGAAAAACCTGCTGTTGCAATACGCATTAGGTATCACCTTTCTAGCGAACAGATCGCTCTGCCGCCTCGCTTGTCATGGAATATAATGCTATCTTTCCCAAAACTAGATATAGGACTTGAACGATTCGAGTTGCGGACCGTCTTGTTTCTACTATTCTGCGTCCATCTGCGGATTCTCTCGTGAATTATGAACCGTTGGCAAAACATATTCACCTATAAAAAGACCAAGCGCCTGACGCAAATGGTCGCCTGCGGCGGCTGAGCTTCCAAGCTGCGCCCCGACCAGTTGCGGCGCGCCCTGGCAGGTCTGCCAGCAAACACTGATCCCAACCTGCTCGTCGGCTTCAACTTAGCCGACGACGCTGGCGTCTATCGCCTCAACGAGCGCGAGGCCCTCGTGCAAACCGTCGATTTCTTCACCCCCATTGTTGACGATCCCTACACCTTTGGAGCCATCGCCGCGGCCAACTCGCTCAGCGACGTGTACGCCATGGGCGGCAAGCCCCTCACCGCGCTCAACATCGCGGGTTTTCCCGCCGACGACCTCGACCCCGAAGTGTTCAACGAGATTCTGCGCGGCGGCCAAGCCAAAGCGGCCGAAGCCGGCTGCACGCTCGTCGGCGGGCACACCGTACAAGACCCAGAGCTCAAGTACGGCCTAGCCGTCACCGGCCTCATCCACCCCGACCGCATCTACACCAACGCCGGTGCCCAGCCCGGCGACCGCCTTATCCTCACTAAGAAATTGGGTACCGGGCTGATCGCCAACGCCTTCAAGGCCGATCACCTCGCCGAAGCCGATCTCGCCGAAGCCGTGGAATCCATGCTCGCGCTCAACAAGGCCGGTGTCGAAATCCTGCCGGACTTCGCCATCCACGCCTGCACTGACATCACCGGCTTCGGCCTTTTGGGGCACGCCGCGGAAATGGCCGAGGGCAGCCAAGTGGGGATGATTTTTTACGCCGCCCAAGTTCCAGCCTTAGCACACAGCTTAGCCTTGGCCGCGAAGGGACTCGAAGGCGGCTCCCGCGACAACCAGCTTTTCTTGGCATCCAAAGTCACCGTCGCCGACGGCGTCGATCCGGCCCGCGCCAATCTCCTCTTCGACGCCCAGACCTCCGGCGGTCTGCTCATCGCCGTAGCCGCAGCCGAGGCCGAGGCCCTCCTCCGCGCCCTCCGCCTAGACGCCGCCGCGCTCATCGGCGAGGTAACCAAAGAAAATCCCGGCCGCATTTTCGTCGAGCCGTGATCGCACCCGCGCCAAACATATCATCCACGGACGACTACCTTACGAACGGAAATTAACCCCGCGTTCCGCGTCTTAGCCAGAACGCGAAATTCTTTGGCGGCTCCAAAGTCGCGCTCTCCGAGTCTCACTATGACCCATCCCCCTCGCATCCTCTTCCTCGCCCGCCGCTACCCGCCCACCATCGGCGGCATCCAGACCCACTGTCACGCGCTCTACGCCCAGCTCGTGCAACAGGCCCAAGTCCACCTCGTCTCGCTGGGCCGCCAATCGCTTTTGCACCTGACTTGGTTCCTTCCCTATTGCTTTGGGGTCGCCTTGTGGGCCGTGCTCTTCCGTCGCGTCGATGCCGTGTACTTCGCCGACGGAGTCGCCGCGTCGTTGGCTCCACTCTTGCGCCCTTTGGGTCCAGCGCACTTCATCACCACCGTCTATGGCCTCGAAATGACATACAGAAATCCCCTCGCGCGCACACTGATGCACTGGGGAGTCCGCGCCTGCGACAAGGTCGTCGTCATCAGCGAGAACAGCCGCCGCATTACCGAGGCGAGCGGCGTTCCCGAGGCCAAGTTGGAAATCATTTATCTAGGGATTGAGCCGCTGGAGTTGGCACCAGACGCGCTGGAGACGGTCAGAGCGCGTTTCGAGGAAGAACACGGGCTGCGCTTTGGCCAAGACCGCATCCTGCTGCTTTTCGGCCGCCAGGTCCCCCGCAAGGGCATGGTCGAATTTTTGGAAAAGGGTATGCCTCTACTCGACGCGGATATCCGCCTCCTGATCTGCGGCCCCCTCGGCAGCGCAACCGCGCGCTTGCAGGCGCTCCGCCGCGAACAGAGCTTAGAGTACCGCGTCGTCCTGCTCGGGCCAGTCCCCGACGACGTGCTGGCCATGCTACGCACCAGTTGCGATCTTTTCCTCATGCCCAACATCCACATACCCGGCGATGTCGAAGGCTTCGGCCAAACCCAGCTCGAATGTATGTACGCCGGCACCCCGGCCGTGGCCTTTGCCGTCGATGCCCTCACCGAAAGCGTGCGCGAAGGCGGGTTTCTCGTTGACCCAGAGGACTACCCGGCCTTCGTCGAACAAATCCACCGCTTCTTCGCCCTCAGTCCAACGGAACGCGCCGATCTAAGCCGCCAGTGCCGCACCTACGTGCGACGCGAATACTCCCAGAAAAAAATCGCCAGCCAATACATGGACCTTTTTACTGGAAGGATCTAAGCACCATGCACTTTACCGAACTCGATACCCCCGCCCTCTGCGTCGATCTCGACGTGTTAGAAAAAAACATCCGCGACTTGCAAAACGCCTGCGACCAGCTCGAAATCAGCCTGCGCGTCCACACCAAGACCCACAAGACGCCAGCCATTGCCCGCATGCAAATCGCCGCAGGAGCCATTGGCATCGTCAGTCAGAAACTGGGCGAGGCCGAGGCCATGGCCGACGGAGGCATCCAAGACATCCTGATTCCCTACAACATCGTCGGCCAGCCCAAGCTAGCCCGCCTGACACGCCTAATCCAAAGCGGCAAGAGCACCCTGACAGTCGCCGCCGATTCCGCGGCCACCGTTGACGGACTCTCACAGGCCGCCACAGCCGCCGGTTGCCGTATCCGCGTGATCGTCGAGATGGACACCGGCGGCGGCCGCGTTGGCACCCAATCGCCCGCCGACACCCTCGCGCTGGCCCAGCACATCGACCAGCTATCGGGGCTGGACTTTACCGGCGTGATGACCTATCCCAGCAGCGAGCGCGCCCGCCCCTTCCTCGACGAAGTGCGCGAAGGAGCGCACAAAAGCGGCCTGCCGCTGCACATCATCAGCGGCGGCGGCACTGGCAGCGAAGCCATCTCCAAATCCCTCGGCTGCACCGAGACCCGCATCGGCTCGTACGCCTATGAGGGCATGACCCGCGTGGGCAAGCGCGACGACCTCGACCCCACTCGCTGTCCGCTGCGCTTGGTCGTCACCGTGGTCAGCACCTCCCGCCCGGGGCAAGCCATCGTCGATGCCGGCCAGAAGGCCTTCACCAGCTACCCGCCGACCCCGTATGGCTACTGCATCGAGCAGCCCGAGCTTTTTCTCAAAGGCATGTCCGTCGAACACGGCCACGTCGATACCACTGCCGCAGATCGTCCAGTCAACGTAGGCGATATCCTCTCTTTCATCCCCCTACACGGCGGGATGACCACCAACCTCCACGACCGCCTCTTCGCCCTCCGCAACGGCGAGGTCGTCGAAGAATGGGCAGTCGCCGGCCGCGGCCGCGGCCAGTAGGGGCAACCCTCGTGGTTGCCCACCCACCCCCAATCAAGGGCGCCCACAAGGGACGCCCCTACCAACACCTAACGAAAACCGACCTGTACCCGGAAGGACGCCATGGAAATCCAACCCCAACCACAGATATTCGACGTCGATGAACAAAACTTTGAAGAGCTAGTCCTCCAAGGCTCGCAGGAGCGCGTCATCGTCGTCGATTTTTGGGCCCCTTGGTGCGGCCCTTGCAAGACCTTAGGACCCATCCTCGAAGACGTCGTCACAGCGCTTGGCCCCGGCGTGGCTCTAGCCAAGGTCAACGTCGATGAAAACCAACGGCTCGCCATGGCCTTTCGGGTCCAAGGCATCCCCGCGGTCAAAATCGTCAAGAACGGCCAGCTAGCCCAGGAATTCACCGGCGCGCTGCCCAAGGAGCAGATCGAGGCCATTCTCCGTCCCTTGGTTTCCGATGCCCCCATCCCCGAAGAAGCCCAAGTGATTGACCAAGCCGACGACTTAGCGGCCACCGGCGACCTCGACGAGGCTGCCCGCCAGTACGAGAACGTACTTGAGGAAAATCCTACCGACGGCCCCGCCCTCCTCGGCCTAGCGAAGATCCACCTGCAACAGGGCCGCTTCGAGACCGTACAGGAGTTGGTCAATCTCGTCGAGACGGACACCCCCGAATACCCACAAGCCCAAGCACTGCTCACCCAGATCGAGTTTGCCCACCAGTGCCAGCAGGCTGGGGGCCGCGCCGCTTGCGCCCAGCGCGTGCTCGGGCAGCCAGACGACCACGAGGCCCGCTACCTATTGGCCTGTTGCGCCGCCGCCGAGGGCGACTACGAAACCGCGTTGCAGGAATGGCTCCATGTCGTGGGCAAACGATCGAACGGCGACCAAGCCGCCAAGGACGCCATGGTCGCCGTTTTCCACCTACTCGGCCGCGACAATCCGCTGGTGGCCGACTATCAGCGCAAACTCTACCAAGCCCTGTACTGAGCGCGCCGTGCAGATTACTCGCCTCGAACGCACCGTCTGTTGCGTCCCCTTCCTCCCGGGCATCCTGCCTCCGCCCGAGTACGACGAGCCCGCGCCCGGCTATCCCGAGCCGCTCTCGGCCCGGCGTCAAGACGTCCTCAGGATCCACACCGACCAAGGACTAACCGGCCTCGGTATGAGTGGCCCGTACTACGGCGACCGCGCAGAACAACCGCCGGACCTGATCGGCAAAGATCCCAACACCTTTGAACCACTGACCTTGCGCGGCGGTGGCTGGAACATCGCCCTCCTCGACCTAATCGGCAAAATGATCGGCTGGCCGCTATGCCGCATTTTCGGCGGCAAGCTGCAAGACAAGGTGCTGGTTGACTACTGGATCAGTCGGATGAGCGCCACGGATTCCGCCCGCGCGGCCCAACGCGCCACCGAACTGGGTTTCCACGGCATCAAGATGAAGTGCAAGTGGGAAGATGCCAACATGGAAGACCGAGTCCGCGCCGCTCTTGAAGTCGCGCCGCACCTGCGGGTAGTCCTAGACCCCAACGAGCGCTTCTACAACCTCAAAAACGCCCTCGACCTAGCCCGCCGCCTCGACGGACTTGACGTGGTCTTCGAAGATCCCTTCCCCAAAACCGATCTCAGCGAATACCGCCGCCTCAAGGAAGAAACCAGCGTCCTCGTCGCCCCACACTTCCAAAACCCCCGCCAGATCATCGACGCAGTGCACCTCGAAGCGGTGGACGCCTTCAACGTCGCCCCCTCGGATTGGGATTTTCTCGACATGGCGCGCATCGCCGCAAGCGCGGACCTCCCCGTGTGGCAAGCCTCCAATGTCGATCTGGGGATTTTCGACGCCTTCCGCCTCCACGCCTCAGCCGCCGCGCCCAACTGCACCTTTGGCTCCGACCTCTGCGGCAACTTCGCGCACGAGCACAGCCTGCTCAAAGAGCCGCTGGTCCAAGACGGCTACGCCATCGTGCCCACCGGACCGGGTTTGGGCGTGGAATTGGACGAGGAGGCCGTCGCCCGCTACGTCATCTCCGCGCAGCACTGGCCCGACTAGGCCGGGATCAGCGCCTCTGCACCAAAGATCATCGGATAGCCTTCGCCCGTACTCACCGAACGCGAGGCTCCGTCCATATAGGCGATGCTAAAGGCACGGCGCGACTGACCCGTCGGATTGATCCCCGAGCGGTGCAGCAGCAGATTGTTGAGCAAAATCGCCTCACCCGCCTCGGCCTCAAGGTCGATTTCCGCACCCGGCGGCGCGTATTCGGCCAACTGCTCTTCTGAAGGAAAGTGCCCTTCGGTGATCACCCCGTGCTTGTGGCTGCCGGGCACCACCTGCATACAGCCATTTGCCACCATCGCCGGATCGATCGCGGTCCACACCGTGGTCGTCGGATTGTAACCCACCCCCCAACCCACGCCCACATCCTGGTGCCAAGGCAATATCGTGCCCTTTTCCGCCGGCTTGTTCATAAACATCGCCCGGAAAATCGACACGTCCTCGCCGATATAGCGCCGGGTGATCTGGCGGAAAAAAGGGTGCTGCATGTAGGCGAGATAGACCGGGTCCTGCTCCAAGCCCATGATCTTGCGGTACTGGAGCGTGGTGCCCTTGTGGCCGGCAGAGACGGTGGGCATCTTCGCGTAGTCGGCGTCCTCTCCGTCGAGCTGAAACTCCATCTCCGGGTAGGGGATCTCGCCGAGCATGATCGCGTCAATGCGCTGCTGTAGTTCGGCCAATCCCGCGTCGTCGAGGACCTTGCCGAGCCGCACGTAGCCGTGCTCCTCAAAGTGGGCGTGGTGTTCGTCACTGTATTTCATTAGCTGTTTCCCTCCGTTTCCCTAGAAATGAGCAATGTTCTCCCCTGTGTCAAATTTTCCTACCTTTCTTCCCGCTCGTCCGCTCCGTTCCCAACGAGGAATCCACCATGTCCACAGATAACACCCCCTTCCCCGCGTTGACCCCATCCCAACGCCTGCACCTCGAAATCTATGGCTATGTCGTCCTCAAAAAGCTCCTAACCGAGGCCGAAATCGCCGCACTCTTAGAGGTTATCTACCAGATCGAAGCCGATTTTCAGCGCACAGGCCAACTGCCCGAAGCAAACTGCCATCTGTCCAGCTCGACTCGAGAGTTTTTCCGCATCGACAATCTCCCCCATCTGTCCCCGTGTTTCTACGAATATCTGACGCATCCTAGAATTCTGGGAATGGCCGAGGAAATCGTCGGCGGCACCGTCCGCCTAGAGCAGTCAGACGCCCACATCCGGCGGCCGGGTGGGGAGCAAAAGTACGGCTTCCATCGGGGCATCAACCCCGCCTATTCCCACACCGGCAATGGCCTCTATCACTTCTCCTTCGTCAAGGCGCTCACCAATCTCACCGACCTCGGCCCGGACGACGGCGGCACCACCGTCATCCCCGGAACACACAAAATCCCCCAAGAAGTGGATCGCCAGGCGATCATCGACGCAGCCCTAGCCGACCCCGCGCTCGTTCACCAAGTCGAAGCACCGGCTGGATCGACGCTGCTCTTTTACGAATCGCTGATGCACTCTTCCGGCATCATCCGCTCGCAGCGGGATCGCGTCTTAATTCTCGGCGGCTACACCCCGACGATGTTCCAAGCGTGGAACGGCTACGATCCCGATCCCGAATTCGTCGCCGGCCTACCCGCAGAACGGGCCGCCTTGCTCACCGGCGGGGACAAATACGGCTGGCAACGCAAACTGCGCGACTTAGCCGTACCTGCGGAGACCATTTAAAATGCCGAATAAATTACACATGCAATACGGAAACCAAACGCGGATTTGGTGCTCTTGGATTTGGTGCGCTCTGCTCTTGGCGTGCGGTGGCACCGAAGACCAAGCGGGACAAGAGCCTAGTGTGCGGCAAGTTCCTCGCGACCGGACGCTGATCCTCGGGTTGACCCAAATGCTGGACTACGACGCCTTCAACCCTTTTATCCCCGGCATGGTATCCTCGACAGGATCCAATTTTCTCTTTGAGCCGCTCTATTACTACAATGCCTATAGCGAAGAAAACAACCTCATCCCCTGGATCGCGGAAAGCCACCAATACAACGAGGATTACACCGAAGTCACCATCAAAATCCGCGACGAAGTCCAGTGGAGCGACGGCATGCCGTGGACGGCGCGCGACTTGGTCTTCACCATCAACATGCTCAAGGCCCATGCGCCGGAACTGCTGCTTTCTACCGACATGGAGACTTGGGTAGAAGAGGCGGTGGCCGTGGACGAGTTGACGGCGCGCATCACACTGCGGGCATCCAATCCAAGATTTCTGTTTTCGTACTTCACCGATTGTTTCGGCAATGGGGTCCGCATCGTCCCCAAACACATCTGGCAAGACCAAGACGCCAATACCTTCAAAAACCTCGATCTAGCCAAGGGCTGGCCGGTGGTCAGCGGACCGTATCGCCTAGCGATTACCGCTCCCGAACAGCGAGTTTGGGACCTGCGGCCTGACTGGTGGGCGGTCGGATTGGGATTCCAGCAACTGCCCAAGGTGGAGCGCATCATCTATCTGCCCTTCGGCAATGAAGCCAAGTGGTCCCAGCAACTCTTGGCCAACGAGATCGATTCGAGCGTGGACTTACGCCCAGTCAACATCAAGACCGTGCTCGAGCAAAACCCCAACATCTCCACCTGGACGGGCAGGGAATCACCGTACGGCTATCTGGATTGGTGGCCACTGTCCCTCGGCTTCAATAATCTCGAAGAGCCCTTCAGCGACCCGGAAATCCGCTGGGCCATCAACTACGCGATCAATCGCGCCCAAGTAGTGGACGTCGGTTGGCAAGGAGCGGGCACGTTCACGCTCTATCCCTATCCCGAATTTCCCCCGCTCATGCGCTACATCGACCAGATCCAAGATCTCCTCGCGCAATATCAGCTAAATACCTACGATCCGGCCCGCACCGCGGAGATCATGGAGCGCAAGGAATGGCACAAGGACGAAGACGGGTTTTGGAGCAGGGACGGGACGCGCCTTAAGATAGTGGTCGATGTCTTCCCCAACCTCTTCCAAGACTTCACGCCAGTGCTGATCGAACAATTGCGCCGGGCCGGTTTTGACGCCAGCTTCCGCGCCACCAATGACGCCTATACCCGCATGACCCAAGGCACGGCCCGAGCCTTTGTGATAGGACACGCGGCTTCGGTGCGAGACCCTTATTTCACCCTGCGCCTCTACCACAGTCGCTTCGTGCAGCCGACGGGAACGGCGGCCGAGTACTTCTGGCGCTGGAAAAACGAGGAATTCGACGCCATCGTTGACCGCATGGCCGAGGTCGCGCCGGACGACCCCGAGCTAGTCGTGCTCTTCCGCCAAGCAATGGATATCTGGCTGCGCGAACTGCCTTCAATCCCCCTGATCCAGTGGTATCACCGAATCCCCCACAACGAGACCTATTGGAAAAACTGGCCCACGGCCGAAAACCCCTACGTCAACAGCGCCTACTGGCACCGCACTTGGCTACTCGTTTTACTCAATTTGGAACCCACGCGATAGGGGTCGGATGTTCAGCATTTTCTTACCTAGCGACCATTACCCGAACCAATTTTTGGGTACAAGCAGTTAAGTGCGATCGCAGATTTTTCCCATCCCAAGGCGGCCCGTCCTAGTCCGCCCATGAAACTGGAACCTCCATTATGAGGATACCCCTGTGAAGTTTATTGACCGTAGATTTATAAGCTATTTCCGCGTGCTCAAGTTAGTGTGGGAAGCCAAGCCTTCGTATATGTTTCTCGCGATTCTTCTTACTGTGATCAGTGCAGCTGTGCTGCCTACTCAGATTTGGCTATCGAAAGTTATACTCGATCGCATAAGTGAAATTCTTCAAGCATCCTCACAAGCTCAGGTAGTCGATTGGTATGCGTTTCTCATCCCCATAGGTGCTATTTTCATTGTCTGGGCCGTGGGAGGAACGTGCCAATCATTGAGTACCGAAGCAAGCATGTTTGTCAGCCTACATTTCCGAAATTATGCGGAGTTTCTTGTCCTCGAGAAAGCTACAGAACTGGATGTCGCCTTCTTTGAGACACCGATGTTCTACGATAAAATGGAGAATGCCCTCAAAAACATTCCAAAGGCTCACAACTTGGCGTGGGGATCTCTAAGCTTCTTTGGATCTCTTCTTTCTTTAGGTGCTGTTCTCGCCCTCCTGCTCACGCTGCATCCATTAGCAATCGTCTTTCTCCTTCTCACCTCTGCTCCACAAGCTATCGTCCAAGCCTATTATGCAAACCGGTGGTTCCGTATAGAGAGCAGCCGTGTGCCGGCAAGACGGATGGCTACGTATCTTTCGAGTCTCCTGAAATCCCGGGATGCCGTAAAGGAAATCCGCGTGTTCGGCCTTGGTAAACCCTTTCTGAGGCGTTTCCGAGAGTTCTGGCAGCAATATTTCGTCGCAGAAAAACGGGTGCGGCTTTCAAAGGAACGCGCGAATGCTCTTTTAGGTCTCGCATCCAGCGCTGGAACCGCGGGTATTTGGATATATGCAGTGGTACAGGCTATCTGGAGAACTATCACCATTGGAGACGTCGTATTGGTTTTTCAGGCTGCGGAGCGGAGCCGCAGTATGTTGGAGTCCTTTTTCCGGACGACAGGCCGTCTCTACGAGGACACGCTTTTCGCAGAAAATCTTCTATCCTTTTTGGATCTGTCGCCGGATTCGGTGGAAGGTGCTTTGTCGCGAGGGAATCGATCGCAGCTTCGCGTTCCAAGGCCAATCCAGCAAGGCATTGAGTTTCGGAATGTCTCATTTCATTATCCACGCTCAGACCGGCTTGTCCTTAAAAATCTATCCTTTACGCTCAGGCCAGAAGAGACAATAGCTGTGGTAGGTGAAAACGGTGCGGGAAAAACAACATTGGTAAAACTTCTGGCTCGATTCTACGATCCATCTGAAGGAGTGATCCTTCTCGATGGGAAGGATTTGCGCGAATATGATCTAGAGGATTTGCGGCATCAAATTGGAGTAATCTTCCAGGATTTCATACGCTATGATCTCACGGTAAAAGAGAATATTGGTTTGGGCCAGATCGAGCATGTAGATAATATGAATCGCATTGTCCGCGCCTCTGAACAGGGAGGAACTAGGTCCATTATTGCTGGACTACCCAAAGGATTCGACACCGTTTTGGGACGCACCTTTGAGGAAGGAGTGGATCTATCCGGCGGAGAGTGGCAAAAATTAGCTCTGAGCAGAGCGTTTATGCGGGATGCGCAGATTCTGATTCTTGATGAGCCAACTGCTGCGTTGGATGCTTTAGCAGAGCATGAGATCTACGACCGATTTGCAGAACTTACCGGCGGGAAAATGACTATTTTTATCTCTCATCGATTCTCAACAGTTCGCATGGCAAGTCATATTCTCGTACTGCAAAATGGAGAATTGATAGAAGAAGGCTCTCACGATGGACTGATGCGTGAAGATGGCCAATATGCCCGAATGTTCAATACACAAGCTGAACGGTACAGATAGGATTGACAAGAAAAGCCTGCTAATCTGCAACAGCGCCTACTGGTACCGCACCTAACTACTTGTCTTACTCAACCTAGAACCCCCATAATAGGGGATTGCAAATTCGACGCCATACCATCATACCAATGAAAGGGGAATCCCATGAAGAACTCCGATCCATTTGAACAAGGTCTCGCAGCCGGTGAGGCCGCGGCTTCTGCTGCCGGAGGCGCATCACAATCATCGGCCAACGGCGGGCGCATGTACGTGCGCACCCAAAGTTTTGGATCAACCGATGCCGAGTTGCGCTTTTTGCAGCGCTGTGGCGTGCGCCACAAGGCCGCCAACTTTCCCTTCCACCCCGATCGAGGCTGGGATCTCGACGAGTTGATCCAGGAAAGAGAGCACCATGAGGCCTTCGGGCTGACGCTGGATATGAGCCTGCTACCCATATATCAGCAATTTCCCAACATCATCTATTTTGGCAAAAGCCCTGAGCGCGACCGGGAAATCGACCTCGTATGCGAAATGATCCGCACCGCTGCGCGCGCCGGCATCGATTCTCTGCGCTATAACACTTGCATCCTGCCCATCGACCGCACCGAAGAAGAAGAAGGTCGCGGCGGCTACGTCCATACGGCCTTCCGCCTCGACAAGATTCCGGCAGAAGAACAGGCCAAGCTGACGGAGGCTGGGCGCGTCACCGCCGACATGCACTGGGAGCGAATTGAGTATCTGCTCGAACGCATGATTCCAGTGGCAGAAGAATTCAAGGTTCGAATGGGCAATTCCCAAGAAGACCCAGCCACACCCCCGGGTTATAAGGGTGTTGATAAAGTCCTCAATGACTTTGAGGGCATGAAGCGTTTCATCGAGATTCAGCGCAGTCCGTATCACGGCTGGAACTTCTGCGTCGGCTCCATCGCCGAAGGGCTCAAAGATTCGGCCAATGAAATCTACCCCATCATAGAATACTTTGGCAGCCGCAATACGATCTTCCTAGTTCACTATCGCAACCTCCTCGGGGGACTCTACAGCTTCCGCGAGGCACTGCCCGATGAAGGCGATATGGACTTCCACCGGGTATTAAAGGCCCTCAAGGACACAGGCTACTGCTACGGCATTGATCCCGACCACGTCCCGCACACCGACGACGATCCAATGGGCTACTATCAGTCCTATGCGTACTGCTTCGGCTACATCAATGCCATGATTCAGGCGGTCTACGGTTAGTCCATGATGTAGCGCGCAGGCAGCTTCAGGAGGAGGTCACTCTCATGGCAAAGGACGACAGGAGCAAGCACGATCTGCCCAAAGGATTCGCAGCACAGACCATTGTCCGACTTTTGCAATAGCGCAAGGCCCGGATGTTCAAAACTATGACAGTATGTGTCGCGTCGATTGTGCTAGGTGTACTATCCTGTGGGAAAGAAAAAATGGCCGACGCGAAAACAGGAGTAACTCGCGCCGATATTATCGCGACTCACTACGAGCCCGACGCAAGCATCTTTCCCAACCCCGAACGAGGATTTTACATATATACCAACTTGCACAAACTTGATCCCGCGATTGGCAAGAGGCGTGACGAGGGGCATACGTTACTCCGGGGACGGATCTTCATGGAGGCCTATCGCGAGGTCTCGTTCTTGCCGGAGTCGTTCCTCGCCGCAGTAGAAAACGGGTTCGCCATCGCCCGGGACCAGGGAATGAAAGTCATCGTTCGGGGATCTTACGGTTTCAAAGGTCCAGGCGGCGACTACAAATCGTACGAGGACCCACCAAAGCCGAACGTCAAAAACCACATCGCGCAACTGGCCCCCATTTTCGCCGCCAACGAGGATGTCATCGCCCTCTTCGAGGCGGGGTTTATCGGCCCGTGGGGAGAGTGGCACACGACAGCGATCGCAAAAGACTACGATCAGGGCCGGGAGATGCTGTTCCACATCCTCGACCATACTCCCACCGACCGCTTAGTCTTGGTCCGCTATCCCTACCTGAAACAGCAGATTTTCAAAATATCTGGCGGCGGTTTCGCCACAGTGGATGCCAATAATGCCTATAGCGGCGAGCATGTCGCTCGCGTCGGCCATCACAACGACTGTTTCCTCTCCTCACCGATCGACGTCGGCACGTACGAGCGGGGAGAAATGACACGCGAGGAGGAAGTGGCCTATCTTGCAAACGAGACCCTCTACACCGCGTTCGGCGGGGAGACCTGCCGAACGCATGTACTCAACGATTGCGAGCGGACCATTACCGAACTGGAAACCCTTAAAGGCAGCTATCTCAATAGCAGCTATCACCCCGCGGTACTCGACAAGTGGGCCGCACAGGGTTGTTTCGACGAGGTAAAGAGGAGGCTGGGAGCGCGGTTCGTCTTGACTCAGAGCCGCATCGCGGCCACTGCCACCCCCGGTGGGCAACTCGCAGTGGAAATCGACCTAGACAATCGCGGTTTCGCCCCGCTTTACAACAGGCGCGATGTGGAGATCGTCTTAGAAAACGAAGAGAGCGGAGCGGTCCAAGCCTTTGTGGTCGATGTCGATCCGCGCACTTGGAAGCCGGGGGCATCCCACGTGCTTTCCGCCGTGATTCCGCTATCCTCCACTATGGCACCGGGCGAGTATATCGCGTACTTGCACTTGCCCGACCCCAGTCCCAAGCTCGTTGGCGATCCACGCTACGCATATCGGATCGCCAACGAGGGGGTTTGGGACGAGAAGCGCGGCTATAACAAACTGGCCAGAGGCATTGTCATCCAAGCTACGGAATGAGGAAAACGGCCGCCCCTACGCGTTAGGCCGGTAGGCGGACATTGAAAAGACCCCGCGACCAGCAAAAACCAACCTTTAGTTCAGGAATAGGCCAGTCAATGAATCGACCCAACATCGTCTTCATTCTCAGCGACGACCAAGGCCCTTGGGCCGCCGGCTGTTACGGCAACGCAGAAATCCGCACTCCAGCGATCGACCTCATCGCTCAAACCGGCATGCGCTTTGACAATTTCTTCGTTGCGACGCCGGTCTGCTCGCCCAGCCGCGCGACCTTTTTAACCGGGCGGATCTCCTCGCAGCACGGAGTCCACGACTGGATCAGAGAGGGCAATGTCGGCGAGTCCGCAGCCGCTTATCTCGCCGGCGAGGTGGCTTATACCGACATCCTCGCTGACAATGGCTGGGTCTGCGGCCTGAGCGGCAAGTGGCACTTAGGGCACAGCCAACTCGCGCAGCACGGCTTTTCGCATTGGTACGTGCATCAGCAGGGCGGCGGGCCGTACAACGACGCACCCATGATCCGCGACAGCGAGCTAATCACCGAGCCGGGCTACGTGACCACGGCAATCACCAACGACGCGTTGGCGTTTATCGATCGGCACGCCGACGGCGACGCGCCCTTTTACCTAGGCGTCCACTACACAGCACCCCACAGCCCGTGGACTGGCCACCCGCAGGAAATCGTCGATTCCTACGACAACTGCGCTTTCGACTCCTGTCCGCAGGAAGCGATCCATCCCTGGGCGGTGGGACACGGGCTGAGTGAGAATTGTCTGGGCAACCGCGAGATGCTCAAGGGCTATTTCGCAGCGGTGACGGCCATGGACCGCGACATTGGGCGGATCATCGACAAGCTGGAGGAAAAGGGGCTGCGCGGGAACACGCTAGTAGTCTTCACCAGCGACAACGGCTTTAGCTGCGGCCACCACGGTTTCTGGGGCAAGGGCAACGGCACCTATCCGCCAAACATGTACGAGAATTCGATCAAGGTGCCCTTCCTCGTCAGCCACCCCGGCCGCATTCCTGCGGAGAGCGTCCAAGAGGGCATGGTCAGCGCCTACGACTTTATGCCGACCTTGCTCGACTATCTGGGGTTGCCACTGCCCGAGGGTACCAATTTCCCCGGCCAAAGCGCACTACCCCTGTTGTTGGGAGCAGACAACACCGGTCGGCAGGAAGTAGTCATCTACGACGAGTACGGAGCGACGCGAATGATGCGCACCGAGGAGTGGAAATACGTCCACCGCTATCCAGATGGCTTCGACGACTCGACTGAGCTCGCCGAAGTCCTGAGCTCAGCCGAAGGGCCGCACGAACTCTACGACCTAGCCAACGACCCGGACGAGCGCACCAATCTGGCGGACGATCCCAACCAAACCGAGCGGATCGGCGACCTAAAGCAGCGGCTAGAGGATTGGTACGAACGCTACGTAGTGCCCGAGCGCGACGGGCGCAATTTCGCGGTGACGGGCACGGGTCAACTCCGGCCGGTGGGCGGCCAGTGGGAAAATCCTGCGACCAGCAAAAATCAACCGTTCGCGCAGGAGTAACCAGTGGCAATGGGTGAAGAGCGCGTAGCCGACATTGTCCAGTAATTCCCGACTATCGCCAGCTCGCCCCGGTCAGCCGACGCTGGTCGAAAGCCTGATTTAGGGCAACACACTCCGCGCCGGCACAAATCCCAACTCCGCTTCAATCCGCGCAATATCGTAGACCGGATCTCGCTCGTGTCCCGCCCGCTCGTAATGCGCCATGTCGATCTTCTCCGCATCCGCCCCATACCAAATCCGCATCAACTCCGGCACCGTACAGGCCACACAGGCCTGCGTCCCCACCGCGTTCAAAATCCGCACCCCCGCCTTGTGCGCGCGCTCCGCCGTCAGCCGGAAGCACCGCACCGCATCGCTCAAATACATACACGAAATCGCCCCCATCCCCCACGGTCCCACCGGCCCCGGCTGCCGTGGCGCAGCTACCCGGTCCTCGGGCCAAATCGAAGCCAGCCTAATATTGATGAAGTCCAACTCCTCCCGCTGCCGCGCCAGATAGCGGGTCGTCTCCTCCATCATGTATTTGGAAAAACCGTAGCCATCGCGGTCCAGACACGGATGCTCGTCCGACATCGGCAGTTCGAGCGGCCGAAAATGCACCGACTGCATCCCAACCGCGGCGATCGACGAGGCCAATGCGAATTTGCTGCAACCCCGATCGATCAGATAGCGCAACAAACCGTAGGTCCCCATGACATTAACCCGCATGAGATCCGCTTCAGCGCCCGCGCCCGTCACCGCCCCCAAATGGACCAGCGCGTCGAAATCCCACCGATCCAACCGGCGCAGATCCTCCTCCCGCGTAAAATCCCCAACCACCACCGCCACCCCCTCAACCTCCGTCGGCTGGCGCGACAGACAGACCACCTCGTGGTCCGCCGCCATATCCGCAGCCAACGCTCGACCGATAAAACCGCTAGTTCCCGTAATCAATACGCGCATCTCAACCTCCCGGCGGAGCAATCCGCTCCAGTACCAAACCTTCGGGACGCACAAAGTCCTTGTAGCGGACTAGGATTTCCGCCCCATTGATGCTGCGGACAAAACCCGCTCGCGCCTCCAGTTTCTTAACCTCGATCTCGACCCGATTGGCCCCGCGCCTTACCTCCTCCGGTGCCAAGCGAAAGCGGAACCAGTGCGCTGAAAAACCCAACGGGGCTTGCACCGCCATGCCCCCAGCGAGCTGAACGGGAATGGTCAGCGCACGCTCGTCGCTGATTTCAGCTTCGGCGCGGGACAGAACCCGGCCATTAAAGCGCATTTCAATCTCGTCCTCAATGCAGAAAAAGGAAAAGCGCAGCGTCAAAATAGCCGGGCGCATCTCCCCATCGCGCCGGGCACTCTCCACATCGTCGGCCACCCAAATGTCGAGCGCGACCGTCTCGCCCTCCAAGAGCTGTTCCGGCACTTGGCGCTCCGGCGTAGAAGTCTCTTCCCCAATGACCCCCTCGCGCGGCTGCAGCAAGTAGCGCTTGTCGCGCCGGGCGTGTACCTGCGGATAGGCGACCTCGCGCAGAATCTGGTACTCGCGCTCGGCCAAGGGCCAAGGCATATAGCCCAAATACATCCCAGCGTAGCCCTGCCAAGCTAAGGTCTGACTGAGGGCGCGGTACATCTCAATGCTCGGCAACCCCACCCGCTCGTCGTAGATTCGGCGCGGCGGCCGATAATACGCGGCAGCACCCGCATTCTCGGCCACCTCAGCCATCCACGGTGCCTGAATACCTACGTCAACCAGCACGTTCGCGTCCTGACCGACGACCCAGTCGAGGCTGCCGGCCCGCAGCCAAGCCTCCACATCCAGCCCCACCGCGAGATTGTCTTTCTCGTGCAGATGCACCCGCGCCATTAGTGGAATTCTGCGGCCCTGCCGCGCGCCGATTTCCTCAGCCAACGCCCGCACCTTGGCCACAAACTCAGTCATCAGCGGCGCGTTTTCCTGGATCTCATCCTTTTTAAAATAGAAGTTGTCAAAACAAAAATCTAGTTCCAATCCATCGGCTCGATAGCCTTCTAACACTTCGCCGATAATGGCCAACTTGTCCTCCTGCACGGCCTCTTGCGCGTAGTCGTAACACCACTCGGCCCGACCGGCGTCGCCAATGCACACCGCGGCTCCGTACTGTTCCTTGAGCCGCCCGAAGCGCTCGCTTCCCGGCCGGGCAGAGTCCTGGAGCTTGAGACTGGGAAACACCTGCATCCCAGTCTCCCGACCGCGCTCAATGACGGCCCGCAGTTGGTCGGTGCCCAGTTCCTTGGCCACCTCGACCATCCGCATGATCCGCCAGTCGATGTAGTTTTCCCACACCTCCTTGCCCTGCCCCACCACGCGACCGACCGCGCTCTGGTGAAAGAAGACGTCGCTATAACCCAATCCCAAAACCAGCAAATCCACGCCCGTACCCAACACCTCATCTACCGGCCAGTTCAGGAGGTGGCGGCTGGCCGGTGGCTCCAGTCGCTTGGCGTGAAAGTGGTGCGCGTCGTTGTAGTGAATTAAATGGGGTCGGTCCATGGCTAAGCTCCTATTTCGTGGCCCATCGGCCTCATATAGTCATCTTGAATGAGTTGGACGAGTCAAGATGCAGCTTGTCTTGTAAATAATTCTGCGTCTATCTGCGTCCATCTGCGGATACATTGCCGCCAAGTTTTCCATACAGCACTTAGTCCTTCTTCTGGGACAAAACCTGATTCATGTACTCTTCGCGGCCATAGATCGGCTTCTTGTTGTACATCCTCCCGGGACGGGGTACCATGCGCAGGCTGCGGTCGGCCAGCGGTAGCGCCACGGGCACACACCCCTGCCGGTGCGACTCGCGCACCGCGATGGCCATTTCGAGGACCTTGACGCCGTTCTCGCCGCTGCCGGGCGGGTCCTCGCCCCGCTCCAGCGCGTCGATAATAGCCTTGCAACTAGCCCTGTTGCGGTCCCCAAGACAGCGCCAGCCGTCGGCGTCGTACCCGCGCTCTCCGCCGTAAACGCCGTAAATCGGCCCTTCCGGCAAGACGCCCTCAATTTTTTCCAACTTCTCCCAGCTCGCCCCATCGCCTTCGACATAGCGGTACAAGCCGGCGAGATTGTCGTCTGAGTAGAAGACTCCGTCCTCACAGACCACCTCGTAGCCGCGACCTCGCGCGTCCTTGTCCCGATAGATAAACGACTCAATTCCATTGGCAAAGCGCACGTACCCAGCCCCGCCTTGGTCGTGTTCGCTCAGGGGATCGTCGCAGACCCAGCCCGACACCCACGCCACCTCGTCGCAGCCAGCAAAGTGGCGCATCAGCGTAAAGCGCTGACAGCCGCCACCCGACATCTCCGTGCCCGATCCACCGAGCAACGTAATGCGCTTAACCGCCCCCAACTCGCCCGCACCAATGAACTCTAGGGCCTTTTGGTAGGCCGGCAGATTGACGTCCAAGTCCCCCGCGCCAAAGGGAATGCGCCGGCTCTTGCACTCGGCGACCATGCGGTCGGCCTCTTCGAGTGAGGCCGCGATCGGCTTTTCGCAGAGGATGGCCTTGACCCCAGCTTGTGCGCAGGCGATGACGACCTCCGGATTGACGCCAACCGGCAAAATTGGCGCGGCAATGTCGAGCGCCTCTTTCTCTAGCATCTGGCGATAATCGGCATAACCGGGCACGCCCGTGCGCTTTTGAAACAGCGCCAAATTCTCCGGATCTCCATCGGCCACGGCCACCAACTCCGTGCGCTCGTCGAGCATATAGGCGCGCGCGTGCTGCGTGCCTTTGCGCCCAGCCCCGATCAACCCCACGCGATATTTAGCCATCTCGGAACCCTCCTTAGATATAGTCCATTTCTTAGCCGCTCCGAACCGCCCGCGCCCACAACAGCCCCAGCGTCACCGCCACCGCCACCAAAAAGGGCACAGCCAAGTGATTGAGCCTATTCCAGCCCAGCATCCCCTCCAAAGGTGCCGCCCCAAAACTGGTCAACACGATCAGGCCAAAGACCAGAAAGTCATTGCACGATTGCACCCGCGCCTTTTCCTCGGGCCGGTGCGTCATCGCCAACAGCGACGTTGACCCTACGAAAAGAAAATTCCACCCCACGCCCAATAGCGCCAACCCAATCGTGTAGTGATAGAGCCCGATACCACTCAAATTGACCGCGATCGAACACCCGAGCAACGCGATGCCGACGAACATGATCCGATGCTCGCCCCAACGCGAGATTAGGTGCCCAGTGAAAAAAGACGGCACGTACATACCCAGCACATGCCACTGAATCACCCACGCCGTATCGGCGAAGGAATGCAAATGCCGTTTCATCGCCAGCGGCGTGGCATTCATCAACAGCGACATCAGCCCCCAAGCAGCCACCGCCCCGATCACCGCCAGCGCGAAATCCGCCTGCCGTGCGATCTCCCGGAGCGAACGTCCACCCGCCCGCTGCTCCTCGACGCTGGGCGCGGGAAAAGAAACCAAACAGAGTACCGGCAAAACCAGCGCATGAACGACGGCAATCCCCAAAAAAGAGCCAGCGAACAAATAGTCGGGAAACCACTCCCGCGACCACGCCGCCAGATTGGAACCTGACACCGCGGCCACAACGCCCCCGGCCATCACCAGCGAAATCGCGCGACTGCGAAAATCCTCGGCGACCACTTCGCCAGCGGCAAATCGATAATAGGTAGCAAAGCCATTGACTGCACCAATGCCCAACCCACCCAAACAAAGCAGCGCAAAATCGCCCTGGTACACGGCCAAGCACCCCACCGCACCTCCGAGGATGCCCAACGCCGCACCCAAAGCAAAACCTATCTTGCGGCCTCGCCGCTGCATTAGCTGCGCCGCGGGCACCGTCATTATCATCGTGGCCACCGGCGCTAGCGCCAACGGCAGGGTTGCCAGCGCGGGATTCGGAGTCAACCGCTGGCCGATGAGCGCCATGCTCGACAGCATGACGAGACTGGCGGTGCGCGAGAGGGCCTCGCATAAAAAGAGCAGCGAAAGATTTTTCACGCTAACTAGGCCGGTCGGCCTCGTCGCTGGTTATTTTTTTTGCCGCTGCGTCCGCACCGCCGCGGCCAATTCCTCCAACACCTCCACCGTATCCTCCCACCCGATACAGGCATCCGTAATGCTCTGCCCGTAAACCAACTCACTACCCGCCTGCTGTTTCTGATTGCCCTCGATCAAGTGGCTTTCCAGCATCACCCCAAAAACATCCTGCGCTCCTTCGGCCACCTGTGCGGCAATCGCGCGTGCAACAGTTGGTTGGCGTTTGTGATCCTTGGCACTATTTCCGTGGCTACAATCGATCATCACGCGATGCGGCAAGCCCGCTTCTTTGAGCTGAGCTGAAGCCTCATCGATACTAGCGTGGTCGTAGTTAGTACCGTCGCTGCCACCGCGCAAAATCAAATGGCAACTCGCATTGCCCGAAGTCCCGACAATCGCCGCAATGCCCTGCTTGGTCACCGAGAGAAAGTGATGCGGATGCCGGGCGGCACCAATGGCGTCGAGGGCGATCTGCACATTGCCCGCAGTCCCATTCTTAAAGCCAACGGGCATCGACAAACCCGAAGCCAATTCGCGGTGAACCTGACTTTCCGTGGTGCGAGCACCAACAGCACCCCAAGCAATCAGGTCGGCGATAAATTGCGGCGTGATCGTATCGAGGAATTCGGAAGCAGTCGGCAAGCCCATATCCCCCAACTGCACCAGCAGGCCGCGGGCGGTGCGCAAGCCGCTGTTGATATCGAAGCTGTCGTCCAAATGCGGATCATTGATCAACCCCTTCCAGCCAACGGTCGTGCGCGGCTTCTCGAAGTACACGCGCATCGCCACGTACAACGCGTCGCTTAGAGCCGCGGCCCTTTCCTTGAGCCGTTCTGCGTATTCAAGCGCGGCTTGAGGGTCGTGGATCGAACACGGCCCGACCACCACCACTAGCCGATCGTCCTCTCCGGCCAGTATGGCGTCCAATGCACGCCGGGCCGCGGCCACGGTATGAGATGCCGCTTCCGAAATGGGCAATTCTTCCATTAGAATCGCCGGTGGGATCAAGGGTTTGAGTTGATCAATGCGCAGATCGTCAGTTGATTCAAACAAGTCTTTCTACTCCTTACTATAAGTTATAAACTGATGTTACTCATCTGCGCCGAATTGGTCGGTGTAGGGGCGTCCCTCGTGGGCGCCCAAGCGATACAGCGCATTCAGCCAGCGGGATCCTACGAGGGCAACCACAAGGGTTGCCCCTACAATGCGTAACGTCAGTTATAAATTCTTATCGTCTAAACACTATTCACTCGCCACCCGGCACCCAACCCAAAGCCGCAAAATTCTTACCAGTAAGACTCCGCATAAAGCGCGCCCGCTCGCGAGCTTCCTCTAGCTCCTCGCGCAAATCCTCCGGCCGATACGCCCGACCCCGGCGCACGGTCAATACCGGCTCAATTTTGCGATCGCCCTGCTCGCGCCGACCGCGCACATCCTCGAACTCGAACGTCCCCTCCAGCACTTCAAACGCCGCCAGATCCGCCACCGTCCCCTCCCGCAGAGTACCCAACTCCTCGCCGCGGCCGATGGCGTCGGCCGCCGCGGCCGTGCTCTGCTGCACGACGCGTTCGAGCGGCACGCCCAAGTTGAGCAATTTCGACGCAGTCTCCGGCATACTCTCAATCGGGCTGTCCCAACTATGCGCGTGCAAATCCGTGCTAATCACATCGGCGACAAAGCCGTCGGCCAGCGCCTGTATTGCGATCCCGTAGTCAAAACTGCCGCCGCCGTGCCCCACGTCGAACAGCACGCCCCGCTCCCGCGCTTCCCACACCTGCGGCACCACCGTCCCCGCATCGTCCACCACGCAGTCTCCTGTGCCTTGATAACAATGGGTCACCACATCGCCGGGCCGCAGCAGGGCGAGCACCTCCACAATCGGCACCCCCCGGGCGATGTGTACCATTACCGGCACCCCCGCCCATTCGCCCGCCTGCACCGCCAACTGCAAGGGCTTGGTCCCATTCTCGCCAACTTGGAATCCACCCTGCCGCACCTTGACGCCGACGCAGTGCTCCTGCCAGTGGTGGGCCACAAACGCCGTGCGCTCTGGATCGCCGTACTGCAAATCCACCATCTCCCCCACCGGCCCACAGGTCAAACCAATCGCCGAAATATGCACAAACCCCAAAACCTGGGTCCGCGCTGGCTCGATCACATAATCGACAAATCCCTCGAAGTTGGCCCACCCCGCGCTGCCAGCATCGACGATTGTCGTCACGCCCGTGGCCAAGCACAGCGCATCGCCGCGGATCCCCCAAGTCGTGCATCCCGCGTAGAGGTGCGCGTGGATATCGATCCAACCCGGCGTCAGAATTTTGCCGGACAAGTCGATCGTCTCCGCCGCCGGAGCCGTTATTTCCTCGGCTACTGCGGCGATCTGCTCCCCGACGATCCCCACGTCGCGGATCCCGTCCACATCCTGCGCTGGGTCCATCACTCGCGCCCCTTTTAACAACAGATCGTAGGCCATTTCCCTTCCTCCGTGCTCATGTAGCAATCCGACATGATTTGAACGATCCTAGTTGTGCGTCCTATTCTGCGTCTATCTGCGTCCATCTGCGGATACTCTTATAAGTAGGATTGCTATATTGAAACCCTCTGCGGCTTCTTGACACGCCTAGTTCCAAACCCGTATATAATTCGCTTTTTTACTCCAACCAGAGAGCCATCATGGGAAACACCCCACCTGCCGAAGGCATCCGCGTCCCAGCCGCTGCTTTGCACCAACTCGCCGCCGACTTTTTCCAAAAAGCTGGCACCAACTCGGCGGACGCCCAGTTCCTCGCCGACCTTTTGACGGCCACCGACCTGCGCGGCGTCAATAGTCATGGTACCTGGCAACTCCCCGGGTACGTACACATGATGCTCGAAGGCCGCGTCAATCTCCGCCCTAATATAAAGGTCACCAGTTCAACCACCACTGCCCGCGTCTATGACGGCGATGGCGGCATGGGGCACTTTCCCTGCCATCAAGCTATGACTTGGGTAGCTGAGACGGCCGCAGAGTACGGCACAGCCGCAGCGACCACCCGCAATCACTTCCACTTCGGCAGCGCCGGCAAGTACTCGCGGATAGCCGCGGCAGCCGGCTGCGTGGGGATTGCCATCTCCTCGCACCGCTACGATCTGCCGCCAGAATCGATAGTCAAAGGCGTCAACGCCACGTCGCCGATCAGCGTCGCCTTCCCCAACGGAGAGCAACCGCCCCTCGTGCTCGACATGGGCGCGCACATGCTGCCCTGGGGCGAGGAACTCTTCGCGCAAATCCCCTTCGCCTTCTTCAAGGAGCTGGGCATCGGCGCGGTAAACCGGGCGCTAGGCGGCGTGCTGGCCGGAATTTACCTGCCGCAATTTATCCCGCCGACATCACCGTGGGAATCCAACCAAGGGTCCTTCCTCGCGGCCTTTGACGTGCGCGCGTTTATGCCTTTAGAGGAATTCCAAGCGCAGATGGACGCGTTCGTCGCCGCCGCCCGCAACATGCGGCCCTTTCCCGGCCTCGACCGCGCCGAGTTGCCCGGCAATCTGGAGTGGCAACGGGAGCGCGAATACGCCCGCGACGGCGTACCCATCAGCCTCCAACACCAGCAGCACCTTCAGGAACTAGCCGACGAGCTGGGGATGGACACTCCCTTCGCCTCCTACGAACACACCCGCTTTACAGCCCAATAGAAGAAGAGGAACAGATGACTCAACCCCACATCCTGTCCAGCGTCGAGATCGAGTTTCAAGGCCAAAGCCAAGCCCGCGAGCTTATTGAGCGCGCCGGTTTCGCCATCGAAGTCCGGCACCCCCAACCCGGCTGGCCCGACGAGGAAACGCGCGCAAAGTTAGATGGCTTGGACGCTCTGCTGGCCGGCGGCGAAAACCTCAACGCCGCCACCATGGACCAGACAGAACAGCTCAAGATCATCGCCCGCAACGGCGTCGGCTTCGACAAGGTTGACCTCAATTACTGCACCCAGCGCGGCATCGTCGTCACCAATACCCCCGGTGCCATGGCCGACGCCGTAGCCGACCTGACCTTTGCCCTGCTCCTCGGGATGGTGCGCTCGCTCAGGTTAGGCGACCATCGGGTCAAAACAGAAGACGCCTACGACGTTCCGGTCGGCGAGGACCTCTGCGCCATGACCTTGGGGCTGGTCGGCTGCGGCCGCATCGGTGCCGAAGTCGTGCGTCGCGCCCGCGGCTTCAAGATGCGGGTCCTCGTCCACGACCCCTATATCAACGACGCGCAAATTCGCACGCTCGGTGCCGAGCCTGCCGACCGCGCCGCCCTGCTGTCCCAAGCTGACGCCGTTACCTTGCACCTGCCGTTGACCGAGGACAACCTCCACCTCGTCAATGCCGAGTTCCTCGGCCTTATGAAAGAGGGAGCCTACCTGATTAACACCGCTCGCGGCGGCTTAGTTGACGAAGCCGCCCTGATCGCCGCACTCGACAGCGGCCACCTAGGCGGCGCCGGCCTCGACTGCCAAGCCACCGAGCCGCCGCAAGGCCAGTCCCTCGAACTGGTCCGCCGCGACAAGGTGCTAGCCCTTCCCCACACCGGCTCTAGGACCCTAACCGCCCGCAAGCGCATGGCCCTCGTCGCCGCGCAGTGCATCGTCGCGCTATTGCAGGGCAAAGTCCCCGAGCACGTGGTCAACAAAGAAGTGTTAGATAGGTTGGATTTGGCGGGATAGGGGGGGGGAATAACGCGGTCGAGGATGTGGGAATATTGTCACACCATTTTCTTCGGCCAGATTGACAACATACCATTTAATGGTATATTATTTTAACCATGCCATGGACAGTTTACCTGACTCGAAGAGCGTATAAGCAACTGGCGAAGCTGCCGCAGGGGATCTGGGACTTGGCCGACCTTGCAATGGCTGACATGGAAGAACAGGGCATTAATCCACAAGGCTGGAATACTCTGAAAACTGGCGATAACGAGTATCGCTTGCGTCTAAACTATCGCTATAGAATGCGCTATCGCGTGCTATCGCGTCACGGATAGGCAGACCTTGGAAATTGAAGTGTTCTATATTGGGCACCGACGGGAGGCATACAGATGAACCAAGCATTGGAAATCCATCACGACCTAGCTGACGTAATCGTCAAGCCCAGTGTCACAGTGAACCAAAAACGATTAAAAAAGATGATCTGCTCAACCCTAGATCAATATCTGGAAGAAGACCGTGTACCGGCAAAGGAAATCCATGATAAAGTCAGAGAACGCCACGGTGAGTACTATCTAAGCACCGGTTATTACCTCCGTCTGTATCGCCAGCGTGCGGAACTGACTCAAGCGACTCTTGCCAAGCGGAGCGGCATCCGCCAGCACCATCTATCTGAAATGGAAAACAACAAGCGAGTGTTGGGGAAAGTAAATGCCAAGAAACTGGCGGAGATACTAGACTGTGATTACCGGAAACTGCTATAGCGTCAAGTCGAAATATCACCCACCAGCCGCGTAAATTGTCAGCAGCAGTTCCGCATCGTCGAGCAACCAGTATTCCGGTTCCTTGCCGGACAGTCTTTCGCTGTTGTTCAAGATAATGGGCACCCCTTCGCCGCGTTTGTCCATCAGGGTCCGGCGCTCTGTAGTCAGCCAAGGCGCATCGGGCACCGCACACTTGGTCAGCAAGCTGCAAACCGCCTCATTCCGCGCTGACTGGCGAAATGCCAAGCTCTCAATCGTGATGGTATTCGGGAGCGTCCCTGGCGAATATAGTTCCAGTCGATTCCCAAACAGGCGTAGCCTGATCTTGGAGCCGTATATCGAATAATCCCGATGCGACACTGCATTGACGACCGCCTCAAACACCGCTGTCAGGTCAAATTGCGGCACATCTCGCCGCCCTTGTCCTTGGTCCTTGAAGGCCGCGGTCTTCATGTTTCTAGCAACGAACCGGCAGGCTTCCTCAACCTGACTGTCGAGTGGACCCGCGATGTCGGCCGCGTCGAGCTGGTACCCGCCGGGCGCGTCCGACTGGATTTGGTCGCCGCGGTAGGCAACGGCCTGGATGTAGGCATTGGGGAGCCAACGGCGCGGATCAGCCGAGGCCATCAGCACACCGGCAACCGTCGGTCTGAGCGCACCATCGTCATCCGCACTCGCGATGCCCAGCTTGCGGAGCAATACTTCGCGGTCATCGTCTGAGCGCGGCGTGCGAAATCGCTCCCAAAGATCTGATGATAAATCATCTAGCTCGGCCATTGATACGGGTTGTTCGTCGAAGCGAATGAGCCGCGTCTGGCTGCGCTGCTGAAATAGTCGGGCGAGGTATTCGGACGACATCGGCCGCTTTGCATTCGCCGTGCGGTGTAGGAACCCGCCGGGGCTTCTATGCACGAATAGACTGCGCGGAACCTCCACCTTGATAACGGCCAACTCGTCCCCAGTGCTTGTGGGCAACCACAATCGATCTAGGACAACGCTCTCAATAGGCGGGTCAATGGAGTCTATGCACACCTCCCGGACGAAATCCACCACCGCATCAAGGCGGTCCGTGGGGATGCCGGCGACTTCGTGGGTCTGATCCTCAACCCCAAGGACGAACACTCCTCCGCGGCTGTTTGCAAAGGCGGCGAGCCCATCGGCGAGCGAATTCCGGTTGGGACCTCTGATCTTCCCACCGGCAAAACGCACCTCCTTGAACTCGAGAAACGTGCTCTCGCCCAGCCGAATTTTGTCGAGGAGTTCTTTCGGGTTATCAAACATGATTTAGACTGCTACAAGTCGATCTGAATCGGGTAAATAGGACATGAGATTGATTCAGCTATCTTTTCTTTTAATTGCGATAAGCGCAGTCTGCGCTGCACCCGCGCCAACCAAACACCCCTAAGAATCCAGCCCCACCCCCGGCGGCATAAAAAACTCGTACTGCTCCGGCGTGCCGTAGCCTTCCATCTCCGTCAGCCGCACCCCCGGGCTGTTGAGCGCCGCCTCGACGATCCGCTTGTTGAAGGAGCTGACGTTTTCATCGGCCAGATAGTCGGCCACCGGCATCCACAGACACTCGGCAATCTCGTCTTCTTGGATGCTAATCTCCGTGCTCAGCGGGCGCAGGCGGCAGACGAAGTAAATATCCGACTTGCCGAAGCGGTAGCCGTGCCAGTGGCGGAAGCAGACCAGCGCGTCGAACTCCGTCTCGACCCCGGTCTCTTCGACAACTTCGCGCACCACAGCTTCGGCCAAGTGCTCGCCCGCGTGCAACGCGCCGCCGGGCAACTTGTAGCGCGGCGGGCCGGGCGCACGCCGATGGTACTTTTCGCTGACCACCAACAACTCCTGCGCCTCGTTGAGCACCACCCCACCCGCGCCGATGTAGTGCGAAGCGTGGGCCGGCACATAAGCGCCTTCTTCCAATTGCAAGGTCATCATTAGATAGCCATCGCCGCTGTGGTGGAATGTAAACCCGGCTTCCACCGCTACGGGGACCAACGCCGCCTTGGCAATCGGGACCTCCAGCCAGACGACCCGGTAGCCTTCGTCCTTCCAAGCCGCCAACGAAACGCGCAACCGCTCGGCAAACGCCGCCGGATCTGGCTCAAGAGCCTCTGGTGTGGGAATGATGCCGCCGAATGGATTAGTCGTCGCCGCAATAGATTCCATATCCCGCCTCCCTCAATAGCCGCTAGTGATAGCAAACCCCACTTGGCCTGTCAAGCGAAATTCGTATATTTATAATAAGATGTATAAAGAGACATTTTCTCTTTTATATTGATTTTTGAGCAAAATATCCAATTTTAAGACATACAAAAAACGAAAAATCAGATTAGGAGAGAATAAAATGATACTCGGATTCTCCGTTGAAAACTGGCTGTCCTTCAGGGACAAAGCCACCTTTTCGATGATCGCCAGCCGGGAGCGCCAGCATAGAGAACGCGTTCCTAATCTAGGCAAGTACCAAACGAGAGTTCTCCCTGTTGCAGCGATATACGGCGGCAACGCCTCGGGCAAGACCAACTTTTTTGAGGCACTGCATTTTGCCAAGATGCTAGTCGTCAAGGGGACTGGGACTGACAGCCTGATCCCGATCTCGCCGTTTCGCTTGGATGGCAAGGGGAAGAACCGCCCCTCGCGCTTTGCCTTTGAGTTGCTGATTGACGAAACCATCTACGACTTCAGCTTTGCAGTAACCCGAAAGTCGGTACTAGAAGAAAGACTCGTGGTAATTACCAGTACCAGCGAAAAAGTGCTCTATGACCGCCGTGACGGAAAACCCAACTTTGACTCATCGCTTGCCAAAGACCCGTTCCTACAGTTCGCTTTCAAGGGGACCCGGGACAATCAGCTTTTTCTGACTAATTCCGTGTCCCAAAAAGTGGACAAATTTAGGCCAGTCTATGACTGGTTCAAGGATACACTCAATCTCGTCGCACCCGACTCGAGATTTGAGTCTTTCGAACAGTTCCTTGATGAAGAAAACCCACTGTACTCGGCCATGAACGAGATGCTACAACGACTCGATACCGGGATCACCCATCTTGGCAGTGAAGGGATTTCATTCGAGAACATCCCACTTCCCGATTCATTAAAGACCGAGCTTCAGGAAGAAGTTGAAGAAGGTATGACTGTTCAGTTGGTGGGGGATTTTATTAACACCCGCTTCGTGATCACCCGTGAGGACGGAGAGTTAATTGCAAAGAAAATGGTCTCCTTCCATCCGAAATCGGACGGTACGGAAGCCAAGTTTGAGATTCACCAAGAGTCGGATGGCTCACAACGGGTTATTGATCTCCTACCCGCCTTTCTCGAACTTTCGGCGCAAACGCCTCCGAAAGTCTATGTCATTGATGAAATTGACCGCAGTCTACATCCCTTGCTAATCTGGCAACTGCTTGAGAGCTACCTAGCTAATTGCTCTACGGAGACCCGGAAACAACTGTTGCTGACGACCCATAACGTCATGCTGATGGATCAGCAGTTGTTGCGCCGGGACGAAATGTGGGTGGCAGAAAGGAATGCATCCGGCGCGTCCAGCCTATTTTCCTTCAGCGAATACAAAGATGTTCGTTACGACAAGGATCTCCGGAAAAGCTACCTACAGGGACGGCTAGGAGGAATCCCTCGCATTCTGTCGGGAGGCACTCTCACCAATCCTCATCTCACGGAGGAAAGTGGGGAGATGAAGGATGTCACCGAAAAAACGTAATTTTCGCAGACCTCTTGGCGAGCGACGTTACCGAAAACTTTTTATTGTTGCAACAGAAGGGGTTAAGACCGAGCGACAGTATTTTGGCATTCTAAATTACTGCTATCCGTTTATCCATGTGAATCCCCTAAAAAGCAGCAACTCTCCACTCGAAGTCTTAAAGTGTATGAAAGACTACCTCAAGAAGGAACCTTTGAAGAATTCGGATGAGGCGTGGCTGGTGGTAGATAAGGACCAATGGACGGATGAACAGTTAGCACAACTCCACACATGGTCGCAGAGTGCGGATAATTACGGATTCGCCCTTAGCAATCCCAAGTTCGAGTATTGGCTGTTACTCCACTTTGAAGATGGCACTAACATCGGTTCGGTAAGCGAATGTTCCGCTCGCCTGAAGAATTATCTTCCCGGCTACGACAAGAGCCTTGATGTCCGAAAGATCACGTCCGACATGATCGAAGATGCTGTCCCTCGAGCCAAGGTTCGTGACAATCCTCCATGCGAGGATTGGCCGCGTACATTCGGTAGAACCACAGTGTACAAACTGGTCGAAAACATCCTTAGCGAAAGACCATAATCCCATGCAACGCACACTGCACAGAAAGCTCATCGGCCCCAAGGCCCATCGCCAACTCCTCGCCTTCCTCGGCCAGCACCTGCCCCACTTCACGCCCCCCACATCGGCTGCGGCTTGGCGCAAACAAATCCCAACCCTGCGCGCCCAAGTCCTCGCCCTGTTCTTCCGCGGGCACCCCAAGGGTCTCCTCACAGAACAACCGCAAGTCCACTGGGGCGACCGCATCGAGACCGGTGCCGGCTATACCATCCGCAAGCTGCGCTACGAGGGCTACCCTTCGGCTGAGCTCAGGTCGAAGCCCGGCCTCTGGGTCCCGGCCCTGCTCTACGAGCCTGACCAACTCGGAGAAAAAGTCCCCGCCATCCTCAACCCCAACGGCCACCACGCCGGCGGCAAGGCCATGGACTACAAACAGGCCCGCTGCATCAACCTCGCCAAGCGCGGGATGCTGGCACTCAACACCGAATTTCTCGGAATGGGCGAACTGCGCGCGGACATCGACCACAACCGCATCGCCCACCTCGATCTGTGCGGCATCGCCGGCATCGGCGTGTTCTACCTCTTGATGAAACGCGGCCTCGACGTGCTGCTCGCCCACCCCAAGGCCGATCCCGAGCGCACGGCCATGACCGGCCTGTCGGGCGGCGGTTGGCAAACAGCCCTGCTATCAGCCCTCGACGAACGCGTCAAAGTCATCGTCCCAGTCGCCGGTCATTCGGCCGTCTGGCAGCGCCGGGGCTGCATCGAGGACATTGGCGACCAAGAGCAATGCCCGGCCGACCTCTGCACAATCGCTGATTACGACGCACTCTCCGCGCTCTTTGCGCCGCGGCCGACCTTGCTCATGTACAACCGCCACGACGACTGCTGCTTCCAGACGCGGCGGGCGCGCAAATCCATCTACGAACCCATCCGACCGGTCTTCGCGCTCCTCGGCGCACGCGACAACATCGCCCTCCACGACAACACCGACCCCGGCACCCACAACTACGAGCGCGACAACCGTCGCCAACTCTACAAATTTCTCAACCAACACTGGGGATTGGAAACACCAGACGACGACCTACCTTACCGCGACGAATTGCAAACCGAGGAAGCCCTCGCCGTTGGCCTGCCCCCCGACAACGCCACCCTGATTTCCATCGCGCAGGCAGCCCTTGGCAAGATCAGAAAACGCAAAAGAAAAGCGCGCCCTCCAGCGGCCGCGCGCAAAGCACTCGCCTCATTACTCAAGCTGCCGCAGTGGAAGAATCGGTCTCTACAAAAAGTCGGCACCGCGCAAAAGCGCAAGGACGCTACCATCCAACACTACCTACTGCACCTCGACGATACCTGGACCCTGCCGCTGACCGAATACACACCGCCACGCCCCCGAGGCATCGAACTACTCATCGCCGATGCCGGTCGCAGCGCGCTCGCCGCCCCGCTAGCCAACGCTCTTGCGCAAGGCCGCCGGGTATTCGTCGCCGACATCTTCGCTACCGGCGAACTTCGCACCGACCCGCGCCACCAAATGCTGGTCGCCACCGCTGGCCAGCGTCCGCTCGGCATCCAAGTCGGCCAAGTGCTCGCGCTGCTGGCAACAGCAAGCCAAAAGAGCCGAAC
Source organism: Gemmatimonadota bacterium (assembly GCA_009840005.1). Next base: position 89,225 of record VXOR01000078.1, read on the forward strand.
GCTACACCTGACAGCCCACGGCCGCATCTGCCCAGTCGTCGCGCTGATCGCCGCCGCACTAAAACCCCAAGCCCTCGCCTCGCTAACTACCAACGCCCTCATCGACTCCCTCGGCCGCCTTATCGACTGGCCGCTGGCCTACGACGGCACCCCATCTCTCTACTGCTTTGGCCTACTAGCCGAATTCGACATCCCCGACCTAATTGCCCTCTCAGCACCCGTGCCGCTCGTCGATCCCCATCGCGGACCGCTGCGCCGCTGAGGACAACCCCTATCCATATTTTTCCCGCAGGTACCGCGCCGCCTCCACCTCGTTTTTGAGCTTGCTGTAAACCTCGTCGATATCGACTTTTGCCGCCGATCCGGGGGCGAATCCGCAGTCTGGGTTGAGCACCACCCGCTCGGGTGCCAAGTACTCCAACGCCTGTTCCACCCGCCCGACGATCGTCTCCGGCTCGTCAACCTCGCCCGGATGCACCCCCACACAACCCAAGCCGATCTCCAAATCCTCGCGCAGATCCTTAAACACCTCCGCATCCCCTGCGCCCGGACTGGTAAATTCCATAGTCAGATGGTGTACCTTCAGGCGATTGAGATAGGGGATGATCGGGCCGTAGTCGCCGGTGTGACATGCCTCGCCCCGGACCCGGGCACCCGCGCGGCGGCACAAATGCACGGCCAAGCGCACTCCTGTGGCTCCCTCCACCACCGCATTGGTCATCGCCGCCGCAAAGTCGGCCTCGGCCTCGGGGTCTTCATATCCAGCTCGCACCTCGTCATCGACGAGCAGGCACAGATGCGGATCGTCAATCTGCACGATATCGGCACCGGCCTCGCACAATAGCGCCAACTCGCGGCGCAGAATCGGCACGCAAGCCTCGACAAATTCATTGCGGGTCGGATAGGCTCCGCGCGATTGTTCCGAATCCCACATCCGCTCGCCCAATAGCGCTGGTGCTGGCAAGGTGGCCTTGATTTTGCGCGAGCTAACCCGCTTGAGAAATTCTATTTCCCGCGCGATAAACCCTTCGTCTTTTGGCGTCAACTCGCCCGTGACGATGGTCCACGGCCTGCCGTCCGCATTCCGGCCCACCTCAAAGCCATGCGCCAATTCGGCGATCACGCCGATATACGAGGCGCGCCGCCATTCGCCATCGGTGATCACGTCCAACCCCGCCGCCTCCTGCAACGCCACCGCATAAGCCACGGCCGCGTCCATCACCTGCCCCAGCCGTTCATCGTCCATTGGCCGCTCACCCATCACCGCCTCGCGCACAAAATCCGGTCGCGGCAGCGAGCCGACCACGGCCGCCGGAAAGAGCTTCCCGTAGTATTCACGTGTTGACATATAGCAACCCTAAATGACTTGAACGATTCGAGATGCGGATCGTCTTGTGAATTATATCTGCGTTATATCTGCGTCCATCTGCGGAATGATGAGATTGCTAGCCACCCTATTCGTCTAACCAACGCGCATTAGCCAGCGCGACGTCCTCTTCCGTGTCAATTTCCATATACTCGCCGTCGGTGGTCACCATATGCAAGGCTAATCCTGCGTCTATCATTTCCTCGAAGAGATGAATCAGATACGCCTTTTCGAATGGCGTGCCGTCCCTCCAGGTCTGCCCGGCGTACTCCGCCTTCACCCGCTGATAATGCGCCCGCAAAGACCGCGCCCCCGCCACACCAAATCGCGCCACGCCAATATACTCGCCGCTGGCCGCTGACCCAGGAATGGCGCGGTTGATCTCAACGATCCGATCGTCCTCGGCCACGATTTTTTCGGCATCGCCTTCGGGGTGCTGGCTGCGATCTTCATAGCGCGTACGCCAGTCCGTATCAACGCAGAGCGCGATATCGCCCTCGTGCTCCAGCGCACGGCGCACGACCGCGGGACGATAGAGAATATCGGCATAGGAACAGACAAAACCATCGGCCATATACTCCTCGGCGCAAAAGAGCGAGGCCAAGATATTGTTGTGCTGCCAGTCGGCGTTATGGCAATAAATTAGATGTGGGTAGTCGGCCTGGATCTGCTCGATGCGATAGCCGCCGACAAAGACCGGAGTTTCTAACCCGGCCGCGGCCAGCGCCTCGAGTATCCAGTCGAGGATCCGTCGCCCGCCGACGCGTATATAGCATTTGGGCTGCCCGTCGGTCAGGGCGTTGAGCCGACTGCCGCGACCGGCACCGATGATGATGGGGCGCACTAGCTCTCCTTTCGTTTTCCGGTACGCACAAAACGGCCTGCTGATTTCCAGCAGGCCGCTGCGTATTCTTACTTACTGCACTAAGCGAATAACGCCGCTACCGCTACCTCCCATCCCGGCACTGCCTCCCCGCCCTCCAACACATCGCCTTCTCTCAATACATCCACAGTGCCCGGAGTCCGATGCACCGCCACCGTCCGCTGCTGCGGCTCAACGACAACCACCATCTGCGTCCCTGCCGTCAGCCAATCGGCTACTTTTTCCGCGACCTCCCCGTAGCGGTCCCCCGGCGAAACCACCTCCACCGCCAAATCAGGTGCTCCCGGCCAATAGCCCGCCACCGCGCCGACCGCATCCAGCCGCGCTTGGCACACGAACGCCGCATCCGGTGCCCGCACCGTATCCGGGTCCGACGCCAGCCGGAACCCCGTCTCCGCCGCATAGACCGCTCCCAAACCATGAGCTTCCACATGTTGAGCCAAGCGCCAAGCGATGCGCATCGCGATCTTTCCGTGTTCATTCCCCGCAGGCGTCATCTTGCGCAACTCCCCGCGCACTAGTTCGTAGCGAAACCCGTCGTCCGGCAGTCGTTCCAAGTCCGCCGCCGTGGCAATATGTTCGACAATGGTCATGGGCTATCGTCCTCGCCCCTTCGGCTTCAGATGCGAAATACTATTACGGAATATACCTGCCGCCTTTTACTGCCACAACCTCAAGTGGAGAGCGTCGCCCTAGCACCTTATATTGAACTCTTACGTATAGAAAGGATGAATATGTCCGAAAAACTGCCCCTCGCCATCGTCGGCTGCGGCGGCATGGGCCACCGCCATCTCTACGGTCTCGCCGAGTTGCAAAGCGCCGGCCTGTCGCCCTTTGAACTGGTGGGTGCCTGCGACCCCAATCTCGACAACGCCCACTCGCTCGCCGACCAAGCCGAGGAGCGGCTAGGCACGCGACCCCAACCGGTCAAAGACCTCGCCGAACTGGCTTCCGTCGCCCCGGTCCAAGCTGTCGATATCACCACCCTACCAGCCCATCACCACACCGTGGCCATCGAGGCCATGGAGCGCGGCTGGCACGCGTTGTGCGAAAAACCCATGGGGCTTACGGCCCGCGCCTGCAAACAAATGATCGCCAAGGCCCAAGAGACCGGGTGCGTCCTCTCAGTGGCTGAAAACTATCGCCGCGACCCAGTAAACCGCCTCGCCAAGGCCCTACTCGACGCCGGCGTCATTGGGCGTCCGCGCCTGATGCAGCAAATTGCCATAGGCGGCGGCGACGGTATGCTCATTTCAGTGTGGCGGCACCAGAAAAACGCCAGCGGCGTCCTCCTCGACGTAGGCGTTCACTTTGCCGACATCATGGAGTACTTCCTCGGCGAGGCCGACACGGCCTACGCGCAGACGCGCCTGCACGAGCCGATCCGCAAAAATCCCGTAGCCGGCCGCGACGTCAACAGCGGTTCGCCAGGAGGCGTCTATGAACGCTGGCAAAAAGACATGCCAGCCGAGTTTGAGGCCACCGCGGACGACGCAGCCTACGCTACCATCCTCTTCAAAAGCGGCGCAGTCGCCCAGTACATCGAAGACCACGCAGCCCACGGCCAAAATCAGCGGCAACGCTCCATCCACGGCAGCCTCGGCTCGCTGGACCTGCCCGGCGATCGCTCGGGCAACCGCCTCACACTCCACCTCGACGGCGCAGACCCTATAGACGACCAAGCCCTGCTCGACCTCGTGCCCGATCATCGCCTCGACGAAGTCACGGCTGCGCTCTTCGGCGGCGACCAGCTCTTCGAGTACCACTGTCCCTTTCCGGAGACCGACCGCAAGCTAATCGCCGTCGAATACCACGAGCTTGGCACCTGCATCCAACAGGGGCGACAGCCCGAAGTTGATGCCCAGCAAGGCGCGCGTTCTGTGGCCTTGTCCTACAGCCTGATGGAGTCGCAAGTCGCCGGCCGCGCGTTTTCAGTTGATGCCGTCTGCGACGACCAGATCAACGCCTACCAAGCCGAAATCAACGAGCATCTGGGGCTATAGACAATGGCCGCTATCCTCTGTCCCCGCTGCCACAAAATCGTCAGTTCCGACGCCGAAACCTGCCCCCATTGCGGCCAGCGCAAACCCGGACTGTGGGGCGCGACGGCCACCATGCGCAAGCTCGGCCTACAGCTAAATTTCCCGCACTTAATCACCGTGTTCTGCGGTGCGCTCTACCTGCTCGCGTTGGCCTTGGATCCATCGGCGATTTTCCAGACGCAGGGCTTGATGCAGATTCTCGCGCCCAGCATCCAAGCCAGCTTCAAACTTGGCGTCACCGGCACCATACCCATTTTCGCCTACGAATTCTGGTGGACGCCGATCACCGCCATCTACCTGCACGGCGGCCTGCTGCACATCTTCTTCAACATGATGTGGGTGCGCCAGCTTGGTCCGGTCGTAGAAGAACTCTTCGGCCCCTTCCGCCTCTTTGCAATTTTCACGATCGCCGGCATCACCGGCTTTATTGCCTCGACCCTAGCGGGCCACGAACTCACGCTGGGGGCCTCCGGCTCGATCTTCGGCCTCTTGGCCGCCGCCATCGCCTACGGTCGGCGCGCCGGTTCTCAGCTCTTTACCCGGCAATTTCTCCAGTGGGCAGTCTTGCTTTTCGTCATGGGCTTTATCATGCCCGGCGTCGATAACTGGGCGCACGGCGGCGGCTTCGTCGGTGGCTATGCGGCAGCGTATGTCTTCAGCCGCAGTTCGGAGCGCGAGGGCCTAGGGGCATATCTGGCCGGTGGTTTGTGCCTGCTGGCCACGGTCGGCGCATTCGCCTTGCAGTTTATCGCCGTATTTCTCTAGCCCGCTTCATGCCCGACGAACTCATCGCGCTCTTCGATGGCCAAGGCCAATCCATCGGTGCCAAGGAACGCACTGCCGCCTACCGCGACGGCGACCGCGTCGGCTTGGTCTTCGTCTGGGCGGCTTGGCGCACGTCCGCTGGCGTCGCCCGCACCCTATTGCAGACGCGCTCGCGCCCCGGCGACCCCTATCTCGGCAGCCTCGACGCCCCAGCCGGCGGCCACATCCGGGCCGGAGAAATGCCGGCGGCAGCCGCGCACCGCGAATTCGCCGAAGAGGTCGGCATCGCACTGACGCCCGCCGAATTGGTCTTCCTTGGCCAGCAACCACTCCAATACACCGGACGCTCTGCCATGCAGTTTTTCTACCTCTGCACGCGGCCTATCTCATTGGGGGAAACTGTATTCAACGAAGAGGTGGGGGCCTTCGTCGAAGTCGGGCTCGACGATTTCGACGCCTTGGTTTGCGGACGAGTCGCGTCGATCAAGGGCCAAGCCCGCTACAAGGAGACACCAAACGAAACAAGGCCGCGGGAAATTACGCCCGCAGCCTTCGCCGCCTACTCCGAACCGATCATGGACGCCATCCGCCGCTCGGCTAGCGCGATCCGCGTCTATTTGGATACCGGGCCTATCTGGCCGCCTGCGACCGGCTGATGTAGCGCTCCAGATGCGCCAGTGCCTCGCCGCTATCCATCGCCTCCCGCGCCTCGGCCAACCCCTCTTCAGCACTCGCACTTAAACCCAAATAGTAGTCGGTCAGGCCGGAGTTGAGTACTATGCGGTCATAAATAGGCCCCTGTTCGCCCTTGAGTCCCGCCACGCCCAAAGCCGCAAAAGCTCGCGCACTCACCTCCGCAGGACGCGGACTTTGCTCGTAGCAAAAGCCGTAAGCCGCCGGATCCACATCGCAGGCAATCATCTCCGACCGGCTCCCAACCCGGCGAAATCCCTGCACGTAATTGATAGCCTTGCGCCGAGCGTCCGAAGGCTTCCCCAACCGCAGTCCATAATGGCTGCTCCCCTCCTCACCTTTGATCACCAGTCCCGCGTCCAAGCCGCGCGCCTGCATCAACCCCAACAGCTTGTCCTCGTAGCCCGTGTGGTAAAAGCCCACGACCATGCCGTTCCAAGCCACGCCAGCAAACAACTGCTGGGCCTTCTCCGTAGTAGCCCAAGGCGGACGTTTGGCGATGTGGGCGCGCAAATGGTGCAACGCGTACGCACGGGGAGCGTACGCGCGCTGACTCACATACGCGAACCCAACGGCCGGGTCTTCGATGCAACGGGCCGCCGTCGTCAGCGACAGATCGACTCGCGCGCCCAAGACCGCTAGGATCCCTTCCTCGGTAACTCCCCGCTTGGGCGGCATCTCGGCGACGCCGTGCAGCACAGTCGCCCGTCCCAAGGCCGCGCGCACGGCAGCGACGAACAGCGTCGGGCGAAAATAGCGCGCTGCGCCGTCAAAGGGCTGGCCAAAATGCAGCAGCGAATCGACTTGGACCCGCAGCGCTTCTTCCGGGTGGCGCACGGCGTCGAGATGAGCGCGAACTTCTTCCTCATTTTCGATATTCATCCGCTGGCCGATCAAGAACGCGGCCATCAGCGAGGGACGCACTTCGCCCGCTAGCATGACTCCGAGCGCACCGCGCGCTTCCTCGTAGCACAAGTGCCCGCCCTGCAAAACGGAGCGTAGCGCTTCAACCACCCGCGCTTCGCCCGCATCGCAACCAGTGAAATCAGGTGCCATCCCCAGCAAGAAGCGCAAATCCTCGGGCATCTTACCGAGCGCATCCCCATAGCGGTCAAACGTCTCGACCTCGGCCGCGCTCCAACCGGTCTGCGCACCGAAGGTACGGCGGATGGACATCGCCGCGAAAAACGCGCCCATCTGGGCCGGAGAAACCTGCTCTGCGTGAGGTAAGCCTCCCTTGAGCGAGGCAAAAATCAGCTCCAGAATCCGCTTAGGGTCTGGGTCGCCCTCTTTTTTGCCTAGTGGACGGCTCTGGTGCGGCCCGGTACAGACGCGCGTTTGCGCCTCCAGCACTTCCTCATTGGGGCCGGGATAGGGGTCAGTTTTAGACACGATTTTTGCTCCTTATGCGAAAAATATACGATTCCCGGCCAGTGCGCGCCCGACCTTGACGCGGATAATCCAACAGTGCCGATTGCGCGAAATACAGGTTCAACGCAATTTTTGATACACCCTTTTCCGTGAGAAAACTCCAATGCGCTACCTGACTTTCCTGTTTCCCATCGCAATCGCGGCTTGCGGTTCGTCCGATCCGGCCCCTCCAGCACTGCTCCACTACGTCGCAGCCCAAGAGGCCTTGGCTTCTGACGATCTAGACCAGGCGCGCCAAGCCCTGCAAGATTTGGTGCAAAGCACTAGTCCAACGCTCAAGCCCTTGGCGGAAAAAGCCGCCAGTGCCGCCGATATTGCCGCAGTGCGCGTTGCGTTCAAGCCGCTGTCCGAGGAAGTGCGGAAGGGCCAAATCCCCGAGGGCTACGTCGTGGCGTACTGCCCAATGGCCGACAGCGACAAGGGCGCGCATTGGGTGCAGAAGGACCAACCCCAAATCGCCAATCCCTACTTCGGCGCTTCCATGCTCCGCTGCGGCGTATTCGTTTCGGCTGAGCTCAACGTCGAAGCCAAGGAGTAGCGACACTCGCACATGATCCGCGTAGAATCCGCTACCCGCCGCTACGGCGTTTTGACCGCAGTTGACGAAGTCAGCTTTGCCGTTGACCAAGGCGAAATAGTCGGCTTCGTCGGCCCCAATGGCGCTGGCAAGAGCACCATGCTCAAGATGCTCTCCACCTTTATCCACCCCACGGCCGGCACCATCTCCATCGACGGCCTCGACGTGGTGGAACATCCGCTCGCCGTGCGCCGCCGCATTGGCTACCTATCAGGCGACACCCCACTCTATCAAGAAATGCGCGTCGATAAGTTCCTCCGCTTTATCGCCCGAGCTCGCGGACTCGAAGGCGACGCCTTGCAGCAGGGTCTGGCGCACGCAGTCGAACTCTGCGGGCTCGAAGACGTGCTCTCCCAGCGCGTCAAGGAGTGCTCCACCGGATTCCGCCAGCGCATCGGCTTAGCTACCGCCATGGTCCACGATCCCCCGGTCTTGCTCCTCGACGAGCCAACGCACGGCTTCGACCCCTTGCAGGTACTAGCCTTCCGCGACACCTTGCGTGCGCTCAGTCCAGACCGGGCAATCCTCTTTAGCACCCACATCATCGGCGACGTCGAAGCCATTGCCGACCGCGTGTTGATCATCCACCAGGGGCGCTTGCTCGGCGATGGCCGCGTCGAACAGTTGGCCGCCGACGCTGGCATCCCTGGGGCTGGTCTCGAAGCGGTTTTCGCCCACCTAGTCCGCACCACGACTCGACTGAGCGGTTCGGCTGAGCTCACCGTCGAAGCCTCGCCGAAGTCAACCCCTACCCATGTCTGACGTGCAACGCCTTTCTACTGCCGAGTGCCTGCGCGGCGCGCGCATCGTTTTCGACCGCGAGCTAGAATCGTACTTCGACTCGCCCATTGCCTATGCGTACGCCGCGGTCTTCTTGGTGCTGTCTTGCACCACCTTTATGAACTCCTTTTTTCTCGACGGAGTAGTAGATATGGGGCCGTACTTCACCGCCCTGCCCTTCCTGCTGATTCCCTTCGTCCCAGCCATCACCATGCGCGCTTGGGCTGAAGAACGCGCCCAGCACACCTTTGAACTGCTGATGACCCTGCCGCTGCACTCCTTGCAGGTCGTACTGGGCAAGTATCTCGCGGCCCTCTGCTTCTACGCCATCGTCCTCGCCGGTAGCCTGCCCATCGTGCTGATGCTCCTCTTTCTCGGCGACCCCGATATCGGGCGCATCTGCGCGAGCTATCTCGGCGCGCTGCTGTTGGGTGCTTTCTTCCTGTCCTTCGGCCTGTTTGCCTCCGGCCTGACCCGCGACCAGATCGTGGCCTTTGTGCTCGCCGCGCTCTTCGGCTTTTTCTTCGTGCTCAGCGGGCACGAGAAAGTAGTAGAAGTCCTCGACGGACTCGCGCCAGCCTATCAGCCGGGCACGTGGCTGTACGAGACCATATCGGTGCTGCCTCACTACGAGGCTTTCGGCCACGGCGTAATCGCCCTCGCCGACCTGCTGTACTTCGCATTGATGAGCGGCTTTTTCGTCGCGATGAACTATCTCAGCCTCCAGAGATCTAAGTATTGAAGCGGCACTTCTTGCTCCAAATTGCGCTGGCTTTTGCGCTGCTGTTGGGCATCGTCGCGTACGCCAGCCGCCTTCTGAACCTGACGGGAAGTTGGACCCTAGACCTAGCGGGGGACGACATCGCCACGCTCGCGCCGGCGACCGAGCGCTACCTCCGCTCCTTAGAAACCCCACTCTCCATCACCTACTTTGCCACCGCCCGCGAAAACATGCCGGCGCACCTCAAAGAACTCGAGCCCCAAGTCCGCCGGCTCCTGTCAGCTCTGCGCGACCAAGCGCCCGGCCGCATCGACTATCGAGTCATCGACCCAGATCAAAGCGGGCGCGTTGGCATCGGCTATGCGGCTAGCAAAAGGGCCTCCTCCTTTAGCGTGCGGCGGGTGTTGCACGACGAGCATTCCGAGCAAAAAATCTGGTCCTCGCTGGTAATCGCACGCACCGAAGCGCCCGAAGTGCTCGTCCAAAGCATTGAGCCAGAGCACCTGCCTTATCTAGAAGAATACGTCATCGCCCAACTGCAGGCCGGACGAGCGCCGCCGCAACCGACCATTGGCGTCTCGGCACCGCCGCCCTTCCAACTTTTGGCGGCCTTTCTCAACGAGGCCGGGCCGGTCGTCGAACTAGACCTCAACAGCAACCCTACCATCCCCCCGGAAATCGACGTGCTGTTCTGGGTCCAGCCCGAAGTCGCCACCCCCGAGCACGTGCGGCAGTTGCTTGCTTTCCTAGAATCCGGCCGCAGCGCCGTGCTCGCCGGTAGCGCCTACCAGATCGGCTACGCCCCACAGGAGGACGCGATTTCCTATTGGGTACACCACGCGCCGCCTGCTTGGGGACAACTGCTCCAGCCCTTTGGCCTCCGGCCGGTGCCGGACTTGCTCGTCGATAAAAACACCGGGCCGGTCATCCTCGACATGGGCGAAGTCGTCGCGCCTTTTCACCTCCGGGTACTGCCCGCTTTTTACAACATGAAGAGCTTTGCCGCGCCAGGTCGCGGCGGGCTTAACTTCGTCGCCGCTAGTGCGCTCGAAGTCGATCCACAGGCCGTCCAAGCCAAGGGCTTCCACGCGGAAATCGTCGGCACCACCACCGAAAGCCCCCGCGTCCTGCCCCTGCCCACCGGCCCCTTCACCGACGCCGACTTAGCTGGCGGCTTGCCCGTGCCCAAACAAAATTTGCTGGTCCTACTCAAGCCGGACGATCCTTGGCAGGGGCAGCTATTCGTCTTGGCCAGCGCGTCGCCCTTTCAAGACGGCATCATCAACCAGCCCGGCTACGCCCACCGCGTCTTCTTGCAAAACCTCATCCGCACCTACGGCCAGCCAGAGCGCATATTGCGGGGGCGAGTCGAAAAGGGCGAGCCGCAGCGGCTGGTCCCACCCGGCGCACTCGCCCGTTTCTTCTGGCGGTTCTTTGCGGTCTTTTTGGTGCCGCTGGCGTTTGTGGGTCTCGGCGTTAGGCACTACCTGCGCTACAGCCGCCCGAACTGGCCGACCGGCCGTTGGGGCCGACCGCTCGGCCTCGCCTGCTTGGTGCTCCTCATTGGGGCGTTCGTCTGGCGCGGCCGCGGCCCCTATCTCGACCTGACGGCCGACCAGCTCAACACGCCCTCGCCGCTCTTGGGCCGCTTGTTGCAGGGCACCTCCCTATCCGCCGAACTAATCGCCACGCCCCGGGCCTCCATGCCCCGGCAGCTCAAAGACGCCGAAGACCGCATCCGCACCTTGTTCGCCGACTGCAACATTCCCCTGCGCGTGATCCGGCCCGACGCGCTAACCCCCGATCGGCGGCAAACGCTCGCCGCCGAGGGGCTGACACCCTTCCCAGTCGAAAGAGTCCTCCACGACACCCTCGCCACCCAATACGTGTGGAGCGGCCTGCGTCTAATTGACAACGCGCACACCATCGCCGTACCGCGCCTCGACCAGCGCGCACTGCGCCACCTCGAATTTCTCTTGGCCGCAGCCGCCCACAACCTGCAACAGGGCTTCGACCTGAGCTCAGCCGAAGGGCGCAAAATGCGCGTGGCCGTCATCTCCGACTTGCCGCGCCTCTCGCCAGCCGAAGCCCTCGAAGACTACCAGAAAAAGGGCCTCATCGCCCCGGGCGGCACCGACGTGTACAGCGACTTAAAAGCCCTGCTCGCCGACTATCTCTACGACGTCCACTACATCAATCCCCGCACGCCGAGCATGCCTTCAGATGTAGATGTCTTGTTGTGGATGCAGCCGCGCCGCGACTCGGGGCCGATCCTGCTACTGCTGAGCCAGCATCTCGCGCAGGGGGGCAAGGCCATTGTCGCCATGCAGCACTTCAACATCCAACAGCGCCAGTACCGCGGCTCGGGATTTCAGACGGTGTACTGGCCTCAGCCCCAATTCCAAGACCTCGACCGCTACCTCCAACTCTTTGGCGTCGAACAGCTCCGCGAAGTGCTCTTCGACCGCACCCAGTCGCACCTCGACTTAGAAACCCAAGTCAACCGCACGGCCGTGCGCGAGTACGACCCGCAAAAGGTCGCCTTGCCTTTCTTAATCCGCGCCGTCGGCCAGCACTACGACCGCACCTCGCCGGTCACCCGACATCTCGGCGATCAGCTCTTTATCTGGGGCAATCGCTTTGCCCTGAACCCGTCAGAGCTAAGCAGTGCGGGCATAACGGCCCAAACCCTGATCTCCACCTCGCCCCAAGCCTGGGCGTACCCATGGCAAGGAGGTTGGCTACCGCCCGAGGTATTCGCCCCGCAGACGTATCTGCCCGGCCCTCAACCTCTAGCCGCGCTGCTTACCGGGCCTTTTCCCGAGGTCGCCTTTACTGAAAGTGAAGATGGCCGCGCCACCCTACAGCGCGTGGGCGAACGTCCGCGACAAGCGGGAGCCCTACTCTTGATCGGCTCTTCGGAAATGTTCAAAAATGAGCATTTGCTGACCCCGGGCTTTCAGCACGATCAATTCTTGCTCAATGCCGTGGCGTACAACGCTTATGGCGAGGAGCTAGCCGCCTTGCAGGCGCGGCGACCGACTTCGCGCGGCTTCCCCTTCCAAAGCGCCGAGTCCAAGCGCCTGTGGCGAGTAATTGTAGTGGGCGCGGGACCGCTGCTGTTTTTAGGCTATGCCCTCTATCGCCGCACGCGGTGCGCTGAGCTTGTCGAAGCGAGGCGAACGTGATCCGCTTGCTCTGCGCCCTAGGGGCCTTACTGATCCTGCTGGTCCTCGGGGAGAGCTTCCTACGCGAGCATCAGCGCACGGTGCGGCTCACCGCCGGAGCTTTGCGCCTCTTGACGCCCGAACTGGCCTCAGCAGTCGATCAGATTGAGGTCCACGCCGCCGGACGCCGTTGGCACTACGTCCGGCGCGGAAACACTTGGTATTTCCCCGCGTACCACCGCGCCTTTGTCCTCAACCGCCGCGTCGAACACCTACTCCAGAGCCTGCTCGCCACCCCGGCGACCTTCGTCTCGACCGAGCCTGGGGACTTGGCCCGCTATGGCCTCGGCCCAGGTAGCGTCCGCATCCACCTGCTCGACCCACAGGGGCGTCCTTTGCTAGAAGTGCGCCAAGGGCGCGGTGCCCCCGGGGCCCGCGCAGGGGAATCGTATGTCCAGCGCGTTGGTGCCGACAGCATCTTCCACCTCCACGCCCACCCCGTCCACGCCCTCGACACCGCGCCGCCCGCTCCAATGCTCGACCGCCGCGTCCTGCCCCAAGCCTTGCAGCGCAAGGGTCACCGGCGCATCGCCTTCGCCGGTGACCCCTCGTACCCGGTGCAATCCCTCAGCCGCCAGTTAAAAGCCATGACGGCACCAGGCCCTATGATGCCGACTTACGAGTGGATCGCCTCGTCTGCAACCGGTGCAGAGACCTGTCCTTCTGCGAATGTAGAAGCCTACGCCGACTTCCTCAAACGCCTGACGTGGTCGGCTTTGCACGATCCGAGCCGCACCGATGCCTTTGCCCAGGCCCGCTATCTCTATCTCGAAGACGAAGAGGGCGCAATAGACACCCTCGCCATCGGCGCAGCCGACGACCAAGGCCGCTACCTCCGCCTCCACACCACCGGCCACATTTTCTCCATAACGCCCGAAAGAGCCGCTCTCCTCTTCCCCACTCGCTCTGCTCTCCTCGACACGCTCCCCCAACCCTCGCCCTATCACCAAGCTCGCTAGCCATGCTCTATCACAATCTGCTGCGCCACCAGTGGAAGGAGTTCATCCGCAACCCCTCTTGGAGTGGCATAAGCGTCGCTTACGCCATTTTTCTAGTTCTGCTAGCGCTGTATTTCCTACTCGTTCTCGCCCTCTCGGGTGCCTTCATCGGTCGTCTGCTAACTAGCCAAGACCCCACAGCCGATGTCGTCCGCGTAGTCAATCAGCACTTATTGAGCGGCTTCTTGCTCTTGTTCCTAGGCCGCTTGCTCTTCCAAAATACGCCGCAGGTCAATATTGGCCCTTATCTTCACTTGCCCATTTCTCGGTCCGCTCTAGTGCGATTTTTCTCTTTCGCGGCCCTGTTCCACCTGCACAACCTATTGCCGCTAGCCTTCTTCATTCCGTTCTGGATCAGCAATCTAGCGCTGGATTACCCCACTTCTACATCGCTGTCTTGGTTGGCTGGTATCGTGGCGGTTCTCGGTCTGTCCAACTACTTGGTCATCTGCGTCCGCCTAGTCTTGGCCAGACGCGCCTTGCCAGTCTGGCTCTTGGGCGGCGGAGCCTGCGGTCTCATCGCGTTGGATTATTGGCAGCAGTGGGGCTATACGAACGCACTGTCGAGCGCGGTATTCGACTCTTTGCTGGGACCGGGCGGCCCCGTGCTGGCACTGGCCCTGCTGGCAGCGACCTGCCTGCTCTTTGGCTTGACCTGTCGCTTGTTAAAAGACCATTTGCACGATGAAGCCCCGTCCGAAAAAGGCTTCACTACTGGATCTCAAAGCCTACTCGATAGGCTAGCTAACTTAGGTCCGGTAGGCCGACTAATGGCGCTAGAAATTAAACTGGCGATCCGCAACAAGCGGCCCCGACAAATCCTGTGGTCTTCCCCGATGGTCGCAGCGGCGGGATTGATAAACTTCATACTGCTCGCCCATCATTCATCCGACTACTTCACATTCTACCATATTTTTTGGGGATTATTTCTTACTATTGGTTTCGTGCTCAACTACGGCCAGTTCATGTTCGGTTGGGAAAGTCTTTATTTTGACGGCCATCTGGCCCGGCCAGTCCATTTCCGTCACCTGCTATGGGCCAAACTACTACTAATGCAAATTTCCTGCCCGGTATTAGCCCTAGTGTGCCTGCCGTTCTTGCTGATATTTGCCTCTGAATTACTCGTCACGTACAGCGTCTTTTTGCTCTACAATATCGGTTTTAGCACTGCCTGTATGCTTTTTTTCGCCACCATGAACCGCAAACGCCTCTATATCTCCCCGTCCTCATTTTTTAATCAACAGGGCACCTCCCTGCACCACCTGCTAGCCATCATTCCCTTGTTGGCCCCGCCCGCGATTCTAATGCTGGCGACCGACTATGGCCCGTTGTCTTTAGCTATCGGCGGCCTGCTGTGCTGGATGCTCAGTCCTGTTTGGGTCCGTTTGTTGGCCCATAGGCTGCAAAAGTGCAAGTACCGCATGGCTGCCGGTTTTAGGGGGAGTACCTGAACATGCACCTACAAGTCCAAAATTTGCAAAAGCGCTACGGCCTAGCTACGGTCCTCGACCTGCCCGCACTCGATATCGATAGCGGTGCTAGCTTCGGATTGGTGGGCAACAACGGCGCTGGCAAAACCACCTTCTTGCGCCTCGTTCTCGATTTGATTCGTCCAAGCAAAGGCCAGGTACTGCTCAACGGGCAGGACGTATCCCAAGACGACGCTTGGAAGGGCTATACAGGATCCTACCTCAGCCCTGCCTTCCTAATCGACTACCTGACGCCCGTGGAATACATCCACTTTGTCGGCAGCCTGTACGGCATGAACCCGGTTCAGATAGAGGAAAAATGGGACCACTACCGTCCCTTTTTCGGCGATCAACCGCTCAATGGAACTGAGTACATCCGCAATTTATCCGAGGGCAACAAGAAAAAAGTGGGGCTCGTCGCAGCCTTGATGGTCGAGCCGCGGCTGCTGGTGCTGGACGAGCCTTTTGCCAACCTCGATCCGACGAGCCAAATCCGCCTCAAGGACATACTAAAAACCCTCGACCAAACCACCGATACTACCCTCGTCATCTCCAGCCACGATCTCAACCACATCACCGAAGTCTGCCGCCGGATTGCCGTCATTGAGCGCGGCATCATCGTGCGCGATATCCGCACAGCCCCGGATACGCTGCGAGAATTGGAACGCTACTTCGCCGTCGAGGAAACGTAAAGGTTCAGTCGCGCTCGTCGGATTCCGCTGGCTGCATACGCGGTGTCGCATGGGCGTCCACAAGGGACGTCCCTACATCAACCGGTTCGGTGCAGATGCGTAACATCAGTTCATTAAATTATGGCCCAGTAGGGGGCGGTTTGAAACCGCCCCCTACTTCAGCAGCAGCATCTTCTTGACTTTGAGAAACTCTCCACCCGCTTGCAAGCGGTACAAATACATTCCCGACGACAAGCTGTGCCCACTGTCGTTGGTCGCATCCCACTCCACTGCGTAGCGACCCGCACTCTGATATTCGGCAATTAGTGTCCGCACCGGCTGGCCTACTACGTTATACACGGTCAACTCTACGTCCGCCGCCTGCGGCAGTGCATACCTGATCGTCGTCGTCGGATTGAACGGGTTGGGGAAATTGTCCGCCAAGGCAAACGCTTCCGGCCGCGTTTGAACTGCTGTCTTCGCCGCCTCTGACGCTCCCGGGTCGCTCAGCGTGATTTCTACCTCGCCCCCCTCCAGCCCGTCAATCGTCCCGATCAGCCTGATGATCTCGTCGCCTTCTTCCAAGTTGTCGGCGACTGGATCGACGTAAAAATTCATCGTCCCTGTTATCGAGCCGGCCGGAATCTCAATCATAGGAGTAAATAGCGCAGCGTAGTCCAAATCGCGCGTCGCTGTGGATTCATCATCAATGGCTAAACGCACGGTCGCGTCCTCTTCCAATGCCTTGCCGTCCAACGTGGCGGTGATCGTAACAGTGGTCAAAGCATCACTCTCGCTCAACGTGCTCGGATCCGCCGACAACGCGATGGACGTACTCGGCGTTTCGTCGTCTCTGAGCTTGATGTCCGTCAAGAGGGTCTCGTTTGTCGATATGAGCGTAGCCTGCACGCCCAAAGCCTTCAGGCCCTCTTCATCATCGTCGTTGATGGGAGTAAGGGTCAGCGTCGTCGTCCTCTCGCTAGCGCCAACCGGAATGACGATAATCGCATTTAGTCTCGCCGTATAGTCCACATCGCGCGTCGCCGCCGTCCCCTCGCTTGGATCCACAATAGCAAACCGCACGATCTCGACAGACGTGGCAGCAGCCCCCAAGGTAAACGTCAGTGAGACTTCCGTCGTAGCAGCGTCCTCGCGGATCACCGCTGGCTCCGCCGTTAATCCAGCGGGCGCAACCCTAGGTGCCGGATTGACCGTGATGGTGAAGGTCCGCGTGGCCGTGGTGCTGTTATCGTCCGTTGCGGTGTAGGCGACTTCAGTCGCACCGTCGGTCGCGGCCGTAGGCGTGCCCGAAAGCGTCCGCGTGGCCGCGTCAAACGCCAAACCCGCCGGCAAGGCCGAGACGCTATACGTCAGCGCTCCGGCACCGCCCGAAGCCTCCGGCAGCACCCAATCGGCAATCGCCGTACCAACCACGTACGTCTGGGCGTTGATCGAAGCATCTGCTGCGAAGACCGGCACTGTTCCTTCCTCCGTAATCGCAATGGTGAAGGTCCGCGTGGCTGTGTCGTCGTCATCGTCCGTTGCGGTGTAGGTGACTTCAGTCGCCCCGTCGGTCGCTGCCGTAGGCGTGCCCGAAAGCGTCCGCGTGGCCGCGTCAAACGCCAAACCCGCCGGCAAAGTCGAAACGCTATACGTCAGTGCGCCGTCGCCACCCGAAGCCTCCGGCAGCACCCAATCGGCAATCGCCGTGCCAGCCACGTACGTCTGGGCGTCGATGGCAACGTCCGCAAATGAAGGCACGCCGCCTGCACCGGTGTCTTTCAGCGTTATGTCCGCGGTGCTGACCGTCAATTCGACTGCGACCCCGTCAGCATATTGGGCGGTGATTTGATTGTTGTCGTACGGCACGATCACCCTGATTATCTCGTCGCCCTCCGCGCTCTTGTCGTCATCAGGGGTAATGGTGATCGTCGTCGTCCCCGACACTGAGCCGGCCGGAATCGTCAGCGGACGCATTCTTGCTACGTAGTCTATGTCGCGGGTCGCCTCGACAACATCCACGACATTGCCGTTATCGTCCGTATCCTTGGGGTCGGAGTCAATGGTCAAGATCATGATCACATTAGCGTCGAATACTTTCCCATCCAACGTTCCGGTCACCACAACATCGGTCGCACCGTCACCTTCGCTTATCGCGGCCGGATCTACCGTCAGCGCAATGTTCATGCTATTCGCGTCGTCGTCGGCGATCACTATCGTTCTAGTCGACAACACGGCACCGACTGTAACCTGTATGTATATCGCCCCTCGCTGAACCACATCGGCGTCGTTGATCGGGGTGATGGTGAACGTCGTCGTCCCCTCGGTAGCACCAGCCGGAATGATGAATGATGGGCCAAAGATTAGCTTGTAGTGCACATCGCGTGTCGGAGTGTTCGTCACAGTAGCACCAGACGGCAAAACAGCACCGGCCGGCAAAACAGTGAGTCTCACCGTCTCGTCCTCAACCAACGCCTCCGTCAAGGAGACTTTCAGCTCGATCGCCGTTTCACCGGCGTCCTCGCGAATACGCTCCTGACTGAGCGTAATGGCATCGGCCGTGGCAACGATCTCTTTCTTGATTTTTATATCCACAGGATTGAGCGTTAGCCCATCATCTTCAATCTGTATTCCTGGAGCGCCCGCGTCCGTATCATTATCAGGGGATCCCACCCGAATCGTGCCAGGCAATCGGCTTTGGGGAGTGATGGTAATCGTCGCCGTCCCCGATACCGCATTGCTCGGAATCGTCAGCGTCGGCAGCGTCGCCGTGTAGTCCAAGTCGCGCTCCGCCTCGCGATTGTCCTTCGTCGCATCAGCATCGTCGATATCGCCGTCGCCATCGGTATCAGTGTTGGGGTCGTCTGTCAAGTCGGGATGATTGCCAATGGTCAAGGCGAAACTCGTCTCCTCGTCTAAAGCCTTTCCATCCAAGGTTGCCGTCACTGTGATTTCGGTCGCACCATCGAACCGGTTTAGCTCGACAATATCCGCCGACAGGCTGATGCTTCTGCTCTCCTTGTCGTCGTCAATCAGCGCAATCGTCGCCGATTCAACCTCCTTACCGCTACCAGCATTGCCGCTGATCACAATGAGAAGATCTTCGTCCGCGATATCGTCATTGATGGGGATGAGGGTGAGGGTCCCCGTTACCTTTTTCTCTCCAGTTAGAATCATGAGAGTGGTCAGCCCTATGTAGAAGCGACTATTAAGCCCCTCCTCGGAGACTCCCAAGAGCACATACGTATCCGCCTCCACCGCTGTATCATTAGTAACTTCGACTGTTATGGCGATTTCAGTCGCACCAGCGTCCTCGCGTACATTATTGGGATTTACCGACAGCAGATAATCCGCCTGCGCCGCAGCCTGCCCGCTCCATCCCAATGCCAAACCAGCGGCCAGCAGCCAAGGCACACACGCCAGACGCTGTAGTAAAAACTTTGTCTGTCTCATTACTCTACCTCCCCAAGAGAGCGTCTTCTATGTAAAATAATTGCCTGTCGATTTAAATAAATAAAAAGGGGGTCTCAAACTACAATTTGAGACCCCCTTTTACTAACGCGCAGTGTAGTGGTTGCTACTTGAGCAACAGCATCTTCTTGACCTCGTGGAACTCGCCGCCCGCCTGCAAGCGGTAGAAATACATCCCCGAAGACAAACTGTGCCCGCTGTCGTTCGTCGCGTCCCACTCCACGACGTAGCGACCGGCATTCTGATGCTCGGCAATTAGTGTCCGAACCGGCTGACCAAGTACGTTATACACGGTCAGTTCCACGTCCGCCGCCTGCGGCAACGCATACTGGATCGTCGTCGCTGGGTTGAACGGGTTCGGAAAGTTGTCTGCCAAGGAGAATGCGGCCGGCAGCGTCTGCAACGCCAGCGACGCCGTTGCGCCGTTGGCGTCCGCAACCGTGTACGTATATACGGTTGCGCTCGCCGCTCTCGGCGTACCCGCAATCGTCCGCGTAGCCGCGTCAAACGTCAGGCCCGCCGGCAGGGCCGGCGAGAGGCTGTACGTCAACGGTGCCGTGCCGCCTGTGCCCGCCGGCAGCGTGAGGCCCTCCACGCGCTGACCAACGACGAATTCGCGGATTTCAGTCAAACCGTGCGAATCCGGAACGATCTTACCAGCGCCAAACAAGTCGCCGAAGCTCAGCGGCGCGTTGACCGTGATGTTGAAGGTCAAAAAGTCGATGGCCCCGCCCTCGTCCGTCACTATGTAGGAGACTTCGACCGCACCGTTAGTCGCGGCCGTAGGCGTACCCGAAAGCGTCCGCGTAGCCCCGTCAAACGATAAGCCCGCCGGTAGGCCCACGAGCCTGTACGTCAGGGCACCCGTGCCACCCGAAGCAGCCGGAAGCACGAGCGGGGCAATCGCCGTCCCAGCCGTGTACGTCTGGGCGGCGATCATGGTGTTATCGGCAAAGCCAAAGGACATACTCATCCCGCCGTTGACCGTGATGGAGAAGGTCAACACCGCGGCGGCCCCGCCCTCGTCAGTTACTATGTAGGTAACTACAACCGCGCCACTAGTCGCTGTCGTAGGCGTACCCGAAAGCATCCGCGTAGCCGCGTCAAACGACAAGCCCGCCGGTAGGCCCACGAGCCTGTACGTCCGAGCACCCGTGCCGCCCGAAGCAGCCGGCAGCATGAGCGCGTCTATCGCCGTCCCAGCCGTGTACGTCTGGGCGGGAACCGTGGCACCGGCGGCGAAGGCAAGAGCAAGAGACCCATCCCCCGACATATCCGGCTCGTCCGGCTCCACTACTGGGTCGCTCAGCACGATCTCTGCTTCATCTCCTACCAGCCCGCTAATCATCCCGACCAGCTTGATGATCTCGTCGCCTTCCGCTCTAGCGTCGTTAATTGGACGGAGCGTTAACAGCGTCACTCCTATTGTCGAGCCAGCCGGAATCTCGATCAGCGGAGTAAATTCCACAGAATAGTCCACATCGCGCACCGCCGTGGATGCGTTGCCAATGATCAAGGCCACGGTCGCATCCGTTGCCAACGCCTGCCCGTCCAACGTAGCGGTGACCGAAACATCGGTCGTACCGGCGTCCTCGCTTACCGAGTGCGGATTCACCGACAGCGCGATGGACGTACTAGACGTTTCGTCGTCGGAGATCTCGATGTCCGTCAGTAGCGTCGCACCGGATGAGAACGTAGCTTGCACACCTAGCGCTCTCAGGCCATCCGGTCTGGCGTTGTTCATAGGAGTGAGGGTGAGAGTCGTCGTCCCAACAGTCTCACCAGCCGGAATGGCGACGACCGCCCCGAGGGTCGCATCGTAGTCCACATCGCGCACGGCCGGCTTGCCTTCCGTGCTTCCGCTTGGAGCTACAATCGTGAGTGTTACTCGCTCGTCCGTGTCTTTGGCAGCCATCAATGACACAGTCAACGAGACTTGCGTCATCCCAGCGTCCTCGCGGATCAACGAAGGAGTCGCCATAATCTCAGCACCGGCAACCGGGGGCGGCACCTCAGCCGCGTTGACCGTGATGGAGAAGGTCAAAGGAACGCCAGCGTCTCCGTCGCTGTCAACTACCGTGTAGATGGCGGTGACTGGGCCGGCGGTCGCGGCCGTCGGTGTGCCCGAAAGCGTCCGCGTGGCCGGGTCAAACGACAAACCCGTAGGCATACCCAACGAGAAGACGTTGTACATAAATGGCGTATCGTCGCCCATAGCTTCTGGCAGTACGAGAGGATCAATCGCCGTCCCAACAGTGTACACTTGGTCGGCGATCGCAGCGTCGGCGGCGAAGGATGGGCGCGTCAGATCCTGCGGCGCTGGCTGTGGCTGCTCAGCTGTAGCTTCGGAGTCTTTCAGCGTTATATCCACGTGATTGACCGTCAGCTCTACTTCCCCCCCATCTTCATCCGTGGCTTTGGGTTTCCCCAAACCCGTCAAGCGGATCGTCTCGTCGCCTTCCTTCGCGTTGGTATCTTGGGTAGGGTTGATGGTGATCGTCGTCGTCCCTACTGTCGAGCCGCCCGGAATCCTCAACGGGCTAAGGCTGGCTACGTAGTCGAGATCGCGCACTGCCTCAGCAACATCCACCGCACTGCCATCAGCGGCCGTATCCTTGGGATCGGTATCAATGATCAAGGGCACGATTACGTCACCGACGAACGCCTTGCCGTGCAAGATGCCCCGCACCGTAACTTGGGTCAGACCCGCACTCTCGCTTATCTCGACCGGACTCGCCTCTAGCGTGATTGACTCGCTCGTCGAATCATCGTCGGTAATCAGGATTCCTGCTTGTAATTCGTCACCACCAATCTCCGCAACCACGGTGAAAGTCCGGGCCTTATTTTCCTCATTGTCGTTGGCGACGGTGACGCTCATGGTCGTCGTCCCTTTAGTTTCGCCCTTCGGAATGGTAAGCGGCTGCACTCTCACATGGTAATGGTTATCGCGTTCCGCTTCAATCACATCCTGATCCTCAAAATCCCCACTTATCTCGTCCTCAAAACTGAAAAGCACCGTTTCGTCAGTCTCTAAGGCGTTCTTTAGGGTAACTTCCAGCTTGACCTCCTTCGACCCAGCGTCCTCGCGTATCGAGAAAGGCGTCGCTGTCAGCCCCGTAATCTCTCTACTGGGATCGCCCGTTATATCGATTAACGCACCATTAATCGTTATATCACGGTCATCGGTAGTTACAGCGGTACCCCCAGTAATTGTCACTTTACCACCAGAAGCAATCACCCGAAGAGAGCGAGTGTCCGTTATTTCATCTAGGTTCAAAGGATCAATGTTGATCGTCGCCCTCCCCGCTATCCTATTCCTTCGAATAGTTATCGTGGCCATCCTCGCCGTGTAATGTTTATCGCGCTCCGCCGCGGTTGGATTACTTTCATAACCCTTATCAATAGTCAAGACAAAACTCACGGTTTCGTCTAGCGGCTTTCCATCGAGGGTAGCCGTCACTACGATATCGGTGGCAGGATCCCTTTTGTTTAGCTCGGCAGGAGAAAACGAGAGATTGATAAAGTTGCTAGCCTTGTCGGCGTCAACCAGCCGAATATCTGTTGCCCCCTCAACTGCGCTGCCGCCGACTTGCGTCACGAGCCTGACGAGAATATCGTCATCCGGGGTTGTGGTACTCTCGACAGGGGTGAATCGGATCGTTCCCGTCGCCTCTTTCTTACCATTCGGAATCGTGAGCGTAGGGGGGACCATGCGGAAACGAGTATTGAGCCCCTGCTGATTTTCGCCGAACCGCAAGGGAACAGACGTATCCGCTGTTACCGCTTCGTCAACTGTGACTTTCACCGTGATATTGGTCGGATCGGCATCCTCGCGCACACTAGTAGGACTCACCGACAGCGTATAGGTCGGCTCCACCGCGATCTGCTTGGCAAAAAGCTCCGTCTGCTCTCCACTACCCGCATCCACATCGGCGACTTCCACTGCCATCCTTACCCAATAGAATCCCGGTCCCGCGGTCTCGAGGTCGGCCAAAAGGGTGTCGGCGTGGACACCAACGGTTTCGCCTGTACGCTCTGTTCCTTCATCAGTAGCAGTAAGACCCGAAATGGCAGTGTCAGTAATACTAGTAGGAATCTCCCCCGGGTACAAATCCACCTCGTAGCTTGTGGCAGCAGCCCCATTTGTCCCGTGGAAATTCTTTGCATAAGACGTACTCCAATACACAAAAACCGAATCATCGGCTGTACCTGCCGCTGCCGGACCCAGCTTATACGATACGCTCAGATAGGGATCGGTGACATGCGAATGCCCCGTCACCCCACTGTGGCCAGCCTCTCCGCTAGTTTCTGCAGCATCAGCCGCCGCTTCCCCGTTCCACCCCAGCACCAAACCAACAGCTAGCAACCAAGGCACATAGGCCCAACGGCGCAGCAATAACTTTCTGTGTAGCATTACTCTACCTCCCCAAGTTAAGAGTAATTCTAGATAGGTTAGTACAAATATAGTAGATAGGGCCTCAAAATAGCAAATAGGGCCTCAAATTAAATTTGAGGCCCTATTTACGAACGCACTGTACAGTGAGTGCAGTGAGTGCTACTCGACGAGGCTCACAATTCCTCACTGACGTTACGCATGGGCATCGAGGTAATAGCGTCGGTTTCGGCTCTCACCCGAAAAAAACCGTTCTGAATTCCTCAAAACTCGACGCTTGTATGGCCGTGCGATGCAACTGATTGAGCCGTGGCACCTCGTCGATGGCTCGAATGGAGGCGGCCAACGATTCGGCGGCGTCAGCACCAAAGCGAAGCTCCACCACCTCGAGGAGTGCTTCAATGGCGTGCTTTCTTTCGCCTTGCTCAATGCCTTGCTCAATGCCCTCCTCGCGGGCTTGTTGGGTCAGGTATTGGGCAAACGGGGATTCGCGCATGAGGTCCATGAGATACTCCTTGGAAACGATGGCCGTGATCGTCTGAGGATTATACACTAAGCCGCTCAAGAGTGTCAACCCAGTGAGAACATCGGCCTTGACCGGCCGCTCCAGCGGCATGTCCCAAGCCGTGGCCACACATTGCTCCAGCCACATGGCTTCGGTCTGTCCGGCCGGCGGCTGCATCAGGGGCGCAAATGGCAGCAAGCCCACCACCTCGCTGTCGAGTACGGCTTGACCGGGCAGTTGGCTTAACCGGAGCACTTTGTAGCGGATCGCGACGGAATAGTCGGAATGCTCTTGCAGGTAGTAGCCCGGATCGCGTCGGCCGGCGTTGGGTCGCAAGTAGAGGACGTGGGCATATACCGGCAGGCCGTAGCGTTCGATCAAGCGGCCGATGTAGCCGGCCATGCGCTGGGGCATGGGGGTACCGGTGCTATCGGTGGTTTGAAACTCGTGGTGGACCAACACCTCGTCGTTGCCGACGCATACGCGGAGGAGGCTGTCGGGGCGGCGGACGGAGGGTTGCTCGGTGTCGAGCACTTTGACGTCTTCGATGTCGTCGCGCTGGAGGGCGAAGCGGGCGAAGTCCGCCGGGTGGGTTTGGATGAGATGTTTGGCGACCGTATCAAATTCAGCCATGATCTCTGCCTTGGGTTGCGGATGAGTTGGTATCCGCAACAAGGCAAAAATCGTGCCACGGCGGCGGCTCAGAGGGGAGGCGGGGGATGGGAGGTGCTGGAGTGTAGCGGAAAGGTTACAGGACGTACTATGCCGTCGTCACACGCGTACCATTTTGTACTATAAATATAGGGGCGACCAGCCTGTCAGCCGGTCGCCCCTATACCTACCGATTCAGTGTCCGCTGCGTAACGTCAGTTACTTGAGCAGCAGCATCTTCTTGGTTTCGAGGAACTCACCGCCCGCCTGCAAGCGGTAGAAATACATCCCCGAAGACAAGCTGTGTCCGCTGTCGTTCGTCGCGTCCCACTCCACGACGTAGCGACCGGCATTCTGATGCTCGGCAACCAGCGTCCGCACCGGCTGACCTATTACATTATATACGGTCAACTCCACGTCCGCCGCCTGCGGCAACGCATACTTGATCGTCGTCGCTGGGTTGAACGGGTTCGGATAGTTGTTGGCCAACCCGAACGCCTCAGGCCGCGTCTGCAACTGCACCGGAGCCGGCAACGCCAGGCGGTTGAAGCCAAACTCGCTGTCGTACGTCTGGTTGTCGATGATCTCAATGACCGTGTCCTCGATCTCCGTCTTCGCGCGGAAGACCAAGCTCAGCGCCACCTCGCCATCGGCAACCACGTCGCCGTGGGCAGCCAGCGCCAAGATGCCACCTTCGTCAGACAGCACCTGCGGGGCGGCAAACTCGCTGCCACCCAGCGGCTGATCGGTCAGCGCCCGGACAAACTCTAGCTGGCTGGCGTCGTACTGCACCTGCAAGCCATAGCCCTTGACCGCGACAAAGTCTGCCACGCGCACGTCGAGGACGAACTCCTCATCCACGCTGGGCATCCCCGTCCGCGCATCCAGATACATCCGCGCATCGGCGTTGAGGCCAGCGAGCATGGGCACGCGCTTACCCGCACCAGCCACGCTGCGGCCGAAGTTGTCGGCAAAGACGAAGAAGTCGTCGAAGTCAATCATCGCGCTCGGCGCGAGGTCGAACGCCGGATCAAACCCAGCGTCTTCCGCCGTCAAACCAAAGAGATCAGCTAGAATGAAGAAGTCGTCGAAGCCAACGCGATTGTCAGCGCCGAACAAACCTACGATTGCGCGCCCCTCGCTATCGACCGCGACGTTGCGCACGGCCATTGCCGTCTGCTCGATATCGGAACCCGTTTCGTTGTCCAAGTCGAAAGGCCGCACCTGATAGGTATAGCGCATACCGTTGAGCGCCGTCTCATCGATAAAAGACGTAACGCCAGCTTCTACTTGGGCCACCAAGACGAACTCTTCAGCACCCGTCTTGCGATAGATGCTGTAGCCATGGACGCCAACGACAGGCTCGAGCGCGGCCGGACCAATAGCTTCGGCAACGATGCCCTGCAAGAGCCGATCGGACAGCGAGAGCTCCCACATCAGCGCGATGCGGCTGCCCTCGTCGTTGGGCACGTCCAAGGCACTCAGGGACGGCACGGCCAACGGCGCAATATTGTCGATCGCGCCAACCGGCTCTTCGGTAATGGTGATCGCCGAATGAGCCAAGACCCCTTCGACGACATTCAGCCTCGGGGCCACGCCTTGGGCGTAAGCGAGCGCTTCCGGCAGCAGCGAGGCAAATACCGGTGCGTCACCGGCTTGTGCCGCTTCCCTGCTGGCCATCAGCGTCTCTGCCATCAGCGCGTAGGGCTGGTCTCCGGCTTGGACGAACACGGCCTTAGCGGTAACGGCGCTGCTTCGACCGTCGGCCTCGGCGGAAATACCCCATCTGGTGAAGGTATTATCGAGCGTGGCGACGATAGCGCGACCAATCTCGACGCCCGGCACGGCATCAACCATGGCCCAAGGAATCATCTCGCCGTCCAGTGCGGGGATTTCGCGCCAGATGCGATAGCCGTCCAGCGAGTCGTGGTCTTCCGACAAATCCCAAGTCAGCAGTACGAAGCCACCTTGATCACCAGCGCCGTCAGCACCCATATAGTCTTGAGCCTCTAGCGCGTCCGGCGCGTCCAAATCAGGCAGCACCACTTCAATGGAGAACGAAATCGAATCCTCGCCACCAGCCTCATCTGTCACGGCGAAGGTGTACACTGTGGTAGCAGCCACCGCCGTCGGCGTGCCCGAAATCGTCCGCGTAGCCTCGTCATACGTCAAACCAGCAGGCGGATCCGGCGTGAGAGTATAGGTCAATGTACCCGTGCCACGGCCTGCCGGAACCGTCGGCAACACCACTGGCGCAATCGCCTCGCCAACGCCATACGTGTAAGCGTCGGACAGTTCGACAGACGGCGCTGCCTCCACTTCGATGACGACCGGCTGCGGCCACGGCGCACTAGCACCAGCTGCGTCTGTGATTGTGATTGTGTACTCTGTGGCCTCGGAAGCCGCCGTCGGCGTACCCGAAATCGTCCCCGTGGCCGGGTCAATCGTCAAACCAGCAGGCAAATCCGGCGACACAGAATAGGTAAACGGCGGGGTGCCCATGCCTTCCGGAACCACCGGCCCTACCACTGGCTCAATCGCCTGGCCAGCCATCGCGGTCATCGCGTGCTCATCAGCCGAGGCAGTCTGTACGCCGACAAAGAGACCGCTTGCTCCCAAAAGGGCTAGCAAGGCAACTGTCAACAACATTCGCTGCATGATTATCTCCTTTCAAGGTGATTTAGCGGACTTGCTCGCCAAAGAATACCAGTAAGCGACTGGCTCCTGACGACTGCCGCAGGATGTCCTTCTCTTTCTGAATTAGCACAAAGATATAGTAATAAGCTCTTTTTTGCAAAATTCTTTTTTGCAAAATAATAATTGTCTCGCAGTTTCGCAATCTGGCAGCCGCATGATTATCCACATCCACGGCCACGCTTGGCAGGACAGCCTTGACATTTTAGGGTTTTAAGAAAAATTTGCGTCAGATCGCTTTTTCTTTTACATCCTATTTTATCTCCCCACACCCCCCACCTATCCCCAAAGGAGTCGCTCTATGAAGCGCTTACTCTTTAGTGCGTTGTCCATCTTCCTCGTCGGCGCACCTGTGGTGGCTGATGACGAAGCGGATACAGCGGATGTCTATGAAATGGGAGAAGTGATCATCACCGGCTCCAAGCTGCCGCAGACGCCGGGGAACGTGACCCAGAAAATCTCCATTATCACCGCCGATGAGATGGGCTCGCTAGTCCTCGGCAACGGCAACCTAGCGGAGATGCTCTCCTACACCCCGGGCAACTTCGCCAACGTCCTCTCCCGCAACGACGCCAACTGGGGGTCGTCTGGCGGCTTGGCGCACACCTACAAGGGGTACATGCTCGACGGCCTGCCAATTGACGCCTTCGTCGATCTCCAGAGCCTCGATCCGTGGGCCTTCCAGCGGGTCGAAGACCAGCGCGGCTCGGCCTCAGTGCTCTATCCAACCTATCTGGCCATGGACTTCGCCGGCAATCAGTCGCCGCTGGCCGGGACGGCCAACTTCATCCTCAAGGAGCGCGTCGGCAGCACCCGCACCAGTGCCTCGGCGTACTACGGCTCCTACAACACTATTGGCGGGCGCTTCTTCCACCAGCGCGCCGCCGGCAACCTGCACCTGTTCTTCGGCGGTCACCATGAGGACTCGGACTACACCGACTACGGCACCGAAGGCTCGTGGCTACAGATGGATGACGACCCCGAGTACGAGAAAACCAAGATGTACATGCGGGGCACTTACTTCCTCGACGACCACGGCCAGCGGGCCTCCATCTACGCCCACCGCACCTGGCACACCGGCGACGCCGGCCGCATCAACCGAGACTTCGGCCACACCTACACCACCCTGAACGCCGGGTACACCAACCCGATCGCCGACAAGGCCACCATCCAAGCCAAGGTCGGCTACCGCGACTACGTGCGACGCTGGGAGGAGGATGGCATCTGGGAGGATCCCAAAAGCCGCGAACTGCGCTCGGAGGACGGGGTTGACCAGTCCGTCATACCAGCCGATGTCTCCCTCTCCATCATAACTCGGGAGTCGGACATGCTCACCGTGGGTGCCGACTATCAGCTCGCCTCGTACGAGACTTCGCGCGAGATCGGCGAGATAAGCCCCGGCAACGACGCCACGGCCACGGCCTTCGGCTTCTACGCCCAAGAGGAGTTGCGGCTGAATAAACTGATTCTCCGCGCCGGGGGACGCTACAACATCATTTCCCACGACATTGACCTGTTGCAGGGTGCTCCGCCAGGCGACGACAGCAACTCTTGGAACAAGGTCCTGTTCAGCGGCGGAGCGCGCTACAACCACAGCGACGAGCTCGCGGTGTACGCCAACCTAGGCACCAGTTTCAAGGCACCTTCCCTCAAATCGGTGGGCGGCACCATCCCCTTGGCAAGCAAGGGGGACAGCACAATTAGTGGCCATGTCCCGAACCCGGACATCAAACCAGAGTCCGGGACCAGCTTCGACGTAGGCGTGAACCTCCGGCCGAGCGATGGCTTACAGGTCGGCCTGCGCGGCTTCAATATCTTGCTCGCGGACCAGATCGCGCAGCGGGCCGTGCCCGATGCACCCCAGTCGGAGGACATCAACGCCGGCAACACCACGACGCGGGGTGCCGAAGTCGAGATCACCCACCGCCTCAACGAGCAAGTGGAGTGGTTTGCCAACTACACCTATACCAGTGCCGAAGTAACCGAGAACACCGAAGATCCGAGCAAGGTCGGCGCTAAGATCAACTTCGTGCCGGAGAGCGCGATCGGCGTCGGGGTTCACCTCACCTTCCCCCAGGGCTTGCGGGCGACGGTCACGGCGCAGTCCTACAGCGGCATCTACCAAGACATCAGCACAGACGCCGAGACCCTCGACGGGTATATTCTAATGAACGCCCGCATTGAGCAGCGCGTCCGCACCCAAGACGGGTACGACCTGAGTCTCTATCTCGAACCTTACAACATCACCAACCAAACCTTTGAGATGCCGTGGGGTTTTCAGGATCCCGGCTTCTCGGTCAACGGCGGCCTGATGGTCTCCTTCTAACCAATGTCCGCTGTAGTTGGCTCTGCGGTGGCCCCTCCAACGAGAGCGGCCACCGCAGAGAGCCAGCGTCTCGTATTCTTCTTCCTGCTTCTCGCTCTCTTACTCGCCAGTACTCCGGCTCTCGCAGAGAGCGTGGCGGCCACCGATTTCCGCGGCCGCCGCATCGAGCTAGACAAGCCGGCCGAGCGCATCGTCTGCCTACTCGAAAGCGCCCTCAGCGGCCTGTACATGCTCGGAGCCGAAGCGCGCCTCGTCGGCATTTCGACCAATATCTACCAAGAGAGCGTCTTTGCGTACTACGCGGCTATGGACGAACGCATCCGCGAGCGCACCCTGCCGACGCCGGGCAACTGGGACTTCGTCAACCTCGAGAGCATGGTGGCGCTACAGCCGGACCTAGTCATCCTCTGGTCGGGTCAGGAGGAATCCATCGCCGCCCTCGAAGAGAAGGGGATCCCGGTCTTCGGGGTCTTCATCGAGCGCTTTGCGGATATTCACCGCGAAATTACCGCTCTCGGCGAACTGACCGGCACCCAAGAACGGGCGACCGAGCTACTCGCCATTGCCCAAGAGGAGCTGGAGGCAGTGCAGCGCAAAATTGCCCTCGCCGAAGGAGAAGCTAAGCCGCGCATCTACTTCATGTGGGACCAAGGGCCGCTGGAGACGGCCGGCCGCAACAGCACCGTGCAGGAGCTAATTGACCTAGCCGGAGGAACCAACGTGGCGGCCGACAGCGAGCTAGAGCACCTCGTCGTCAATCTCGAAAACGTCCTCGTCTGGAACCCAGAGTTGATCGTCATGTGGTGCAACGACCGACTCGATGCCGAGGACATCAGTGAGCTGTCCGGCTGGCGCTCGCTCTCAGCGGTGCGCAACGGGCAAGTGCACGAGTTGCCCGATCCCTTCTCGTGCGACTTCTGGACCCTCAAGTACATCTTCACCGTCGATCTCGTCGCCCGCTGGTGCCATCCAGACCGCTTTTCCGCAAGAGACCTAGAAGAGTTGCGAGCCGACCTGCTGAATAAGCTATACGGGGGACGGCTTGGGGAGGTGCCGTCTCTTTTATACGAGACAGGAAACGGCCCGTGAATAGCGCGTTCCGCCGCCGCCTCATTTACATCCTGCCATTGCCGGTTCTCTTCGGCTCCCTGCTGCTCGGTCCTTCGGCTAGCGCCGAGGCGTGGGAAATTCTCGTCTGGCTCTACGGCTTGCTCTTCCGCGAGACGGCCGCTGGGAGTGAAGAGTCGCTAGTGGGAACAATCGTCTGGGAGGTGCGCCTGCCGCGCATTCTCCTGACCTTTCTGGTGGGGGGTGCCCTAGCCGCGGCCGGCAACGCCTTGCAGGCACTGTTTCGCAATCCCCTCGTAGCCCCCTACATCCTCGGGCTTTCCTCCGGTGCCGCCTTTGGCGCAGCGATAGCATTGGTCCTGCCGTTCCTGCCGCTCCAGCCCACGGCCTTCGGCTTTGGCCTGCTCGCCGTGGGCCTTGCTTACTTCTTGGCCCGCACTCGCAAGACCGTGTCGGTCGTCTCCCTCATTCTCTCGGGAGTGATCGTCACCGGGATTTTCACCGCGCTACTGACCATCGTCCAGTTCCTCACCGACCCGTACAAGCTACAAACCATCGTCCATTGGACCATGGGCAACCTGCACAATTCGAGCTGGGCCAAGCTGCACTCCGCCGCTCCGGGGATAGGCATTGGCGTGGTCTGGCTCTTCCTCTTTCGCTGGCGCATGAACGTGCTGGCCCAAGGCGATGAAGAAGCCCGCGCGGTCGGCCTAAACCCAGAGCGGGAGCGAGTGCTAATCCTCATTCCAGCAACCTTAGCCGCTTCGGCGGCGATTGCCGTGGCCGGCGTCATCGGCATGATTGGGCTCGCCGTGCCGCACATGGTGCGCATGATGCTAGGCCCGGACAACCGCCACACCCTGCCGGCCTCCTTTGCCTTTGGCGGGGCCTTTCTGCTGCTGGTCGATACCTGCTCGCGCACGTTGGCCTCCTTTGAAATCCCGGTCGGGGTCTTCACCACCCTCCTCGGCGGGCCGTTTTTCATCTTCCTCCTCAAAAAGGCGCGAATCGGATGGGAGACCTAGCACCAGCGATTCAAGTCGAGAACCTCTCCTTTGCCTACGAAGAGAGGACGATCCTCAACGACATCTCGCTGGAAATCCCAGCGGGGCAGTTCACCGTCCTACTTGGCAAGAACGGCAGCGGCAAATCGACGCTCATGCGCATCTTAGGCGGTTTCCTCGACTTCGAGCGCGGCAACGTGCATATCATGGGGGAGGAACTCCGCTCCTTCTCATCTCGGCGGCGGGCCCGCGTCCTCGGCTTTCTGCCTCAGCACCACCGGCCGGTTTTCCCCTTTTCCGTGCAAGACGTAGTCCTGACTGGCCGCGCTAGCTACGTCACCTATGTCCCCAAGCAGGAGGATGTGGAGATCGGCATCGCGGCGCTGGAGCGGGTCGGCGTTATCCACCTGAAGGACCGCCCCTATACCGAGCTGTCGGGCGGGGAACAACAGCTCGTTCGCATCGCCCGGGTTCTAGCCCAACAACCCCGCCTTATCCTCCTCGACGAGCCAAGCTCGCACCTCGACTTCCTCAATCAAGCGCACCTGCTGCGCCTAATCCGCGAGTTGGTCGATGCCGACCTCACGGTCCTCGCCGTCCTGCACGATCCCAACAGCGCCTTCCTGTATGGGGATCACTTCATTTTCCTCAGGGATGGTGCGGTGGAGCGGCTGCCAGCGGCCGAGCGGCCGTGGGACCGCGACTTTCTGGAGCGGATCTACGACACTAAAATGGATTCAATTCCCTACGGCGACCGCGCCTTCGTGGTGCCAAAGGGGTGAGTAGCTCAGCCGCTGTGCAGAACTATCTCGCGGTCGTCGCCGCGTAGAGGCAACTCGACCCAAGCACTGCCAGCGCGGTGGGAGGCGTGAAAGGCAATAATCGCCTCTAAGGTGCGCACGGCTTCCCTCACATCATAGGAGAAAGGTCCTCCCCCGTCGAGCCAATTGACAATCTCGATTACGGCGCGATCCATGCCGCTGTCGGGCGAGTCGTCGGGCAGGAACTCGCGGTCGTCGCCGCGCACAATCTCAATGTCGCGGTTGCGGCAGATGGCGTAGCCCTCGGTGCCGTGGAAGCGGTGGCGCGGTGGCGCAGTGCCGTAGTCGGCCGCGTCAACCGTGCAAATCAAGTCGCCCTGCGGCGCGGCATCGGCATCGGGCAAATCGCGTCCAAGGCGTAGCAGACCCCAGCCACCAGGATCGGTAAAGGCGGTGCCTCGGCAGTCAGGTTTTCCCGACAGGTCGAGGGTGCCGGAGACAGCGATTACCGACAGGCCAGTGACCATCTGCACGGCGTCGATCATGTGCGTGCCGACGTTGCCGAGGCGGCCAGAGGTCCACTGAAGCGAGGTCGAGGTCAACGTGCCGAGCGCACCAGCGGCGATGCGGTCGCGCAGCCCCCGATAGCCGGGGTGGAAGCGCAGGTTGTGGTTGATGACGAGCAGAGCATCGGCCTCGTTACAGACAGACAGCATGCCTTCGGCCTCGGCGACCATCGCCGCAATGGGCTTTTCGCAGTAGATGGCGCGGGCACCGGCTTCTATGGCCGCTTGGGTGATCTCAGCGTGGACGGGGGTGTACGTGGCGATCGAGACGATGTCGAGGGGCGCGGCTGCGCGCAGCATTTCGCGCCAGTCGGCAAACGCGGGCACGCCGTAGCGCGCGTGGAAGCGCTCGCGCCGCCCGTCGTCGCGACTGCTACCAGCGACTAAATCGACCCGGTCGTGGTTGCGCAGTGCTCCCACGTGAGTGCCGTCGAGGTCCTCGACGAGCTGGCCGAGCACATCGCCCGAGACCTGGTCCGCACCCCCGATAAAACCCAATCCCACTATCGCTGCACGGTATCTCGTTTCTCCTGCCATAGTATTCCTCCTTAGACGTTGCTCCAAATCATCAGGCCCCAAGGCCGAGTACACGTGGAATTCCCAATTCCTAATTCCTACTTCTCAAGCCGAGCACGCGAGCGCAGGTCCCGCCCATAATCGCCGCCAGATCCTCGGCCGAGAGGAACCCGCAGTAGTCCTCAATCCAGCGGCGCGATTGGCGATAGGTGCAAAACCGGTTCTGGAAAGGCATGTCAGTACCCCACAGCAGCCGCTCGGCACCAATGCGCTCGACCATCTGCTCAAGCGTCGGCCACAATTCGCGGTACGGGTAGTCGAACACGTCGCCGAGGCGCACCGGGAAGCAGACTTCCAAGCCCAGATTCGGATTGGCAAAGGGAGCCCATATCTCGTCGGGTAGTTCAATTCGACTCGGAGAACCGGCGGGATCGTCGTCGAGGAAAAGACGCCACGGGAAGCCGTGCGTGAGGCTGCACAGCACGTCCGGGTAGCGCTCCATCCAGCGCACCAAGATGTCGAGTTCTGCTAGGTAGCCGCGACGCCGGCTCTCCACGGTCTGCAACACCGACGCTTCGCCCGGCCCGGTGCCGAGCGTAAAGAATATGGGCACGCCGAGCGCGGCCACTGCCTCCCAGAACGGACGCAAGTGCTCCCCGTCCCACGGATCGGAGCGATAGTAGTAGGCGTGGGGCGGGTTGAACTTGATCGCGTGCAGGCCGTGCTGCTCGACGGCAGCGACAGTCTCGGCGATGACTGCATCGAGTTCGCCAGCCAAGCGCCACTCATCAACGGGGGCCAGCGAATAAATGCGCTCTGGATCGACGGCAACCGACTCCGCTTGGAACGCGGGATCGCGGCCCAGCATGGCATCGACGTGCAACAGGACCTTATCGACGCCAGCGTAGTCCATCTCGGCCAGCAAGTTGTGGGGCGTGTACTCCAAGTGGGGCAAATTGGGCGGATAGAACTGCTTAGTAAAGTCCTCGCCGTCTATTGTCCACACCACCCGTCCCTTGTCGTGGTCAACGCGGAAGTTGACGTCGGGCAGGTTGTCGAAGTCCATGGCTCCACCGGGAGCTGCCAGCACATCGGAAGAGGCCGGTGCGCGGTCGCGAATGCGCCAAGCGGGCTGGTGGTGGGAGGCCTGACCGCCCTGGACCCAGCGCAAGTGATCGGCGGCGGTGGGATGCCCGGCGGGAGAGTCGGCGGGGGGAAAGCAGTAGGCGTGAGAGTCAATAATCATGGGCAGCACCTTGGCAGTCGCGGTCGGAGGTCACGAAAGCTCCCGCGCAAATTCGTAGGTCCAGTCGACGACCCGGAAACCGTGGTTGGTATAGAACAAGAAGGCGCGGTCGTTGTCAAAAGCGGTGCTGATGGCACCGTGGCGATAGCCGCGCTCGTGCGCCAAGTACAGGGCGTGTACCAGCAAGAAGCGTCCGAGACCGCGGCCCTGGTACTCCTCTTCCACGCCGAGCCAATCGCAGAACGCGAAGTCGTGGGCCTCGTCGGCAGCAGAGGATTCGGCACCGCTGGTCAACTCGCACTCGCCGATGCCATCGCCGTCCTGAATGGCTCGGACCCGCAATCCCGGTCGGGAACCGGCTCCCGGGCGATCCTCGACGCAAAGCTCGTAGTCGAGTCCACTAGCATCGCTAGCCAGCTCCGGCTCCATGTCCAGCCAGTCGAGAAACACCTCGCCACCGGTCTTGGCATAGCCGCGGAAGCGCACTAGGGCCTGCACGTGATCGAGGTGATCGGACAAGTAGGCGTGGGGGAAGGCGTAAAACGGGTAACGCCAAGGTTGCGGCATGACGATACTGCGCCGCAGATCCCGTTCGCGCATCCAACATTCGGCCGCCGCCAACAGCGCATCGCCCACAGCGCGCTCGCCGCGGCGGTAGGCTAAGAAGCGGATTACGCCGATCTCGTCCTTCTGCCACTTGTTCGTCGCTTGGTGACCGACGTGGACGAACCCTTCGCCACCTGAGCCTGCCACGAGGACAGCCTGCTCGAGCAGCCGCGTCTCCTCGCGCTCGATTTCACCTGCCTGTAGCGTTTCATCCAGAGAGGATGGTGCCACCGGCCAGCAGTGGGGGACGCGACCTACGAGCAGTGTGTTGTAAAGGTCGCAGATGGCGGACAGGTCGTCTGGGAGGTAGGGGCGGACCGCAATTGTCATGGAAGGAAGAGTATATTTCTCAGAGAATGATGTCAACGAAAGGGATCTAGCGCACCGAATGCAAGGATAGAGACCAGCTTGACCCACTATCAGAAACGCCGTTTATTCGGCCCTATCCACTGTCTCTTCTAACCTTGTACAACCACGACTCCAAATACCTCAAGATATTCTCTGCGTCAAAATCACCCGCCGGGTCATGGGGTCATGCCCAAGAAAATCAGAGAATTAATTCAGGACTTAAGAAAAGCGGGATTTTACGAAATTTCTGGTGGAGGCAAAGGATCGCATAGAAAATTTGCCCATGACCGATATCACGGCGTCGTTACACTCAGCGGAAATCTTGGAAATGACGCAAAACCGTATCAAGAAAATCAAGTCCAAGGCGCAATGAAGGAAGTTGAAAATGAAAGTCATTGATAGATATCACAAATGGGTTGAGTGGAGTGAAGAAGACCAAGTATATATCGGCCAATGTCCGGATTTGATCACGGGCATTCACGGTGACGATCCGCTACAGGTTTACGAGGAGCTGTGTGAAGTCATAGCAGACGTTATTCACTATTTTGAGTCTAAGGGTCTTCCACTGCCAGAACCCCGGGTAAGACCTGTGCAGGAAGTGCTGTAACTACTACCGTGGAGAAAAACCATGTCCCTAGAACGAGCAATGCAGCGAATACTACTAGCACTAGTAGCGATGGCGATTGCGGCCTCAGCTTGGGGAGATGAGATCGGCGAAGCGGGACGGTTACCCATCGGGACAGTAGCTGCTCAAGATGGGGAAACGGACGCCCTCAGCGATATGCTGCGCTCTGAAGAGCTGAGCCTAGGTCTGATCGTGGGGGCGTTGGCGCTGGCCCTTTTCCTCGGCGCGGCCCACGGCCTAGAGCCAGGGCACGGCAAAACCATCGTCGCCGCCTATCTCGTCGGTGCGCGCGGCACTGTGGGCAATGCCCTTTTCCTCGGCGGGGTAGTCGCCCTCACACATACCTCTAGCGTCATTTTGTTGGGTCTAGTAGCGCTCTTTGCCTCCCAGTACATCCTTCCGGAACAGATCTTCCCTTGGCTCGGCACGGCATCCGGTCTCCTGATCATGGGGCTAGGCACATGGCTTTTGGTCAATCACCTCAGAGGCCGCAGCTTTGGGCACAGCCACGCCCATGGAGAGCATCTCCACGAACACAGCCATGAAGAAGAGCATCTCCACGAACACAGCCACAGCCACGCCCATGGAGAGTATCTCCACGGACACACCCATGAAGAAGAGCATCTCCAC
Source organism: Gemmatimonadota bacterium (assembly GCA_009840005.1). Next base: position 126,258 of record VXOR01000078.1, read on the forward strand.
GAGCACGTCCATAGCCACGCCCATGGAGAGCATCTCCACGGACACACCCATGAAGAAGAGCATCTCCACGAGCACGTCCACAGCCACGCCCATGGAGAACATCATCACGGACTCAGCCATAGCCACGAAGAGGAACATCATCACGAACACAGCCATAGCCATGAAGAAGCGCACCGCGGCCACCGCGATCACCCTCATCGGGAACATCATCACGGCCACAGCCATAGCTATGAAATACCCAACAAAGTGACCCTCGGTAGTTTGCTAACGCTGGGGATTTCCGGCGGTATCGTCCCTTGTACAGGGGCCTTGGTGATCTTGTTGCTAGCAGTGGCCTTGCATCGCATTGCCTTTGGTTTGCTGCTTCTGGTGACTTTCAGCGTCGGGCTAGCCGCAGTCCTCATCGCCGTCGGCGTGCTCATCGTCAAGGCGCGACCGCTCGTGGAGCGCTTCTCGGGCGATGGCCGTTGGATTCAGCGGCTGCCCATTGCGAGTGCAGTGGTCATCATTGTCGTCGGCTGTGTCATAACCTTCAAAACGCTGATGCACTCGGGGATTATGTAGGGGAAGCACCCATTGCTCTTGGCGCTGATCCTCGCTCAAGGTTGCCATCGCCTCACCAAAAAAGAAGGGGAACCTCTCAAGGAGGTCCCCCTTTTTTCGTACAACCTGCCGCTGCTCAGGGTAGCTGCGTGCTGCCCATCAGATAGCGGTCCACCTCGCGGGCGGCACCCCGCCCCTCGTTGATCGCCCACACGACCAAGCTCTGGCCGCGCCGCATGTCGCCAGCGGCGAAAACGCTTTCGACGCTAGTGGCGTATTTCTCGTGCTCAGCGCGGGCGTTGGAGCGCTCATCGCGCTCGATGCCTAGCTGTTCGATCATTGCGTCCTCTGGCCCGCGGAACCCCATCGCCAACAGCACCAAATCGGCCGGCCAGACTTTCTCGGTGCCCTCAATCGGCACGGGCGTGAAGCGGCCGTTTTCGTCCTTGTCCCACTCGATATTGACCGTGTGTAGCTCCTTGACGCGGCCCTCGTCGTCGCCGACGAACCGCCGGGTCATAATCAGATAGGTGCGCGGATCGTCGCCGAAGCGGGCTTTGGCCTCCTCCTGGCCGTAGTCGAGCTTATAGACGTTGGGCCACTGCGGCCAAGGGTTGTTGGGCGCGCGCTCGTCCGGCGGCCGCGGCATGATCTCAAATTGCGAGAGCGTCTTGCATCCGTGGCGCATCGACGTGCCGACGCAGTCGGTACCCGTGTCACCACCGCCGATGACGATCACGTGCTTGTCCTTAGCCGAGATGTAATTGCCGTCTGCGTGATTGGAGTCGAGCAGGCTCTTGGTGTTGGCGTGCAAAAAGGACATCGCAAAGTAGATGCCCTGCAAATCTCGCCCCTCAATCGGCAGATCGTTGGGCTTGGTGGCCCCGCCGCAAAGCACTAGCGCGTCGTTTTCTGCCACTAGCTGCGTCGCCGGGAGATCCGCGCCGATCTCAGTGCGAGTGACGAACTTGACGCCTTCGGCTTCCATCAGGTCGACCCGGCGCTGCACCACCTTTTTCTTGTCGAGCTTCATGTTGGGTATCCCGTACATCAGCAGGCCGCCGATGCGATCGGCTCGCTCGTACACGGTCACCCAGTGGCCGGCGCGATTGAGTTGGGCGGCACAGGCCAAGCCCGCGGGGCCTGAGCCGACGACCGCGACCTTCTTGCCGGTGCGCTTGTCGGGCGGCTCGGGCACAACCCAGCCCATCTCAAATCCCTTATCGACAATCGCGCACTCGACGCTCTTGATCGTCACCGGCGGGGCGTTGATCCCCACCACGCAGGCCCCCTCGCAAGGTGCCGGGCAGACCCGGCCAGTAAACTCCGGGAAGTTGTTGGTCTTGTGCAGTCGCTCTAGCGCCTCCTGCCACAACCCGCGATAGACCAAGTCGTTCCATTCGGGAATCAGGTTGTTGATCGGACAGCCAGAGCCTTTATCGCCCTGACTGACGACGTCGCCCAAGTGGCAAAAGGGAATGCCGCAGTCCATGCAGCGCGCACCCTGATCGCGCAAGCGCTCGTCGGGAAAGTGCTCGTGGAACTCGTCCCAGTCCGCGACGCGCTCTAACGGATCGCGGTCTTGCGGCAACTCGCGTGCAAACTCGATGAATCCAGTGGGTTTACCCATTATTTCTTTCCTGTTCAATACTCTATCAGGACGCTTCGGCCATGGCCTCGCGGAAGGCGACCAGCGCGGCCTCGTCGCCGGTCAGCCCGCGTTCCTCGACGCGCTTGAAGGCGTTGAGCATCTTGCGGTAATCGCGCGGCATGACCTTGACGAACCGAGGCAGCACCGCGTCCCATTGGTCCAAGACCCGCTGGCCCAGTGCGCTGTTGGTGTGCTGCACATGGCGCTCGATCATGGTCCGCAGTTCGGCGATATCCTCGGCGTCCTCTATCGGCCCCATATCGGCCATCTCGTCGTTGAAGCGGATTGCAAAGTCGCCCTCTTCGTCGAGCACGTAGGCAATGCCGCCCGACATCCCGGCACCGAAATTGCGCCCGGTGCTGCCCAGCACCACGACCCGCCCGCCGGTCATGTACTCGCAGCCGTGGTCGCCAACGCCCTCTACTACGGCTTCGACTCCGCTGTTGCGCACGCAGAAGCGCTCGCCAGCGATACCGTGGATATAGGCTTCGCCGGAAGTAGCGCCATAGAAGGCGACGTTGCCACAAATGATGTTCTCCCACGGTGCGAAGGTAGAGCCTTGGGGCGGATAGAGCACCAGCTTGGCACCCGAAAGCCCTTTGCCGAAGTAGTCGTTGGCGTCGCCTTCGACTTCCATGGTCAGGCCCTTCGGGGTAAAGGCGGCAAAGCTCTGGCCAGCGGCACCTGTAAACTTGAGGCGAATAGTGTCCTCGGGCAGGCCCTCGGGACCGTAGCGCCGCGTCACCTCGCTGCCGAGGATCGTGCCTGTGACTCGGTTGGTATTCTCGATCGGCAATTCCGCCTCGACCGACTCTCCGTTTTCAAGGGCCGGTTTGCAAAACTCCAGCAAGGTGGTGTTGTCGAGCGCCTCGTCTAGCCCGTGATCCTGTGAAATCTGGCAGTAGCGCCCGACTTGGGGGCCGACCTCGGGCTGGTGCAAAATCGGCGTCAGGTCGATGCCGGCCGTCTTCCACAACGCAATGGCCTTCTTGGGCTCGAGCCGGTCGGTGCGGCCAATCATCTCATCGACGGTGCGGAAGCCGAGCGCAGCCATGATCTCGCGCATGTCCTCGGCGACAAAGCGCAGGAAGTTGACCACGTGGTCGGGAGTGCCGGTAAACTTGGCGCGCAGTTCCGGATTTTGAGTCGCCACGCCCACCGGACAGGTGTCGAGGTGGCAGACCCGCATCATAATGCAGCCCATCGCAACCAGCGCCGTGGTCGCGAAACCGAATTCCTCGGCGCCCAACAACGCGGCGACGACCACGTCGCGCCCGGTCTTGAGCTGGCCGTCGGTCTCGACGACGATGCGGCTGCGCAGGTCGTTGAGCACCAGCGTCTGGTGCGTCTCGGCCAATCCCAGTTCCCAAGGCAGACCAGCGTGCTTGATCGAGGTCTGCGGCGAGGCCCCGGTGCCACCGTCGTGGCCCGAAATCAGTACCACATCCGCGTGGCCCTTGGCCACCCCCGCGGCGACAGTGCCGACCCCGAACTCGGAGACCAACTTGACGTTGATCCGCGCATCGACATTTGAATTTTTGAGATCGTGGATTAGCTGCGCCAAATCCTCAATCGAGTAGATGTCGTGATGCGGCGGCGGCGAGATCAGCTCTACGCCTGGGGTCGAGTGGCGCACCTTGGCGATCCAAGGATAGACCTTGGGGCCGGGCAATTCGCCGCCCTCGCCCGGCTTGGCACCCTGAGCCATCTTGATTTGCAGCTCTTTGGCCTGAGTCAAATAGTGGCTCGTCACGCCAAAGCGCCCGGATGCCACCTGCTTGATGGCGCTGTTTTTGGAGTCGCCGTTAGGCTCAATTACATAGCGAGCCGGGTCTTCGCCGCCTTCGCCGGTATTGCTCTTGCCGCCGAGGCGGTTCATGGCGATGGCCAAATCTTCGTGCGCCTCCTTGCTGATCGAGCCGTAGGACATCGCCCCGCTCTTGAAGCGCCGGGTGATCTCCTCGACCGGCTCGACCTCCTCGATGGGTATCGGCTCGACGTCCCCCTTGAATTCCAACAGGCTCCGCAAGGTCGCCAAGCGCTCGGACTGGTCGTTGATCAACTCGGCGTACTGCTTGTACACTTCGTAATCGTTGGCGCGCGATGCCCGCTGCAGCAGGTGGATCGTCTTGGGGTTGAACAGGTGATGCTCGCCGCCCTTGCGCCATTGGTAGTGCCCGCCCACGTCGAGGGTGCGTCCATTGGTCGGGATCTGGGGGAAGGCCGCCTCGTGGCGCGCTAGCGCCTCGCGGGCAATGTCCTCAATGCCCATGCCCTTCACTTGGGTCGTAGTCCAAGTGAAGTACTGATCTACCACTTCTTGGTTCAGCCCCACGGTCTCGAAAATCTGCGCTCCCCGATACGACTTGATCGTCGAAATGCCCATCTTGGCCATCACCTTGACCGTTCCCTTGATCGCCGCGTAGATGTAGCGCTCCTCGGCCTCTGCGTAGGTATAGCCTTCGAGCATGTTTTCGCGGATCATGTCGTTGAGGCTCTCAAAGGCCATGTAGGGGTTGATCGCCTGCGCGCCGTACCCTAAGAGCAGGCAGAAGTGATGCACTTCGCGCGGCTCGCCCGACTCGAGCGCCAAACCGACGCGGGTGCGGGTCTCCAGCCGCACCAAGTGGTGATGTACCCCAGACACGGCCAACAGCGCTGGGATCGGCGCGTTATCGGCATCTACTCCCCGGTCTGAGAGGATAATCAAGTTGCACCCCTCGGCAATGGCTGCATCGACTTTAGCGCACAGCGCGTCCATGGCCTTGGCGAGGCCAGCCTCGCCATCCGCGCGCTTGAACAGGATCGGAATCGTCTCCGCCTTGTGGCCAGAGAGATCGACCTGCCGGAGCTTTTCCAACTCGTCGTTTTTGAGAATCGGCCGCTGCAAGGTAATCTGGCGGCAGCTTGCTGGCTCGGGCACCAGCAAATTGCGCTCGGGACCGATTTTGGTCTCGGCCGAGGTAATCAATTCCTCGCGCAGCGGGTCGAGCGGGGGATTGGTAACCTGGGCGAAGTGCTGCTTGAAGTAGTTGTAGAGAAGCTGCGGCCGCTCCGACAGCGCCGCTAGTGCCGCGTCGTTGCCCATAGAGCCGACCGGGTCCTTGAGCACCTGGACCATCGGCTTGAGAAAGACGCGCAGATCCTCAAACGTATAGCCGAAGGCCTGCTGCCAGTGGAGCACTTCCTCGTGACTGTCTAACAGGGACGCGCCCTCAACCTCGGGCAGGTCTTCGAGCGCGACTAGATTTTCGTCGAGCCACGCCCGATAGGGATGCTCGGTGGCGATCTGGTGCTTGATCTCCTCGTCGCTGATGATCCGGCCCTCCTCCGTATCGATCAAGAGCATCCGGCCCGGTTGCAGCCGCCCTTTGAAGACGACGTCTTCCGGCGGAATACTCAGCACGCCCGTTTCCGAAGAGAGCACCAAGGTATCGTCTTTGGCAATGTAGTAGCGCGAGGGCCTAAAGCCGTTGCGGTCGAGCATGCCGCCGACGACGGTGCCATCGGTAAAGGCCACCGAGGCCGGCCCGTCCCACGGCTCCATCAGACAGCTATGGTACTCGTAAAAGGCCCGCTTCTCGGCGCTCATGGTCTCGTGGTTTTCCCACGGCTCGGGAATCATCATCATCACCCCGTGCGCCAACGAGCGCCCCCCCAAGGTCAGCAGTTCAAGCGCATTGTCGAACCTGGCCGAATCAGAGCCGTCTTCGTGGATTATGGGGAAGAGCTTGTCGATGTCATCGCCGAAGTACTCGGACGCCAGCATCCCCTCGCGCGCGCGCATCCAGTTGCCGTTGCCGCGCACGGTGTTTATCTCGCCGTTGTGGATGACGTAGCGGTAGGGATGCGCTCGCTCCCAACTCGGGAAGGTGTTGGTGCTAAAGCGCGAATGCACCAACGCAATAGCCGCCTCGAAGCGCTCGTCGCTCAAGTCGGGGAAATAGTCCACGACTTGGTCGGAGATCAGCATGCCCTTATAGACGATTGTGCGGGAAGAGAGGCTGGCCGGATAGAAGAAGTCCCCACCGACGACTTCGCCGCTGTAGCGAATCGCATTTTCAGCGCACTTGCAGATGACGTAGAGCTTGCGCTCAAAGGCCAGCGCGTCGTCGCCTTGCACCTCGCCGCGGCCGATAAAGACTTGGCGCTGAAACGGCTCGCGCAGCTTGGCAGTGTGCCCCAAGGCGGCATTGTGGGTGGGCACGTCCCGCCAGCCGAGGATGTGCTGGCCCTCTTCCTCGACGATGCGGGCGAAGCGCTCCTCGCAAACCTGGCGCTGGACGGGATCAGGCGGCAAAAACAACATGCCCACTCCGTACTCGCCCGGCGCGGGCAACGCAAAGTCGCAGATGGCGCTAAAGAACTTGTGGGGCAACTGCACCAACATGCCAGCACCGTCGCCCGTGTTGGCTTCGCAACCGCAGGCACCTCGGTGCTTGAGATGCTCCAAGACCTCTATCGCCTGGCGCACCAGTTTGTGCGACTTGTGGCCCTTGATGTTTACTACAAAACCGATCCCGCAGGCGTCGCTTTCGCGGGCTGGATCGTAAAGACCCTGTTTTTGCGGGTATCCGGGTATTCGGGTCATCTTAATTTTCCCTTGCTCTATCTTCTGAAAAAGAAGGGTTAATATATGAACTGCGGCTATGTTGTCAAACGCCCTTACGCCAATTTCCACAACTTTCTTGAAACATCCCTTGACAGCATTACCGTATATGGCCTAAATTGCGCCAACTTTCACTTTTTAATGGACAATTCAGGCCATGAGATGTTTTGACGAACAAGAGCGGCAGATCGTCCGCACCCTCATCCGCAACCCCCGCTGCTCGGACAACCGCATCAGCACCTTGACTGGCGTGCCGGTGCGCACCGTCAGCCGCAAGCGCGCCCGCCTCGAACAGGAAGGCATCCTCTTCTACTACGCGGCGGTCGATATGCAGGCCCAAGGCACGGGCCGCTTCACTACCCAGCACATGCTCACCATCAAGTTCAAATTGGGCATCACCCGCAGCCAGATCGTGCAGGAAATCCGCTCCGAACCCAATGTCGCCAACGTATTCAGCGAGCTAATCCGCGACAGCTATATCGCCGAAGTTGATGGCCACACCGCGCTGGTGATGATCGTCGAAGGCGAGTCCGACAGCGATGTGGCCGAAAGTGTCCAGGGCAAGATCATCCCCTCGCTACAGAAAAATCACGGCGAGGACTCGATCCAAGAGATGCAAACCATTCGCCTGTTGGACCCCATCAGGCGGCTGCACAACTATTTGCCCATGGTAAATACGCAGGCGGGTTTCATCGTGGAATCTTGGCCCGACGACGCCATTTTCGTCGAGTAATAGCCCTATCCACTCTCTTTTACCGCGGCTACCAAATCCAACACCGCCTCTTTGGCGCTGCCGAAAAACATCAGTGCGTTTTCCGCGGCAAAAAGCGGATTGGGCAGCCCGGCAAACCCCGGGCTCAGGCTCCGCTTAATCACCACCACCGTGCGCGCATGATCCACGTCGAGGATCGGCATCCCGGCAATCGGCCCGGAATCCGCGTCGCGGGCGAGGGGGTTGACCACGTCGTTGGCACCGATAATCAACGCCACATCGGTCTGCTGGAAGGTCGGGTTGATCCGATCCATCTCCACCAACTTGTCGTAGGGCACTTCGGCCTCGGCCAACAGCACGTTCATGTGGCCCGGCATCCGGCCCGCCACCGGATGGATGGCGTATTCGACCGCGACGCCGCGCTCTTCGAGCAAATTGGCCAAATCCCGCACGGCGTGTTGCGCTTGAGCCACGGCCATGCCATAGCCGGGGACTACCACCACGCGCCGGGCCGTGTCAAACAGCAGCGCGACTTCCTCGGCCGAGGTTGACTTGATCTTGCCGGCATAGACCTCGTCGTCGCTGGTTCCGCTGGCGACCTCGGCACCGACGCCGCCGAAGAACACATTGCCCAGCGAGCGGTTCATGGCCCGGCACATGATTTGCGTCAAAATCAGCCCCGAGGCCCCCACCAGCGACCCCGCGATAATCAGCACATTGTTGTCGAGCACAAAGCCGGTAGCCGCGGCCGCCAGACCCGAACACGAATTGAGCAGTGCAATCACCACCGGCATATCGGCTCCACCGATGGGCAATACGAGCAACAAGCCCAACAGCGAGGCTGCACAAACCATGGCCCAGAAGGCGTTCGGCTCGCCCAACACCAGCCAAGCACCCAAGCCCGCGCTGCCGAGGACCAGCACCCCGTTGAAAAGCTGCTGGCCGGGAAACCGCACCAAGCCCTTGAGCACTTCCATCAGCTTGAGGAAGGCCACGATACTACCCCAGAAAGTAACCGCGCCGATGATCCCAGAGGCGGACGTAGCAGCCGCGAATTGGTAGGAAGGAGCCTGCGCCTCAATCAGCGCCGCGCCAGCTACCAACGCAGAGGCACCGCCGCCCAAGCCGTTAAAAACCGCCACCAGCTCGGGCATGGAGGTCAGGGGAATTTTCACCGCGAGGACCATGCCAACCAGCGCGCCTACTACGACGCCGATTAAAATGTATTCACCGGACAGAATCCGCTGATCCAGCAGGGTGACGACGACGGCCAACAGCATCCCCAAGGCCCCCAGCAAATTGCCGCGCACAGCCGTGCGCGGGTGCGTCAGCCCCTTGAGACCTAAGATGAAAAGGACCGAGGCGACCAAGTAAGCGCAGTTGATCAGGGTCGCGCTCATGCGCTAGTCCCGCCTCCTAAACATCCCCAACATGCGGTGCGTCACCATGAACCCACCCACCACGTTGATGGTGGCGAAGATGACAGCGGCCAACCCCAAATAGGTCGCCAAGGCCGAGTGCTCAGAACCGGCCGAGAGCAGCGCACCGATCAGGGTGATGCCGGAGATGGCGTTGGACCCGGACATCAGCGGCGTGTGCAGGGTCGGCGGGATCTTGGTGATGATTTCAAAGCCGACGAAGACGGCAAGTGCAAACACCGTCAGTGCGGCTACAAGGACATCCACTATGAGCTTCCTTTGCGAATGCGCGGATGGACGATCTCACCGTCGCGCAACACCAAGGTCTCGCGCGTGATTTCGTCCTCCATGTCGAATTGCAACGCTCCCTCGCCCGCCAAATGACGGAAGAAGGTCGCGATATTGTGCGAGTACATTTGGCTAGCGTGGTGCGGCACGGTCGCCGGTAGATTGAGCGGCCCCATGATCTGCACTCCGTCCTCTACTACCGTCTCCCCAGGGCGCGTCAGCTCGCAGTTGCCGCCGCGCTCAGAGGCCAAATCGACGATGACCGACCCTGGCCCCATGCTTTGCACAGCGTCAGCCGTAATCAACAAAGGAGCTGGTTGCCCCGGTATAGCGGCCGTGGTGATAATCACGTCGCTCTGGCCGGCGACTTTAGCCAGCTCCTCGCGCTGGCGGCGGTAGAACACCTCGTCTTGTGCCCTCGCGTACCCGCCCGCGTCCTCAGAGTCACCGGCGTCGATATCCAACTCCACGAACTCGGCCCCGAGGCTCTCGACCTGTTCTTTGACCGCTGGTCGCACATCGTACGCCCGGATGACTGCTCCTAGGCGACGGGCCGTGGCAATGGCCTGGAGACCGGCGACCCCAGCGCCGATGACCAGCACCCGAGACGGAGTCAACGTGCCAGCGGCTGTCATCAAAAGCGGAAACATGCGCGGCAGGGCCGCAGCGGCCAAGAGCACCGCCTTGTAGCCGGCGATCGTGGCCATGGACGAGAGCACATCCATACTCTGGGCACGAGTAATGCGCGGCATCAATTCCATGGCGAACAAAGTCGCGCCGACATCGGCCAGCGCAACTAGCTCCGAGCCAGCGGTCAGTGGGTCTGAGGCACCGATGAGAACTTGCCCAGAGCGGACCCGGATCAAGTCAGCGCGACCGGCCTCCGGGTTCGCGCCGAGCGTGCGCACCTGAAGCACTACGTCGGCGCAGGCGAACACTTCGGCGCGATCGGCGGCAATTGCTGCGCCGCGCTCGACATAGGCCGCATCAGCATAGCCAGCGGCGGCACCCGCGCCCGGCTCAACTAGGATGTCCGCGTTGCAGGCCGCCAACCCGGATACAGCCTCCGGGACCAAGGCGACCCGCTGCTCACCAGGGAAGGTCTCTCGTGCGATACCAACGATCATTGCTCAGTGGTGGGACACCAGTTTGTCGTGGTGCTTTTTGAGCTGGCTCTCGATTTTGGACTCGGCTTCGGCGAGGGCCTTGTAGAGATTGTTCGCCGCCCCGGTGGCCGCAAACGTGCGCTGCGGTACCTTGACGATAATTTCCACTTTGTCGCCGTGCTTTTCCTTGTCGAGGACGACTTCGCAATCCACGATGCGGTCGAAGTAGTGTTCGAGTTTAGTACAAGAACTGGCAATGTGTGCTTTGGTTTCTTCTGAGATTTTGCCGTGGCGCATACTGATTCTAGGCTGCATCTCCTAATCCTTTCTGTTGACAAAATTTAATCGCTGGCCCGCGCTTAGGGCCGCTCGGCGAGCGGCTGATAGGTCCGCTGCACCGAGCCGGTGTAAATCTGGCGTGGGCGGCTGATTTTGGTGGCCTTGCTCTCCTCGTACCAATGCGCGATCCAGCCCGGCATGCGGCCGATGGCGAAGATCACGGTGAACATCTCTTTGGGAATGCCGAGCGCACGGAGAATGACGCCGCTGTAGAAATCCACATTGGGATAGAGCTTGCGTTGAATGAAATACTCGTCCTCCAGCGCCACGGCCTCCAGTTCCTTAGCTATGTCGAGCAGAGGGTCGTTGATGTGGAGCTTGGCCAAAACTTTCTCGCAGCTCCTTTTGATGATCTTGGCGCGCGGGTCAAAGTTCTTGTACACTCGATGCCCGAACCCCATCAGACGGATCCCGGCTTTTTTGTCCTTGACCTGCGCGACGTAGTCGCTAACCGAGGTGTTTTCGTCGCGGATTGTCTCTAGCATGTTCACCACCGCCACATTCGCCCCACCGTGCAGCGGCCCCCACAGGGCGGAGACGCCCGCCGCCACCGAGGCGAAGAGGTTGGCTTCACTGCTGCCGACCATCCGCACCGTAGAGGTGCTGCAATTTTGCTCGTGGTCGGCGTGAAGGAGAAAAATTAAATCCAGCGCATCGACCAGCGCCGGGTCCGCCTCAAACTCGTTGTACGGCTGGCTGAACATCATGTGCAGGAAATTCTCCGCGTACCGTTTCCTGGGGTGTGGGTACTCAATGTGGTGGCCTAGCTGCTGGCGGTGGGAATAGGCGGCAATGGTGCGGACCTTGGACATGATGCGCGCGGCCGCTTCGATGAAGGTCTCCTCGTCCTGAATCTCCAACAGCTCGGGATAGTAGCAGCTCAACGCATTGAGCACCGAGGACAACACGGCCATCGGCGGCGAGTTGGGCGGAAAAAGGCTGAAGTGTTGCTTGAGCTCCTCGCGCAGCATCTGGTGCTTGGTCAGCAACTCACTGAATTCGTCTAGTTGCGCGGCGTTGGGCAACTCGCCCCAGATCAGCAAATGGGCGACCTCGATAAAGCGGCTGTACTCGGCCAAATCCTCGATCGCGTAGCCTCGGTAGCGCAGGATGCCCGCATCGCCGTCGATAAAGGTGATATCGCTCTGGCAAGAGCCCGTATTGCCGTAGCCAGAGTCTAGGGCGATATACCCAGTATCAGCGCGCAATTTGGCAATATCGACCGCCTTTTCGCCCTCGCTGCCGACGACGACGGGTAACTCGACGCTCTGGTCCCCGACCTGCAAGCGGGCAGTTTCCGCCATGTTTCGTTCTCCTGTAACTCGGTCGCTAGGTGCGCTGAATTGCGCCCCAAGCGCGGTGGATATGCTGTTTTTATCAGATAGTAGGCCCTAAAATTTGCACTGTCAATTGTCGCCAATACCCGCTGGCAGGTGCTTGATACCCGTAAAAATCGAACGGCGACCAACCGCTAGCTACTGATGCGGAATCACCGGCAACAGCACATGAGACGGATACATTTTGGAGTGTTGCACCGTCTGTTGCGCGCGGCGCATCTCACTGTCCGTGCCGAGGGCATTGCCGGTGTTGTGGTTTCTATCGAAGCGTGGGAAATTGGATGAGGACACTTCGACTCTGATCCTGTGCCCCTTCTTAAAGACATTGCCGGTGACGGCGAGATCGATCTCGTACTGGTACGTTTGCTCGGGCTGGAGCAACTTGGGGGAGGTGAAGCCCTCGCGATAGCGCGCCCGGACTATCCCATCGCACAAATTCTTGGCGTACCCACTCGTTGACACATCTACCAGCTTGGCAGTCCAGTCGGTATCCAGCCCGTCGGTAGCCGCGTATAGAACGACCTTGATCGGCCCTGTCACCTCTAAGTCGGCTACCAACGGCTCGCTGGTGTAACAAAGCACGTCGGCCCTCATCTCCACATCGCGCTGATCGTACGGTCCCCAGGGCACAATGTGGGGCGAGCAACAGTTGTTGCCGCCCACAGTCTGCACGGGAAAATCGGGATCGTACACAAAGTGATCTGCCGGCTCGTCGCCCGGCTCAACCGGCGACAAGCTACCATCGCCCAACAGCGCGTTGGCGTTGCCAGCAGAATGCAGATACCACTTTTGCCAGTCGGTCCTAGCCAGCGGCCATTCGTTCTCGTCTCTCCATTCATTGACGCCCATTATGAAGAGCCGCAGCGGGGCCTCGCCGACGATGCCGTTGTCAATGCCCTTCAGCCAATAATCAAACCAACGCAACTCCAAATCCTCCAAGTCGTACAGCGAGTTCGCACCGAAGTCGATGTCACCCGTCTTGGTAGAAACACTGAGCGCGTGTGGCCAAGGGCCGACGATAAGCTGACTTTGCCTAGCTTCGGGCGTCCGCCCGTGCATCCTTAGACCGTTGAAGTTGATAAAGGTGTTGTGGGAATAGAGATCGTACCAGCCTCCCATTATCAGGGCAGGGGCCGCGATTTCGCCCCACTTGTTTTCGACGTTGACCGAATCCCAGTAGGAGTCGTATTCAGTGTGCGTCACCCAATCCTGCCAAAACTGTAGGGTTCGGCCCGCCTGTTGATCCATGTCGATGAGGGGAATCGAGCGGAAAGCCTCCGTCCAATTGTGGTACTCGATGCTCTGAGCGGTGCGACCATTGGTGCGCATCCCCCACGTGAGGGCGACGTTGAGCTGGAACGCCCCGCCGGGGTGAATTAGGCCCGAGTACAGATCGCCGCACATCACCCTTGGCGCTATGCACGTCAGGTACTGGCTGCGGTGCGGCGCACTCTGCCACTGCACCCATCCGAGGTACGAGCCTCCGGCCATGCCGATCTTGCCGTCGCTCCACTCCTGCTGGCCAATCCATTCCTGCGTATCAAAACCGTCCTCGCCGTGGCCGAACAGCGCATAGTGCACGCCGTCGGAGTCCCAGCGCCCCCGCACGTCTTGGATGACGCAGGCATAGCCGGTATTGGCCAGCCGCATGGCCTTCTCGATCATGAGCGACGTGTTGTTGTCGTACGGCGTGCGCATCAGCACGGTCGGGAACCTACCCGATGCCTTCGGCAGATAGATGTCGGAAGAAAGATCGACGCCGTCCCGCATAGGCGTTCGGATGTTCAATCTCATATCAACTGCGTAATTTGGCTGCATAGTTGGTACCCGCGTCCTACTGGTTGCGAATCGCCTCGATTTTGGCGTCGCGCTCGGCAAAGAGCTCATTGCGAACTTTGCTCATTTGCTCCTGCACTTGGCGGCGTGCTTCGACGAGGGCCTGCGGATCTGCACCCGTGGCCTGCTCTAACTGGCCCGTAAGCGCAATCTCTTGTTCGGCCCACTTGGCCTCGTACTGCTTGCGCACTTGGTCTATAGCCTCTTTCTGCTCATCTGTCAGCTTGATCCCCTCTGCGCCCCCGACTGCCTCGTTGGCCTTTTCCATGGCCAGTTCCAGTGCCGATTTCATGGCAAACTCTCCTAGGTTGACATCACCTGACAACGGCCTTAACATCGCAAAAAAGATAGAGGCTGGCCGCAATCGCGACAAATTGCGTCGTCCGCCCTTTATTATCCAACTCACCACGCCCAAAGGAACCCCATGTCCAAACAGTGGAAGGTCTATCTATCCGGCGAGATTCACAGCGACTGGCGCGAGCGCATCGTCCAAGCGGCCAGCGACCTGCCGGTCGCGTTCACCGCTCCGGTCACCGATCACGCGGCCAGCGACAACTGCGGCGTCGATATTCTCGGGCCCGAGGAAAGCAGCTTCTGGAAGGATCACAAAGGTGCACAGCTCAACGCCATCCGCACCCGCACCCTAATCCGCGACGCCGACTTGGTGGTGGTGCGCTTCGGCGATCAGTACCGCCAGTGGAACGCGGCTTTTGACGCGGGGTTTGCCGCCGCCTGCAACAAGCCGCTGGTCGTCCTCCACCCGCCCGAGCTGCAACACGCGCTCAAGGAAGTGGATGCGGCCGCGCTCGCCGTGGCCAGTGAGCCCGAGCAAGTCGCGGACATACTGCGCTACGCCATCGAAAAGTAGGCACTGATGTTACGCATAGGCACCTAGGTATGGGATGCTTCGACTCCGCTTCGCGGAGTTTATCTTGAGCGAAGCCGAAAGGCTCAGCATGACAAGGCAAGAACGCGCCAGCACCTGTCATGCTGAGCGCAGCGAAGCATCTCCCACCCAAGAAGCCCGTGCGTAACGTCAGGTAGTCAGCGCAGCAGAATCATCTTGTGCTGTGCGCGGTAGGAATCGGCTTTGAGCGCGTAGAAGTAGAGGCCGCTGCGGTAGCCAGACGCGTCCCACTCCACCTCGTGCCGCCCCGGCGGCATCCGCCTCTCCACCAGCCGCGCGACCTCCTGCCCCAAGACATTGTACACCGTTAGCCGCACCAAGCCGGCAACAGGCAAATCAAAGCGGATTTTGGTCGTCGGATTGAACGGATTGGGCGCGTTTGGGTGCAAGGCGTAGCGCTCGGGACGCGGCTGCGTCCCCTTTTGCGCTTCGACGTGCTGGTCAGCGCTCAGTTCTAGCGTCCCTTCACCCGCTAGCTCCAGTACGATCAGGTCGCCGTCGACGACTGTACCCCACCATTCGCCGCCGAGAAAACGAGCCGCGGTCCACTCGTTCCCCCAATGGGGCATTCTTAACTGATAGCCCGTGTCGGGCCCGCGCACGAAACCCGCATAGTCGTCTCGCTCCAAGCTCACGTCTATCGTTTCGCTGGCGCGGAAGACCGCCTCTCCGTCGGCCAAAAGATAGGTCGCGTCTTGCGCTACAAATCGGGTAAGCTGCCCGTCAACATAGCGGACATAGCCGAAGCGGGCGTCGCTGACCAAGCTCGCATCCGGCCCGGATACAGCGGCCTCAGACGAATGGCCGCTGCGGAGCCAAGCCACATCCCGCACCTCGGCCAACGCCACCAAAGCTGCCTCAGCTCCTTGCGCGGATACAGTCTCAAACGCCGGCTTGGCCGCCCTAATCGCCCGCGGATACAGCACCGCTAGGTACCTCCCATCGACACCCTCTTGCTGCACCCGCAACACTGTGTGGGTCTGCTCTTGGCGATAGTCAAAGGAGTGGATCGCCTCGCTCTCAAGCGCGACCCGGCCAGACTGGTCGGGCAAAAACGCCAGCAACTCGGCCTTGTCCCGCGTCCAACGCGCCAACGCCAAGTTGCCCGCGCGCGCATACGTTCCCCCACTAGTGCCACCGCCATTGCCGTGCAGCCGCCACTCGTAGGCGTGGTGACGACTCGACTGAGCTCGCCGAAGTCGGCCCGGGTCGTCGATCTCATCGGCCACGATGAAATACCTGTGATCGGCAAAGAAGACCCGCCGCCTCAGCTCGACACCCCGATAGGCAGCGCAGACTTCCGCGTAGTCGCCAGCGGCACTTGTGAAGAATCCCTCGATAAAAGCGTCATTGCGGTCGCCGATGGTCCCCACCGCGGGCAAAATCCGGCGCGGCGGCCCTTTACCATCTACCAGCACCACGTTGTGATCGCGGCCTTTGTTGACCTTATCGTGGTTGTCAAAATTGATGTAACCCGCATCTAGGGCCAGCATCTCGCCGGCGGCGTAAATCACAAAGCTGGTCCCGTCGGGGTGTTCGTGTGCGAACCCGTGCTCGCGGGCCGTGCCATTTTCGCCGCGCAGGAGCATGTAGGTAGCCGCGGCCGACCAGTCGCTGCGGAAGACGGCGTCTCCAGCCCCGGGCATAAAAACCGACGGGCCGTGCGTCGGCTCTTGCGCGGGCACGCTGTCGTCGTACAGGGCAATGGCGTCCATCTCGGAAAACTGGCGCACGTACAGGCCGCGCTCGTTGTTTTCCCAGTCCCAGCGATGGACCCCACCGTTGGCTTGCACGGCCGCTAGGTAATGCCCGTAGAAATCGTCTAAGTGGCCGTCGTCGATGTTGGGCCGCCGGCCATTGGGCAGCCGCAGGTTCAAGGACCACTCGTGCATCTTCTCGATCTTGGGATCGGCAAACAAGTCCAAGCCGGTGCGGTTCTTGAGCGCGAACAAGTAGGGCAGATAGACATCCGCAGCGTAGCGGCTGTAAAACGGCCCCTCCGCGTACCCCCCGTCCCTTTCTTCAATCTGGAAGTCGAGGCTGCTGGTGACCATCTCCAAGGCGCGGTCAGCCCATTCCTGCGGCGTGCCTTCGCCGCTGGTGTACTCGCTCAAGGCCATGGCCGCCAGCCCGAGGCCACCGTACGCGCGGATGTGCCAGTTGTCGAGATGCGGAGTCTCGTGCAAGCGAATTTTGACCGGGAACAGCCCAAACCCCACCTCGCCAATCACGATGCCTTTCCACAGGCGGTCGGCTTCCTCGCCGAGAATCAACCGCATCTCCTGCAGGGCTTGACGGTCATTGGCCGCAGCATAGGGGTGCAGGATGTCGTATGCCACGGCGTACTGGGCCACGACCTCGCCCTCGTTGTGCGGCTCGCCCAAATCGCCTCCTCGCGGCGGGAACGCCACCCCCTGCATCACCTCCAACGCGCGTTTGGCAAACGCGGCATTGTCGGTCATCAGCCAAGCAAAGGCCAAAGACTTGGCGTAGCGGACCTCAGCGCGCTCGTCAACAAAGGTCGCCGGAGCATTCCGCGCCCGCTGCAACACAATCCGCCACCACGTGGCATACGGTTCGCGCTGGATGCGCTCTTTGAGCAGGGGAATATCTTCAACAGAAAAAAGCAGGCCCGGATGCTCTTCAGCAGACAGCGTCTGCGCGGCAGCACCCACAGGCGCGAGAGCCAAGGCGGCGCAAAGGGCCCAAGCGATCATGCGGCAATCCTGAATGACTTGAACGATTCGAGAAGCGGATAATTTTGTTTCGACTATTCTGCGTCCATCTGCGTCCATCTGCGGATCATTTACGACTTCTAAAAGACGCGGCGCAAATCAAAGCCCCACAGCAGCCCCAAGGTGACGTAGCCCTTGCCGACTAGGACCTTGAAACCGCCGACGGTGCGGCCTGGGGCATCGAAAAACAACCCCAAGGTTCCATACGCCGTCGCTGGGCTTAGGTGGCGATAGCCCGCCCCGACAAACAGCTTGCCCGGTCGGCCGGCAATCCACACCTCGTCGAGGACGATATAGGCCAGATCCCCACTGAGCGAGCGCAGCCAATCCGTGCCGCCCGAGCAGCGATAATCCGCCACGCGGTATCCAGTCCGCGTATCAAAGCAGTAGGTACGGGTGGGAGAGGGCCGGAAGTAACGCGGGTCGTAATCGTCGCCTTCGTGAAAGCTCACATCGAGCGCATTGACCGAGCCGATGAGGCGCAAGCGGTTGAAAACGGCCCTAAACCCCAAGGGAACGCGCACGCCCGCACCGCGATGATCCAAGTTGATAAAGCCCAAGCCTACCGCAGCATAGTAGCCGTCGCGCTGCCGCTTGGGCATCTCTTCGGGCACGACATCTTGGATGCGCACGGCTTCGGCCCCACTCGCCAACAGCAAGCCGATCCAGATGAGGTGTATGTATGCGCGCTGTATCACCCGTTTGTCCTCTATCTATACAATACAGATACTGTTCTTTACAGTATATGAATGGGACGACTGATGTTCAACGCCACAGTCGTCTGTGAAGTCAAGTCCTGTACGCCTACTACCGCGATAGCCAAGATCGCGCCCAATCCATATAGAATCAATATCCTGTTTTGTTGCAGTCTCAAGTACAGTCAATAACGTTTGTAAACGACGTTGCGGTGCATCCTCTAGGTCGTGGACGACACAGCGATTTGAATAAGGGGTTAAAGGAATTCTCAAATTTCAGCTTACTCAATGCCTCCACAAATTGCGCCGGGTTCATGCTCTATTCTCCAGCAAAAGTACCGTCGTCCCCCACCTTGCCCTCTCTACCGCGCCCCGTATTTTACCCTACATGATCCACAAAGTACAGTCCACAGCCATCGCCTTGTTTTTGGCGACCCATGCCAGTTGTCTGGCCCCATCTGACGAGGGCGCTGAATCCGCCGCTCTCCAGCCGCAACAGCCCTCCGAAATCCCCACGTATTCCTACCGAGTCGTCCACTCCTTTCCTCACGACCCAGACGCCTATACCCAAGGGCTGCTCTACGACAACGGTTTTCTCTACGAAAGCACCGGCCAGTATGGCCAGTCGTCCCTGCGCAAAGTCGAGCTCGAAACAGGAGCCGTCGTGCAGCTTCACCAGCTAGACGACCGCTTCTTCGCCGAGGGACTCGCCCTCTTTGGCAATCGCCTCCTCCAGCTAACTTGGCGGGCCAACAAGGGCTTTGCCTATCGTCTCGATTCGTTTGAGCCGCTAGCGGAGTTTGCCTATCCCACCGAGGGCTGGGGGCTGACGTACGACGGCGAACTACTCGTCATGAGCGATGGCAGCGCGACCCTGTACTTCCGCGACCCGTTTACCTTTGCCGAGGTGAGCCGAATCGCCGTTGCGGCCCAAGGCCGCCCTGTATCTCAACTCAACGAACTGGAATGGATCGCCGGCGAGGTCTTTGCCAATATCTGGCAGACCGACACCATTGCCCGCATCGACCCGGCGACCGGCCAAGTCGCGGGGTGGATCGACCTGACTGGGCTATTGAACAACGAAGACCGCCGTGGCTCTAATGCCGAGGTGCTCAATGGCATTGCCTACGACTCTGAAGGCGAGCGGCTCTTCGTCACCGGCAAGTGGTGGCCCAAGCTCTACCAAATCGAACTCATACCCCCTTCACCGAAAGGTACACCATGACTCAAGACCGCGTCCCCGTGTGCATCGCCGTGCTCACGGTCTCCGACACCCGCGACCAAGCAACCGACAAATCCGGCAAGCTGCTGGTCGAACGCCTCGAAGCGGCCGGCCACGTCCTGCACGAAAAGCAAATCCTGCCCGACGACATCTATCAGCTCCGCGCCCAAGTCTCGCAGTGGATCGCCGAGCCCCGCGTCCAAGCCATCGTCACCACCGGCGGCACCGGCCTCACGGGCCGCGACGGCACGCCCGAGGCCGTCAGCGTGCTCTTCGACAAGGAAATCGAGGGCTTTGGCGAGGTCTTTCGTGTGCTTTCCTACGAGGAGATCGGCACCGCGACCTTGCAGTCGCGCTGCGTGGCCGGCGTCGCCAACAGCACCTACATCTTCTGCCTGCCTGGCTCCTCGGGGGCTTGCGCCACTGGCTGGGATAAGCTCATCGGGCCGCAGCTAGATTCCACCAACCAGCCCTGCAATCTCGTCGATCTGATGCCGAGATTGTCTGAGATTTAGAGACCCTAACCAAACTGGATGGCGCGGCCCCTTCGACAGGCTCAGGGGGCGTACTTTTACCGGTCCGGCCCCTGAGCCTGTCGAAGGGGCATGACAGGTTAGAGCTCTTAGACGAGAGAAACTGCGCACCTAGCTCAAGCCAAGAAGTTCTTGAGGAATTGCCCGGTGTACGACTCGCTCACTTCGGCGAGTTCCTCCGGAGTGCCCTGCCCGACGATCTGGCCGCCGTTGTGGCCGCCCTCGGGTCCCAAGTCGATGATGTAGTCCGCAGTCTTGATGACGTCGAGGTGGTGCTCGATGACCAAGACCGTATGGCCGGCCTCAACTAGGCGATTGAGGCTGTCGAGCAGGCGCTGAATATCGGCCAAGTGCAGCCCGGTGGTAGGCTCGTCGAGGAGATAGAGGTTGCTCTTGCCGCGCTTGAGCTTGCCCAACTCGTCGGCCAGCTTGACGCGCTGGGCCTCGCCGCCCGACAGCAGGGGAGCCGGGTGACCAATTTGCAAATAGCCCAGTCCCAAATCGTTGAGCACGCCTAGCTTGTGAGCGACGAGCCGCTGGTCGGCGAAGAAATCCACCCCATCCTCTATGGTCATCGCCAAGACCTCGGCGATGTTCTTGTCCCGATAGGTAACGTCGAGCGTGTCCTGATTGTAGCGCGCCCCCTTGCAGGTGGGACAAGCTACCTCCACATCGGCCATCAGGTGCAACTTGGTGGTGACCGTGCCCTCGCCGCCGCACTCCTCGCAGCGGCCTCCCTTGACGTTGAAGCTAAAACGCGAGGCCGTATAGCGGCGCTTCTTGGCCTCGGGCGTCTCGGCAAAGAGGCGGCGGATATTGTCGTAGAAACCGATGTACGTAGCCGGGTTGGAGCGGGGCGAGCGGCCGATGGGGGATTGGTCGATGTTGATCACATCGCTTACGTGCTCGATCCCTTCGAGGCGGTCGTGCGCGCCCGACAGCACGCGGCTGTCGTGGAAGATGGAGTAGAGCTTCTTGTAGAGAATGTCGTGGACGAGCGTGCTCTTGCCCGAGCCAGAGGCTCCACTGACGCAGACGAAGACTCCCAAGGGAATTTTGACGTCGAGGTCGTCGAGGTTGTTGGCGCGGGCACCTCGGACATGTAGGTTGCAGCCGTTGAGCGGGCGGCGCTCAACCGGCACGTCAATGCGCTGGCGGCCGGTGAGAAACTGGCCGGTCAGGGAGTCGGGATTCTTCAATATCTGGCGAATGGTGCCCTCGGCGGCGATGCGACCGCCGTGCACGCCCGGGCCGGGGCCAAGCTCGATGACGTGATCGGCTGCCCGAATGGTCTCCTCGTCGTGCTCCACCACAATGACCGTGTTGCCGACATCACGCAGACGGCGCAGCGTCTCAATCATCTTGACGTTGTCTTTGGGATGGAGGCCAATGGAAGGCTCGTCGAGCATGTAGAGCATCCCCATCAGGCCGGAGCCGATCTGCGTAGAAAGGCGAATGCGCTGGGCCTCGCCGCCGGAGAGGGTCCCCGCCCGGCGCGTGAGGCTGAGGTAATCCAAGCCAATGCCCATGATGAGGTCGAGCCGCAGCACCAACTCGCGCACGATCTGCTGGCCGGCCTGCTTCCTCTGCACGGGCATGGGAACGTCCTTAAAAAAATCGCGCAGCTCTTGCAGGTGCATCTCGCACAGGTCGTGGATGGTGCGGCCAGCCACGGTGACTAGCATGCGCGTGGCTTTGAGCCGCGTGCCACCGCAGTCCGGGCAGTCGTACTCAACCATGACCTTGCGCAGGTAGTCCTCCATGCCCGAATGCGCCACCCCTTGGCGGCGATAGCGGCGATAGCGACGCTCGATTTGGTTGATGACCCCATCGAAAGCAACCTTGCGCCCTTTGTAGCGCCGACCCTCGGTCGCTCCCGGCGGCAGCACAATGGTGAAGCGCTTGCCTTTGGTGCCGTAGAATAGCACATCAACGATGCGGTCGGACAGCTCGGCAAAGGGCGCGTCCAAGTCGAAGCCGTAGTGTTGGGCCAAGCTGTAGAAGATGCGGCCGCCCCACCCATTGCGATCGCAGTTAATCGCCTCGCGCACAAAGGCACCGTCGATAATACTCCGGCTCTTGTCGGGCACCAGCAGATCGGGATGGACCTGTAGATAGGTGCCCAAGCCCGAACAGGTGACGCAGGCCGAGAGCGGCTCGTTGAAGGTGAAGTAGCCTTGGGTCAGCTCGGCCATGCTGAGGCGGTGCTCGGGGCAGCCGAAGCCTTCGTAGAAGGCCGCGACCTCTTGGACGGAAGCGATTTCAGGGTTTAGCAGGTGGAAGCTGAGAAAGTTCTCGCCCACCACTAGGCCGTGCTCAATGGAGGCGAGGAGTTGCTTTTGCAGGTCGCCGCCGATGACGAAGCGGTCGATAACCGCCTCGATGTGGAAATCCTCGTTCTCGTCGAGCTCGAGATCCTCGCTCAAGTCGCATAGCTCACCGTCGATGCGCACCCGCCGATAGCCCTTGGTGCGAATGTCGTCAAAGAGAAATGCGTAGTCCTCGCCGTAGATCTTAAACACCGGAGCGCGGATTTCCACCTCGGCCCCGTCCGGCAAGGACAGCAAGTGCTCGGCCATCTGGTAGGGCGTGCGGTAGGAGATCGGGCGGCGGCAATAGGGGCAGTGAGCTTGGCCCACCGTGGAGAAGAGCATCCGCAGATATTCGTACAGGTCGGTCATAGTGCCGACGGTCGAGCGCGGATTGTTGAAGATAGTCTTCTGCTCAATGGAAATGACCGGCGAAAGCCCAGTGACGAAATCGACATCCGGCTTCTTCATCTGCTCGACGAAGCGCTTGGCATAGGTGGACATGGACTCCATGAAGCGCCGCTGGCCCTCGGCGTACACCGTGTCAAAGGCCAGCGACGATTTGCCCGAGCCGCTGATGCCGGTGATGACGACCAGTTTATCGCGCGGAATGCTGACGTCGATGTTTTGCAGGTTGTTCTCGCGTGCGCCCTTAATGGCGATCGAATCTCGTATAGCCATAGTGTGTCCTATTCCGCTAGTGCAGCCCCCAATTCCTAATTCACGCTAGTGCAGGCCCCAATCGGACCCGTCGTCGTCGTAGTAATAAGCCGCTTCCTGCATCTCTACGCGGCTCTTTTCGGTGAGGCGCAGCGGCGCTGACATCTTTTCCAACAAACCCTTTTCAACCAGCCACTCGCAGGCGAAGTCCGCGCCTTCCATCTTGAAATGCTCCTCTATTTCCGACACCGTGCGCATGGACTCGGCCTCCTCCAAATAGTCGAGCAGAGGACGGAACAGGTCCCAGAGGTGGTCGTCGAGGTAGGTCTCTACGCGCTGGAGGGCCACCTTGAGGGTGCGGGCGTTTTTGGGAGCGGCGATGAGATCCGTGTAGATGGCGTTGAAGAACTCGGGATTAAAGGCGAGGGCTTGGTGAATGACCTCGCGGCCCGGGGCTTGGCCATTGAGGATGCACTCGACGCTGGCGAGCTGGTCGGCCACGTTGAGCAGCCACAGGAAGCTGTAGTTGTAGTCCTTCTTCACCTGGTACCACTTCTGGGCTTTGGCCAAGGTGGCCAACAGCGGCAGGGCGCGCCGCAGCAACTGGTAGTCGCGGTCGCGCGCGCCAATGCGCTCGGCGTCTTTGTACCACGCGGCAATGGACTCGTCCTTGGAGAACAGGAGGGTGCTGTGAGCGAAGGTAAAGTCGAGCCAACCGCCTTGGCGCGAGCCTTCGATGTTCAACTGGAAGCGCTTGCGCGGGATGAGATTGGCGTGGATGATGACGCCTTCTTCAGTGAGGCAGTGGTCTTCGTAGCGCCGCACCTTGGGATCGTCGGCCATGACGATCCACAAGTCAATGTCCGACTTCTCCCAAACTTGATCGTACGAGTATGAGCCATAGACGATGACGGCCAAAACCGTGCGGTCTTGTTGGAGCTTTTGGGTCAAGGCGTCGAGCGCCCGGCGATAGCGCTCTTGGACGGCTTGCTGAGACCGAGACATGGCAGTTCCTGACGAGGAGATCTAATGTGCGAGCGGCACAAAATATACTGAACATAAGTATAGTTGTCAAGGTGTCGCAGATCAACGTAGATGAGTGCGGAGGGGAGAGGCTGTGGGCTGTCAAGAAGCTGCTGTGCCGTCCGCTTCCAAGAGCAGGAATTTTTGTATGAGAGACGATAATCCCTAGTTGACAATGATTACTGACGCCTTATCTTTGCCCTCGCCTCCATACAAGCAGGTACCCGCAACGTCGGGTCATCTGTTGAATAAAATAGCCTTTATTCGGCACAGGGTAGCTCCCTGAAGCCCGGCGAATAGGCAGAACTTCTCACACTATACCTGCGAGATGGAGGCTGGCCCGGCACCCGGTTGGGTCATTGGCTCTTTATGCTCAGCGGAGAGAAGTGAAGAAATTCTGACTCAAATAATCATCCCCAACATAACATAACCACGGGGCTTTCTTGAGCCGTTTTTGGGTCTATTTAAAAACGTGTTCATGGAGTTTTCTGAACATCGTAGTTTTGCGACTATGACGATCGAGCGTACGGCTTCGCACCACTCCATATAGAATTCCCACTTATATCACGGCAGATCAACCCATTGAAAGGGAGGGAAATTTTGCCATGAACAAAATTTTTGCAGTGTTATTGTTGCTGTTTTTCGTAGCGACTCAATCTGAGAGTGTTGAATCAAAGTTGGAAAGCTGGTACACCTATTGGGGCATAGGTGCAGTCAGTCCGTCTCATCCTGAAGAATTGGCAGATGTCCTTGATTTTCTTGAGGCTCTTCCAGGCATCACAAGAACTACTATTTCCTTGGATCTTCTTGGATTCTACTGGCCGCTCCAAGATCGGTATCTCTTGGGCGGCGTGATCAACGGCTTCAATGACCGGATCGAAGTAGATTCAGAAGGGCTTAATATAATCGGTCTAACGTATGGATTAAGCCTTCACTATTTTCCACAACGGCATATCGGACAAGGCTTTTTCTTTCGTTCCGACGTTGGACCTGCTCTTATGGCTGTCACCTCTGATGATGGTACCGTTGACGAGACAAGCGAGTGGGGATTGGGAGGATTAGTGGGTGCAGGTTGGTCTCAGCCAATTACCAGCGGTACCCGCTTGACCTTCCAAGTCAATGGCAGCTTGCGGCAAGTAGAAGGCGATTCTTGGGGAGCCTTAAGCTTCACTTTGGGAGGGTTGTTTTAGGGCCGTGAGATCAACAACACAAGATGGGAGCCGGTTTCGTGCGACAATATAATTACTTCTACCATATCCCCTTCCTTGAAAGGAAGGGCGCTCAGCTTTAGTTCTCCGTTTGCGGCAATCTGTTTTTCGACGCGGTAGGCTTTCATCAGGGAATTATATAGTTGACTTCACAGCCAAGCCGTTGTATCTTTGTCGGCGCTCATTCTCACGTATCGCTCACATCGAGGCTTTAGGAGTTTTCGGGTCTCTGGCTGAATACAATAGCATTTGTGCTGGGTACGCGACCTAGCGCTGGCGAATAGGTCGGATTCTCCGCCGCATGAGCGTAGCGTGAGGGTGAGCAAGGCCCGAGCCGTAAGGCTTTACTGCTCACCCTCAACCTCTTTCCCTAAGAGGTGTCGTATGCTGCGCTCCCCTTCTCTTCAAGACTGATACCCTCCAGATATAGCAAGGCCCACCCGTGAGGCTACACGAGTGGGCCTTTTTGCCATCACCCTAAACCCGAGAAAGGAACGACGATGGCCGAAGATAATAGAGGAATCTCTGATTAAGTGTTTTGTTGCCCTTTTTTGTTGGTTGTTTTGTTTTCA
>VXOR01000066.1 GCA_009840005.1 Gemmatimonadota bacterium
ATTTTTTTGGACGTTTTGGCTCCCTATGGAAGGGGTAAAATTTTCAAAGTGACCCCCTACCAGTTCAGCAAGCATTTCATCGCCGTTAGCATAGAGGCAATGGGCTTGAGCCATCGAGCCGCGTATTAGATATTTAGGATTAGGCGCGATGCCGAGGGCGATATGTTCTACTACTTCACATATATAGCCTGCGGGGTCTTCCTAATCTGCCTAGCCTATGCGGCCTATGCGATATTGGGGCGGCTAGTCGTCTTGCGCAGTCTGCGGCAGCTCGCCTTCCGGGTGCAGATGCTGGCCCGCGGTCGCACTGCGCGGCTCGGCAGCCTGCTCAACGCCCATCCGCTGGTGTTGTTTTTCTCCGACCAGATCTCCATCGAACTCGAGCGCGAGCTCGTCCATTTGGAGCGCCGTCGCCGGATCCAAACCACCTACCACTACTCGTGGCAGTATATGCCGTTCGTATTTGATCGGCTCAAGCTGCTGAGACGCCGCGTCGAGCGAATTGAGCAGCGCCGCTAAGGCAGCGGTGCTTTCAGCCTAAGCCACGCTTGGTCACGCTGCATCTCCACTTGTATCGCGGCCCCAGTACTGAGGCCGGACGGCACGTCCCCAAAGTCCGCGAGGTGAGCATCGACGTAGGCGTCGATGGCGGCCAAGGCGACCGAGAGTGCGAAGTAGAGCAGGCGGCTGTTGCGGCGGGCGGTGCGGTCTTGGTGTTCCTCGGGCGTGGGCGCAGAGCGGATGCGGCGATGCTCGACTACAACCGAGGCGAGGGCCGTCGCGCTCGCCGCACCGAAGAACAGTCCCTTGACGGGGCGGCCATTGTAGAACTGGCCCCAGCCGGGCAACACGGCCGAGCGCAGGAGCGCACCATGCGCCGAAGGCAGGGTGGCGGCGGACGGCACGGTGCGAGTAGAATCGGCCTCTGTCTCTGTGGCGTAGGCCGGTCGTCCCGCGAACAGGACGAGGAGCAGGCTAGCCCAGCCGCATACCAGCCGCAATCGGATAGCCCCGCGCAAAGGCCGTTCCCTCCATGACAGCTTTGCCCGTCGGTTGTACTTGGGTCAGTTGTAGGGCACTTTCGCCGCAGGCCACGGTTAAACCTCGACGGCCATCGGCGCAGAGTACGGTGCCGGGTGCGCCGCAGCCCGCAGCGTGCTGAGTCCGATGCACTTTAAGCATTTTGTCCTGCCAGTGGGTATAGGCTCCGGGTACGGGATTCATGCTGCGGACGAGGTTGCGCACCCGCTCAGCCGGTTGGTGCCAGTCAATTTGACCGTCCTTTTTGGTTAGCTTGGGGGCGCGACTGATGCCGTCCGTACCTTGGGGCCGTCCGGTGAGGCGACCTTCTTCCAGCCCATCAACGGTCTCCACGACCATCTTGGCACCCTCCACGCACAAGCGGGCTTCTAACTCACCGGCTGTCTCGTCGTGGCCGATGGCAAAGCGGCGCTGGAGTAGGATGTGCCCGGCGTCGATGCGCGGGCTGAGTTGGAAAGTGGTGATGCCAGTCTCTCGCTCGCCGTTGGCCACCGCCCAGATAATGGGAGCCGCGCCGCGATAGGCTGGCAAAAGCGAAGGATGCAGGTTGATTGATCCGAGGCGGGGAATGGCGAGTAGGTGCCGAGGCAGGATTGAAAAGGCAACGACGACAAAGAGGTCGGGCGTGCGCGCAGCTAGCGCCGCGGCTAGCTCAGGGCCGTTGACCGCGGCCGGTTGCAGTACTTCTAATCCTAACTTTAGGGCTTGTTCTTTGACGGGCGGACTGGCAAGCTGGCGGCCCCGCCCCTGCGGTCGGTCGGGATTGGTGACAACGGCGATGATCTGATGGCGACTCTGGGCGAGGGCTTTTAAGGAGGGAACCGCAAAGCGCGGGGTTCCCATAAAGACAAGCCTCACTACTTCCCCTTGTCGTCTTCTTTGTTTTTTACCCGCGAAACGGCCGCCCGCGAGACCTCGATCTTGACGTTGTCGGCGATTTTGACCACGAGGATGTCGTCTTTGATGTTGAGAATGGTGCCGTGGATCCCACCACTGGTGACGATTTCATCGTTTTTTTCGAGTTCGTCGATCATCCGCTGTTGGTTTCTCTGCTTCTTCATCTGCGGCCGCAAGATCAAGAGGTAGAGCACTAGAAACATCAGCGCAAACGGCAGGAGCGAGGCGATGGGGTTGGGCTGTTGGCCGCCGTCGGAGGGTCCGCCGCCGAGGGCGTAGGCTGTGGAAATGAGATCGAACACGGGCAAATTCCTTTCGGTAGATTAAAAGTCATAGGGAATTTAATAAAAATCCCCGTATTGAGTAATACCGGCGTAAGATAATCCGCAGATGGACACAGATGATCCGCAGATGGACGCAGAATCGTAGGGGCGAGCGGCCGCTCGCCCTACTTCAAGTCCTTTGACATTGCAGCACGCTCGTCATTAAGATGGTGATAACAAAATTGAGACAGGAGAATTGGCCATGAGCAGAAAAGGACGCAAGACGCGGCACCAGGGACTGAACAAGCATCAGCGGGCGGCTTTTCGCCAAGGCGAGCTGCGCGTGGGGCGCGAAGAGATTCAAGAGCTGTTGCAGATGTCGCGCAGTGCCGATCCAGAAGATCGCCTACATGCGGCGTCCTTTTTGTGCCCCTGTCACGTGCGTCGCAGCATAGACGAGGTCTGGAAGGCGCTCTATCGGATGCTTGAAGATCAAGACGCGCGGGTGCGCCGCGCTGCTTGGCACACGCTCGAAGACGGTGGAAAACCCGACGACCCAGCGCTCGACGAGATCATAGAGCGGACCTTGGAGCGCGATACGGACCGGCAAGTACTCAATTTTGCGCGGATGTTTTCCCAAGGGCGCGAAAAGCGCAAACAGGTCGAATTTGAGATAGCGGCGATTTCCGAGTACGCAGAGCGCGGCAAGTGCGATTTCTGCGGCGAGCAGTCCGGGCCAGTCAAGAAGGATTTTGCGACCGAACTCGACGTGGGCGGCGTGCGGCGGTTTGCCCTAGTCTGTGCGCCTTGCGATCAAGCGGCCTGAGCCAAACCTGCTAGCGGTTTTGGTAGCGGGCGAGAAATTCCGCCTGATAGGCCGCGAAGTGTCCACGGATGATTGCGTCGCGCATCTCGCGCATTAGCTGCTGAAAGAAAAAGATGTTGTGGAAGGTGGCTAGGCGCAGGCCGACTATTTCGTTGGTCTGGAATAGATGGCGCAGGTAAGCCCGGCTGTAGTGGCGACAAGTGACACAAGCGCAATCCGCGTCGAGCGGTTGCGGGTCTTCGGCGTGGCTGGCGTTTTTGAGGCGCAGGCGTCCTTGTCGGGTAAAGGCCGTGGCGTTGCGTGCATTGCGGGTGGGGACCACGCAGTCGAACATATCGACGCCAGCCGCGACGGCCTCGACCAAGTCGTGCGGTAGGCCCACGCCCATCAGGTAGCGGGGTTTTTCCGCTGGCAGGTAGGTGGCGGTCTGGCGCACAACCTCGAACAGGTCCTCGCGCGGTTCGCCTACGGCTAGGCCGCCAATGGCATAGCCGGGCAGGTCGAGCTGCATCAGGGCTTGGGCGCAATCGCGGCGCAAGTCTGGATAGACGCTTCCTTGAACAATGCCAAAGAGCGCTTGGGGGGGCCGGTTGACGCGCTCAGCCGCCAATTCCCGGTGGCGGCTCAGGCAGCGCTCGGCCCAGCGCAATGTTCGCTGCATGGACTCTTGCGCGTAGGAGCGCCCACAGGGATAGGGCGTGCATTCGTCGAAAGCCATGATGATATCGGCACCAAGCCCGTGCTCAATTTCCATGACCTTTTCAGGGGTAAAGAAGTGATGCGA
Source organism: Gemmatimonadota bacterium (assembly GCA_009840005.1). The sequence continues at coordinate 3,812 of VXOR01000066.1, forward strand.
GCCGTCCAAGTGCGATTGGAAACGCACGCCGTCTGCGGTGACTTCGTTGCGGTCGCTGAGGCTGAAGACCTGAAAGCCGCCGCTGTCGGTGAGGATCGGCTTGGGCCAGTTCATAAAGGAGTGGAGCCCCCCCAGCCGATCGATGAGCTGGTGGCCGGGGCGCAAGTAGAGGTGGTAGGCGTTGCCGAGGATGATCTGCGCTTGGGCCGCGGCTAGGTCCTGTTGGTCGAGGGTCTTAACCGTGGCTTGGGTGCCGACAGGCATGAAGACTGGCGTCTCCACAGGGCCGTGCGGTGTGTGGAGGACGCCGGCCCGTGCCCCGGTTGCCGCGTCTTGCGCGATGAGTTCAAAGCGGAAGGCGCTCATGGCAGTAGCTGGGAGACGGGGACGAAGCGAAAGCCGCGCTTCTCTAGCTGCGGCAACGCAGCTAATAGGGCGATGAGCGTCTCTCTGCGGTTGTGTCCCACGCCGACGGCTTGGCCCGACTGAGCCGCAATCGCGGCGAGTTCCCAGAGTTTTTCCTGAATGGTTTGGGCCTCGGCGATCTCGTCGATAAAAAGGTCGCGGTTAATGGCTCTGATATCCATATCTACCGCTAGTTGGTAGGCGACGGACGAGGCCGTGGTGCGGCTGTCGAGAAACAGCAGGTCGCGGTCTTTTAGTTCAGAGAGCACTAGACGCATGACTCGTTCGTTGGCCGTGGCCTTGGAGCCCATGTGGTTGTTGACCCCGCGGGCGTGGGGCACGTTTTGCAAGGCGCGGCGCACTCGGCGGCGGATTTCCTCGTCGTCGAGACCCATGAGGATGGCGTTCGCACCGAGAGAGGCTCCGCCTTGGGGTTCCATCGGCAGGTGGACCAAGACCTCGTGTCCATTGGTGCGCACCCGCTCGGCGAGGGCGGGCGCTTGGCTTGCTCTGGGCAAGATAGAGAACGTCAGGGATTGCGGTATGGCGCAGAAGTGCGCGGCGATGGGGTCGTCCTCAGCGAAGTCGTCGATAACAATAGCAATGTTGCCGGTGCGGCGGCGCTCAGCAACTGGAGCTAAAAAAAAAATGGTCGTCTGCACCTCGCCAAAGCCGCCGCGGATTTCGACTTGGCCCCGCCGCTCGCTAGCGCTGAGGACTTGGCCGCCGAGCCGCTGGACAAAGCGCGAGATGCCCAAATTGGCCTCGGCTAGCGGCAAGTCGGCGGGTACGCCGACCTCAATGCGGTCGAAGTACTCTTGGCGGCGCTTGGAATAGAGTGCCGGCCAGATGCCCAAATCGGCCAAGGCACTGTCGATGCCCGCGTAGAGCGCGTCGGCTAGCTGGTCGGCGTTGGCTGCTTGGTGGGGAACGGGTGCGTCGGTTGGCGCGATGACGGGCAGATCGCTGATTCGTTCTTCTGCCGCGGGCCTGTAGAGCAAGAAGGTGGTCGCGCCAGCTAGCAACAAACCCGAAAGAGCCAAGTGCCAGCCGGGGGGGCGCTGGCGCTTGACCAAGCGTTTACTCACTGGCTCAGGGCGCGACTTGTTGCTTGAGTGCCGCCCAGCTAAAGACGTTTGCCAAGCGCTTACCGGCTCCGCCGCAGTCGCCTGCCAAGGCATCGTTTTCCCAGCGGACGATTTTCCACAGGCCGTCTTCTCCGTCTTCTGGATCGAAGCGGAGCTTGTAAGTCATAAACTGATCTACGCGAAAGCCGTTGCCATTCTCGTCGAGCATGAGCATCTGGACCCGGCCATAGAAGACCTCCCAGTCTTCGTCTGGGTGGCCGTCAGGATCCCCGGGAAAAGATTCTGGGTGTTCGGAGCCAAGTTCTTGAAAGCGGCGAGTAAGCTCAAAGTCAAAGTCAAAATCGCGGAATGCTTCGAATATACCTAGCTGCGAACCATCGCGACTGCCGCCCATCATCTCCAGTTCTTCTTCCAGATTGTTGAAATACTCTACTTCGCCGAGACAATCCGGCTCGGTAAACAAGAAGTCTTTGTCGAGCAAGCTCTCGTAGAGATCCTTGTCGCGGGTGCTCATGGCGCGGTCGAGGTTGTCCATGAGTTGCTCGGGGGTTGTGGCC
>VXOR01000058.1 GCA_009840005.1 Gemmatimonadota bacterium
ATCCGGTCTTCGGTCGAAAGCGCCCGGAACTCGGCATACGAGATCCCCATTATCGCGAATAGAGATCGGTCGCTACCTATTTCGATCTCGAAACGCGGTACGTGAGATGTGCGGACATGGATGACGCACTCATCGTACTTTTCCCACTTCACTTCTGGTTGGCCGCCCAGCTTCCCGTACACCACATAGATGCTCGTTACCGAGGGATTACGAGTGCTTTCAAAGACGCTGTTAGCGACGCTTCGCCAGCTATCGCCTTTCGTGAACTTCACTTCTATGCCGTACGTGCCAAGTATTATATCCGGGAATTGGTGAGGATGGGGAGAGAAATCTACTGACACCGCCTCTAGTTGGGGCATAGACGCAAGTTCAAGCCTTACCCTCTCCTCGAAGTCGCTGGCCCGCTCATACGTCGCGCCTTGTTGCGCCTCGGATGTTAGGCGCTGACATAGCTCTGATAGCATTTCCTCAAACACGAGTACATCCATAGTAAACCTACTGATTGTAGCCCAAACACCTAGTCGTAGTACTCTTGCCCCAAGTGGGTAATCAAATCTTCGCCCCGCAAGAAGCGCAGCGTGTTCTTGAGCTTCATTAGCTGGATGAAGAGGTCGTGCTCGGGGTAGAGGTCGGGCGCGGTCATCGGGCTTTTGAAGTAAAACGAGAGCCACTCTTGGATCCCCGCCATTCCCGAGCGCTGCGCCAAGTCGGCAAACAGCACCAAGTCCAAGACCAGCGGTGCGGCGAGAATCGAATCGCGGCAGAGGAAATCGACCTTGATCTGCATGGGCATGCCCATCCAGCCGAAGATGTCAATGTTGTCCCAACCCTCCTTCTCGTCGCCGCGCGGCGGATAGTAGTTGATCCGCACCTTGTGGTAAATATCGCCGTAGAGCTGGGGGTAGAGGTTGGGCTGCAAGATGAACTCCAGCACGTCGAGCTTGCTGACTTCCTTGGTCTTAAACGAATCGGGATCGTCGAGCACTTCGCCGTCGCGATTGCCCAAGATGTTGGTCGAAAACCAGCCCTGCACGCCGAGCATCCGCGCCTTGAGACCCGGGGCTAGCAGGGTCTTCATCAGGGTCTGACCAGTCTTGAAGTCCTTGCCGCCGATGGGCACGCCCTTTTGCCGGGCCAGTTCGACCATGGCCGGGACATCTACCGTCAAATTCGGCGCACCGTTTAGAAAGGGTACGCCTTCCTGTAGGGCGGCGTACGCGTAGATCATGCTCGGGGGGATGGCCGGGTGGTTTTCCTGGATGGCTTTTTCGAGGCTCTCGATCTCGTTGTGCACTTCGTGGTGCTCCATGAAAACCTCGGTGCTGCCGCACCAGATCATCACCAGCCGCTCGACGCCGTTGTCGGCCTTGAAGCGCTGGATGTCTTCGCGCACTTCCAGCACGGCGTCCCACTTGCTCTTGGCGCTTTTGACGTTGGAGCCTTCGAGGCGGCGCACATAGTTGCGGTCGAAAACCGCGGGCATCGGCTTGACGGCCTTGAGCGGGTCCGCGATCTGGTCGAGCAGCCTCTGGTCCAAGACGCCGGCGTGGATGGCCGAGTCATAGGCGTCCTCTGGGAAGACGTCCCAGCCGCCGAAGACTAGGCTGTCGATATCGGCCAGAGGCACGAAGTCCTTGATGAGCGGCGAGCGTCCTTCGGTGCGCTTGCCCAGGCGGATGGTGCCCATCTGGGTCAGCGAGCCGATGGGCTGGCCGATGCCGGCTTTGATGGCTTCGACGCCGGCGATAACCGTGGTGGCCACAGCGCCCATGCCGGGAATTAGGACGCCGAGTTTGCCCGTGGCCGGGGCGATGGATTTAGGTTGGTTCACAGGAGTCTCCTTTGTATAGAAGAGTTATGTCATTCGCATAAAATAGAAGGTTCTATTTATTGGACAAATTAATTATTACTATGTAATTAATAGAAAAAATTTATATATTGCCCATGGATGTTACGCATAGACCCCTAGGTATGGGATGCTGAGCGAAGCGAAGCATCTTATACCCGGGCCTGTGCGTAATACCACTTACCCAGTTAAACAGGACGGGAGCGGAAATTGCAGAGTAATGGGAATCAGGCGGCGAGGCGTTCTGGGTCGGTGTCGCGCAGTTCCGCGAGGCGATCCAACAAGGGATCTAGTTCCTTGTAGCTAGCCAGCTCGGCTCTGCGCTGCGCTGCGCCGCGCAAACCGCGGAAGTACCCAGCGTAGTGGCGTCGCATGCCGACTAGGGCCCCTTGCGGGCCGTCGTGCTCAACGGCTAGGCGTAGGTGCTTGAGGCACAGTTCGGCGCGCTCCTGACAGCTTGGTTCGGGCAAGAACGCACCCGTCTTTAGATAGTGCTGGGATTCGCGGAAAATCCACGGGTGGCGGATGGCACCGCGGCCGATCATCACCCCGTCGCACCCCGTGCTGTCGAAGGCGTATTTGACCATCTGCGGCGAGGTCACGTCGCCGTTGAGAATGATCGGTATGGAGACCGCGGCCTTGACCTTGGGGATCCACTCGTAGTCCACCGCGCCCTTGTGGCCTTGTGCGCGGGTGCGGCAGTGAATGGCCAGCGCCTGCACGCCCAGATCTTCGAGCATCTGCGCTACTTCGACGATGCGGATGCTCTGCTGGTCCCAGCCGAGGCGGGTTTTTACGGTCACCGGCAGGTGCGTCGCGCCGATGACGCGCGAGACGACCTCCTTCATCTGCGGCAAGTCGCGCAACAGCCCGGCCCCGGCTCCGCGCAAGGCCACATTGCTCACCCAGCAGCCGCAGTTGATGTCGATGAAGTCTGGGTTCTGCGCGCTGGCGATCTCAGCGGCTTTCTCCATAGACAGCGAAGCCGCGCCGTAGAGCTGGATCGCCAAGGGCCGCTCGGCTTCTGCAAAGCGCAGCTTGCGAAAAGCGCGGCGCGGCCCGTTGGGGTCTTCGCGCAGCAGCCCCTCGGCATTGACGAATTCGGTATAGACGATGTCGGCTCCCAGTTCCCGGCAAATTAGGCGGAACGGTAGCTCGGAGACATCCTCCATGGGCGCGAGCAGGATGCCGGGATCAGCGGTTATAGGGCCGATGCGGAACATTGTTTAGCGATTCTAAATCGTTCGTAAAATAATCCGCAGATGGACGCAGATGGACGCAGAATAGTATCACAAGACGATCCGAATAGTCATTCAGGATTGCTATTTCAGGGTCGAATAGGGCAATGCTTTCATCACGCGTACTTCCCGTCGGCGGATTAGCGGCCGGATCTGATCGACGATCTTGGCCCATTCCGGGCTGCCGTAATAGGCTTCAATCGCCTTGTCGCGGGCCTTGGCGTTGGGAAAGGCGCGAATCCAGATGAACTCGTCATCGCGGTCGGGATTTTCCCACGCGGCGACAAACGTCACGCCGTACTTGGACATAAAGCGGCGCGCCTTGGCAAAGCCGGCGCGGAATTTCTTTTTGTTATCGGCTCCCTTGTGGAAGCGGTAGATGCGCAGTTCGTAGATCATGCGGTTCCTCCTTGGTAAATGGCGGTTTCGGCGACGACCATGTCCACGGGCACGTCGTGCGGCTCGCCGGGAATGCAGTCTAGGACTAGCTCGTCGTAGCACAGCCCTATTTTGACGGTTTGCACCTGCGCTAGAAAGCGGTCGTAGTAGCCGCCGCCCCAGCCGATGCGCTGCCCACGCCGGTCAAAGGCAAGGCCCGGTACTACGACCAAGTCAATGCGAGCTTCTGCGGGCAGCCAAGTGGCCGCGGCCGGATCGGGTTGCGCCAGCCCCCACGGGCCGATGACGAGTTGGTCTAGGCCGTCGATCAGCGCGTGGGCCAGCGTCTTGGTGCCCGGCATCACTACCGGCACGGCCACGCGTTTGCCCTGCTTTAAGCAAGCGCCAATCAACGTGCGAGTATCGACCTCGTTTTCCTTGCTAGAGACATAGGTGTGGACGAGTTTGGCCCGGCGGTACGCCTCCAAGCCCAAGACCTGCCCTAATATGGCCTGCCCGCCGACATCTACTTGGCCGCGGTCCAAACCCATGTGCACAGCTAGGACGCGCTTTCTGAGCCGTTCTTTGCAAGTGTGCGCCGCCTCCTTCTCCATAGGTACCATAATACTGGCACCTAGAAAGGGCGTCAAGCGCGTGTGGCACCTAGGATTGCTTGACGAATATGAGCCTTTCCCCTAGATTGACCAAGATACGCACGATGTTGTTTTCTCAAGGCGAAACGCGCCCAAATCTATCGACAGTGGCCGTGGATGGCCGCCACAGAAACCCACCAAATCATCCTTACTACACTATGAGTGCTCAGGCTCTGCCGCTGGAAATTTCTCCCCGCGAATACCACCCGGTAAAACCCCTCCATCCCGAAGAGGACTTCCGCATCCAGCAGCGCCTCAAGGACGGGGGAAACCTGCCGCAACACATCGCCATTATCATGGACGGCGATAGGCGCTGGGCCGTCGAGCGCAATCTGCCCAAGACCGAGGGGCATCGCTTTGGCCGCGAATCCGTGCGCGACATTGTCCGCGCCTGCGGCCAACTGCAAATTGAGGCACTGACCCTGTACACCTTTTCGACGGAGAACTGGTCCCGGCCCGAAGCGGAAGTCGAAGAGTTGATGCAGTGGCTGCACGAGTCGCTGCGCGACGAAGTGTCGGAACTGCACGAAAACAACGTATCGCTCAACGCCATCGGCCGCACCGACGCATTGTCGCCGACCATCCAATTGGCCCTAGAGCACGCCCTCGCTCAGACCAAAGACAACACCGGCCTCAAGCTCAACTTGGCGCTCAACTACGGGGGCCGCACTGAGCTCGTCGATGCCTTTCGCAAGCTGGCCGCCGAAGTGGCGGCTGGCCAGCTCGCCCCAGAAGACATTGACGAGGAACAAATCAGCGGTGCCCTCTATACTGCCGACTTACCCGACCCGGATTTGTTGATCCGCACCAGCGGCGAAATGCGGCTGAGCAACTTCCTTCCTTGGCAAATGGTCTATACGGAGATTTGCTTTGTCGGCGATGTGCATTGGCCGGATTTTCGCCGCCAGCATCTCTACGAAGCCATTGCCGCCTATCAACAGCGACAGAGGCGCTTTGGCGGCTGACACCGCGGCAGCGGCCTCCGGTTTACGCCAGCGCACCCTCGCGGCTGTCGTATTCGTACCGGCGATCCTCTTGCTGGTCGAAGGGGCTAGCTGGGGAATCTTTCTGTTGGTGTTGGCCGTGGCCGTGCGCTGCTCGTGGGAATACCACCACATCTTAGAGGAGGCAGGCTACCGACCCATCCGCCTACCGGGCAGCTTGTTGGTCTTGGGGCTGTGTAGCTACTTCTGGCGCCAGGGCACGGGCGACGATCTCACTGCGCTGCTGATGGCGGCCATCTTGCTGGTTGTGGTGTGGACCTTGTTCCAGGGCACGGAGCGCTATGCAGCTAACGCTTTTCTGACATTGGGCGGTGTGCTCTTCTTTGGCATTTTGGGCAGTGCGCCACTGCTGCTTTTCCAAGCGGCTGGTAGGGGCGAGGAGGCTCATCACTTGGTGGCTGTGCTCTTTCTCTGCATCTGGCTCACGGATTCTGGGGCGTACTTCAGCGGTCGGTTTTGGGGCCGGGTCAAGCTGGCACCGGCGATCAGCCCTAATAAGACGCGGATCGGGTGCATTGGCGGCGTGGTCGGCAGCGCCCTGCCCCTACCCTTGGGCTTTTTGTTGCCCTCCTTTTCCACCGCGTCGCTGCTGGGGCTTTTGCTCGTCGCAGGGATTGGTGCGCAGGTGGGCGATTTGGTGGAGTCGGCCTTTAAGCGCGACATGGGCATCAAGGACGCGCCGATGCTAATCCCTGGCCACGGCGGCCTGCTCGACCGCTTTGACTCTTATTTTTTGGCCTTTCCGCTGGCGTATCTCTACGTGGATGTGGTGGCCGTTTTTTCCTGAGATGGATTAGAGTATGCTCGATACCCTCACTACTATTGCCTCGTTTCTCATCGCCTTAGGCGTCTTGGTTTTTGTCCACGAGTTGGGCCACTTTCTGGTCGCCAAATGGGCGGGCATCCGCGTCGAGCGCTTCTCGTTGGGCTACCCGCCCAAAATGATTGGCTTTACCCGCGGCGAAACCGAGTATTGTATCTCTTGGATCCCCTTTGGCGGCTATGTCAAGGTAGCTGGCATGGCCGATGTGGGCAGCGAGGAAACCACTGGCGCGCACTGGGAATTTCCCTCTAGGTCGGTGGGAATCCGCATGGCGGTCATCGCCGCCGGTCCGGCTATGAATTTCCTCTTCGCATTCGCAGCCCTGATCTTTCTCTTCAGCGTCTATGGAATCGACACCTTCGATAGCACCCGCGTCAGCCCCCAAGAGAATTCCCTCGCCGCCGAGGTCGGTCTGGTGCGCGGCGACCGCGTGCGCTCCGTCGGAAACACGCCCGTCGGCAATGCCTACGAGCTAGCTAGCTCTTTGGACGAGATCGCAAGCCGCGGTGCTACGCTCGAAGTCGAACGCGACGGCATCCTCTTGAACTACGACCTACCGCCCGCAGGAGACGAGGGCTACGGCGTGCAGCTCATGCGCCCCACAACGGTAGGGCACGTTGAGCCTAGGACGCCAGCCGATAGCCTCGGCTTGCAAGCGGGCGACATCATCCGCGCCGTCGGCCAAGCTCCGGTCGTGAGCTGGGCCGAAATGAGCGAGGAAATCCGCCGCTATCCGGGCGAGACGATTCCGTTGGTTTGGGAACGCGACGGCCAGCGCATGGAGCAGCTCATTACCCCGGCGGCCCACCCCGAGGGCGACGCGTTCGTGGGTCGCATTGGCATCGGCCCGCAGGCGACGCGCCACACCGTCGGGCTGGACCGAGCGGTGGTGCTGGGAGGGTTGGGAGTGTACAATGCTTCTTGGCTGATCCTCGACTTTTTGGGCGAACTTTTCCAAGGCGATCGCTCGACCGATGAACTGGGCGGCCCCTTGCGTATCGCCCAGCTAGCCGGACAGACTGCCGAGCAGGGCTTGGACTCCTTCGTTCGCTTTCTCGCCATACTCAGCGTCAACTTGGCGATTATCAACCTCCTGCCCATCCCCGTGCTCGACGGCGGCCACCTGACCTTCCTCACGCTGGAGGGCATCATGGGCCGACCGCTCTCGTTGCGCCAGCGCGAGATCTTTCAGCAGATCGGCTTGGCCATCATGCTGTTCATCATGGTGCTAGTCACGTTCAACGACCTCAATCAGATGGTCTTCCGCCGCATCGCGGAGATGTTCTAGTGGCCCGGCATGTCGCTGACCGAACAAATTCGCCACAAGGCCCGCGCCTTGGGCTTTACCTCGGTCGGTTTTGCCCCGGCCGATCCGTTAAAAGGGGCCGAATTTTACGCCCGCTGGGTGGCCTTGGGTTACGCCGGCCAGATGGACTACCTCAAACGCCACCTCGACAAGCGCGCGGATCCGCGCCAGATGGTTCCCGGTGCCCGGACCGCCATCTGCCTCGGCATGGATTACTACCAGCCCACGCCCGCGACACCCGATCCCCTGCGCGGCCAAATCGCTTGTTACGCCCGCGGCGACGACTACCACGACATTGTCAAAAAGCGCTTGGCAGCACTGTGGGAATTCGTGCTGGCCGAGGCCGGGGAGCAGACCAAAGGCCGCTATTTTGTGGATACGGCCCCGGTTCTAGAGCGCGAACTCGCCCAGCGGGCGGGCTTGGGCTGGTGGGGTAAGAACACCTGCCTAATCGACAAGCGTCGCGGCTCCTACTTCTTCTTAGCCGAAATTATCACTGACCTCGAACTCGACTACGACGAACCCGCCATAGACCACTGCGGCACCTGCACGCGCTGCCTAGACGCCTGCCCCACCGACGCCTTCCCCGAGCCATACGTACTCGACGCCCAGCGCTGCATCTCCTATCTCAACATCGAACTCAAGGGATCGATTCCCCGCGACCTGCGCCAAGGCATGGGCCAGTGGATTTTTGGCTGTGACATCTGTCAAGAGGTGTGCCCGTGGAACCGCAAGGCCGAGCCAGCCTTAGAGCCGGCGTACCAGAGCCGCGCCGGCCTCGATAGCCCGGCGCTCCTCGACCTGATCCAACTCGACCGCGCAGCCTTCAACGCACTCTTTCGCCGCAACCCGGTCAAGCGCCCTAAGCGCCGAGGCTTTTTGCGCAATGTCGCCGTGGCCTTGGGCAATTCGGGTATGCAGGCCGCGGTGCCAGCCCTGATCCGAGCACTCGACGACGACGAACCGCTAGTGCGCGGCCACGTGGCTTGGGCACTGGGTCAACTCGGGGCCGATGAGGCAAAAGGGGCGCTCAAGCGGCGTTTGGGAATAGAAGACGATGCGGAAGTGCGAGGAGAATTAGAAGACGCGCTAGACGCGCTATAGCAATCCTACATCATTCACCAGATGATCCGCAGATGGGCGCAGATGGGCGCAGAATAGTAGCCGCCCATCGGATCGTTCAAGGCATTGCATTCAGGATTGCTACTCGGCGAACAATGCGCGGGCAAATGTTGCCGCGTCAAACGGCTGCAAGTCGTCCACCCCCTCGCCCACCCCAATCAGCTTCACTGGAAGGTCCATCTGACGCCGCAGCGCGACGACGATCCCGCCCTTGGCCGTCCCGTCCAGCTTGGTCAGTACTAGTCCGGTCAATTCGGTGGCTTGGTTGAATGCGGCCGCTTGCGATAGGGCATTCTGGCCGCTGGTGCCGTCGAGTACCAGCAGGGTTTCATGTGGGGCTGTTGGGTCTTGCTTGGCCAGCGAGCGGCGGATCTTCTTGAGTTCCTCCATCAAGTTGACCTTGTTGTGCAAGCGGCCAGCCGTATCGACTAGCAGCACGTCGGCCCCGCGCGACTTGGCTGCAGCGAGCGCATCGAAGGCCACGGCCGCCGGGTCCGCTCCTTGCTGTGTGCGTATGAGGTCAGCTCCGGCGCGCTCTGCCCAGATGGCGAGCTGGGGAATGGCTGCGGCCCGAAACGTGTCGCCAGCAGCGAGTACCACCTTCTTGCCGGCATCGGCGTATTGCTTGGCCAACTTGCCAACTGTCGTCGTCTTGCCGGTGCCGTTGATGCCGACGATCAGCACGACAAACGGCTTGCCCGGCAGCTCGCCGGCTAGGGGCAAGGCCGCGCTATTGCCAAGGGTCATCATCGCGGCTACTTGCTCCTCTAGCACCTGCATTACCTCGGCTGGCCCGTCCGCCATTTGCCCGCGCCGGAGCCGCTCGCGCAGCTCATCGACGAGTTCGGTAGCGGTCTCCAGTCCCATATCAGCGCCGATTAGCGCGGCCTCGATATCGTCGATGGCGTCGTCGTCCAAGCGGGAGTTGCCGGAGATCACATCGGTCATCGCCTGCCGCGTCTGCGCCAACCCCTGTTTTACTTTGTCGAAAAATTTGCCCAGCATGAAAACGTTTGCTTCCAGTTTATGACACTACAAGTACAAGGACGCAGAGTTGACCAAAAAAACTCGCTATCTTTGACATAGAGTTTAAGAATAATAATTTTATTTTGACTGTGAAATCGCCACAGCCCGAAGTTAAAATAAACACAATATGTAGTATATAGCTCAAATCTAAGAATAATATGTATTGACCGAAGCTAAGTCATTATATAATATATTTGTCTTGAATACGAGTGTGTTAAGTAATATACACTCCACTCTTCTCCTGAAGGAGGCAAATTCGATGAAGAAGAGCTTATCTGTTTTTGCGGTTGCCGTTGGCCTTTCGGCCCTGCTCTCGGTGAGCTTGGCCTTTGAGGCCGCGGCGCAAGAAGAAGAGCAAGAAGACGAGGAAATGCTCGAAGGCATCGTGGAGGTTGAAGAGCTGGTGGTGACCGGTTCGCGTGCTCAATCGCGCACCGTAACCGACTCACCCGTGCCCATTGACGTCATTGGTGCCGACGAGTTTGCCAAGCAAGGCGGAGCGGATCTAGCCGACCTTGTGCGGAATGTCGTGCCCTCGTACAACGTCAACACCCAGCCGATCAGCGATGCGGGCACGGTCGTCCGGCCGCCCAACATGCGAGGGTTGGCCCCCGACCACGCGCTGGTCTTGGTCAACGGCAAGCGCCGCCATCGCGCTGCGGTGATTCACTGGCTGGGCAACGGCGTCGCCGATGGCGCGCAGGGCCCTGATTTGGCACCCATCCCGGCCATTGCGCTCAATCGAGTGGAAGTCCTGCGCGACGGTGCGTCAGCCCAGTACGGCTCGGACGCCATTGCCGGCGTGTTGAACTTCCGCCTCAAGGACCGTTCAGACGGCCTGTCGATTGAGACCAAAGTCGGCAGCTTCCAAGATGGCGAAGGCATCCTCGGCGACGGCGAGTTGTTTTCCATCGCCGGCAATCTCGGCTTGGGCAACGAGAGTGCGTGGGCCAACCTCAGCTTGGAATACGGCAACTCGGGCGAAACCATCCGCTCGGTGCAGCGCAATGATGCCGCGGGCTTGCTTGCCGCGGGCAATACGAATGTGGCCAATCCCGCCCAGATCTGGGGACAGCCCTTCATCCGAGATGATCTGAAGTTTTTCGCCAACTACGGGGCTAACCTGGGCGAGAACCTCGACTTCTATGGGCACGCCAACTACGCCAGCAAGGAAACGGAAGGCGGGTTCTATTTCCGCAATCCCCATACCCGCAGCGGCGTGTTTAAGGGACCGGTGCTCGACGACGGGAGTCCATCCCTGCTAGTGGGCGATTTGGACGGCGTGGGTCAGGGCAGTGAATGCGCCCCAGTCCCCATAATCGACAACAAGCCGGACCAGGATGCTTGGCTACAGATTCGCGACGATCCCAATTGTTTCTCGTTCCTGAAAATGTTCCCCGGTGGCTTCACGCCCCGCTTCGGCGGCTTCACCACAGATGAATCCCTCCTGCTGGGCCTGAAGGGATTTGCGGCCGAGACGTTGGGTTGGAGCCTGAGCGCGTCTTATGGCCGTCACCACGCCGACTACTTCATCTTCAATACCGTGAATGCCTCGATGGGGCCTGATACGCCGACATCGTTCAACCCTGGAGATTACATCCAGACGGATGTCAACTTGAACTTCGACATTACGTACCCGGTCAGCGACCAGTTGTTCTTGGCCGCAGGGGCCGAACGTCGCAACGAAGCATTCGAGATCGTGGAGGGACAGATCGAGTCCTACTTGATTGGTCAGCCGTTGGCCAGCCAAGGGTTCCAGCCGGCTACCAATGGGTTCTCGGGCTTTAGCAAGGTGGCCGCTGGCCGCTGGGACCGCACTAACACGGCCATTTACGTGGAGGCGGATTTTGAGCCGATTGATCCGTTGCTGCTTTCCGTGGCACTGCGCTCGGAGGATTTTAGCGACTTTGGCAGTACTACCAACTACAAGGGTGCCGCCAATTTCGCCCTGACGGACGATCTGAAGTTGCGCGGTAGTTATAGCACCGGCTTCCGGGCACCGACGCCTGGCCAGCAAAATGCTTTCAACATAACGACCGAGTTCAATTTCGAGAAGAACGACTTGGTCAACAACGGCACCGTGCCTTCCACCAGCCGGGCAGTTGGGCTGGTCCTCGGTTTGGATGGTGGCGGGCCGGCGCTCAAACCTGAAAATTCGGTCAACCTCTCCGGGGGCGTCGTCGTCAAGATGGGTGCCGTTAGTGCGACGATTGACTACTTCAACATCACGGTGGAGGATCGCCTGACGGTTTCTCAAGACTTCGCGCTGAGCGATGAGCAGAAACAGCAGCTAATCGACGAGGGTCTAACCAGCGCGGCCGGCTTGCAAGAGTTCCGTTTCTTCACCAATGACTTCGACTCCGCCACCAACGGAATTGACCTCGTTGTGTCGGCACCGGTAGGTTCGGGGATGCTGAGCCTCGCCTACAACTACACGAGCTCCGAAGTCACCGACCACAACCCGGACATTCTCGACGCGCTCCGGCTGCGGGAGTTGGAGGAGAATCTGCCCAAGCAGCGCGGGAATTTGACGCTGACTCAAGCCCTGAGCGAGCGTTGGAGTGGCCTAGGTCGCGCCAGCTACTACGGCGAATGGTACGACTCTGAAGACGATCAGACCTATAGTGGCAAGGTGCTGTTTGACCTTGAAACCAGCATCTCGTTTGACGAGGGTATGTCTGCGATAGCGATTGGCGCGCAGAACATTCTCAACACCTATCCCGACGAACATGAATTAGCCAGAGAGCGGACCGGCAACAAGTACAGCCAGTTTAGCCCATTTGGCTTTGGCGGCGCATTCTGGTATGTGAAATACAGCTACAGCCGCTAGGAACGCCGCACGGCAATCCTGAGTTATACAAAAGGCCGAGTACCAGTTTTGGTACTCGGCCTTTTGTATCTTTATTGATGTTACGCATCGGCACCAAACCGGTTGATGTAGGGGCGTCCCTTGTGGGCGCCCATGCGACACCGCGTATGCCGCCAGCGGAATCCCGACGAGGGCAACCACGAGGGTTGCCCCTACAATGCGTAACTGAAGTGAGCAGCAAATGACCTCATCGTACCGCGACGCCCTAGAACACATCCGCCGCGCCTTTCCCCAACCGGTCTCCGACCCCATTCACGATTCGTATTTCGTGCATTCCATCATGCGGGCCCTAGACCAAGTCGATGACCTGAAAATGCAGTTGCCGACGCTCGGTCCGGTGGTTTCTGGCGACTTTGCCGAAGCGCAAAATGCCGAGTTGCCCGCTGAGATGTCTTCGGTCGAGGCGGTTACCTCCGATCTCGTCAGCTACCTGCGCGGCATAACCATCTCCAGCCATCCCCACACCCAACAAAACGTCATCGCGCCCCCGACCATTCCCAGCCTCATCGGCGTCCTGCTCGCCTCGTTGCACAACCCCAACATCGCTTGGGATGAATACAGCCGCCTCGTCGCCTTGGCCGAAGTCGAAGCAGTCGCCATGACCGCGCGGATGGTTGGCTACGACCCACAACAAGCTGGCGGCACGTTCACCTTTGGCGGAACCGGCACCACGCTCTATGGGGTAAAGATCGGCTTGGAAAAAGCCTGTCCGCAGGCCATGCAAAAGGGCGTATCCGACGACGTGGTAGTGCTCGTTTCCGACGCCGGGCACTATTGCGCCCACAACATCGTCGGCTGGCTCGGCATGGGTACCGATCAGTTGATCGTCATTCCGACGCTAGCTGAGAATGAAATCGACCTCACGCAGCTAGCGGATGCAGCGCGGACAGCCTTGGACAGCGGCAAAAAGATTGCCGCCATTATTGCGACCATGGGGACTACGGATGCGTTCGGCTTGGACGACTTGCAGGCGATTGTGACCCTGCGCGACTCGCTCGTCGATGAATTCCAGCTCTCCTACCGCCCGCACATTCACGCCGACTCGGTCATTGGCTGGGCGTGGTCGGTGTTCAACGACTACGATTTTCAGGACAACCCCTTGGAGTTACGCCCGCGGACCCTGCGCGCCCTCGCTGGAGCGTGCCGGCGTATCCGCCATCTGGCGCTGGCCGATTCCATGGGTATCGACTTCCACAAAACTGGATTTGCCCCGTACATCTCCAGCCTCGTCCTCGTCAAAGACCGGGCGGATTTGCAGCTCTTGATGCGCGATCCGCAACAGATGCCGTACCTCTATCACTTTGGCGACCACCGCCCCGGCATGTACACCCTCGAAACATCCAGAGCCGGGAGCGGCCCGCTAACTGCGCTGGCCAATTTTCGCTTTTTCGGCGAGCAGGGATTGCGCGTCGCACTCGGGCACATCGTCGAGATGACCCAGCTTTTGCGCGAGCACCTCGAAGGGCACGAAGCCATCACCGTGCTCAACCGCGACAACTTTGGCACCGTAACGCTCTTCCGGGTGTATCCACCCGACGTGGATACTTTTGCGATCAAGCGCCAAGAATTCGAAGACCCTGCCTACCGGGAAACGCTGCTCGCCCACAACGACTACAACCGCAAAATTTTCGACTACGTGCATGCGGAAGCCATGGCCGGACGCGGGGTCGTCATTTCCTCGACCGACTGCTATCGGCACACCCAATACGAGGAGCCGATTGTCGCGCTGAAGTCCTTTATCGTGTCGCCGTTTGTAGATGAAAAGGACGTCGAAGTCGTAGTGGCAAAAGTATTGGAAGCTAGAGAAAAGTTCGTCTAAAGCCGCTAGTTCTCCGGCGTCTTTACGGCGTCTCGGATTTCGCGGATGGTGCCTTCCAGCCTGTCTAGCCGCTCGTTGGTGTTTTTTACGTCTTCTTGAATTTTCGTTACCATCTCGACCTGTTCTTCTAGCTCCTCGACCTTCAAGGACTCTTCATCGCTTACGAGGATGCTCGTCAGCGTCGCCGTAAAAACACCCACCAGCACCATACCCGTAATCACCAGAAAAACGGTGAGGATTTTGCCCGAAGCCGTTTCGGGATTGTGGATGTCGGCGTACCCGCCGGTGACCAGCGTCGTAAAGCTCCACCAAAGACTCGCCCCGAATCCCGAACCAGACTCCATGCGCTCCAAGCCCATGAAAATGAAGGCCCCAAACACGAGCGATAACAAGCCGTACAGCAGGGACCGCTTGAGGAGCCGCACGTCCAATGTGGTGCTCAAGTGATCCATGCCCCGCCAGAAAAACAGCGCGATGCGAAATAATCGCAGCGCCCGTAAAATGCGCACGGCCCTGAGCAGACGCCCTAGGCGAACGATACCCATGTCGCCGGACGCGGCGATGACCTGTACCGGGGGCAGCGGAATGGACGTTATGAAGTCTATCCAATTGTTTTTCCAATACCACTTTTTGGAAGCAGCAAGCCGGTGCTCAAAAAAGAAGTTGGCCATGAAAAGGGTGCAGCAGATCACGTCTATGAT
This sequence comes from Gemmatimonadota bacterium, assembly GCA_009840005.1. Next base: position 14,786 of record VXOR01000058.1, read on the forward strand.
CCAGAATATCCACAACGTGCCAACGGAAAAATGAGGTTCTATTTCCACAACGGGATTTTCGTAGTGCTCCCCGAGGTGGATGACGTCCGCTTGTGTTAGTTTGCCCTCAACTACTTGTCCAGAAACAAGAGCACCAGACCCAACCGCATCCACTATGTGAATGTTCACCCGCTCATACCCTTGTCCCCCGTTCAAAACGTTTATTCGATGTAGTCTGCCTTCTACTACTTCGGCTTTTGCAATGGCACCGGTACCTGTAGCTCCTATGCCAAGGAAGTCGACGGCCAAAATTGCGATTAGAAAAAGAATGAGAAAAAAGATGATCAGGTCCTTGGCTCGCACCCGTGCGACGCTGCCTAGGACCCTAGCCTGCTCATCCATCAGATGTTTCTTTTGCCGCGCCTGTTCAATGACCCGAACCTTGTCCAGTAATTTCTCTTTTTCGTCGTTCAATCTGGCGATCTGCGATTCCGCCTTATCCAGACTCAGTTCGTATTGGCCGTGCCGTTTGCTCAAACTGACCGTTTCGACTGTTTCGATCATTTCGTCGAGTTCTTTTTCTCCCTCGACTAGCTGATGGTCAATCCTAGCGATCTCCTGCACTACCACATCTTTCATCTTGGTAATGCGTTCGAGAGAGCACGATTCCAGTCGTCTTGATAATGACATAGTGCGTCGTCCTGTATGGTTTGCGGGTTGTCGATCCCTCTTAGAATAGCCCCTTGATCTGCCCTGCTTCGTCGAGGTCAATCGATTCGGCTGAGGGCTTCTTCGGCAGGCCGGGCATGGTCATAATATCGCCCGTCAGCACCACTACAAAACCGGCCCCAGCCGAGACCTTGACGTCGCGGATCGGCACGTCGAAGCCACGCGGCCGTCCCTTGAGCCCAGGATCGGTCGAGAGCGAGTACTGGGTCTTGGCGATGCAGACGGGCAGGTTGCCGTAGCCTTCGTCCTCCAGCCGCCTGAATTTGCCCCGCAGCAGCTTGTCCCCCATGATGTCGTCGGCACCGTAGATCGCTTGGGCGACGGTGCGGACCTTGTCCCAAAGCCGCATGTCGTCGGGATAGAGCAGCCGGAAGTCGCTCTGCGTGTTTTCGGCCACCTGTACCACGGTGCGGGCGAGGTCTTCGGCACCCTCGCCGCCGCGGGCGTGGTGATGCGCGGGGACGATCTCGACGCCGAGGTGTGCGCACTTGTCGCGGATGCACTGGATTTCGTCGTCGGTATCCGTGGCAAAGGCATTGACCGCGACGACGACGGGCAGGCCAAAGAGGCGGATGTTTTCGATGTGCTTCTTGAGGTTTTCAACGCCTCTTTCGACCGCTCCGACATTGGGTTTGGCGATGCTTTTGAGCGCGGCACCGCCGTGAAATTTGAGCGCGCGCACCGTGGCTACCAACACCACGAGGTCCGGGGCTAGGCCACTTTGGCGGCACTTGATGTTGGCGAATTTCTCCGCTCCCAAGTCCGCGCCAAAGCCAGCCTCGGTGATGGTGTATTCAGACAGGCGCGTGCTCAGGCGGGTGGCGGCGATGGAGTTGCAGCCGTGGGCGATATTGGCAAAAGGACCGCCGTGGACTAACGCCGGGTTGCCCTCTAGGGTCTGCACCAAGTTGGGCAGGCAGGCGTCCTTGAGCAGCACTGCCATGGCACCGTGGACTGCCAGGTCCGCAGCGCGAACGGTCTCGCGGGAACGGGTCTGGGCGACGACGATCCGGCCAAGCCGCTCCTTGAGCTCGGCCCGCGATTCGGATAGGCAGAGGATGGCCATGACCTCCGAGGCGACGGCGATGTCGAATCCCGATTGGCGTGGAAAGGAGTTGGCGGTCCCCCCTAGCCCGATGACGATGTCGCGCAGTGCCCGGTCGTTTATGTCGAGGACGCGGTTCCAGACGATGCGGCGGTGATCAATGCGGCGCACATTGCCGTGGTGGATGTAGTTGTCGAGGGCCGCGGCGAGTAGGTTGTGCGCGGCGGAAACCGCGTGGATGTCGCCAGTGAAGTGCAGGTTGATGTCCTCCATCGGCGCTACCTGAGCGTAGCCGCCGCCCGCGCCGCCGCCCTTCATGCCGAAGCAAGGCCCTAGCGAAGGCTCCCGTAGGCAGACGGTGGTGCGCTTGCCAAGGCGGTTGAGCGCGTCGCCTAAGCCGATGGTGGTGGTGGTTTTGCCCTCGCCCGCCGGAGTCGGGTTGATGGCTGAGACGAGGATCAGCTTGCCGGTAGTAGGTGCGCCTTCGAGCTGCTGGCAGAACTCCTGCGAGATTTTGGCCTTGACGCGGCCGTAGTGTTCGAGGTGTTCGGAGCCGATCCCGAGCTGGGCGGCCACATCGTCGATGGAACGGAGTGAGGTCTGGCGGGCGATTTCGATATCGGGTAGCAAAGTGAACTCCTGATTTGAATAGGTCGATCTATACGCCGCAAAATGCGGAAAAGCCGCCGTCGATGGGCACGATGGCACCGGTGACAAATGTGGCTGCGTCCGAAAAGAGCCACAGGGCCGCGCCTACTACTTCGTGCGGGTCGCCGAAGCGGGTCATGGGGACGTTTTTGAGAATAGTCTCGCCGCGATCGGTCAGCTCGCCGCTTGCTTCGTCGAGGAGCAGGAAGCGGTTTTGCGCGGTGATCATAAAGCCCGGGGCCACGGCATTGACGCGGATTTTGGGCGCGTAGGTCGTGGCCATGTGCACGGCCAGCCAGCGGGTAAAACTATCGGCCGCAGCCTTGCCGTTGGAATACGCCAAGGCCCGCGACAGAGGCAGCCCTCCGCCGATCGAGGTGATATTGACAACGGCTCCATCGCCTTTAGCAGCAAAGACGCGGCCCACGGCCTGCGAGGGCAGGACGGCGCTCAGATAGTTGAGATCCATCACCATCCTGACCGCTTCTGGATCAATATCAAAGAATTCGAGTTCCGGGGAAGTGGTAGTGTCCTTGTGGCTGCCACCGGCCCCGTTGAGCAGAAAGTCAACGGTGCCAAAGTGCTCGATGGTCTCCGCGAGCGCAGCCTCGACGCTGTTTTTGTTGACGACGTTGCACTCGACGGGGAGGACCTTGTCGGGAAAATCGTGGTTGATCTCGTCGGCTTTGGCGCGGGCCGCCTCTGGAGAAATGTCCCAGATCGCCACTTCAGCGCCCGCTTGGGCGAGGCCGCGGGCGATCTCGCCGCCAATGGCACCGCCAGCGCCGGTCGCCACGGCCTTTTTGCCGTGGAAGTCAAAAGTAGTCAAGGTGATGCCTCTCCTTCTGTTAAAATTCAGTCGCTGAGCCGCAGTGTCGGGGGATCGTCAATGCGGGCAATGTCGAGGAAAGGGTGGGAGGTACTCATCGTCGCCGCGCTGGAGAGCGGCCCTCGCCCAGCGCCGGTGCCAACGCCGCGTAGCCGACCGCGCAGGATTCGGCGAAATCCATGGTGACAAACGTCTCTATCGCCAGGGCTTCGGCAAAGCCGATCTCCCGGAGCCCCTGCACGATGCGCGGATAGTCGAGGCTTCCACGACCGGGGATTTTGTGGTCCCAGTCGGGATGGGTGCCGATGTGGTCCTTGAGGTGGGCGTGCACAATGCGCCCCTGCCACCGGTGGGCGACCGCGACCGGGTCCAAGCCGAGGAGCGTCAGATAACAAGGATCGAAATTGACGCCGAAGGACGCGCTACCGACCTCGGCGTGCAGCTCCAAGAAGCGCTCAGGGGTGTCGGTGAGCCAGCCGGTCCACACGCCATCGACTGCCAACTGCACATTGCGCGGCTCCGCGTAGGCAAGCGCGTCTTGAAGATAGGCGACCACTCGCCGCCAAGCTTCGGTTCGCTGGGCGTCGTCATCTTTGGGACCGCCCATGTGGAAGACGACGAGCGGTGCGCCGACGTCCACGGCCAAATCGACCGATCCCTTGAGGTCGAGGGATTCGTCGGTAAAGAGCGAATTGGCGAGATTGGCGTGGGTAATGACGGCTTCGATGGTCAGGCCCAGCCGCTCGGCAGTGCTCCGCGTCTGCGCACGCAATTCGGGCGTCACCGAGCGCGGATCCGCCGACGGCCCGTGGGTCCCCGAAATGTCGATGCCGTCATAGCCAGTAGCGGCGATTTTTTCCAGTGCCGGCTCGAGCGGCATTTCAAGCCGGTCGGTGTAGCTATAGGTGTAAAAGGCAAGGCGCATGGCTCAAATTAAATTCTGATGTTACGCACCTAGGTAGGGGGCGGTTTGAAATCGCCCCCTACTTGGTCGGAGGAAGCAAAGCGCACATCTTATTCTAGTTAATCAGACCCTTTTTAGCAATTTTACGCAGAGGAGATACGACATGGCACAACCGTTGGGCAAAGCCTATGAACAGATCGCGGCGACGCAGCCACGCGGAACGTATCGCGGCGCAGTGGTCGGCTGTGGGCGGATGGGCAGCACCATTGACGACGAGCATATCGGGATGCCGCACTATCCGTGGCCGTGGGCACACGCCCCGGCCATGATCGAAGCGCGGGGCATTGAGCTGATCGGCGCGGCCGACGTGGACCGGGCCAAGTTGGACGACTTTGCCCAACGCTGGGGGGTGGACGCCCTGTACGAAGACTACCGCGAGTTGGTCGCCCAGGAGCAGCCCGACGTGATAGCAGTGACGACGCGGCCCGACGAGCGCGCCGAGGTGGTCATCGGCCTAGCCGAGGCCGGGGTGCGGGCGATCTTTGCCACCAAGCCGATGTGCCGCACCTTGGCCGACGCCGACGCCATGATCGCGGCGTGCAAAGCAAGCGGCACCATTCTTTCCATCGCCTGCCATCTCAACTGGTACAACTGGTACACCAATGCGCGGCAGGCCATAGCAGACGGAGCGATTGGTCGGTTGCGCTCCATGGTGTGCCACAGCCCACACACCCTGTCGAATCTGCAAAGCCATACGCTGGCCTTGTTTCGGCTCTTTGCCGGAGCGCCGGCCGAGTGGGTGATGGGCGAGATGGACGACGACGCGCAGGCCGCGGCCGACCGGGATCTATCCGGCTCGGGCTACATTGCCTACGCCAATGGAGTGCGCGGCTTTTTGAACTCCCGCGCCGACCGCTCGGGTCATGCGTGGACCTTGGAGTTTATCGGCGAGCGCGGGATGATCGTCTCGCGCAACGCCCACGCGCAATTCGAGCTGTGGGGGGCGCACCCCGAGACCGGCGAGCCGGTCCAGCGGCCATTCCCCAACCCGTGGCACCCGCGCTCGTCCATGGTCGATGCGATTGAGGGCGTCTGTCGGGCGATTGAGGAGGGAGAAGAGCGGATTTGCCCAGGGGAATTTGGGCGCGAGGCGCTGGAGATTGCCATTGGTTTGCGCGAGTCGCATCGGCAGGGTAATGGGCGGGTGGATTTGCCGCTGGCGGATCGGGCGTTGCGGATGGGCTAAGGGACTATTTTGTGGAGGTCGGCAAAACTTCTGTGATCTGTGAAGTTGATATTCGACATATTTTCTATATTTTTCAACTCAGAGTTGTTATTCCGCTATCAAGGAGGATCTATGTTAGGCCAAAGGCTCAGGTTGGCGCGCAAGAAAGCGGGGCTTTCGATGCAGCAGCTTGCCGACCATCTGTCGCCGCCGGTTTCGGTGCAGGCGATCAGCAAGTACGAAGCAGGAGCCATGATGCCACGCTCAGCGGTACTGATGAGCCTCGGCAAGGCCCTCGGCGTGTCGCTGGATTTTCTAATGGGAGGGCAAGTCGAATCACTGGCCCGCATTGAATTTCGCAGGCATTCCCGCACTTCGGCGAAAGACCGCGCCCTTGTCGAAGCGATTGCGACCGAACAACTCGAAGACTATCTGACCATTGAGGACATCCTCGAAATGGCCCCACCCCCAGATCCGTTTGCCGAACTGCGCTGCGATCAGGTAGCAAGTTTTGAGGAGGTAGAGGCGCGGGCGCAAGCACTGAGAGAACATTGGCGTCTCGGGTATGCCCCGATTCCCAGCATGGCTGGCCTACTGGAAGGTAAGGGCATCAAGGTAATCGAGGCGGACTTGCCGGAACATTGCGACGGCTTGGCCTGTAGCGTGAAACGGACCGGGGGCCGGCCCGATACCGAAGCCATCATTGTTTCAGGACAAACCAACATAGAGCGCAAGCGGTTCAGCCTCGCCCACGAACTGGCACATCGCGTAATTCGGGGTACGGGCAATCCAAGCATCAAGGTCGAGAAGGCGATACACCGATTCGCCGGAGCATTTCTCGTCCCTGCGGAAAGTCTGCGCGACGAGGTTGGTGCAATCCGCCGAGGAATCCCTTATTGCGAGTTGATCCGACTAAAGCGATTCTACGGGATTTCAGCGGCGGGAATGCTGATCCGCCTGCGCGATGTCGGCATCCTGTCTCGTGGTACCGTTGACTATGCTTTCCGCACCTATGCGCGGTCTTGGCGTACCAACGAGCCGGAACCGATCACCAATGACGAAGGGCTGGGTGCTTTTGAAAAGCCGTTGCGGTTTGAACGCTTGGTATGGCGTGCTGTTGGGGACGAGTTGATCGCTCCGGTCCGGGCTGTGCAACTGCTCAAACGCCCTCTGAATGAGGTAGAACGAGAAATCAGGGGCGGCAAGTGAAGGGTGCGATCGTCCACGACGCCTCCTGTCTGATTGATCTGAGCAAGGGAAAGCTGTTGCGTTTCGTGCCGAAACTGCCGTTCCGATTGATAGTTCCATTCCCGATTCGCCATGCGGAAGTTCTGGACTTTACGGATAGGGAATGGCGGCTTTTGGACGAGGGCGGCTTGGAAACGTTAGATCTTTCGCCTGAACAGGTTGAGGAGGCGTTGAATATCAGGCAGATGCAGCCCAAACTCTCGGCGAACGATTGCTTGTGTCTGGCTTTGGTGCGGTGTCAAGAGAACGCAATTCTGCTTACGGGGGATAGGTTGCTGCGTCAGGTGGCAGTCAGCGAAGGCTTCTGTGTTCACGGCGTCTTGTGGGTTATTGACGAACTAAAAGACGCCAACGCTTGCGCCAATGCTACCCTGATTTCAGCACTCGAACTTTGGCGTGATGATCGATCGGTCTTTCTGCCCACCCGAGAAATTGAGAGGCGGTTGAGGAGGCTGCGGCAGCCTTTGACGTAATAGCTTCATAGGGCGAGTCGGGCGTTGCGGATGGGCTAGGGTTGGGAAGGTAGGGGTCGAAATCCCCTTGATTTGTTCAGTTTGGCATGTTCGCGCAATACGCGGTTGATCTCGGTTTGGTATCCCTTTCCATCTGGAGTGTTTGCCCTGAACCATGCCACCACGTCGGCATCCAGCCGCAGCGTGATCTGCTGCTTCACTGGCCGATACAGGGCACCGCGTCTGGCACCGGACCAATCCAGAATCTCGGGTATGTCGCTCGTATCAATTTTCTCGTCGGAAAGGGCCGCAAGCGACTCAATCTCCGCCTTCTGTTCATTGGTAAGTCCCTTAGAAGTCCCCTTCTTCATACGCTCTCCTTTCGTGCGCCGTAGCTTTTCGGGCACTGATGATACGACCCGTCTCGACACCTGTTCCACTGTCTAGTTTGGGCCACGTATGTGCCACAATCACAGCTACGTTGCCGATCATGCCGACGGTATGCCATCGGTCTTCGTTTGGGTTTGGGTCCGGGCGTTGGGCCATTAGTGGATCCTCGAACACGAGCTTCGCTGTCTCGAAGCTGAGGCCGTGCTTCCGCTTGTTGGTACGGTTCTTGTTTTCGTCCCATGTCCAGTACAATTATCCAATCCTTGTAACTACATCATCATAGCTACGCTACCACGATTCGTCAACTTGCTCGGCCACCAAGCATAGCTTGTCGCCGATCCCAACCCGTGGCACCCGCGCTCGTCCATCCTGGCGGCCTATAAACAGGGCGATTACCACACCGCTTACCAAGTGTTTCGATCGCTTGCTAAGCAGGGGGATGCCAGGGGGCAAAACGGCCTCGGCAACAGGCTGCCAAAGTCGCCGATGATCGCCAAAACCTTTTTCAGCGCATGAGATCGGCGATGCGCTCGCCAATGGCCATAGAGGTAATGTTGGTGTTGGCGCGCACGCAGTCGGGCATGATGGCCGCGTCGGCGACGCGCAGGTTTTCGAGGCCGTGCACCCGGCCGTATTGATCGACGACAGCCATCGAATCGCTCGCCGGTCCCATCTTGCAGGTCGAGGAGACGTGGTGGCTAGTGCCCACTTCGCGCCGCATCCACTCGTCGAGCGCGGTGTCGGTGTCGAGTTCGGCGTCGGTGGGACCGATGCGCTCGACGACGAGGGCGTTGAGTGCATCGTGGTTGAGCAGGTCGATGATGATGCGGATGGATTCGCGCAGGCGGCGGCAGTCTGAAGGCTCGGCCAAGTAGTTGTAGTCGAGCACGGGCTGCACGTGCGGGTCGGTGGAAGCCAGTTTGAGCTCACCTTTTCCCTCGGCCAAATAGATGCAGCCGACCAAGTAAAAGCCTAAAGATTTGGAATGCGACGAGATGTAGTAGCCCTCGGTCGTGGCAAAGGAGGCCGGGATGATGAACATGTCGTTGCGCAAATCCGATCCGGCGGCCGTGTAGCGCAGCCCAATTTGCAGCCGAGGCTCGGTGCCGTCGCCGAGGTACTCGTTCTTGGCCCGCAGCGTCACGCTCACTTGCGGATGGTCGCGCAGATTCTGGCCGACGCCGGGCAGGTCGCACACCACGTCAACGCCCATCGCCTCTAAGTGCGCGGACGGCCCGACGCCCGACAGCAAGAGCAGGTGCGGCGAGCCAATCGCCCCGCCACAGAGCACGATTTCTCCGCCGTGGACCGTGGAGATGTCACCGTCGCGCTCGACGAGCAAGCCGGTGGCGCGCTGGCCGTCAAAGAGCACGCGGTGGATGTGGGTATTGGCTTGAATGGTGAGGTTGGGGCGACCGCGAGCCGGGTTGAGGTAGCCGATGTTGGTGCTCCAGCGGATGCTCTCGGCGTTGTTGAGGGCCAAGGGCCCGACGCCGGTGGAAGCAGGGTCGTTGTGGTCGGGGCAGTCGGGGTAGCCTGCGGCGAGCGCGGCCTCGTAGAAGGCGCGGTGCTCGGGGTTGAGTTCGCGGTCTTTGAACCGCCGGGCGCGGATGGGGCCGTCGGCACCGTGGTAGGGGACGTCGCCGTAGTCCGGGTCGGATTCGAGGCGGCACAAAAAGGGCAACAGCTCGTCGTGACTCCACAGGTCGTTGCCCGCCGCGGCCCACGAGTCGTAGTCTTCGGGCACTCCGCGCAGAAAAATCTGCGCGTTAACCGCACTCGACCCACCGACGATTTTGCCGCGTGGCACAAACATATCGGGGCGCAGGTCCGTAGCCCGGGCGCGATACTCCCAGCCAAACCGGGTGCTCAAGCCAAAGGCGCGATCCCAGATATTGCGGTCGCGCCCGTAGGCATAGCGAATCTCCTCGGGCAAGTCTTCAACCGCAGCAAAATCCGGCCCGGCCTCCAGCAGCAAGACCGACCGACTCCGATCCTCACTGAGCCGCGCCGCGAGCACTGCACCCGCCGCGCCCGCTCCGGCAATGACGACATCGTAAGACGCAGACATGAAATCCCCCTTTGTAGCTCAATCCTTTAGGTATGAGATACTTCGACTCCGCTTTGCTCCGCTCAGCATGACGGGTGATGACGCCCCATGCTGTCGTGCTGAGCGAAGCATCTCATACCGCTTCTACTGTCGTGTACTTAGCCCTTAAATATAAAGTGCCCACAAGGGACACCCCTACAACTGTTCCGCCAATTCCTCGGCCGGATAGGTGAGAATCTCCGCCAAGGTCGGATGATAATGGGGCATCCTCGCCAAATCCTGCACCGTCCCGCGAAAGTACATCACTGCGATCAACTCGTGAATCAGCTCGCCAGCCTCCGGGCCGACGATGTGGCCGCCGAGCACTTCGCCCGAGCGCGGGTTGCAGAGGATTTTTACGTGGCCGTAGGTCTCGCCCATGGTCAGCGACTTGCCGTGGTCGTCAAAAGGATAGCTGGCGACCAAATAGGGCTGGTCCGCAGCGCGGCAGTCCCGCTCACTGAGGCCGACGCTGGCCACCTGCGGGTCGGTGAACACGACCATTGCGTTGAGGCGGTCGTCAAAGCGGTGTTCGGGGTGGCCGGGATGCGTGGCATTGTACGCGGCAATCTCGCCTTGCTCGATGGCGATGTGGACGATTTCGTGCTCGCCGTTGACGTCGCCGACGGCGTAGATATGGGGCTGGCTGGTGCGCATGGCCGCATCGACGACAATGCGCCCGCCGGCGACCTCGACGACGGCTTGGTCCAAGCCCAATCCGTCGATGAGTGGGCGGCGACCAAGAGCTTGCAGGACGAGGTCCGCGGAGGCTGTTTTTTCCGCGCCGCCATGGGAAAAATGCGCAGTCTTGCGCCCGTTGTCCTCGGTGAATTGGCGCAGTTGCGTGCCGGTGTATACCTCCATGCCTTCCTCGCGAAAGCGCGCTTCAACCGGCCGCGCCAAATCCTCGTCGCCGGCGGAGAGAATGTGATCGCTGCGCTGGATGAGCGTCACCTGCGTGCCAATGCGCTGAAAAAACTGGGCCAGCTCGACGGCGATGGGACCGCCGCCGAGGACGAGGAGGCTCTCCGGCTGCTGGCACATGTCGAGAGCCTCGTCGCTGGTGAGATAGCCGACTTGGTCCAGTCCTGAGATCGGGACGTGGTGGGGTGTGGAGCCGGTGGCGATGATAAACTGCCCGGCCTCAATGACGTCGTCGCCGGCCTGGAGCTTCTGCGGCGAGAGAAAGCGGCCGTGCGCTTCGTAGAGCGCGAAGCGGCCGTCGCTCAGTTGCTCGCGGCGATAGGCGGCAAAGTCGGCGACTAGTCGCGCCTTGCGCTCGACGATGGCGGTTAAATCAGCGCGGACTTCCACCGGCGCTAGACCGAACTCGGCGGCGCGTCCCAGATGCGAGGCTATTTCGGCTGAGCGCAGGATGGCCTTGCTGGGCATACAGCCGCGCAGAATGCACAATCCCCCCCAAGGACCTTGGTCGATAACCGCGACATTCGCGCCGGCTGCGTGGGCTGTGCGCGCCGCGGCGTACCCGGCCGAGCCGCCGCCGATGATCGCGATATCGCATTGCACAGTTGCCATAATCCGTTTTTATCCTACTCTTGAGCGGCTTGGTTTTTGTTTTACTGTTAGGCCATGAGGTTTGTTCCTTGAACGCACTACACCCCATAGGCGCGATTTTGCTCTGCTGTGTGCTGGCCCTGCCCGCTTGGAGCGAGGACGCCTATACGATGCGCGGCTTTGATGCGCGTATTCAGCGGGGCATAGACCTGATCTACAATCTGCGCTTTGCGGAAGCCGAGCGCCACTTTCAGGACATCATCGCGGCCGAGCCGGACAACCCGCTCGGCTACTTCTTTCGCGCGATGGTCTCTTGGTGGCGGATCCTCATCGACTTGGCCGACAAAACCCACGACGCGGAGTTCCACGCCCGGCTCAAGCAGTGCATCGAGGTCTGCGACCGGCGGCTAAAAAAAGCCCCGATGGATTTCGACGCGATTCTCTTCAAGGGCGGTGCCATTGGTTTTCGCGGTCGCTTGTACGGCGACCGAGAGCAGTACCTAAGGGCAGCGCGCGACGGATTGCGCGGCCTGCCCCTGCTGAAGAAGAGCCGTCAGCTCGAGCCGACCAACAAGGACATCCTCTTTGGCCAGGGCCTGTACCATTACTTCGCCGAGGTCATGCCCCAACGCCACCGGATCCTCCGTCCAATTATGGCCTTTTTGCCCGACGGCGATCGCCTGCTAGGCCTCCAGCAGCTCAAGGAAGTCGCCCGCGAGGGAGCCTACGCTAGCACTGAGGCCGCCTATTTCCTCGGCCAGATCTACCGAATTTTTGAAAAAGACAACCGCAAGGCCCTGCCCTATTTTGAGGAACTCTACAAGCGCTACCCCGACAACGCAGTCTTCCACCGCTACACTGCGCGGCTTATGGTGGAACTCGGCCGCTGGCGATCGGGTGTGGCTTTGTACGAAGAATACGTGCGGCGCAGCTTGGCCGGCCAGACCGGCTATCACCGCCACGGCCGCTTGGAGGCGCATTACTACGCGGGCAAATACGCTTATTTCGAGCGGCGTTTTCCCGAGGCTGCCGATCACTTGGCGGCAACCGACAGCCTCGCCGCCAATTCCGAGCGCAAGCGGGACTTAGCGTTTGCCGTGCTGGCCAACCTACTGCTCGGCCAAGTACACGACCTAGCGGGCCGCCGCGAGGACGCGGTGCTTCACTACCAGCGGGTGCGGCGCTTGCCCGATCACGGGGACAGTCATCAACGAGCGAAACACTATCTGCACGCGCCCTACCGCGAGGGCGCAGAGGAGGTCAATCCTGTCCCTCCAACCGAATGACCTCCTCGTGGTACACTTGCATCAGATCTGAGTGCATCAGATAGCCCCAAAACTCGCTTTCCCCCTCGTCTGTGGTGTGCACCACGGGCAGCTTGTCGTAGCCAGAATCCAGCAGTTTTTGCAGGGCCTCGTGCAGGTTGTCCCCAGCGTCGATGGGCCGGACGTCATCGACGACCATGTCCTCAATGAGGACCAGGTTGCGCAGCATCTCGTCTTCGGGCAGATCGAGGTCTTCGAGGCTGATCATGCCGCGCAAGCCACCGCTGTCATCAGTGACGACAAAGTGCAGGTGGCCCAGCTTTTTGCTCAGGGAGCTCAGGGAAAAGTAGGACAGCCGATTGCTGACGATGGCCTCGGAGGTGTTTTTGAGGCGGGGGAATACTTCGCGGACTTGGAGATCGTGTAACACATTGACGGTTAGGTCTTTGATATGGGCTGGAGAGTGGAACTTATTTTGGACTTGGTTTTGATAGATGGAAAAGTTGCGTGCGAAGATCAGCGCGAGGGCGCTGACGACCATCAGCGGCGGCAGCAGGTGGTAGGAGCCGCTCATTTCGATGACGAGAATCAGGGCCGCTAGCGGCGTATTGGCCACCGCACCGAAAAACGAGGCCATGCCCACCACGATGTAAGCAGCCGGTTGATGGACGATGTGGGGAAAGTACTGTTGGCCCAGCAGGCCCACGGCACCGCCGAGCATCCCGCCGATAAAGAGCGAGGGGCCAAAGACGCCGCCCGAGCCGCCGCTGGAGATCGTGCAGCTAGAGGCGAAGATTTTGAGCAAGGCGAGGGCTAAGAAGGCGCGGATTGCAAGCTCGCCGTCGAGCCCCCGTTGGATGACACCAAACCCATCGCCCAGCACTTGCGGGTCGATAAAAGCCGCCAACCCCACCAGCAAGCCTCCGCAGCAGACGATCCAGTAGCGGGGCAGTGGCAGGCGGTCGAAGAGGGTGCGCGCAAAGCGCAGGGTCTTGACGTAAAAAATGCCGACCAAGGCGCAGAAAAACCCCAATACTAGGTAGAAAACCAATTCGCGCACATCGGTGAACAGCAGGTCGGGCAGAGCGAAAATGTGCGAGAAGCCAAAGACAGCTATGTAGAGCGCGTAGGCGACAAAAGAGCTGATGACGCAGGGAATGAGCGCATCGCTTTCAAAGTCTTCGCGGTAGAGCACTTCCACGCTGGCGATCGCCGCGCCCAAGGGTGCGCGGAAAATTGCACCTAACCCTCCGGCCGTACCCGCCAGCAACAAAATCCGCCGCTGGGCAACCGAAAGCTTGAGTTTGTCGCCGACCCAAGAGCCTAAGCCCGCGCCAATATGCACCAAAGGACCTTGCTGACCGGCAGCACCACCGGAGGCGAGCGTAACGATGGTCGCCAGGGCCTTGACCGGGGTGACGATGGGGCGGATGTGGCCGCGCTGGTTGTGGAAGGCGTCGATCATGGCGTCAGTTCCCGCGCCTTGGGCTTCGGTCGCGAAGCGGTGAGTTAGGTAGCCGCTGAGCAGGCCGCCCAGCGCTGGCAGCAGCAGCAACAGCCACAAATACTCTCCGTAGGTGGGCGCGTCGAAGAAGGAGAAGTCGAATGGTGCCTTGTTGTGGGGATGGATCTGGCGGTAGCCAGCCAATTTCTCGACTAGCAGGAACTTGGCCAGTTCGAGGCCGTAGGTGAATAACACGGCACCCAAGCCGGAAAGCAGGCCGATGAGCGCGCTGTAGAGATAGATGCGAGAGACGAACTCAAAGCCGAGCCAGTCGCGGAGCAAGCGGGCGGCTGGACCCCGAGTCTGCGGGGTGGCTTCAGGCATGGGCGGTGGGCTTCGACCTGAGCTCTGCCGAAGGCTGGCTGGTGGGGCTGACTACCCCCAAGTCGCGCTGAATCTGGTCGAGCCCCACTAAATAGGCGTGGAAGCAGCGGCCGGCAAAGCCATAACTGATGGCGACATTGGGTTTTTCCATGATTTTACCTGTGAAACGGGCGTTTTTGCGGCCGACAAATGGGCACTTATATATAAGCAAAGTTGGCTTTCATTGGAAGTTAGACCGGAGGGCGAGAAATCCCTATCTTCAAGCCGTCCACTTTCTCGCACAGAAACCCGCATGTCGGGTCTTCTGTTGAATGCAAGAGCCGATATAAAACGGTGGGGGTTGCTCCTTGCCGTCGGTAAATAGGCAGAACGTTCCCGCATCATTCTGTGCGTGAAGGTGGACAAGGCCCGGCTCCCCAATACCGTGGGAGCCGCTTTCCATCTCACCTTCCAATGAAGGAGTGACCTGTGCGCAGTGCATTGATTCCCATTCTATGCCTTCCTCGTCTTTTCCTACTTCCCAAAAGCGTTATTGCCGCCCTTTGCTTGGGCGTCCTCAGCAGCGCGTCCCTTTGGGGACGGGATATAAACTTCACGCCGGACAAACCCGACGGCCCGGCCAAGATACAGAGTGCGTTGTGGGAGTTGGCTACGCCGGGGGCGGGCAAGCGGGTCGGCGGTTTACAGGATACGGTCGTCGTCATCTTGGTTCCGCATCTTGGCCAAGCGTCGGCTTCGATTGATACGGCGTCGCTGGCAGCACTTGGCGGGAGGGTGCTGGCGCAGTCTAAAAGTCTGATGCGGGTTTCGGTTCCGGCGTCGTCACTGGTGGCGGTTTCGGAATTGCCGGGGGTTCGCTTTGTCCGCAGGCCGTATCGGCCGCACGCGCAACAGACTTGGAGTGAAGGTGGGCGGCTCATCAACGCGTATGATAGTTACTTTGAGGGCGTGAGAGGCCAAGGAGTCAAGGTGGCCGTTATTGACAGCGGGTTTAAGGGGATGGAAGAAGTTGACGGGCCACCTCGTTGGTGGTACTACGACTATACAGGTGAAGGGATATACGTCGGCGACAGCGTCCACGGCACGGCCTGTGCCGAGATTATCCACGATGTGGCCCCGGAAGCCGAATTCTATATCTATAAGGTTGGGGATCTGCTTGACCTTGAAAACGCCACAGAACGCGCCGTCCGAGACAGTATTGATGTAATCAGTCACTCCATGAGTTGGTTAGGAACAGGCATCGGCGACGGGAAAGGAACGGCCTGCGACATTGTAAATGACGCCGCGGATAATGGCATTCTCTGGGTAAATTCAGCGGGCAATAGCGCAAAGAGCCATTACTACCAGCCTTGGTCTGATAGCGATGACGACGGTTGGCACAACTTTGCGGGCGAAGACGAGACGCTCGGGTTTGAAGCTGAGAAAGGGACTGAGATATCTGTTTACTTGACTTGGAATGATTGGCCTGAAACCCGGGACGACTACGACCTGTACCTCTATTTTTCTAATTCCTCCGGCGATCTCGAACGGGTCGCCGAAAGTACCAATGTTCAACGTAGGGACTCACCTGTAGAATGGATCGAATACGAGGCAGAGAGATCGGGAGAGTATCACGTTGTTGTTTATAAAAGTGAGGAGGCTCGATCTAGAAGGCTGAAAATATGGTCTCTTAATCGCAATCTCGATTTTGAGTATTCGAGCCCAGAGCGCAGTATTGGGATTCCTGCGGACGCCGTAGGAGCCATGAGCGTTGGGGCGGTTGACCACATCTTCTATGGCTTAGGTTGGATTGAAGATTACAGTTCCCGAGGTCCCACCCTCGATGGCCGCATCAAGCCCGACCTCGTCGCGCCTACTGGCGTATCGACGGTTTCTTATGCCCCTGACTCCTATCACGGAACCTCGGCCGCTGCGCCCCACGTCGCCGGCGCGGCGGCCCTGATCAAGTCGGCGTATCCCTCGTACTCGCGCACTCAATTGTGGGACGCACTTGTCGATGCAACAGTTGACATAGGAGCCCTAGGAAGGGACAACGACAGTGGATACGGCAAGCTAGTGCTGCCGGTTCTGCTAAAGCAACTACCGAGCACAGGGCTGTTCGGCTATAGTCCGCCTGCAGTTACCGAAAATCCCAAAAGCGTCAAGTTCGGCTTTGAGGGAAATGGCAACCCTGGTCTTATGGGATGGGAGCTCAAAAACAATGCCGAGGTCGATATTTTGATCAATGGTAAGCACTATGGTTGGGCTTCGGAAAGCGATGATTACGATTGGCAAACTTGGTTTACTCTTTTAAGCGAGGAAGAGATCAACTCCGGCCAGAATGTGATCGAATTTCGCAATCAGGCAAATCAGAACCGCACTGTCTCTTTCAGCTATTGGGAGTTGAAGGATGTGTTTTTTGTGCCATTGAATGCTAGAGAATTACGGAAGTATATTAGCGCCAAGGCGATTGCCGGAGCGAAGTTTTTGGGACCCTCTGGAGCCATCGTCGAATCCGGCCTCGGCGATCCTTTTCCATCGCCGTTCAACGCCGAAGTGACCATTCCCTTCGCCCTAGCCGAGGGCGGTCCGGTGCGGCTTGCCGTCTATAATTTGCTGGGACAGCAGGTTCGCGTGTTGGCTGATGGGTGGTTGGTAGCTGGCGCACATCGCGTCCATTGGGATGGTCATACGACGGCGGGCGCAGAGGCCGCTTCGGGGGTCTATTGGGCGGTGTTGCAAGCGGGCGAGGCCGTCCAAACGGCTAAGTTGGCGTTGATTCGCTGAGCGGAAGAATTCGGCCATGACGATCAATTAGGAGGGCGTCGCCTCAGAGGGGCGGAGGGAATCTGCGAGGCGGGAGTGTAGCGAGAAGGATACAGGAAAAGGAGAGATAGGAATGTCAAAGTTCGTTGTAAACCTGCTAGTTGCCGGCGCTGCACTTTTGGCCATGCTCCTGACCGGATGTTCCGACTCCGACGCGCCGACGGCAACGCCTAGTGTTGAGCCCCTGTTTGTCGTATCTGGCCATGTCCGCGACCCGAACGGTTCTCTGGCAGGGAGCGATGCGAGGGTTGTAGGGATTTGGACAGGGGACATCGGCGAAGGGGACTACGCCTACGTCTTCGGGTCGGGTAAAATTGATCTGGAGGCAGGAACCTTCCGAATAGAGTTTGTAGAAGAACCTCCTTCAGAGGCGTTGCTGGGGAACCTATTGGGGGTTGGTTTACTCGCAGTGGTCGATGACAGCAACTTGGAAGAAGGGCTTTTACCCGACGACGCCTTTGACGAGGTGCTGGGTGCGGCACCGAGGCACTACGTCCTTTTCTTCAATAGGGAAAACGAAAATGCGGAAGAGGCCCTTGAGGCGGTCCCTTGGCTGAAGGAATTCGGCAACGGATACAGCGTCGGCAAGGGCATTGAGATACCGGATGATTTTGATGGATTTGAGCCGGTTGATCCCGGGTCGGTGGAAATCATCATTGACGATCTGGAGAACCTAAATTTAGTAAATTGGACTTGAGGAAAGAGCTTCAGGCATGGGCAGTGGGCTGGCTGGTGGGGCTGACGGCCTGCCATTGGCGCAGGACCTCAAAGACGAGGACGGCGCTGGCCGCGGCGACATTGAGGCTGTTTTTGTAGCCGTACATGGGAATCTCAACCAGCTCGTCGCAGCACTCCAGCGCGTCACAACTCACGCCGAGGGCTTCATTGCCCACGATGAGGGCCAAGGGACGCGGATAGTCTAACTCGGTATAACAGCGGCTTTGCGATGTCGTCTCCAGCGCCCACACCGACACTTGGCGCGCGCGCAAGTGCTCAATGGCCTGTAGCGTGGTAGCGAAGTGGCGGGTCTCTATGTACGAGAGGGTGCCCAACGCCGTCTTGTCGAGCTTGGGATGAGGCGGATGGGCCGTGTAGCCGCAGGTGTAGATGCCGCTGAGACGGCCCGCGTCGGCCGTGCGGAAGATCGAGCCGACATTGAAGGCGCTGCGCAAATTGTCGAGTACCAGATAGAGCGGGTGCTTGGGCAGGCGGGCGTATTCGTCGAGGGGCATCTCAGCGTCGAAGGTGCGGACCTCAAAGCTGGTCTCCTTGCCGTAGTTGCCCGGCCGCAATTTCACCCGACTTCCTCCGGGGCCACGGGCCGCTGCTCGGCGGCGGAGAGCCGGGCGGCCTCAATGGCGACCATGGTCTGCCGCACGCTCTCGGCGGTGACGGCCAGCGCGGCGCGGCCGGCTAGCGCATCGGCGATGTTTTCGTAGTAGGAACGCCAGCGGCCGGGTGCCGTCTCCATGATGGTTTCCTCTGTTGGCCTATAGAGACGAGCGTAGTGCTCGGGTGCCTCTTCGGCCGCGTCGATATCGCCGGCGATCATGGCTTTTTCCTGCGGGTCAACGCCCTCTTTGACCAGTGCGCCTTCTGTGCCCAGCACATACCAGCGCGGCTTGGCTTTGCCCGCCAGCGACGAGGTCTCCACGCGTGCTTCGACGCCGTTGGCAAAGTGGAGCACGGCCAGCGCGTGGGACTCGACGTCGATGCTGAGCGGATCGCCGGAGTGGAAGGTGGCGTACACCTTTGCAAGCGGTGCGTCGATGAGCTGGAGGGCTTGATCGACCAGATGCGCGCCTAGATCGAAGAATTTACCGCCGCCGTGCCGCGCTATGCTGCGCCAACCGCGCGGAGGGCCGTATTGGCCCCAAAACATCTCCAGCAAAAAGGGCTCGCCGAGCAGCCCTTGGGCCAGCGCATCTTTTACGGCGAGGAAATCGCCGTCCCAGCGGCGGTTCTGAAAGACGCTGAGTAAGCGGTCGTGCGCTTGGCTGGCGGCGATCATCTGGTCGGCTTCGGCAATGCTCAAGCACATGGGCTTGTCGGTGACGACGTGTTTGCCCGCCGCTAGCGCTTGGATCGCGTGCGGGGCGTGGAGGTCGTTGGGCGTGGCGAGGACGACCAGATCGACGGCTGGATCGGCTAGCACTTCGTCGAAGTGGCGGAAGGTCTTTACCTCCAAGTCGCGCTCAATCTGGTCGCGGGCCTCCGGTCGGCTGGTGGCGATGCCGTAGAGGTTCAGGCCGCTGGCCAGCCCCACTAGATAGGCGTGGAAGCAGCGGCCAGCAAAGCCGTAACCGATGACAGCGACATTGGGTTTTTCCATAATTTTACCTGTGATACGGGTATTTTTACAGCCGATAAATGGGCGCTTATATTATGAAAACTCAAAGGTTTGGGCAAGTTTTTAGGAGAAGTGCAATGCGGATTCGGATTAGCTGGGATAACGGTGCGGTCGAAGCTATTTTGGACGCTACGCCAACGGCCGAAAAGGTCTGGGCAACCCTGCCCTGCACCTCGACAGCAAACACTTGGGGAGAGGTCGAATAAACGGGGACACTTTTCCCGCGCTTAGGTGTTATATATGACACATGGTTACTCGTGGATGTTGCCGGTGCGAGGACAATGGATGGAATCACTTATGCAGGGAAGCAGCAGATCGGTCATCGGTCTCAGCGTCGTCCTGATGCTCTTGTTGAGCGGTTGCGGGGCCGCTTATTCGGGCTATGTGTCCCGTTCGCTCAACCAACTAGAAAAGGGCAACTACGAAGCGGCCCTCGGCAATCTCGAAAAGCCCTCCGGCAAGACCAACAAACTGCTCTACCACCTCGAAAAGGGGCTGATTTTGCACTATCAAGGCCAATACGAGGCGTCCAACGTGGAGTTTGAACGGGCCGAGCGGCTAAGCGACCAGCTCTACACCCGCTCAGTCTCGCGCGAAATCGCGGCCTTGCTGTCCAATGATTCGATTGTCGCCTACCGAGGCGAGGAGTTCGAGCTAGCCCTGATCCACTACTACCGCGCCATGAACTACGCCCGGCTGGGCGACCGGCAGGCGGCGTTAGTCGAGTGCCGCAAGGCCAACCTGAAGCTCGAAAACTACGCGCAACAAGCTGAATACAAGCTCAGCTATAAAAACGACGCTTTTTTGCAGTACATGACGGGCCTCTTTTTCGAGGCCGAAGGCGAGTGGAACGACGCGTACATTTCCTACAAAGATGCCCTAAAGGGCTATCGCGCGTACGAAGCGGCCTTTGATCTGCAAGCGCCGCGGATGCTGATAATTGACCTCGTGCGGCTGGCCAAGCGGCTGGGCTACGAAGACGAGGTTGCGGAATACACCGAGCGCTACCAGCTTGAGTTAGAGGAACTGCAACCGGCCTCCGGCGGCGAGTTGGTGGTCTTCGTCGAGAGTGGCTTCGTGCCCCGTAAGCACCAAGTTGAGTTCAGCGTGCCGATTCTAAAGGACGAAGGGAAGTGGGAGGTGTGGACCGTGTCGGAGCGGGCCGTCCATCGCTATCACCACCCGCATGTCTATAAGCGCCGGCACGTGGATTACTGGCTCAGGGTGGCATTGCCCGAATACCGGGAGGTGCCCTCGCAGGTGGCCGGGGTGCGGTTGTGCGCTGGCGACCAGAGTGCGCTGGCGGCTACGGCCGAGGATTTGGACGCGATTGCCCAGCGGACTTTTGCGCAGAAATTCGATACCATCCTGCTGCGCGCCGTCGCCCGCAACTTGGCCAAGTACCTAGCGTCCAAGAGCATCGAAAAAGCCTTTGAGGACGATGACGACGATGACGACGAGAATGACTGGGCCAAGGAGAGTTTGGGCCAAGCGCTGGGGGGCTTGGTCAACCTCTTCGGCGTGGCGACCGAGGCGGCCGACACGCGCGGCTGGCTGGCGCTACCACACGCCATCCGCATCGCCCGGCTAGCAGTGATCCCAGGTACCGCTGCTCCGACCCTAGAATTGCTCGATGACCGAGGACGGGTTCTATCCGTGGAGACGCTGCCCGAGGTGGCGGTGGCGGACGGGGAAAAGGTCTTTCTAAACTTTCGCACTTTTCGCTGAGGAGCAAACAATCATGTACGGCAAATTATGGATAGCCGCGCTGGCGTTGGCGCTGCCGGCCGCGGCGCAGCAGAGCACGTCGGCTGCCGATCAGGTCACGGACCCGCTGGAGGAAGGGGCGATCATCAATATCGTCGATTGGGACGGCGGCCAGCTACCCAAGCGCTACTACGAGCGCTCAGACCAGCTACCGATGAGCCTCGACGACGTGCGCAAGCTGAGCGCCAACAAGTTCAATACCGATGCGATCGTCAAGATGCTCGAAGAGCGGCGCTGCGTCTGCGACGCCTCGGTAGATGCCCTGGTGGAATTGAAGCAAGCCGGCGTCGCCGAGCAGGTGATCCAAGCGGTATCGCTCCACGCGCTGCCGCCCAACCGCTCGTTCGGCCTGACGATCGCCCTCGACTTCGAGGGCTTGGGCGGTAAGGCCACCGTATCGACGCAGGCGCGCAAGGGCTATCTCTACTTGATCGTGCCCGACGGCGACGACTCGACTGAGCTCGCCGAAGTCAAGGAGCGGGTCTTTATCGGCAACTTGCAGGCGATCCTCGCTGGCCGCTGGCAGCGCGATGCGCTGATCGACAACACCGATCTGCTGCTGCCCAAAAAGGTGCGGCGCGTGACCTTTGCCTCCGAGGTGCCGCTCAAGACTTACGGCCGCAAGAAGG
The DNA here is from genome assembly GCA_009840005.1 of Gemmatimonadota bacterium. The sequence goes on from VXOR01000058.1 coordinate 36,483, forward strand.
CCCTAGTTTTTACCTCGACCAAACCAGATATCTACACTTCAGCCGATATTCCCAAGGCGGACCGGGCAGGAGTGCAGGAGTTCGAGTTCGAGTACCCAGCCGCGTCGCTGGAGCGCCAGTGCAGCCTTCAGGTGCTCTACCGGCAGGACGCGATGCTGGCCAACCGCTGGCACTTAGTACGCACCCATTTCCAGTGCGAATGGGATTGAAAGGAGCTTACGATGAGACGCTACGTTTTTGCGGCAATCGCCTTGGCCGTAGGGCTCGCGGCCTGTGGCGGCCCGAGGGCCTTTACTAAGGGCGAGTACGGAGATCCAGAACAGATCTCCATGCTCGACGACAAGTGGAACCAGAACGACATGCAGCTAGTCGCCAAGAAGATGATTGGCTCGATGGAGATCTGGGCCGATGCCCGGGCGATGGCTGAGAAGCCGGTTGTCATCTTGGAGATGCCGCGCAACAAGACCACCGAGCACATCGACATGCAGGCGCTGTACGACCACGTCAAGACCGCGCTCATCCAGAGCGGGCAGTTCACGTTCCTCGACAAGGCTGCGCGGCTAGAGATCGCCCAAGAGTACGAGTATCAAGACTCGGGCTACGTGCGTCCGGACGAGGCCCAAGGGCCGGGCAACCAGCGCGGCGCGCGCTTCTTGCTCGGCGGGGTCATCACCTCGACCATACAACAGGTGGGCAAAGACAAGGTCATCTACTACAAGGCGACCTTTGAGCTGACCGACATCTCGACCACTGAGATCGTCTGGACCGACCACAAGGAAATCACCAAGCACTTCCAGAAGAAGAGCATCGGCTTCTAGGGAAAGGAGTACGGAGCATGAGACGCATTGCACTGATCGCCCTGCTGGCACTGGCCGTTGGAGCGCAAGCTGCGACGCCGGGCCGCACTGACGGCCCCGAAGGCAGCGAATACGGCAAGGGCGGCTACCACTACAAGGCCCAGTACGGCCGCTTCTACACCGAGGGTTTTTTGGGGGCGGCGATGATGGAGAGCGAAGCCGAGGACACTGAGACCAACCTCATTACGGGACTTAATGCGGGCTACATGGTCGAGGAATGGCTGGCCTTCCAGCTAGGATTCGCCCGCATCTTGGATCAAAACATCAACCTTTATGCCGGTGGGGTGCGCTCGGCCTACGTCAGTCGGCCGTTCAATTACTACTTTTCGCTCGACGCCGAGCTGTACTCGCCCGAGATCGGCGACACGCGCTTCGGAATCGTCCCGGGCGTCGGGGCCGAGGTGATTCTCAACGACCGCCTGCGGGCGGGCTTGCGCTTCCAGCGCGACTTTATCTTTGCCGACGACATGATCCACATCAACCGAGTTACGGCGAAGATACAGGTGGATTTTTAGAGCACATCGCGTTGGCATTGCAAAAGGGCTGGTTTCCGCTGCGAAGCCGGCCCTTTTGCATCGTATATCACGCCAGATGCTTCGTCCGCAGTTGCCGCGACCAGTCGAAGTACTCGTCCAGCCGCACTAGCTCGAATTCGTCGACAATATCGGCTGCGGTGCGCTCCGCGGTCTCGCTGTAAATCACCGAAGTGCCCACCTGCCCAGTCGTGACAATGCGCACGGCCTCGCCGTATTGACGATGGATATCGTCGTACTTGGCTTGGTTCTTGTCGAGATGCACCACTTCGTAGTCTAGGTTGATATGGGCCGTGGCCCAACTTTGGTAGTTATTGCTTTGAGCTAGCGTGGTGCCCTGCGGGTCGATAATGGTAGAGGGCGTCCCCTTGTACACCGAGCCGATGAAAAATGCCTGCACATCCAAAGCCCAGAAATTCTGCACCAGCCCGCCGTGGTACATGGAGCTGAAGAGCAGCAGTTTGGGTTTGAGCTTTTTGTACTGGGCACGCAATTCCCCAAAGTTCAGATCAAAGCAAATTACCCCACCCACCGGCCCGAATTCGGTCTGGATCAGGGACGCGCCTGGGCCGGGACGAGTGCCGTGGTCAAACTCTGGGTACACTGGAATGTACTTGCGGTAAATACCGGCTAATTCCCCCTGCCGATCGAGCAGCCCGAGGACGTTGAAGACCGCCCCGCTCTTGCGCTCCTTTTGATGCACCGGCACGGTGATATAGCAGCCATACTCCCGAGCCAAGCCCGCCAGTAGCTGAGTAGTCGGCCCCTCTGGTACTTCCTCGTCGCAGTTTCGGCAGATGGTCTCGGGCAGGACGATCAGATCGGCCCTAGTGGCTCGGGCGACCCGGCCCACCAAGTCCTCCAGATCCTTGTGAGTTCGCTCCATCACCTCTTGGTCCGTCCCGCTGATCGGGGCGTAGGAGATGCTCGATACGACGATGTGATTGCTCATGGGGGTTTTCCTTTTGCAAAGTGAAAACACGATCCACTCGACATACTATTGTTACCTACGAGTACTATGTTTATGCTGTAGAAGCAAGACCTTATACACTGTGACCACTTCTCCAACTTCTTTACGCGCCGTCGTCTTCGACATGGACGGCCTCATGCTCGACACCGAGCCTTTGTATCAGGCTGCTTGGCAACGAGCCGCCGGGGCATTGGGCTATACACTGGACGACGAGTTCTATCTGACCTTGATTGGCACTCCCACCAAGGACGCCCTGAAAAAGGTAGGTGCCTACTTTGGTCCCACCTTTCCCTTGCAGCGCTTTACCAAGTTGGGTGCAGACCAGTGGTACCAGCAAGTGGAAAAACACGGCATTGATACCAAGCCCGGTCTGCTGCCTCTGCTCGACCAACTCGAGGCGGCGGCTGTCCCCAGAGCAGTGGCCACTTCTTCTAGCGCCAAGCAGGCTGCAGAGACCTTGGAGGCGAGCGGTTTAGCAGCCCGCTTTGCCCACATCGTCACCAGTGACCAAGTCGCTCGCGGCAAACCAGCCCCGGACCTATACTTAGAGGCGGCCTGCCGCTTGGGATTGTCCCCGACTGCTTGCATCGCCCTAGAGGATTCAGAAGCCGGAGTCCAATCGGCCTCCACTGCGGGAATGACCGTGCTCATGGTACCCGACCTCAAGAAACCTTCGCCCCAAGCCGAGTCCCAAGCGTACAAAATCCTGCCTTCGCTGCACCAAGCCGCTCCTTTGATTGCCGACTTGCTGGTGTGCTAATTCGATCGATTCTCTTCGAGCCAACCGACTGTAAAGTCCACGATGTCTCGTTGTGGCATGAACTGGCAATCGGCAAGACCAACCCGGCCACGACGGACGACATGGCCCGCATCTGATCGCAGAAAGTCCTCGCCAATGAGATCAAAATCCGAACTATCGATGTCAACATCTTCAAAGGTGGCCCATCTCCGCGAATTCGACGTAAAAATTGGCGCGCCCTGCTGGATGACGCGTTTGGTTGGAAAAGTCGCCCGATGTTCCGCAAGGTGCATGGATGTGTTATTGCCGTGATCCACTCCGAGAAGAAGGACAAAACCGCGCAGGTCGTAGATTCTCGCAAGCGGCGAATGCTCGCCCAAACCAAAGGCCAATGCGTGATTATCGGTGATGCGCGACGCTTGGGGGCCACGTGCACAAAACGAGACCTGCGGATGTGCGCTGCGGAGGACGTCTCGTTGCTTGCGGAATGTCTCCGCGATAATGCCCATGGAACGAGTGGGGGTAAGCTCTGGATCGTAGGCCGGCATGTTCTCGCGTATTACCGGCCACCACGACTCGGGAACGGGTGGACTTTCCCAGCCGCTCGGTTCAGTCAGGTCGGGCGAGTGGGCGGGCATCACAAGCGTTCCAGTGGAACCCAAGGCTTCCTGAAGAGCAGCGATGACCGCCACAGATCCTCCGCACACCCATCCCATCGCGCTTAAGGACGAATGCACCAATACGACCATTCCCGGTTTGACGCCGAGCGCGCGGAGGTCAGCCTGTAACGATTCGACTGTGGCGGGGACTTCTGTTTTTTCAACGATCTTACCTTCACTCATTTCTCAGTTCCTGCAAAGCATCTATTAGTTGATCTACATGGTCAAAGCCGTTGCAGATGTGGGTGGAAACGCGCATCCAGTGTCCATTATCGCTTTTTGCCGTCGGCGCAGTGATTCGGTATCGCTCATAAAGATTTAGGTCGTCGAATCCGGAGAGGTGGAAGGCTGAAATGGACCCGGAGAGGGCGGATGCGGAGGGGGTGAGCTGTTTTGCCCAGCCAGTTGCAGCTAAGCGATCCCGCAGATAGGCCGCTAACTGGCGACCCCGTTGCCGAATCCGCTCCTTGCCAATCGCCTCTTGAAATTCAATCGCCGTGCCGACGGCGGCAAAACAGGCTTGGTCCCGGGTCCCCCAGTTTTCAATGCCCCACATAAATGGGCGGTCATTGATTCGCAGAATGCCATCTGCTCCCCTTTTCGCGCCTTCTCGGCTGTATCCCCAACTTACAACAACGTGATTGAGCTGTTCTTGGCCCGCAGGCGAAGCGTAAAAAAATCCAGTGCCCTTGGGCGCACACAGCCATTTGTGACAGTTGCCGCCGTAAAAGTCGCAGCCGAGATCCAACAGGTCCAGTGGGATCATGCCCGGAGCGTGTGCGCCATCTGCTACAATCAGCGCTCCGCGGTCGTGTGCCAGTCGGGCGAGGGCTTTGATGGGAGTAATCAGGCCCGTACCAGTGGTGATATGGCTGCATAAGACCAGCCTGGTGCGGTCTGTAAATTCGCGGTCAAAAGCGTTCAGGATATCTTCAGGGCGTTCGGGAGAGACGGGAATTTGGGCGCGTTTGACCACTACACCGCGGCGACGTTCGGCCAAGTGCAGACAGTTGTCAATAGCGCCGTATTCTTGGTTTGACGCGAGGATTTCGTCGCCCGGACGCCAATCCAGTCCGTGCACTGCCATGTTGATGGCCATAGTAACATTGGCAGCAAAGGCAATGTCCTCTGCTGGCGCTTTGATAAAGGAACCTAGACGAGCGCGAGCGTCATCTACAACACCGTAATATTTTCCTCGATGCCGGGTGGGGCTGCGTTCAACATCTTCTAGGATTTCCAGCATTTTCTCGAATACGGGCTTAGGCTGTGAGCCAAAAGAGCCAGTGTTGAGATAGATTTCATCCGGCGCGATCATGTACTGGTCGCGAATCGACTGCCAGTAGGCTTCTTCTTTCGCCGAGGTTGGCCAAGCCGCGCAGAGATGGGTCAAGGTTCCATTTTCCTCTAAAGTGGCGTTGTTGCATGAATCATACCGGGGGTATGGTTTTGGCCTGTTGTTTGTTTGT
>VXOR01000074.1 GCA_009840005.1 Gemmatimonadota bacterium
AACCCGCGCGGCTGCAACCCACTTGTTTATCCCAGCCGAAAATAAAATGGTGCGCCGGGGGGGGGGGCTGGGCTTGCCCCGCAGTGCGGTACCCGGGCCCAACACCGAGTGCCAGCCCAACCCCTCTGGGCTAGCCGAGCACATGACAGTAGTCGAGTTTTCGTTGAAAGGGTTTTTCTTGGTGCCACTCAACGGCGTCATGGCCAACCCAGCTTGGCACAGTTCCGTATCCTTGGGGAAGGCGCTGAATACGCCGATGTCGAAGGCGTCGGGCACTTGGGTAGCGTACTGCTCGCGCCCCAACTCGCAGCCTCGCGCAAAGGCCGCGTCCGTGTCTCCGGCGACTAACCCCGAGATCTCCAAGTTCTCGTTGAGCAGCGGATTGACGATATACGTGACCCCAGCCATCTTTGCCACCTCGGACAGATGTGCGCGAAAATTTTCGTGTACGTGGCGGTGGTTGAGCATAATCGTCTGCTGCCCACAAGCCCCGGGAATGAGCAATTTGGCTCCGCCGCCAAACATCCCCCCGCGCGGCGTGATCATTCCCAAGGCGATGCGCACCTCGCAGGAGGTCATATCGCGGTTGACCCAAATCGGTATCCCGCGACTGGAGTAGCCGATAAATTCCAAGTTCTCATAAGCATTGTGGTTGAGCACCTGCATGGTATCGACGATGTCCAACCCAACCTTCTTGACCAAGTCGTCGCGGGTCATCGGGCGGTGGGCCGCCAGCGCGCAGATAATCTTTACGTCGTCGGCCCCAATCCCGGCCGCAGCCAATTCCTCAAGCACATAGGGCAAGAGCCGAAAAGCCGGCGTGGGACGCGAGAGGTCGTCAACCAAGATGGCCGCCGAAGACCGGCCGCGGGCGAATTCGCGTAGCGGCGGAGCGCCGATGGTTTCTTGCAGCGCTTGGCGAATGCCGGCGTCACCGATGTCTGGCCCGCCGCGCATGTGGTGCACCGCCACTTCCCAGTGATCGGGAAATTCCATTTTGAACGGGGCCTTGCCGTACCAAGCGGCCCATGGGACGAAAATTTCCTGCATGATATTCCTCCTAGTCCAAGCCCATGGCCCGCAGGTTGCGCAGGCTCAGACCCAAGCTGTCAAACGGGTCGCCCGGGCAGGTATCTTGCTCGATCAAGTACCATTCGATCTGTGCTCTCTTACAGGCCGCGAGAATAGGTTCCCATTCCAAGTTCCCCTCCCCTATTTCGGCAAAGCATTGCTTAGCACCGTCCATGCTCAGGTCTTTGAGATGGACGATGTGCATGCGGTCGCGGAACTTATCCAACCACGAGACTGGGTTGCCGCCGCCGTGTTGGATCCAATAGGTGTCTATTTCAAAGGAAAAGACGGCTGGGTCGCTCTCCTCGCAGAGGATGTCCAGCCCCGTGCGCCCCGCAAAACGCTCCAGCTCAAAGCTGTGGTTGTGGTAACTAAAGGTCAGGCCCGCGTCGATGAGCGGACGCGCTGCCGCCGAAGCCTCGGCAGCAAAGCGGGCAAAGCCCTCGCGGTTGCGGTATTCCTGGGGCAAGCCGCCGATGGCCACGTGGCGGCACCCCCACATCTGGTGCTCCTCGACGACGGCTTGCGGTTCGTCGCAGATGCGCTGGTAGCTGGTGTGCGTGGCCGCGATCTGTACCCCCTCGGCCTCGCTTATCGCGGCTAAGTCGGCCGGCGAGATTGCCCCGAAGGCCGAGGCTTGCACGGCCTCGTAGCCGAGTGCTCGTACCTTGGCGAAGGTCTGGCGAATGTCATCCGGGGTTTTGGTATAATCGCGCACTGTAAACAGTTGCGCACCAATCGCTGAAGTAGGCATGTCGTCTCCTGTGTCTTGTGAACTCCGCGCAATATAGCCGCCGTCTCTCCTAGCGTCAATTCAGCCGTAGCTAAACTATGGTCAGCCTGTCGTGCCTACTCCCCACCCTACAGATGTTGGGCTTCTTGCCGGTATTTTGGCTAAGATTGTATTCTAAAGGCCATTTAAGAGGATTGACAACGTGTCTAAACGGAAACAGGTGGTGGTAGTAAACTTATTTTTGTCGGTGTACGCGCCGGCCCTGATCCTGTCGGTCTGCCGGGGCCTGCTATTGCCCGTCCTGCCTTTGTTCGCCCGCTCTTTCGAGGTATCGTACAGCTTAGTAGGCGTGGTCTTGGCCGCGGACGGGATCGGCACTTTGCTGGGCGATGTGCCCGCGGGCGTGGTGGTGCGGCGGATGGGCGAAAAGCGCGCCATGCTGTTGGGGGTGGGCTGCGTCTTGGCGGGGATTTTCGGCCTGCTGGTGGCCGCTGATCTGTGGCAAGTGAGTGCCTGCCGCTTAGTGTCGGGGATCGGTACGGCCCTGTGGAATATTTCGCGCCATACGTACCTGGCCGGGGCCATTCGGCCGGCACTCCGGGGGCGGGCCATTGCCGTGTTCGGGGGCATAGGACGCATCGGCTACTTTGCCGGACCGCTGCTCGGCGGCCTGGCGGCCGGGGCGTACGGCTTTCGGGCTGCCTTCCTGTTGTACGGGATGTTGGCGGTGGTAGCTTTGCTGGCGGTCTTGCTCTGGGTGGAGGACCGCGGGGCCTCCCCGGGAACAAGCCACCGGTCCAGCGGACGGGTCGGCGATGTTGTGCGCGGCCACTACCGCATCCTGCTCACGGCCGGCTCGGCCCAGTTGTGCGCCCAAATGGTGCGCACGGCCCGCCTGGTCATCGCGCCGCTCTACGCTGCCGATGTCTTGGGTTTGGAGGTCGAGGAGGTGGGGGTAATCATATCCATTGCTGCGGCCGTGGACATGCTCATGTTCTATCCGGCAGGCATGATCATGGACCACTGGGGGCGCAAGTACGCCTCGGTGCCCAGTTTTTTCGTCCAGAGCATGGGCATGGCCGCTATTCTCTTGGCGCAGGATTTTTCGGGCCTGCTCCTAGCTCTGGTGGTAGTGGGTCTAGGCAACGGCATAGGGTCGGGAACCATGATGACTCTGGGCGCGGATCTGGCCCCGGACGACGGGAGAGGGGTGTTTTTGGGGCTGTGGCGCTTTGTCGGCGACCTGGGCGGGGCGGGCAGCCCCCTAGCCATGGGCTATATCGCCGATTGGGTCGGCCTGACCGAAACTCCATCGGCAGCCGCGGGCATTGGCCTAGCCGCGGCCCTCATTTTGTGGTTGGGGGTGCCCGAGACCCTGAAAAGGGCAGACCGTCTGTGAGCTACTCGTTTTCGAGGAGCAGGATGGCTCAGCGCAGCACTGGGTCCGTCCGGCCCCAGGCGTTGTCGCTCGCTCGTGGGGTACACGTCCGGCGGATGGAGCCGGTCGATCTCATCTGCTTTGTCCCCTCAGATGCCGCTGCACGAACTGCAACTACTGCAACTGCTGCACGAACTGCAGGACGCTCCACTATCGCCGCTGTCGCCGCCAAAATCCAGCCACGACGAACTTTCGCCGGACTCAACGCTCGCCTCCTGGACCGAGCCAGTCTGATCAAGGGCGTCCTGATAGCTGTGGTCCGCATAGTACTCGACATCGCTGGCGGATGGGGACTCGAAGTTGGCCTCTGGATTGAGGGTATTGCTCTCCCCGGCGTGGAAACCCGCGGCCCCGACATCAAATACAGCCTGACCCTGTTCGTCAACCACGGATACGTCGTGGTAGTGGATATTGTGGTGGAATGACATGGACGACCACATCCAGGCGTAGAGAAAGAAAGCATCAAAGCCGTGATAGCCGTGGAAGAGCGGAGGCGTATCAGCCCCGGTGCGCCGCTCTTGCAATTGCTCGGGCCGGTCCACTGGCTCTCGGGGACGAATGACGCGAGTGTCGAGGATCTGGCGCACATCGTCGCATTTGATATAAGTGGCCACGGCCTGATTGAGGCGGCTGATAAAGTCGCTGAAATGGGCTTCTTTCCGGCGCTGGAATTGTTCGTACGCGTCCTGGGCTTGGAAGACGGGATCCATGCGCTGGCGCAGACTGTCGGCGCTTTCCCCTGGCTGTTGGGCAAAATCGTTGGCCGTGCCATTGACGGTGATGGTAATGGGGTACACGTCGGGAGGGTGGAGTCGGTCGATCTCAATTTCAATGAGGTAGGTCAGTTCCTGGTCGGCATGCTCGACGACTAGATAGAGGGCTTCGAACAATTCCGATTCGTAGTAGTCGGTCTCCATGTGAAACTGTTCCATGGCGTCCTTGAGATCGTCCTCTAGGCCCTGCTCGTCAAAATAGAAGTCGTACTGGTCCTTGGTCAGGCGGACGATATTGGTCACTCCCATAGAGCGCAGGGCCATATTGAGCTGTTGCAAGATGGCCACCGCGGTGAAGGTCTCTTGTTCTTCCCGCTCAGACAGACCACCCGCAGTCAGGTAGTAGAGCATGCGACCGAAGACCTTGGTGGGTCTGACCTTTTCGACCAAGGTCTCCTGGGAGGGGTCAATGGCGAGTTGGCCGTTAAAGTACATGGGAATCCTCCTCGGTGGGTGGGCTAGGAATTGGCGCTGCGGCAGGCCCCGCAGTCGGCTCCGGGCAGCCAATAGGCCGCCGGAGGCGGGCCAAAGTAGCGCTGATACAGGGCCAGAGTTTGGTCGAATTGGCTTTCATTTTCTTCCTCCATGCCCTCGGGTTGGTGGTGAATCATGCGGCCAAAGTACCGGCGGCAGAAGGCGCTGTAAGTGCGCGTGCAGAGGATGAATTCGTGCCAGGCCAAATCGACGGGACGGGAGGGAGTCAGGACCTGGTCGGAGGCGGCGACCAAGTGGAGGAAACGCAGAACTTCGGTCAGCAGGCCGGGAATTTCCCGGCCTTGCATGTGGGTCCCAAAGGAGATTTTGTCCCTCAGAACGGGTTGTTTTTGCAAAAGCTCCAAGGCCAAGGCCGGGTGATCTAGGGCGTCGGGGGCGGGAGCAGGCCCGCGACTCTTGTCACTGCCCATCTGTGAAGTAATCCTTGGTGCCCTTGGCTTGAACCGCGTCGCCGATCCGGTCCAAGGCGTGGACGTACGCCGCGGTGCGCGGCGATATGCCCTGCTCTTGAGCTATGGCCCAAATGCGCTCGGTCTCCTCGACCATCATCTGCTTAAGCCGCTGGTTGACCTCTTCTAGGCTCCAGTACAGGCCCTGGCGATTCTGCACCCACTCGAAATAGCTCACGGTCACGCCGCCGGCATTGACCAAAATGTCGGGAAATACTATCACGTCCCGTTCGCGCAGGATCTCGTCGGCACCCGGCGTGGTAGGGCCGTTGGCCAGTTCGTACACCGCCTTGGCCTTAATGTCGCGGGCATTGGCCTCGGTGATCTGGTTTTCCAAGGCCGCCGGAGCAAGGATATCGACGTCGAGCGCGAGCAATTCCTCGTTGGTGATAGTCTCGTGCTCGACGATGCTGCACACCGTGTCCTCGCAATACACCGCCTTGAGGGTACGGGTCGAATCCTTGAACTGGCGCACGCTGGGAATGTCGAGTCCTTCACGCCGGTAAACACCTCCCTTGGAGTCGCTTACGGCCACGACCTTGTAACCGGCATTGAAGAGCAATTCAGCGACAATGGCCCCGGCATTGCCAAAGCCTTGCACGGCCACAGTCGTGTCGGCAGGCGAGCCATTTAAGCCGAGCTTGGGCCAAGTCGCCTCAATGGTAAAAAAAGCACCCATCGCAGTCGCCGTATCGCGCCCTAGACTACCCCCCATGGTCAGGGGCTTGCCGGTGATGACCGCGGGCGTGATCTGCCGCTTGATAATGCTGTACTGATCTACCATCCAGCCCATGATCATCTGATTGGTATAGACATCCGGTGCCGGAATGTCGATGTCCGGACCGATGAAGTCGGCCACGGCGTCGATATAGCCCCGGCTGAGTCGTTCCAGTTCAAAATGGGACAGTTCCTTGGGATTGACCGTAATACCGCCTTTGCCGCCGCCAAAGGGCAAATTGGCTACCGCGCATTTGAAGGTCATCCAGAAGGCCAAAGACTGGACCTCATCTATGGACACGTCTTGGTGGTAGCGAATGCCGCCTTTGGTGGGACCGCGGGTGTCGTCGTAGCGCACCCGGTAACCGGGAAAAATGCGCAACTCGCCGTCGTCCATGCGCACGGGGATGGAGACTTTCAAACTCGACTTGGGCAACTTGAGCCGCTCGATGGCGTCATCGGAAATGGACGCGTACTCAAGCGCTTCCTCCAGCCGTTGGCTGGCGTCGCTAAACAAAGACTGGGACATAGTACTTACTCCTTTAATTAGGTTTAGGTCGGATCAACGCACATGCAAGGTAGATATGCTAGACCAAGCGTGCAACGGGAATCCGTCCACTCATCTTTTACTTAGAAACCCCCGCACCAAGACTGCCGTTGTCACAGTCCCCAACCCCGCCAACAACGCCATGACTCCCGCCGCGCCTTGTGCTCCCCAAGTCTCAGCCAACGCCCCACTCTGCAAGCGGCCAAAGGGGCCGACGCCAATGGCCACGACCAAGGTACTCATCGCTCGGCTCCGCATCTCGTCCGAGGATTCGACCAAGATGATGCTGCTCTGCATGATGCTAAATCCCGCCTGCCCCAATCCAGAGCAAAACAGCATCAGCAAGGCAACGCCAAAGGTCCCGCTAAAGGCAAAGGCGACAATGCCCGTACACGCCAGCAACGAGCCGGCGACAAAGAGCCATTCGTTGCTCAGCTTGCTACGGCTTAGCTGCACTGCAGCCAAGCCCACAATTGCCCCACTCCCGCTAGCCGCGCCCAACCACCCCATAGCTTCCGGGCCGCGGCCGAATACGTCGCGTGCGAAAACCGGCAGCAGGTTCATGTAGGGAAAAGCCCAGACGTTCATAAAGATCGTGATGAGAAAAACGCCGAATATCGGCGCAGAAGCCCGCATACTGGCCCACCCCTGCCGCCCGGCCCACCCCGACGCCCACATGCTTGCACTGGGTGCCTTGGAATCTGTCTTGAGGCCCCCCAACAAAAACAGCGCCAAGGTGCCCAACCCGACCAGCACCAACAGAGCACCCAAGCTGCCATAGGCCGCGGTGACATAGCCGGCTGCTAGGGGGCCAGCAATGCGCGTAAACCCCTGAATGACGTTCTCCAGCACCATGGCATCGACCGTGCGGGCCTTGCCGACTAGATCGGGCACCATGCTGCGCCGGGTCGGCCAATCCAACGCCCAAGACGCTCCCAACGCCAGCGACACCACCGACAAATGCCACAGCTCAAGCCGCCCCAAAAAGAGCAAGAGCGCCAACAGCCCCGTCCCCAGCACATTGACCAATTGCAAAGTCCAAACGATGTAGCGCCGCTTAAAGCGATCGGTAATCACCGAGCCGAACAAACCCATAATCAGCAGGGGAATGGCGCGGTAAAAGCCAATGACCTGCACCCACCACGGAGAATTGGTCAACTCTAAAGCCAGCCACCCCAGCGCCAGCATCTCCATCCACATGGCTTGCCACCACAGGCCGTTGGCCAACCACAGGCGTACAAAATCACCATTGGCCAAGGGTTCGAGGACGCTCCCTCTGGCGAATCTCATGCTGTGCACCGCTCTCTTGCTGGAAGCATTAGGCGTCCTATATTACTCGCGCCAACCAGCCCGAAGCCATGGGAGATTTAACATGTCTGTGGAAGAAAAACTAAGAGACCTCAACCTACAACTGCCCCCTCCGCCCCAACCGGCCGGCTCCTATACCCGCGCTGTGCAAAGCGGCCCTTTGATCTTCATCTCAGGCCAGTTGCCCCTACTAGCCGGCCAGATCCAATATGCGGGCATCGTGGGCGAGGACTTGGATGTCGAAGCGGGATATGCCGCTGCCAAGTTGTGCGCTCTCAACGCCCTGAGCATCCTCAAAGCCGAAACCGACGACCTCGACGCGGTCTCCATTGTCCGCTTGGGAGGATATGTAGCAGCGGCACCCGGTTTTACGGCCCACGCCAACGTGGTCAACGGCGCTTCCGATCTGCTGGCTTCAGTCTTGGGAGATAAGGGGATACACGCACGCTTGGCCATCGGCGTCGCCAGCCTGCCGCTGGGAGCAGCCGTCGAGTTGGAAGTCATCGCCGCCGTAGGCTAGGAGACCTCGCGCTCTTCCTCTTCCGACTGCGGAGCATTGCCGTTGGCCTGCGGCTCGGCGGCGGGGCGGTCGGGCGGAGCCTCTTGTTTGGGCCTAGGTGGCAGTTCTATTCCGTTCTCTACGAGCACGTTGCGTAGTTGGTCACCATCCATAACCTCGTTCTCAAAAAGTATCTCGACGACATCCTCCATCGCCTGCCGATGCTGAGCGAGCAGAGCCTTGGCCCGCGCGTACTCCGCGTCGATGATGGCCTTAACTTCTTCGTCGATGAGCTTGGCCGTCTCGTCGCTGTACGCACGATCGGCCGGGGGCATGCCCAGCAACTGTTGCGAGCGGTCGGTCCGATGGGCCACCAAGCCGATGCGCTGGCTCATGCCGAATTCTTTGACCATCCGCTCGGCCATTTGCGTGGCCTGCTGCAAGTCGTTGGCTGCGCCGGTGGATATTTCGCCAAAGACGATCTCCTCGGCCGCCCGGCCGCCCAAAATCGCCGCCAAGGTATCCCGCAATTCCTCCTTGGTCATTAGATAGCGATCCTCCAGCGGCATATTCAGCGTGTAGCCCAAGGCGGCGATGCCCCGCGATACAATGGAGATCTTCTGCACCGGATTGGCCTCGGGCAAAATCTCGCCGACGATGGCGTGACCGGCCTCGTGGTACGCGACGATCCGGCGCTCCTTCTCGTTGAGCACGCGGCTTTTGCGCTCCAGCCCAGCCACCGAGCGTTCAATTGCCTCTTCCAATTCGGACATGGTAATGGAATTTTTATCTCGCCGCGCTGCCAAGAGAGCCGCTTCATTGACGACATTGGCCAGGTCCGCGCCGGCAAAACCCGGAGTGCGCACGGCCAGTTTGTGCAGATCTACGTCCGGGCCTAGCTTGACTTCCTTGGCGTGAATCTGGAGAATGGCGGTGCGCCCCTTGACATCGGGCCGGTCCACGGCCACAGTGCGGTCGAAGCGGCCGGGGCGCAGCAAGGCCGGGTCGAGGATTTCCGGCCGGTTGGTCGCCGCCATGAGGATCACGCCGGCGTTGGTGTCAAAGCCGTCCAGCTCGGTGAGGAGCTGGTTGAGCGTCTGCTCGCGCTCGTCGTGCCCGCCAAAAGAGCCGGCCCCCCGGGCCTTGCCCAAGGCGTCGAGCTCGTCGATGAAAATAATGGCCGGGGCGTGTTTCTTGGCCTGATCAAAAAGGTCGCGCACGCGCGCGGCCCCGACCCCGACGAACATCTCGACAAAATCGGAGCCGCTGAGCGAGAAAAAAGGCACGCTCGCCTCACCTGCGACGGCCTTGGCCAACAGCGTCTTACCCGTACCCGGCGGCCCCACGAGCAAGACGCCGCGTGGGATCCGGCCGCCGAGAGCCTGAAACCGCTCGGGGGTGCGCAAAAACTCGACGATCTCCAGCAGTTCTTCTTTGGCTTCTTGAATGCCAGCTACGTCGTCGAAAGTAATGCCCGTCCCCTTCTCCATGTACACCTTGGCCTTGCTCTTGCCAATGGACATCAGGCCACCTCCCCCGCTCATGCGACGGATGATAAACAGCCAGATCCCCACGAAGATCAGCGCGGGCAAAATCCACGACAAAAGCTGCGTAAACCAATTATTGCTGGGCTGGCGGGTAAACTCGACTTGATGTTCTTCGAGTAGGCCGATGAGCTCAGGATCGTCGATGACGGCGGTGCGGAAGCTAATCTCTCGGCCATCGACATTGGCGTGACCGTGGATGAACTCGCCGCTGAAGGTACAATCAACGACCTGTCCGCTTTTGACCCACTCCCGGAACTGGCTGTACGGAAGAGTTTCAACTTGGTTGGCGAAATAGTTTTGCAGACTCAGGAGCAGGAGCAGCGTAAGGACGGCGTACGCAATGGAAAGCTGGGTCTTTTTCTCGAATTTCATGCGTTGTTTTCCGATGCCAGGACGCGCTTTTCTACCCCCGGTACACAAGGGTAAAAGGACCTGACTTTTGCGGTTTTGAAGATAACCGGCGGCCTAGATAGGGTCAAGGTGAGGGGCTGCTAGCCGAGCAGGCCGGGTGTTTCTAGTACCTCCTTGAGCCGCGCGAGGAAACGGGCGGCCAGTGCGCCATCGACGACGCGGTGATCCGCGGCCAGCGTCAAGGTCAGTTGCGGGCGCACGGCAAATGCGTCTGCTCCTGAAGCTACCACCCGGTTTTCTATGGCCCCGACAGCCAAGATCGCCACTTGCGGGGGATTGATGATCGCGGTAAAGCGAGAGACGCCGAACATGCCCAAATTCGAGATGGTAAAGGTGCCGCCCAGCATGTCGTCGGGGCCTAGCTCGCCGCGGCGAGCTGAGTCGATCAGCCGCGTTCCCTCTAAGGCGATTTCCTCGACCGTCTTTTCGGCTGCGTCGCGAATGACCGGAACCACCAAGCCCTGCTCGGCCGCCACGGCAACGCCAATGTTGATTTGGGAGGCGTAGCGGAAATGACCGCCCTCTGCCAAGCTGTTGACGCGAGGGAATTCGCTTAGGGTGCGGGCCGTAGCTTTGACGATCAAATCGTTAAAGGAGATTTTTTTGCCTTCGAGCTGGTAGCCGGTGCGGAATTGCTGCAACCACACGGCTGACACGTCCATGCTGATGTGAATGTGGGGGATTTGTTGGTAGCTGGCCGTCAGCCGCTCGGCGGCCACTTGCTCGGCTCGGCTCAACTCAATCAGCCCTTCGGCGACCGGGGCTGGGGCCGGAGCCGGGGCTAGCCGAACTTGCTCGACCAAGGCCAGCACATCGGCACTGACGATTCGGCCTCCGGGGCCACTGCCATTGACGCCGGACAGGTCAAGGCCGTGCTCGGCGGCTATTTTGCGCGCTTTGGGCGAGGTCTTATGCGGCCGCCGCCCATCGGCATCTGCGGAAGGAGTTGGAGCCTGCGGGGCTGGGGTTGGCGCGGCCGGAGTTGCCGGTGAAGTCGGGTCGCTCGGAGCAGCGGTAGGAACTGGGTCACTCGGAGCAACAGCGACGTACGAGTCGATGTCTTCGTCCGCGGCCGCAATGACGCCGATTGTCGTCGACACTGGCACTTCCTGGCCGACCGGCACCAGAATTTTGCGCAGAATCCCGTCGGCCTGTGCCTCGACTTCCATCGTCACCTTATCGGTGGCGATTTCCAACAGGGCTTGGCCCTTTTGCACTTCTTGGCCTTCTTCTACCAACCAAGCGCTGATTGCGCCGCTTTCCATGGTCAGCCCCAATTTGGGCATGACGATCTCTGTAGCCATATCTCTCTCAGTCTAAGAAGCTGTCTGGAAATTCCGGGTGTGCCCCGAGCGTGAGCGAAAGCGGGGCGGACAAGGCGGGTAAAGCCGCCCATATTGACGAAATATGGGTGGCTTTGCCCAACGCCGGACGCCACGTTTGCAGCCGCGCGAAGGCCATCAGGGGTTTGCAGACAGCTTCTAAAGGGATGCAAAGTCAGCCTTGTAAAATAATTGGCGAGAAAAGCTGGTCAATGCAGCGCGGGGCTATCGCGAGCTTTCGTTCTGTCAAATGACCGGCTATATTGACCTCCGGCGCACTGCAAACGCCTTGTTTTTTTCACTAAACGCGCGACGAGCGGACACCTTGGCGGCAATCACCCGCGACTTTACGGCTACTACCTTTGTTGTCCACGAAGGAGCCACCCTCTTGCTGTGGCACAAGAAAATGCAGGCTTGGCTGCCCCCAGGCGGCCACATCGACCCAGGTGAACTACCCGAAGAAGCCGCCCTCCGCGAAGTGCGCGAAGAAACCGGGCTGACCGTTGAGTTGTTAGGCCGACAAGAGCAATGGGGGCAGGTCGCCGTCCTGTACCAACCCGCGTGTATCCTCCTAGAGGACATCGAACCGGACCATCAGCACATAGACCTGATTTACTTTAGCCGCGTGGTAAGCGGGCACGCCCGCGTCAATCCTCGCGAATCCACGCAATTGCGCTGGTGCGACCACGCCGCCTTGGGCGATGCGGCCATCGCCGAGGACATCCGCATCCTCGGACGCCGCGCCATTGCATCTATCGACGCTGGAGCAGTAGTAAACTGTGGCTAGGACCGCCTTGATCTATCACCCCGACGTCTTGTTGCACGACACGGGCGCGGGACATCCAGAACGCCGCGCGCGCTTGGAATCCATTGTCCAACACTTAAAAGACCGCTCGCTGTGGGACGAAGTGCTACATCTTCAGCCGCAGTTAGCACCGCGTCACGCCTTGCTCAGAGCCCACTCGCCAGTCCACTTGGACCGAGTAGCGGACCTCGCACAGGTCGAGTATTCCGTCTATGTGAGCCGTGATAGCGAATTCTCTCCAGGCACGTACCGTGCCGCCCTCCTAGCGGCCGGAGCTCCCTTAACCGCCATCGACGCCCTACTCGCCGACCACGCCGACCATGCTTTCTGCTGCATGCGGCCCCCGGGCCACCACGCCGAAGTCGAGCAAATTATGGGCTTTTGCTTCTTCAACAATGTGGCGGTGGCCGCTCACTACTTGCGGGCCGAATGCGGCTGCGACAAAGTGGCGATCATCGACTGGGACGTCCATCACGGCAATGGCACGCAGCACATCTTTGAGGAAGACGGCTTAGTGTTTTTTTGCAGCATTCACCAATCGCCCCTCTATCCGGGCACGGGTGCAGCCGACGAGCGCGGGGTCGGAGCGGGACGCGGCCAAACCTTGAACATCCCAGTCCCGGCCGGCAGCACCGATGCCGATTACCTTCGCCATTTTACCGACACCATCATTCCAGCCATAGACCAATTCCAACCCGACTTCATCCTCCTGTCAGCCGGTTTTGACGCTCATCGCAACGACCCTCTCGGGCAGATCCTGCTTAGCGCAGAAGGCTATGGCCAGCTAACCGAATTGGTGCTCCAGCTCGCCACCCGCCACTGCGAGGGCCGCCTCGTCTCCCTGCTAGAAGGCGGCTACGACTTAGAGGCGACCGCCGCTTCGGTGGCCGCTCACCTGAGCGCCCTGCTGGCGGCTTAAAAAATTAGGAATTAGGAATTGAGAATTACGAATTACCCCCCGCCCTAATTCATAATTCATAAGGCTTGGTAAATACGTAGATAGCCACTTGGTGTTCGACCGAATTCCACGTCTCGACGTGCGTTTCCTGCCGCTGACTATAGCCTTGGGCGACGAGCCGGGAGACGAAGGCAGCGGCGTCCTTGCGCTGCGGATCCCCGAGGTAAAAGCGACCACCGGGTAGCAGTAGTTTGCGCAAAATGCGTTCGAGATAGCGGTGATTCTTCTTTTCGTAGATGATGTCCGACCCCACCAAGCACTCGCGCGGCTCTCCCACAGGATTTCTCCAGTCCAAGTAGGCGACCCGATGGTTGTGTTGGACCCCGTTGAGTCGGGCATTGTGGGCGGCAAAAATCAGCGCATCCTCGACAAAATCAGTCGCTTCGACGCGCCAACCGAGCTTGGCTAAGGCAATGCCGACTAGCCCCAAACCACAGCCTAATTCGCAGACCCAACCTTTGGGGATTGGCTCCTCGGCGTGGCAAAACCACTGGGCCATAGCCAACGCCGTCGGCCACAACTCAGCCCAATAGGGAAAGCGCTCTACCCTCTGAAGCCGCCCTTCGCGCTCGATCATGCGGTCCACCAAGGCATCGATATCGCCGACTGCCGTCATCTGCAACTCGCAGCCGGTTGCCAAGGTGCGGTGCACCTGTCGAGTGTCGTACTTGCTCAGGGTGCGGCGAATCTGCTGGTTGCCATAGCGCCTCACGACTGCCGGGTTATCCGCTGCTTAACCTCGGCGATGCGCTCTTCGTTCATCGCGACAGTGTGATTGTTCTCTGCGGAAAAACTGCCCTGCGGATAGTAAGGCTGTCCGTACATGGGGTACGCCTCGCTGCGCAGGTGAGCCAAGGTGTGGTGGCCGGCGCGTCGCTTGCGGATGTGCCGCAAGGCTCCGATATCGACTTCGGAGACGACGATTTTTTCCCCTGGCCCCGGATCGGCTTGCGCGAGGATGCGGCCGTCGAAATCGACGACCATTGAACCACCCGGCCAAGAAAAAGGCGGATAGTGACTCAACTCGGCCCCTTGGTTGGCGGCGAGCACATACGCTGTATTCTCCAAGGCCCGACAGCGATTGACCGTCGTCCACCAATCCATTGGCGGTGTCGCACCCCAAGGGTCCATATAGGCAGAGACGCGGACGAGGATTTCAGCGCCGTTGGCTGTGAGCTGGCGCAGCGGCTCGGGAAAGAGCCAGTCATAGCAAATCGCCGCGCCAATGCAGCCGATGGGCGTCTGAGCCACTGGGAACAGTTCGTCCTCGTAGTCGGCCAAGTCGTGCGGGCTGGCGTGAACTTCCCAAGGAACCCAAGGGTTGACCTTGCGGTACTTGTACCACAGCCCTTCCGGCCCGAGCAGGCAGGTCGTGTTGAACACCCTGCCCGGCCATTGGGGATCCTCTTCGAGGAAGGTGGCCGTTTGGATGTACACGCCCAATTCGCGGGCCTTGTCCTCCAAGCGGGCCGTGTGCTCGTTGGGAACGGGAACGGCCAATTTGGCCAACAAGCTCTTGGCGGTGGGATAGATCGGCGCGGCATGGGCAAATTCGGGGAAGGCCAGCAGCTTGACGTCCATAAACGGCCCGTATCCTTCAACGGCCATATCGACCATTTCGACCATGCGAGCGGTGTTGCGGGCCATTTCAGCGCGGTCGGTGGGATTGGGTTGGTCAACCTGACAAGCGGCCACTCCGTAGCGCAATTCATCCCCCATGAGTTTTCCTCTTCGTCTTCCACACTTTGGGCGTTCCGCGCCGCTGCTCGATCAGCTCGGCGACGACGCTGACCGCGATCTCGGCCGGGGTATCCGCGCCGATGTTGAATCCAATCGGCGCAAAGACGGCGTCCAAGCGCAGCGGGTCCCCGCCGCGCTCGGCGATCCGCTGCCACAAAATGAGCTTCTTGCGCTCGCTGCCCAGCATCCCGATGTAGCGCGCCGGCGTCTTAACCGCCGCTTCGACGACGATTTCGTCGTGCTGATGGCCGCGAGTGGCCGCGATGATGTAGGACTGATCGTCGATGGGCAAATCGGCGAACACCTCCTCCATGCCGGCGACTAAGCACTCGTCGGCCTGCGGATGCCGCTCGGGATTGGCAAATGTCGGACGGTCGTCAATGAGGACGACGCGGAAGCCCACGTTCTTGGCCAGCGCACAAATCTGCCCGCCTACGTGGCCTCCGCCGAAGACGTAGAGCACAGGTTCAGGCAAAAACGGCTCAATAAATACTTCCGCAGTCTCTCCCAGCTCGGCGCTCGGGGCCAGTGCGCAGACTAGGCCGCGCTCGCGCTCGAGCACTTCGGGCAGGTGCTCCTCCACCTGTAGGTCGGCTTCGGACGTGCCCAGCGAGCCGTAGGTGTTGCCGTCGGCCCCCAGCCACAGCCTCCCCTCCCCACTGGCGTCAAAACGGCGCTTGAGCAGGGTCGCCAACGCGCAACCTCTGCGCGCCTGACGCGCCGTTAGCACTCGGCTATAGAAGTCGGCTCCCTCGTCCGGCTCAATAACTTCGGTGTAAATCCGCACGCTGCCGCCACAATTTAAGCCGCTTTCCCCGGCTTGTTTTTCCGTCATGGTGTAGCGCATGAGCTGGTTTTCTCCGGTCTCCAGCGCGATGCGGCCGGCGCTCAAGACCTCCGCTTCGAGGCATCCGCCGCCGATGGTGCCGACGACGTCCCCTTCCTCAGCGACGATCATTTTGGCCCGCTCGCTCATGGGAATCGAGCCAGTGCTCCACACAAGCGAGGCCAAAGCCATGCGTTCTCCCTGATCCTTGCGCCGAACAATTTCAGTGAGGATGTCTTCCATAATTTTCTGGCCACTGTTCCAGTTCGCGCCGGTAGTCGGCTGGCGTGTCCATGTCGATTAAAATGGCCTCCTCTGCCACAGGCAACTCGTACGTATCCTCGGGATGCCCCCGGGTCACCGCGTTCAATCCCACATCCAGCGGCAATCCCAAAATTTCCGCTCGGTAGGTGTTGCGGATCAAGACGGGATGGCCTCTTTTCCCATTGGCCGTGGGTATGATAATGCCCGCGCTGACCTGTTTTCTCACTTGCAAAACCTGCTCTACTACGGCTCCGCTCAATCGGGGTTGATCACCTAGACAAATCAAATAATCGGCTTCTGTATCCACCGCTCGCACAGCGCATTGCACGGAAGATAGCATACCTGTTTGATAATCGGCATTGACGACCCAACGGACCGGATAAGCAGCTAATACCGGGGCAATCTCCTCGGCGCGGTGGCCGAGTACGACCACGACTTCATCCAACCGGCGTCCCACGACCTCGGCGATCCATTCAATAGCCGCCCGCCCGCCCAAGGGCAATAGCTGTTTGAGCTGTCCCATGCGGGTGGACATGCCCGCCGCCAAAATGACGCCGGCCACCCGGCCAGTCTCATCTGTTCGCATCTATTTCAATCTACGCCCACAGGCAAATCGCGCCAGTGCTCACGACCCCAACCGGCGACCGGCGAGAACGCCGCTGGCCCAAGCCCATTGGAAGTTAAATCCCCCCAAGTCGGCGTGAATGTCCACCATCTCGCCGGCAAAGTACAGGCCGGGCACCAAAAAGGATTCGAGCGTGTCGGGATTGATGTCCTCCGTGCGCACGCCTCCGATCGTCACTTCTGCGTAGTCAAAGGGCCTTGGCCCGCTGACTGCAATCGGCCAATTCGTCAGGCTTTGGGCAAGCTGCCAGCG
Organism: Gemmatimonadota bacterium; assembly: GCA_009840005.1. The sequence goes on from VXOR01000074.1 coordinate 16,781, forward strand.
TGCGCCCTTGCCGAGCTGATCAACCCGCTGCGCCGCATCAAATCCCAAATGATCCAGGAGGGGCCGCACCAATTTGCTGGAAAGCAGGCCGGCGAAACTCAGTTCGAGCGAGCGATGGGGGTGGTGCTGCCAGCGCTCTTTGAGCAATTGACTGATTGCTTCCGGGCTGCGGCCGGGGAAAAAATTGACTCGGAGTACGGCTTGCTGCGCCCCCAACTCGGGCACCAAGCGGGCGCTGAGGTTTAATATGGTAAACCCGGAAACCCCGTATTTCGTAAAGAGCAAGTCATCTGTATCAACGGCCTCTCGCCCTCCTTTGAGTGTGACGCGCACTTCGGCCCGGACCTTAAGCCCTTGCATGCGAGCGAGGTATTTTTCCGGGCTGATCAGCGGCACCAACCCGGGCTTGAGGTCGGTGAGCCGGTGCCCCATAGCCACAGCCAAATCCAGGCCCGAGCGGTCGGCCCCCAAGCGGGCGAGGCTGACGCCGCCGCTGGCCATTATTACGCGCCCACCGGTATAGCGCTGCCCCTCAGCGTCGCGCAGTTCAAAGCGAGCCGAGCCAGAAGCGCGGCCCATGCCCACCACTTTGGCATTGGTTTCGACGCGAACACCGAGACAGTGCATCCGGTCCGCGAGCAAATCGATGATCGACTGCGCTTGATCCGACACCGGAAAGAGACGTTGCCGCTTCTCTTCGCGGAACTCGATCCCCAGATCGGCAAAAAATGCCAAGGTTTCGTCTAGGCGGAATTGGTCTAACGCACTGCGGACAAAACGCGGATGCGTGCCGTGGTAATGCCTGAGATCGTCCGCCGCCTTATTCGTCAGATTGCAGCGCCCATTGCCCGAAATCAATATTTTTCGCCCCAATTTTCCACTGCCTTCGAGCAGAGTCACCCGCTCGCCCGCCTCGGCGGCGACAATGGCCGCCAACATCCCGGCGGCCCCACCACCAACTACTATGCAATCCCTTGATTTCAAGCCGGTTTACACACCACTAAAGTTATTATAAAAACAATAAGATAGAACGGTTTTATCCCCCGGTCAAACCAAGCGCCTTCACCTTGACACGCCTTCGTTTATTCTCTATGTTATCCTACTTTGGCAATTATGTAAAAACGAGCTGAGTCAGGACGTTCCATGGCAGACCAAACAGGGGTGGTGATGGCTCCAAGCGAGCAACAGCCCACATCCGCTAGCCAAAGCCAACCCTCGATTTTTCCCATGCTCCACGAAGAAGTCGAAACCTCGATTCGCAAAGAGGGTATTTCCTTTGTCTTTGAAAGCCGCTCCGTCTCTGCCGTCGTCCAATTCATCTACACGCCCATTGATGGAACCTTCGCCGATATCGAGGTCGAAGTCAACAATAGCGACCCAATCACACCAGCCGAAGACGGTGGAATTGCCGTGGAAATGGGCGGCTCGGTTCGGCCACCTGACAGCGAAGAAGTAGAGCGGCACTTCATCTCCTGCGAGCAAGTCGGCGATTGCGTCGAGGCCCGCTGGCAGTGGAAGCTAGGAGAGGAACAAGCCAACTTCCTCTATCGGTTCCGCATCAGCGGCAAGTCCCTCGTCGTGGAAATTGAGGGCGGACATGGCAAGGGCACCGGCCTCTCGCTCGGTCGCGTCACCGGGGCTTTGCACCCACGCCTGATCGCCATTCCCTATTTCAACTTTGGTGATAACTACCCATGCATCCTCTGCACCTCGGGCTACTTCCTGTCTAGCTTTGTGGATTGGCACTACTCGCGTGCTTCCTCTCTGTACGCCCCGCCCGAAGCAGAATCTCAGCGCTTGGTCCAACTCAACGGTGGCTGTAGCTACGCCAGCCAAAGCGACGGCAAGCGCAGCGACTTTCAGGAACGCTGGCTCATAACGGTCTCCACCCAATACGAAGAAGTCCTCCCGGCCTTTTCCACGGCCGAGGCCGGGCAAAGCGATACGCTAGCCGACTGGGTCTGGTACAACATCCCCTATATCGACGCATCCCAAGAGAGCTATGTCGAGCTATACGAGAACATGCTCCAGCTCAAGCTGATGGGTATCGATCACCTGATAATCAACCACCCCAGCGAAACTTGGCATGACGGCGACGGCGATACTGCGCTCGCGGTGGAAGGTGCTGAGGCCAAAGGCGGCGAAGACGCCCTCAGCGAGTACCTCGAGGCCCTGTCGGACCTAGGATACAAAACCAGCCTCCAGGTCAACTACCGCCACATCGCTACTACCAACTCGAATTGGCAGCCCGAATTGGCGGCTCAGCTCGCCGACAGCAGCCCAACCCCGACCGGCCCTGGGCTCTATTTGCTCAAGCCGTCGGAAGCACTAGCGCACGCCCCCGAACACGCGCGTACCATCATCGACAAATACCCCTGCGACGCCCTGTACGTAAGCGACCACGCCGAGGTCCCGCCCTGGGAATTCAATGACTTCAGCGCCGACGCGTCGGCAGCCGACAGCTTAGCGGGCAGCTATTCCCTGCAACAGAGCATCCTCCACTCCCAGGCCCAAGCGGGCTTAGCCATCGGGAACGGCGGCAATCACTGGTTCTACGCCGGCCTCCTGACCGGTTACCTCGCTCGCATGGTCGGGAACGATCCCAGTCGCATTCCGCCGCTGGTGGACTTCGACCTGCAAAACCTCCATCCCATTGAAACCGATGCGGGTCTAGGGACCATCGATCAGTACTTTGCCGGACACATCCCCCAAGGCGAAAAACACAGTCGCAGCGCCTATCTCGACCGCTATCTCGCCGCTACCGCGGCCTTTGGCCACGCCTGTCTGCTCCCCGACCAGTTGGAATGGGGCATCGCCTCTGCGGTCAAATCCTATTACATGCTGCGCGAACTGCAAAAGCACTACCTCCGCGTCCCCGTGCACGCCATCGCCTACTGCCACAACGACCAATTTTTGGAGACTAACGATGCGCTGCTTTCCGGCGCGTTTGCCCACGGACAGGTGCGAGTGACGTACGACAATGGGCTCGAAATCTATGCCAACCTCGGCTGGGAGCAGTCTTGGACCGTCCACCGGGACGATGTGGCCTACCACCTTCCCCCAGGCTCGTTTTGCGCCTGGCAGGACTCATCGCTGCTGGTCTATTCGGCCGACGTCGGCTCGGGGCACATAGACTACGCCTCTTGTGCGGACTATTTGTTTGTCGATACCCGAGGACAACGAGGGCGATTTGGCCCCGTAGAACTCGACGGCGCAGTCGCCATCAAAGAGCGCAAATGGGAAATTGACGTCGTGCCCTTTGGATGCCAAGCCGATATAGTAATCGACGTGGGCCAGTACTGGCCAGATCGCAAACTGCCTCCGTTGCGCCTGTTGGCCTTCAAGTCCGATGACGATGATCCCGACGTCTATCGGGCCGATATGGAAGGAGACCGCGTCCGCTTCAAACCGCTGGAGGACGTAGTTACCTATCGCATCGTCTTGCCCGAGTGGATGGTCGAACCGGGTCGCTAGCACTTTGTCCGATTCAGCCGCCCCCTTTCTCCAAGCCTGTTGGGGCCAAGCGCCGGCAATGCCTCCTATCTGGATCATGCGTCAAGCTGGCCGCATCCTCAAGCCATACCGAGATCTGCGCCAGCGGCACGGTTCCCTGCTCAAGCTTTTCAAAACCCCCGAACTCGCCGCCGAAATTACCCTCATGCCGGTCGATCTGCTTGGGGTCGATGCGGCTATTCTCTTTACCGACTTAGTGACGCCCTTAGAGGCGCTCGGCTGTGAGCTGACCTACGCACCCGGCCCTGTTTTCGCCCGCCCAATCCGCTCAGCCGCCGACATCAACGGCCTCCGCAACCCCGTCCCCGCAGACGACCTCGCCTACGTCTTAGAAGCTGCGCGCCTAGTACGCAACGCTCTGCCTCCCGAGGTTCCGCTCATCGGATATGCCGGCGGGCCTTTCACCTTGGCCACTTGGCTAGTGGAAGGGAGCCATGCCAAGGACTTTCCTGCCTTTCGCCGCATGATCCACAGCGACCCCGCCCTCGCCCATCGGCTGCTCGACCTGCTCACCGACCTCGCCAGCCGCTTCTTGCGCGCCCAGATCGAAGCCGGTGCCCAAGCTGTCCAGATTTTCGACACTTCCATCGGTTTGTTATCTCCGGCACAGTTCAACGAATTCGCTCTGCCCTATGTGCGGCGAGTTTGCCGCAGCCTCGCCGCGCTGAATGCCCCAATCATTTACTTCCCGCTTGCCGGGGCGCAAAATCTGTCTAGCTTTGGCCGCGTCGGTGCCCACGTCCTAAGCCTCGATTGGCGAATTGATCTCGATGCAGCTTACGGATTGTTCGGAAATACCATGCCTTTGCAGGGCAACCTAGATCCCTGCGCCCTATACGGCTCAGAGGCGAGCATTACCAAGGCCGCTCAGCACATTCTAAAGCAGAGTCGGGATCGCCCCCACATCTTCAACTTGGGGCACGGCGTCTATCCTGATACGCCCTGTGAAAAGGTCAAATTGCTAGTGGATGTGGTCCACCAGTTCGCGCAAACTTGAAAGGGTACGGTGGATGGAACGCATGGAAGAAAAAGAAAAAGGCTCGACGCGCCGACACACTTTTTTTTGTATCAACAAAGAGCGGCACACCGCTTCGTCCAAGGTCATCGACGCCCAGCGCAAGGAGATTGATGTTTTCGGTCGGCGGGTGCGCGGCTGGATCGTGACCACCGAAGAGCCGGTCATCGACAAGGATATATCGCTCGACGAATCAACGCACGGAGCAATACCCCACCGCGACCCGGAGTAAAGACACTAGCCCTTAGCGCCCCCAGGAGAATTTGTTTTCCAACCAAGTGCCGATTTCTCGCGGTGGGTCGTTCCACTTCTCTCCTGGACCGAGAAATTGCCCGCGAATATCTTGGCGGGGGTCAAAGCTCGACCACAAGTTCGGGAACTCGTCGCGGATCAATGTTTCTACTTGGTCGCTTATGCCCTGCGCGTGGTAGGAAATAACCTCGTCGGCTTCGCTCTTGTCCAACTCTTCGGTCAGATGCTCGGCCATCCCACTACTGGCGACAAAGGTAAATTCAATCGCCGAGTCTTCGGTCAGTTTTAGGTCGATGCGGTAGGCCGGATAGCTCAGTTTTAACCCCAATACGGACAGTTGTAACTGCAACCACTCGGCTTCGGTGACGTCGCGCGTGCTGTTCAGGGTGGCCCAGTCCAGTTCAGCCCTAGCCTCTGGAGGACTCAACAGGACCAACGCGAGGAGCGAACATATCGCCGTGCGGCTCAATGACATAGCACAACCGCCTTTCAAAAAACTGGAGCTAACCCGACGGCCAACTCCCTCAAGCTGCGGAGGAAAAATTCTCTTCGATAAAACGGACGATGTACCTAAACGAGACCAAGCCAACCGGGCGGTCGTCATCGTCCAATAGCGGCACATGACGAAAGCCGTGGATACTCATCAAATGTAGGGCGTGCTGCACGGCCGCATCGGCTTTGAGCGCGGTGGGTCGCGGCGTCATTAGGCTCTCGACCGCGATCTTTTCCAAATCGCCGATCAAGCCAGCCACCCGGTAGAGGATGTCGCGCTCGGTAAATATGCCGATTAACTGCCCGCGCTCGCTGGTTATTAACACGCAACCGACGTGCCGCTCCTTGAGCAATGAGATGACCTTGGCCAACGAAGTAGTCGGCGACACGCAGACCATCTCCTGCGGATTGAGCGCGGAAAGCGGCTCAGTGAAAATTTCTTTGTACTCCCTGCTTCCCCAATCTTGGTACGCTTCGCTCAGGCTCTGGCCGCACTCTTCGCAGAGGTCAACTCCAGAGATATTGTCGTGCGAGCACAAAGGGCAAATCAATGGCTCTTCTCCTATTCGACGACCCAAGTGTCGCCCGCGCTAAACAGCGCCGCGAGGTCGCCGGTGCCCCGTTGTTGGGTCGTCGCGTCGATTTGGTCGAACAGCAACTCAGTGTAGGTCGGCCGGTCGAGAGCGCGCAACACGCCAAAGGGCAACGGCATTGACGGGTATTCCATCCGGCTGAGCATATAGGCGTAGCTGGCGTTCTCGCGCCCTTCGCGATGCACGACCAACTCGTCTGGGGCCACGTCGCTGAGCGCAACGACCTCAGGCTCGGTGCCGTTCATGCGGATGCCTCGGTCCCGATCCTTCCCAAAGAGGAGAGGCTGCCCCTCCTCTAAAAACACGATGTTGTCGTCGCGCACGGCCGAATCCGTGGTGTGCTCCCAAGCCGTGGGGTTGAGCACGACGCAATTTTGATATATCTCGACAAAAGCGGCCCCCTTGTGTTCGGCCGCTCGCTTGAGCACGTAGCTCAAGTGCTTGGTATTGGTATCCTGCGAGCGGGCGACGAAGGTCGCCTCGGCACTCAGCGCCACAGATATGGGGTTGAGCGGATAGTCGATTGACCCCATGGGAGTGGACGTGGTGCGGTGTCCTATTAGTGAGGTCGGCGAGTACTGGCCCTTGGTAAGCCCATAGATGCGGTTGTTGAACAGAAGAATTTTCAGATCAACATTGCGCCGGAGGCTGTGCAGGAGGTGGTTGCCGCCGATCGAGAGTCCGTCGCCATCGCCGGTGATGACCCAGACGCTCAAATCCGGGTTGGCCGTCTTGATTCCCGTGGCGATCGTGGGCGCGCGCCCGTGGATCGAGTGAATGCCGTACGTATTCATGTAGTAGGGAAAGCGGCTAGAGCAACCGATCCCAGAGACGAATACGAGGTTTTCCCGCGGAATCCCCACTTCGGGTAGCATCTTTTGCATTTGGGCCAAAATCGCGTAATCGCCGCATCCGGGGCACCAGCGGACCTCTTGATCGGAAACGAAATCCTTGCGGGTCAGCCCAGTTTCTACAACTGCTTCGGCCATCTCGATCTCCCTGCTTAGCTTAACACTTGGCGAATTTTGTCGGCCACTTCCCGAATTTGGAAGGGGGCCCCTTGGACCTTGTTCAGCTTGATGACGCGCACGGGGAAATGCGCTTGGACCAATAGGGCCAATTGGCCGAGATTTAGCTCGGGTACCAACACTTGCTTGTAACGGCCAAGCACGTTGCCGAGGTTGCGGGGAAATGGGTTCAAGTAACGCAAGTGCGCGTAGGCCACATCGAGGCCCTCGTCCCGCACTTGCTCAACGGCTGCGCGAATGGCACCGTACGTTCCCCCCCAGCCCAAGACCAGCAGGTCTCCTTGGTCGGGGCCGGTCACTTCCAACTCGGGAATGAAATCGGCAATGCCGCGGATTTTGTCGGCCCGGACGCGGACGATGCGCTCGTGATCTTCGGGCGCATAGGAGACATTGCCCGTCACATCCTGCTTGCCCAAGCCGCCGATCCGGTGCTCCAGCCCCGGCGTCCCCGGCACGACCCAAGGCCTAGCCAAAGTCTGCGGGTCGCGCATGTAGGGTTGGTAGTCGTCGGGGTCGGTGTACGGCTCGGCATCAATGGCCGCGATTAAATCCGGGTCGGGTATTTTCCACGGCTCGGAGTTGTTGGCCACGTACCCGTCGGATAGGACAAAAACCGGCGTCATGTAGCGAACGGCAATGCGAAAGGCCTCGATGACCATGTCGAAACATTCGCTTGGGGTCGCCGGCGCAATGACCGAGATCGGGCTTTCGCCGTTGCGTCCGTAGAGCACCTCCAGCAAATCGGCCTGCTCGGTCTTGGTCGGCAAGCCCGTGCTGGGGCCGCCGCGCTGGACGTCAATGACCACCAGCGGCAGTTCCATAACTACGGCTAGGTTGATCGCCTCGCTCTTGAGCGCAATCCCCGGGCCGCTGCTGGCAGTGGCTGCAAGGCTACCGGCAAAGGACGCACCAATCACCGATCCCATGGCCGCGATTTCGTCCTCGGCCTGGAACGTCCGCACGTCGAAGTTCTTCAGCGCGGCCAAGCCCTCTAGGATGGTGCTGGCCGGCGTGATGGGATACGAGCCGTAAAAGAGCGGTTTGCCCGCCTTTTGCGCGGCCGTGACCAGCCCCAAGACAAGCGCCTCATTGCCGGTGATCCGCTTGTACACCCCCGGTTCGACAATCTCTCGCTTCGGCACCGAGATCTGCGTCTGAAAAGTTTCAGCCGTTTCGCCGTAGTAGTAGCCCGCTTTCAAGGCCCTCGTATTGGCCTCAACTACCTCGGGCCGACCGGCGAACTTGGTCTGGTAGAACTTGAGCGTGTAGTCGAGCGGACGGTCGAACATCCAGAACACTAAGCCCAAGACAAAGGCATTCTTGCACATGTCCTTCGCTTGGTTGCTCATGCCTTCGATGTCGGCGAGGGCATTGCGGGTCAGGGTGGTCAAGGGGACCGGATGCACGTCGTAGCCGCTGAGACTGCCGTCTTCGAGTGGGTTTTTATCGTACCCGGCCTTGCGCAGTCCATTGCGGTTGAACGGATCGGTATTGACGATGATGGTCCCGCCCGGCTCGAGATCGGGCAAATTGGCCTTGAGCGCGGCCGGATTCATCGCCACCAGTACCTGGGGCGAATCGCCCGCGGTGTAGAGATCGCTGGCGGCAAAATTGACCTGATAGCCGCTCAGCCCGGGGATGGTCCCGGCCGGGGCGCGAATTTCAGCGGGAATGTCGGGAAAGGTACTGACGTCGTTGCCCATCACAGCCGAAGTATTAGTAAACTGACCGCCGGTTAGCTGCATCCCATCGCCCGAATCGCCGGAAAATGCGATGACTACAGATTGGCGCTCTTCTTGCGAGTATTCTCGCTTACTCCTAGGTGCCGATGGGGCCACGATTTCGGCCATGCACACGACCTCCTTAAAAAGAAAAAAATCTCAATCTATAACGCATGCTCAAGCTCCCTCTTTGGTGCGAGCTATGCGCTCGGGATCCGGTGGCAAATTGTAGATGTCTTCAGGGAATTGATCGGTGAGAAAGCGGATGACCTCGTGTTGGGGCAAATTTCCCTTTATGCGGCCGTTTTTATCTACAATCGGCACGTTGCGGTAATCGCCAGCATTCATCAGCCGCAGGGCACTGCTAATCGGCTGCTGAGCATCCAAGCTATGCGGATCGCAGGTCATTAATTCGGCCACCGGCCGCGTCCACGTCGCCGGCTGGTCCGTTACCTTGGTGAGCACATCGCGCTCGGTAAAAATTCCCACCAAGCGACCATCCTCTTCCACCAGCACGGCGCTGACGTGTTGGTGGCGCATTTTCTTGAGTACGTCAAGCACCGACTCCTGCGGCCCGCACAGGGCATACCCGTCCAAGTCCAGATGGCCGATGACTTCTTCTTGTAACTTCTGCACGACCTTCATTAGAAAGCCCCTTTTTCGGGGCCTAGATACCGCATTATTCACCTCGTTTACTCAATTATCTATATCAAAATTAAGATAGATAGGAGCGATATATCCCGCAAGGTAATATGTCGCAACGAGGTTGCGATCTTTACTGTGCCAAATCCACCACCCAATCCGCAGCCGCCCGCACCATTGGATGCTCGTCGGCGACAACGACCGTGTTCCCCCGCTCCACTAACTCCCGCAAGACCCCAACCATTGCACGCACATCTTCTGGGTGGTCGCCGCTAGCCGGGTCGTCAATTAGCACCCAAGTGCGCCGGGAGGTCCGCGTCGATTCGAGCGCCAGCCGCAGCCGTAACCACTCCCCCCGCTCCAGCCTTTGCATCTCCTGCCCCCAAAACAGGTAGCCGAGGCCGCAGTCGATAGCTGCCTCCAGGCGCGGGCGAATTGGATCGTATCGGGCAAAGTGGGCACAAGCCTGTTCCAAGGTCATGCTCAACACATCGGCGATGCTCGCACCGCGCAGAGTTACCTCGCAGGTTTCGTCGCGGTACCTACGGCCTTCGCAAGTGGTGCACACCAGCGCTATATCCTCCAGAAACTCCAAATCGAAGTAACATTGGCCTCGGCCCTCGCAACTCGGACAACGACCTCCTGGTCGGTCCAACAGGAAGGTGTCCCGGTCCCAGCCACGCGCCGTCGCGGCCGGCGATGCAGCATATAAATCGGCCACGCGCTCGAAAAGGCCCAACCCTTCCAAAACCGTAGCCTTTCCGCTTGGGGCTTCTACCGTTACAACGCGGCTGTTCCTCGGCATACCCGTAGCGGCGTATTCGACGGACCGCCCCTTGAGTACCGGCAGCAAAACTTCGTGCAGCAAGCGGGTTTTTCCGCTGCCGGAAGGCCCACATACGCAGGTCAACTTCCCGTGCGGCAGTTCAAGGGCAAGCGACCCCACCACACCCTCTCCGCGAATGGCCAACGCGGGCTTAACTTGCTCGGCGACCCGTTCTTCATCCGTTTCATTCCGCTCTATTTCAACCGCCCCCCCTACCTGCACCTGCCCTCCTGCAAACGTCCAAACTTCGTCTGCAACCGCCACGAGTTCAGGCGTATGATCCAACAACAGCGCGGTATTGCCGCCAGCGACCAGCCGACGCAGCCCCGCCGAGACCGCATCCAGCATCCCACCTGCCAATTGGCTGCCCAAATCTTCCAAAATGTAGAGAATGCCCGTCAGGCCACTGCTGAGACAGGACGCCAATTGCAGGCGCTGCCATTCGCCAGCCGCCAGCGATTCGAGCCGACGGCGCAACGGCAGGTGCCCCAGCCCCAAGCCGCAGGCCCCGGCAAGCGCAGTCTCTACTTTGGCCTGCCCTTGGCTCTTTTGACTAGCCCCGGCCAGCCAATCGCGCAACGAGCCGAGGGGAGCTTCCATCAGCTCGTTCATAGTGCGACCGTGCAAGGTCACTTGACCAGCCAAGGATTGGCCCGCGCCGAAGTCCGTTGTGGCTAGCGGTTCGTACTGACGACCACATTCGCCACAGGTCGGCTGCTGGTTCAAGTGCATCATCTCGCTGGTCCCATCCACCCAAACCACTGTCTGCCCCGACGAAATAGAGCGGCTCACGCGCACGGCTTCTAAAAAGCGCACGCTGGCATTCGGGTTGGGCACCAAGCGGTCCACTACGACGTGTACCTCACTTTCGTCGCTTGGCAATGCTGGCCCGTCGCCTTCCAGTCGCTGAACCTGGCCGTCGATTGCGACCCGGGTAAACCCGGCCTGCACGAGTTGTTGCCACATCCCCTCGTTCCGCAGAGCCAACGGGGCCAGCACCAAACAGCGGGTGTCTGGATGGACGCGGGCGACCTCGCGCTCGACCTCATCAGCCGCATAGCTGTGACAGCGACCGCCGCATTCGAGGCAGCGCATCTGTCCCTCTTCCAGCATGATCTGCGCTAAAATCCCGTCTAGCTGCAAGTAGTCTCCGACCGTGCGTCCGCGACGCAGTGTCCCCAAGTAAATGACTGGCGGCAAGCCCGAGATCTCGTCCATATCCGCACGCGCCGTCCCGCTGACGCTTTCGCGTTCGGTGGGGGACAGAGCCTGCATATAGCGCCGGCGGCTCTCCGCGTACAGGATGTCTAAGGCCATGGCGCGGCGGCCGCTGCTACTGCGGCCGGTAAAGCAAATAATCTGGCCCAACGGCAAGTCCATATCGACATTGGCCAGACCGCCCGCTCGGGCACCGCGCACACAGAGGGTAGCGTTCAAGGGGTTGCCTGCGTCATGGAATCGATTTTCGCCTGTAAGCGCACGTCGTCGGGGTTGTGCGTGCGCAAAAATGCCCAGTGGGCTTCTGCTTCGCGGCCTCGCCTCAAGCGCAACAGCACTTCCCCGCGCCGATAGTGCGCTTGGGCGTGGTTGGGGTCGAGTTCGAGTGCTTGGGCAAAGGCATCGGCCGCGGCTTGGGCATCGGCCTGCTTGGCATACACCAAGCCGAGATTGAAATGCGCTCGGGCGTAGCTGGCGTCGAGCGCGAGGGCCTTGTGGAAATGTGCGGCGGCCTCGCTCAATTGACCAAGGCGATAATAGCACAGACCGAGGTTGTTGTGCAGACCGGGCGAGGGCTGGGCGCGGCTAAAGGCCGCAATCGCCGCCTCGTACTCCCCCGCGCCGAATAGCCCTAATCCGCGTTGGATGTCCGAATCGCCGCCTTCTTGTTGCGCCAACACAGCCGCTAGACCAGAGGCGGCGGGCGCAAAGGATGGGTCAATGCGCAGCGCCTCGCGGAACATGTTCTCAGCCGCGACCCAATTTTTCCGGCGTTGGTACAAGGCTCCGAAGTTGTAGTAATCGACCCGTTTGCGAGTCAGCCGCTCGGCCCCGGCGTCTCGATAATTGATCGGTAGCGCGACTAAGGCCACCAACAGGCACGCCCCTAGCAAGCGGCGATGCGCCCCGCCCGTCGCCCAAGCCGCGGCGCTGGCAAGCCAGCAAGCGGCGTAGAGCAAAATCACTGGCACGACGGGCAAGCGATATTCCGAGGACGTGAAAAACAGCAGGCACGCGGCCAAATAGCTCGCCAAATACAAATCCAGCAGGGACGGGCGGCGACTGGTGGCCCAACCCACGACCGCCAGTGGGGCTACTATCCCCCACCCCAAAACGTACCAATTCAACAGGGGAACAAAGTCCCGCGCCAAATACAGACTCAGGTTGTTTTGTACCTCGACCCCGTTCCAGAACATGTAGAGTTTGCGGCCTTGCAGCGCCAGATACGCGAGGGGATTTTCCACGGCAAAGCGCAAGCCGACCCCAAGCCAGTATCTGGAGGCTTGGGCCGGGGTCAGTTCCCGGCCCGTGCGCACCTCGGCCTCGCGGATAAACGCCTCGCGCTCCAAATCCGGCTCGGCGCTGGGCAGGAAATCGACCTGCGCGTAGATGCCGTTGGCCTCGGGGTGGTTACCCACGTAGAAATTCATCCCAGCCGAGGACGTGGTCAGCAGCCACTCCCCGCCGACGAGGTAATTGCGGCAAGCCACCGCGCCGACTACGAGGCCGCAGCCCACGACTACCACCACCCAATGCCACCAACCGCGGCGGCCCCCCTGCGCGACAAACCAGCCCGCGACTGCCGTGACAAACAGCAGGACCATGGGCCGCGCCGTAGCCGAAAGCCCCAACAGCAGGCCCGCGGCCAACAGCCACCGCGCTGCACCTTGCGCGTGCGCCAAGCAACACAAAGCCGCGAGATTTAAAAAGGTAATCGGCGCGGCGGTCAGCAGCGCCCCGTCGTAGAACACATACGGCTGGTAGATCGCCGCCATGCCCGCGGCCAACAGACCAATTTGCGCGCTCCACAATTTCCGGCCCAGTGCGTAGATCAAATAGCAACTACCCGTCCCCAGCGCCGCCTGCACCAAGCCAACCCACCAGTATTCAGCTCCCAACAGCGCGTAAATGGCGGCCAAAAAATAGGAGTAAAACGGATTCATAAAGAAAGGCTGATCGCCCAGCCAATCGCCCGCGACAATGGCCCGGGCCCGGCGGTCGTAGAACTCAGAGTCAATCAGGAGCACGTCGAAGAGCGGCGTGTCAACCGCTTGGTAGAGATAGGCTAGGCGCACGCCGAGAGCGGCGATTAGAATCACCCAGAGGATGGCTCCTCCCCGACTTAATTGTGCCGCGCCAATACCGATGGTTCGCATACTACCAATATAGCCGGAATCCCCGGTGCCGGCATGGCTCCCGCTCCCTTGACTTGGCCGCTGCGCTGTCTCAAGCTATGGCCTTGTTCGTACCGCAAACAAAAGGCCCTGTTTACATGCGATTGTCTTGGAATGAAATTCGCGCTCGCGCCGCTACATTTGCCCAAGACTGGAAAGACGCAGGCTATGAGAAAGGACAGACTCAGCTTTTCTACCGCGATTTTTTCGATGTCTTTGGCATGCCGGTGCGCCGGGTTGCCGCGTTTGAGGAACCCGTTAAACTGCTCGGTGATAAGCGCGGCTTTATCGACTTGTTTTGGAAGGGAGTACTGCTCGTCGAGCAGAAAAGCGCTGGCCGCGATCTCACCAAGGCCAAGACCCAAGCCCTCTCCTATTTCCCCGGCCTCAAGGATGCCGACCTGCCGCGCTATATTCTGCTGAGCGACTTTGCGACGTTTGAGCTATACGACCTCGACGAAGACGAAAGCGTCGCCTTTGCCCTCGCCGACCTGCCCAATCACGTCGAAAAGTTCGGCTTCATCTTGGGCGTACAGAAGCGGACCTTCCGCGACCAAGACCCGGTCAACATTAAGGCGTCCGAGCGCGTCGGCGACTTGCACGACGCGCTGGCTGCCTCCGGCTACACCGGCCACGACTTAGAGCAATTCCTCGTCCGCATCGTATTCTGCTTCTTTGCCGACGACACCGGCATTTTCGAGCCACGCGACATTTTCCTCGACCTGTTGGAAAACCGGACGCGGGAAGACGGCTTCGACCTCGGCGGCTGGCTGGCGCAATTGTTCCAAGTGCTCAACACGTCCGAAGACCGTCGATCCAAAAATCTCGACGAAGACCTCGCTCGCTTCCCCTATGTCAACGGCGACCTGTTCCGCGACCCGTTGCTCATTCCGTCGTTTGATTCCGCCATGCGCCAGCGGCTCATCGACGCTTGCCACTTCAATTGGTCCGACATCTCCCCGGCAATTTTTGGCTCGCTCTTTCAGTCGGTGATGGACAAGGACGAGCGCCGCGCTCAGGGCGCACACTACACCACCGAACAGAACATTCTCAAGGTCATTGAGCCGCTGTTCCTCGACGAGTTGCGAGCGGAGTTTAGCCGCCTCCAGTCGCGCCGCGACAACCGCCGTATTCCCGAACTCATTGCCTTTCAGCAACGGCTTGGCACCTTGCGCTTTTTGGATCCGGCTTGTGGCTGCGGCAATTTTCTTATCATCGCCTATCGTGAGTTACGGGCGTTGGAAATCGAGGTACTAAAGGAAATCCGTCCGCACGGCCAGCTCGACGTTTTAGCCGAATTGCTTTCGGTCGTCGATGTGGATCAGTTTTACGGCATTGAGTTGGGGGAGTTTCCGGCACACATCGCCGAGGTAGCGCTGTGGATGATGGATCACATTATGAACAACCGGCTGAGCTTGGAGTTCGGCCAGACGTACACGCGCATTCCGCTGGAGAAGTCGCCGCATATCCAGCACGGTGATGCGCTGGAAACGGACTGGAGCGAACTGTTGCCGCCGGAGGAATGTTCGTACGTACTCGGCAATCCGCCGTTTGTGGGCGCGAAATTCCAATCGCCCGAGCAGCGCGAACAGGTGCGCCGCATCGCTGCACTGGGCAAAAGCGGCGGTACGCTCGACTACGTCACCGCCTGGTTTATCAAGGCTGGCGAATACGTGCAGCAGAGCGCGGCGCGGATCGGCTTTGTGGCGACCAATTCCATCACGCAAGGCGAGCAGGTAGCACAACTCTGGCCGATCTTGTTCGACCGCTGCAAGCTGGACATCGCCTTTGCCCACCGCACTTTTGCTTGGGGATCGGACGCACGCGGCATGGCGCACGTTCACGTTGTCATTATCGGATTGAGCAAACGGGATGATGCGCCGCGAGAGAAGCGGCTGTTTTCCTACGATGCGCCCAAAGGCGACCCGCAAGAGAGCAAACACGTAGCCCTCTCGCCCTATCTGTTCGATACCGGTGGACTGGCCGATTCGCGGATTGCGGTAAAGGAATCGGCCCGGCCTCTGAATGGGCTGCCGTCCTTATTGAGTGGCTCGCAACCTATTGATGACGGGAACTACATTTTCGACGCGGACCAACGGGTCGCGTTTTTAATGGAAGAGCCAGCAGCCGAGAAGTTTATGCGCCCTTACATCGGCGCACGGGAGCACATTCAAGGGGGAGAGCGCTGGATTTTGGCCCTTCAGGATGCCAGTCCAACCGACCTCAAGGCGATGCCGAGAGTCGTTGAGCGGATGCAGGCCGTAAAGGCGTACAGGGCAAAGAGCAAACGCAAAAGCACTCTCGCCATTGCTGACTACCCGACGCAATACAATGTCAACGTCATTCCGACCGCACCGTTTTTGGTCGTGCCGGAAGTGAGTTCCGAACGGCGGGATTACATCCCCATTGCGTGGCTGGAGCCACCAGTGATTCCGAGCAATAAGATACGCATACTCCCTAACGCCACACTTTGGCAGTTTGGACTTCTCACATCTACAATGCACATGGCATGGGTCAGGAATATCGGTGGGCGGCTCAAAAGCGACTTTTCATACGGAATCGGAATCATTTATAACACCTTCCCCCTACCCCTCATTCCCGCAGAACGCCTACAACGCCTCACGCCTCACGCCGACGCCGTCCTCGCCGCCCGCGCCAACCATCGCGACGCAACGCTGGCCTACCTCTACGATCCCGACCTAATGCCCGCCGACCTCCGCAAAGCACACCAAGCCCTCGACCGCGCCGTCGATAGACTCTACCGCCGCAGCGGCTTCACCACCGAGCGCGAGCGCGTCGAACATCTATTTGGACTGTACGAAAAAATGCTGGTGCCGCTGATGGCCAAGGGTAAGCCGAAGCGACGACGGAGGGGGTAGGGAAAGGGATCCGCCGTGAACGGCATCCTATTCTTGACGTTCAGGATGTTTTTCACGGGGGTCCTCCTTTGGCATAAAAAAAAAGGTAGAGATAGCACCATATCGCGTCGTTCCGACATCGGACGCCATAGTCTCTAGTGCTGAAGCAGTTCACGGCTGCAAAACCCAATAGTGAAACGAAACAATCGGCCGCAAATCGCCGCCAAAGTGGATCGGTTGCGTCTCAATCTCGACGCGGCCGTGCACATCCGAGGCTGCTATCTGGCCGACAGCTAGTTCAAGCCACTGACGGCCCCGCCCCCCCGGCAACTCCACGTTGGCAATCTTCCTCCCATTAGCGAACACCGCAAAGTGCTGGGCAACCCCCGTAACCGTCCGCATAATCACCCTCGCCGGTTGACCAGCCTTCAGCGCCACCTCCATCCGCTCGCCCCCCGTTACCGTCCGGCCCCCATCGATGTACACAGCCGGGGGATCGTCGGTAGCGCTCAGCGCCATCAGCAGATTCGCCTCCCCACTACCGGGAACCCACACTTTAGATTGGTAGCCGTGCCGACGTTCGCTTGCCAAATCGGCGACATCTACTTTATCGACCACCTGCCAGCCCTCCGCTAAGAGCGTCCGGTTGCGGATAACCTCTCCGCTGAGATCGGCGGCCCAATGCGCCTGATACAACACCTTTTCCGCATCTATAATTGACGGCTCAAAAACGCGAATGCGGTGCAGCGGCTGCAAAAAGAGACCCTCGGGAAAATTGAACCAATTGGGGAAAATGGCGAAGTACTGCGGTCGCTGGTCCGGCGGCATAGCTTCCAGCCGCTCAAATAGCGACCCGCTCCCGTGTCGCCAAGGCGCGCTGTTCCCGGCCGTGGTCAATCCGACTAAGTCAATGGTTTGGCGACCGCTAAAGTAACGCAGAGCACCAGCGTCGTTGACGGCGATGTGCACGTCGGGCGGCAACTCGGCGTCTATAAAGCGCGCCATCTCGACCTGCTGGTTGCGGATATCGCTGCAATTTTCCCCGTACGCCACCGCGAAAAACCCCACCGACATCAACCCCCACAAACCGAAAAAGCAAGCCAATCCCCGCGCCAGTTTGCGGCCCCATTCCCCCCCAACTGCATCCAAGCGCCCCAAGCCTAAAGCGGCAAAGAGAATGTAAAGCGGCAAGAAAGGCTGCTGGTAGCGATTGAAGTGGGCGTCGTATTCGACGAGAGTGCAGGTAAGTAAAACGCCGCCGACAAACCACGTTCCCCCCAGTGTCGCCACTCCGAGCTTCCTCTCGGACAATTCGCCCCAGAGCCGACAGCTTAACTCGCCTAAAAAGAAGAGCGCGATAAACGGGGCAAACACCATGCGGCGATAGTTGCCGTCGTACGCATATAAATTGACGCTAGTCTGATGGCCCAGCGACCCGGCGAGGATCCCTTTGACAAATTCGGCGAAGTCGAAAAAGACAGCTCGGAGTTGCTCGGGCAACGAGCCGTGCGGTTCGGCAAAGCGCCATTTGGCCTCGACTCCAGACGCCCCGGCCTCTCCCGTCCACCAAGCCAGCAGCAGGGCCTGGAACACGTACGCCCCCAAAGGCATCCCCCACCGCCAATGCAACGCCCGGCGATAGGCGACTAGTGCCAACAGCAGCAAGACCAAGGCGATCCCCTCGGGCCGCGCTAACACCAGCAAGGCCGCCGCCAGCGGGGCGCGCCGATCTTCTGTTAGGTACAGATACAGGGGCAACAAGATGGCGCAGGCGAAGAGGCCGATCGCCATGCCGCTGTAGTAGCCCCACAGCAGCGGGCCGCACAACAGGAACATCAACGCGGCCACCCAGCCACTGAACGAGCCTCCCAACCTGAGGCCCAGCAACAGAAGCAGCCGCGCGCTCAACCCCAGCCACACAGCCCCCAATACCAACGCGTACAGCACAATCCCCATCCCATCCAGTCCCAGCCAAAAGCCCGGCACCAGCAGCAAGGTGTACAGCAGACTAGTCGCGCCAGCCGTTGGTTCCGCACCGGTATTGTATTCGAGGAAGTGCCCTTGGGCGGCTTGCCGCGCGTATTGGAAATAGATGAAAGAATCGTCCAGCGGCAGGGCCAAGCGGCCACCGGTGTGGTAGAGCATGGAGGCCGCAAAGACCAACAGCCACAACAGGACCAAGCCCCAAAGGATGGCCCCCTCTCGTCGAATTGCGTTCATTTACAAGGAACGTTGCGGAGTCTTTAAGTACGTGGGGAATTATGGCGCAACGTGAAATATAATATAGATTGCCCTTAGCGGAGGCATCCTCATCCCACCCTAACCCATTGGAAGAACCATGCGCTCACTTCACTTCCTATCCTTATGGCTACTCGTCCCGGTCGCTCTTTGCGCGGCCCCTCCCTTTGACCACGGCCCCTTCGACCAAGTGCTGCAAGAGTACGTGGATGACCAAGGCTTGGTCCGCTACGCTGCCCTAGCCAAAGACCGGGCCCAACTCGACTCCTATGTCGATAGCCTCGGCCTCTATAGCCCAGAAAGCCACCCCGACTGCTTCCCCACCCGAGAACACGAGTTGGCCTACTGGATCAATGCGTACAACGCCTTTACCCTGCGGGGCGTCATCGACGCCTATCCCATCGCCAGCGTCAAGGATGCCTTTGTACTCAGCGGATTTTTCAACCGCCAGACCTTTGTCGCTGGGGGACGCGAAATGACGCTGGATCACATTGAAAACAAAATCATCCGCCCAACCTACCAAGAGCCGCGCATCCACTTTGCGGTCAACTGCGCGGCCCTGAGCTGCCCGCAACTGGACAACCGGGCCTTTACCGCCCCCGATCTCGATGCCCACTTGGAACGAGTGCTAACGCGCTTTGCCCAAGACCCCAACCACGTGCGTCTACAAGAGAATCGGCTCTACCTGTCCAAAATTCTAGACTGGTATGGGGAAGACTTCTCGGCTTGGTTCCCGACTGACCGCCCCAATCCCGAAGACATGCCTACCATCGTCAACTACCTGCGCCCGTATCTTCTCCCGGACCTAGCCGCTAGGCTGACCGAAGATATAGCCATCGAATACAACGAATACGACTGGGCGCTCAATGAGGACAAAGAAACGGGAAGCCCCCGCCCAGCGGCAGACTCCCCGTAATCGTCTCAGCGACGTTTGAAAGCCTTATAAAAAAAACGGATTGTTCTCCCGTTCTTCCCCCACAGTAGTAGCCGGTCCATGCCCGGGAAAGAGCGCGACGTTTGCGTCTAGACTGAGTAGCTTCTCAGCCACGGCTTGGTGCTGCATCCGGTAGTTGCCCACGCTGCGAGTGCCCCCAAGCGAACCCGCGAAAAGCGCATCCCCGACAAAGGCCATTTCCTCGTGGACTAAGCTGATGCCGCCCGCCGTATGCCCAGGCGTAGAGCGAACCTCAAAGCGCAATTCACCGATGGATACGACGTCGCCTTCGGCTAGGTCTCCCGCGATTCGATCGGCCAAGCTGCCCGTTAGGGCCAGGTCGCCACTGTGGATCCGCGCTGGCGCGTTCGTAGCGCGACCAATTTCGGCGAGGGCGCTGATGTGGTCTTGGTGCCCGTGCGTCAGCAAGATCTGTTCGACCGTTAGCCCGGAGGCGGCCAAGCGCTGGAGAATTTTATCCGCGTCAAACCCCGGGTCGATAATCGCGGCCCGGCCCGTTGCCGCACAGCCGACGATGTAGCCGTTCATCAGAAAGCCGCTGCCGAGCACCATCATCTCCACCTGAGCCCCGGCAACCGAGCGGCCCGCCGGATCGCGCGGGAAAAACGCCTGCGCTGCGCTCGCCTGCAATTTGCTCGGATGCAAGCCGAGCACTTGGGCCAGCCGCTCTATCGCGTCTGCGGCCGGGCCCAGCTCGTAGTCTTCGATTTTTGTAATATCCCCGGCAGTCAGTCCCACCCGATCGGCCAATGCTGCGACCGCAATCTCCTGCCCGCGCCGGGCCTTGGCGACGACATCGCCGAATTCGTCTTCTAATTGCGTGTACATATTCCCTCAGTATTTAGGCTCAACGGAGCCGGCCTGTAAAGTGCTCAAAAACTCATCAAAGCTAGCGGCCCATTGCCCGACAGTCTGGGCCGGTCCAGTCATCTTGAAAAACACCGTGCCCGAGCGGTGGGCGGCAATGGCTCCGAGCATTCGGTAGCCAGCTTGGGGCGTTGTGTCTCCCATCCCCATTCCCGCAGAGAAGGTTCCGCTGACATCAACTCCGGTTATTTCAATGTCCCCCACCTGTCGCGTCCAACGCCGCCCTTGGGCCGGTTGGCCATCCTCTTGTTTGAACTGGCCGAACCAACGCTCAATGTTGGCCTCGACGCTTCCGCCTTGCCCTGGGCCGAAAAAAAAGATGCCCAATGTAGCTTCTCCGGCCGGGCCGGGAAGGCCGTATTGGGCCACCCGCATGGAGCTGGACGGCTGCTGTGCCACCCAGCCTTTGGGAGCCACCGCGCTGAGTGGCCCCAGTGCCTGTCGGCCGCTCGCCTGACTCAAAGCGGGTGCTGGTGTTGCACTGGTTGTGGAGCGGGCAGTGAATCCCCGCTCGGCCATGGCCGCCGCCGGCTTTTGGTCGCTGAAATTTTGGCTGCACCCGATGGCTCCAAGAATCCCAGCGAAGATCCACATAGATCGGCTGCGGGATCGAAGAATATTCTTTAGCATCACAAATTCCCCCAAGTAATGAAGCTGACGAGAGTCGCCAGCACGACCAAACCCCTTCTAAAACCAAACCTTGTTTCGCCTGCACCGTCGCGGTCTTTTGGACGGCTTTCGCTAGGCCGATTAAGCGCTAGCGTCCCCACTTGCAGCGTCGGCAACTTGTGTTGGATGTAATGAGAATATCCCCTCGTATATGCGGCGAATTCGTTCATCGTCTGACTGCGAACTTAGAGCGCGAGAATAAGGCCGTTCTCGCATGTACTGTCAACTTTCTCTCAGCGTGCTTTTTGCGCAGACTGTGGTTTGACAAACTGGTTCTGAATCGGTTAAGATAGCCACCAAATTGCACCTGATTCCCTAGCCTATGTTGTACCACCCATATTTCTCGTTGGGTCGCAGCTTCCTGATTGCGATCCTTTTGCTCTCAGCCGGACGAGCGCACGCCGCAGACGACCTTCCGCGCATTCACCGCATTGTCATCCACGGCCTTGAGCGCACTGACGAACAGGTCATTCGCCGCGAACTGCTCTTTGCCGCAGGCGATGTCCTCGATTCCACCCGCGTTGCCGAGACAGAGCGCAACCTGCGGCGCTTGCTGTTTATCGGCGAAGTACACATCCGCTTATTCGACCAGTCCGATGGAGTCGAAGTAGCGGTCTCGGTAGAGGATCTCTACTCGCGCGCCTTCTCCCCCTTGATTTCGGGGCAAATCGACGAGTTGAGCTTCGGCGCGGTCGCGCTCGACTACAATTTTCGCGGTCGCGGCCAGCGCCTGCATTTGGGTCTCGAAGACCGCGCCATTTCCGGCCCTTGGGCCGAATTGCTCTTTGCCGAGCCGCGCCTCGGCGGTAGTCGACGCGCCCTAGCGGTTCAACTCGCCGCAGGTGCCGAAGACCATGCCCATGCCCTGACCTTCTCGCGACCTTTTGCTACGCTGGCCGATCGCCGTGCTTATGGCTTTTCCCTGTTCAGCCAACAAGCTGTGCGGCGCTTGTACGCCGATGGGCAACTTGTAACTCGTTATCAAGACGAGCTCGACGGCGGCCGCATTTGGCTGACCCGTTCCTATGGCGAGCGGACGAAGGTGCGCCCCTCAGTGCAATTGCAGGTCTCGCGCCGCCGATTTACCGCGAGTTCAAGCGATGGATACGCGCCCTCCGACCGGACGCGGATCGCGCCGAGCGTCGGCCTTCTCGCGTGGCATCCCCGCTATAAGCGCACCCGCTACATCCGCAACTTAGGCCCACTGGAAGACTTACAAACGGGCAGTTGGCTGTCTCTGCGTTGGGGCTTCGCCCATCGCTCATTAGGATCGGATCGGACCTTTTCCTTCTATCAGGCCCAACTCGCCCCCCGATTCGAGCCGACCAAGCGCAGCTACGCTGAGTTGACTTTGTTCACTAGCGCGTACCGAGGCGAGGGAAAATTTTACAACCTCTTCGCCTCGGCATCCGCGACCGCGTACTTCCGGCTGGGAGTGGCTCATTCGCTCGCCTTGCGCGCCTCTTGGGAAGCATTGCACCGCAGCGAGGACGCCGACCAGCTCCTCCTCGGCCTAACGCGCGGCTTGCGCGGCTATGCCCCTCGGCGCTACGACGGCACGAGACGTGTACTTTTTAACGTAGAAGCGCGGCCCACTTTGGTTCGCCGACCTTGGTACACCCTCGCCAGTGCCGCCTTTGTGGATTGCGGCGCAGCTTGGACACCCGATAGCAAAAGGGCCAATTTGGTCTGTTCCCCTGGCTTGGGCATCCGCCTAGGCTGGCCCAAGGTGTACAACACGCCGGTACTGCGCGGCGATATTGCCTACGGATTAGAGGAAGGCTCGTACGAGTTATCCGTGGGATTAGGACAGTACTTTTAATAATGTGAACCTTTTGGCATACTTAGAGCGTCTATTAAGAAGACCAACGCAAAAGGAGGAGCTATGAAAGCCAAACTACTCATTCTAACCGGCGCGGCCCTGTGTGTGCTTAGCATTCAAACCAGCCGCGCTCAAGACCACGCCCAAGCGACGTTTGCCGGGGGATGTTTCTGGTGCATCGAAGCGCCCTTTGACAAGGTCGAGGGCGTCGTCTCAGCCGTTTCCGGCTACACCGGTGGCGAGCGCGAAAACCCAACTTACAAGCAAGTCAGCTCCGGCGCGACCAAACACATAGAGTCTGTCCTAGTCACCTTTGACCCGGAGGTCGTCTCCTATAGCCAGCTTCTCGACATCTACTGGCGTCAATTCGACCCCACCGATTCAGGAGGTTCCTTTTACGACCGCGGCCATCAATATACCTCGGCCATATTTTACCACGACGAAGAGCAACGCACCTTAGCCGAAGCCAGCAAACAAGCTCTCGACGCGTCGGGCCGCTTTGACAAACCCATCGTCACGCCTATCCGCTCAGCCACCACCTTTTATCCGGCCGAGGAGTACCACCAAGACTACTATCGCAAAAATCCCCAGCACTACCAGCGCTACCGTCGGGGATCTGGCCGCGACCGCTTCATCGAAGAGACGTGGAGCAAAGACCTGCCGACGCCAACGGCCAGCGCCCAATACGCCAAACCTCCCATCGACACCTTGCGCACCAAACTTACGGACTTGCAATTTCGAGTTACGCAGGAGGATGCCACCGAGCGGCCCTTCCACAATCTGTATTGGGACAACAAGGCTGCGGGTATCTACGTCGATATCGTTTCTGGCGAACCCCTCTTTAGCTCGCAGCACAAGTTCAAATCCGGCACTGGCTGGCCCAGCTTTACCCAACCCCTAGAGCCTGCTCACATCGTCGAGCACACCGATAATTCGCTGTTTATGACCCGCGTCGAAGTGCGCAGCAAATACGCCGACTCACATCTTGGACACGTCTTTCCGGACGGCCCGCCCCCCACCGGGCTGCGCTACTGCATCAACTCGGCGGCTCTGCGCTTTATTCCCGTCGAGGATTTGGCCAAGGAAGGCTACGGCGATTACGCTGCCTTCTTTGAGTAAGCGCGAGGGGCTTGTTGCATTGCAAAAATGCAAACAGCCGGACAACCTTACCCAGAATCGGGATCGGTTGGTCCGGCTGTTTTTTTGAGTGGCTCCGCGGGTAGGATTCGAACCTACGACCAAGTGGTTAACAGCCACCCGCTCTGCCAGCTGAGCTACCGCGGAATAAACAAATATATTAACGAAAAATCGGGCAAAAATCAAATAAGGCCAAGCCGCCAGCGGCCTTGTGCGCCCACTTTTTTCACCCCGCAGCAGCGGATAATTAGTCTGCGTAATACTCCTTGAGAGAGTCGCAGCGAGCGGGATGACGGAGCTTCTGTAGGGCCTTTTCCTTGATCTGCCGCACCCGTTCCCGTGTGCGTCCGACATAGGCTCCGATCTTCTCCAAAGTCATCGGCTCGTGTCCATCCAATCCGTAATACATTTTCAGGACGCGCGCCTCGCCCTCGGTTAGGGCATGCATGGCGTTGTAAATTTCCTCTTTGAGCTCGTCGCTGGAGAGGGCCTCGTCGCTGGGCGGCTGACTGTAGTCGGGAATCAGATCGCCGAAACAGCGATCCGGTTCGGATTCGTCGCAGGGCATCTCCAGCGAAACCGGCCTTTGGGCCAGCCGCAACAGGAGCTCCATATCACCGGGTTCGACTTCTAGCTCTTCGGCTATTTCCTCTACTTCTGGGGGACGCCCTAGCCCCTGTTCGAGCTTGTTGAGCACCCTATTGACGCGCGTCAGTTCGCCGATGCGATTTAGCGGCAACCGCACGATGCGCGACTGATTGGCCAATGCTTGCAGGATCGACTGGCGGATCCACCACACGGCATAGGAAATGAACTTGAAGCCCTTCGTGCCGTCAAAGCGCTTGGCGGCGATGATAAGCCCCAAGTTCCCCTCATTGATCAGATCCGAAAGCGGCAAGCCCAGATTCTGATATTGCTTCGCCACGCTTACGACAAAGCGCAGGTTGGCTTTAACTAGATCGGATAAAGCCTCTTCATCACCCTCTTTTATTTGCTGAGCGATAGCCACTTCGTCCTCGGACGATAATCCGACAGCATCCTCGATCTCGTGGAAATACTGATCGACGATAGAATCGGTCTGCAAGGTAGTCATAACTTGACGCCTCCTGTTGCTAATGAGCCAGTATGGGGACTCTTGGCTGCATTAAGCTATGATGGTACCTAATATGGAAGAGCAGGGAGTTTCGGATGTGGGGGAAATACATCCGAAAGGAAAGCAGTTTTGAATAAACCGCGTAGAGGAGGATGCGACTTAATATAGGGTTTTAAATTTATATAATCAACTCTTTTCGTTCTTTCTTGTTCCCTAATTATTTGGTGTTTAGCTCAATCTAGGCCGATAGCTTCTTTGGCCAGCCGGACACAGCGCTCGACGTCGTAATCTCGCAAAATGGTGATTTTCTGGGTTTCCAATGAGCCTTCGGCGTGGATGGCCAATAGCTCGTTGTAACCACCAAAGGTTGAAGCCGTCAGGTCACGCACCAAGTTGATTGCCTTCAGCCGCGCCTCAGCGTCGATGCCACTCCCGCCACCCAAGAAGCGTTCGATATAACCTTTGGTTTCGGGATTGGCCAGATCCTCTTCCGACGGCCCCGTGACCACCAACCCTCCGGCAATATCCTGGACCCAAGACACGGCCTGGTGATAATTATTGGCAAAGTGGAATTTGGCCAAGTTAGTAAAGACGATATTGGGCACGGCCGTGCCGTTTGCTGCAATGCGGCAATCGTGGGCCGCGGCTAAGGTCAGCCCGCGAACGGTCTCGGCATAGGTGATGAGCTTGGTCAGTTTCTCGCGTACGTGGCCAGCCTTGGCGATGCCGTTATAGTGTGCTAGGAGCGCCGCTGCTCCGATAAAGAGGTCGCAAAGCGGCGGTTTGTACGAGGCCGCCGTAAAGCGGTGAAATTCGACAAAGGCGTTGGCCAGCGGCCCGGCGTATTGCCACTCCCCTTTGAGGAAGACGCGCTCGTTGGGAATAAAGACATCGTCGAAGATCGTCAATGTGTCGATCATGCGGTGCTCGGAACTGACTGGATGGTGAAACTGGCTCACCGGCGGCGAGCCAAAGGGGCTGGCGATCAGCTTGAGCCCCGGCGCATTGACTGGCGTTGCAAAAGCAACCGCATAGGCTGCGTCCTCCTCCTTGAGCGCACGGGTCGGCAAGACGATGAGTTCATCGACATACGGGGCACACGTGGTATGGGCTTTGGCCCCGCGCACCACGATTCCATCGCTCCGCTCCCCGACAATGTGGACGTAATAGTCGGGGTGTGCCTGCTGCGAGGGCAAGAGACTGCGGTCGCCCTTTACATCGGTTTGGGCCACGGCCAAGCTCAGATCGCGCTGCTTGCACGCGCGGTGGAAGGCTTGCACGCGCGCGTTGTATTGTCCACCGGCATTTTTGTCCAAATGGTCGGAGACTAAGTCGAGGGCAAAGAGCGCGTCGGTACCAATTTCCTTGATTAGTAACACTACGCTGTTGCCCAACCGCGTCGAACGCTCAATCATCTCGCGTCGATTGAGCAAGTCCTCGGCATCTATCGGAATCTTAAAATAGCGACTGACGAGTTCGCCCAGTTCTTCATCCGCCCAAGTCATCAGATCGCGGTGCTCCGGGTCCTCGGCCAATTCAAAATCCAAGGCGACGTGATCGATCCCGATCCCCAAGTCGTCATGCGCGGTTACGTCCTCGACCCGCTCTCCCCGATGGTACACTTCGCGCCCATCGCGCAAGCCCTCTTTAAACTCGGCGGCACTACGCAAGCCCATAGAATCCCCTTCTCTCTCAATTTCTCAATGGTTTGCCTGTGTGCAGCATGTGCGCGATGCGCTCTCGCGTGCGCTCGGTGCCGCACAACTGCAGAAAGACCTCGCGTTCCAAATCGAGCAAGTCGCGCTCCTCTACTCCCCGGCGAACCCCACCACCTCCGGTAAGCACCCGCGCCAGACCACGCCCTACAACCACGTCGTGCTCGCTGAGCTGCCCAGCAGCCCTGCCTTCGTCTAGGCGCTCGTGCAAAAGTGCCAGCCCTTCGTCTCCAGTGACCTCCACTCCATCTGGCGTGCTAGCACAGTAGCCTGCGGCGAGCAGGCTGCACAGTTTGGTTACGGCCCGCTTTAAGAGTTGCCCCTCGGCAAAGACAATCTCATCGTCAGCACCGAGGAGACCCCACGCTCGGGCTTGGAAGGCGTTATCGCTGAAGTTTCCGGTAAAAATTGTCTCAAACGCAGATGCTATATCGCTTGCTCCTCGCCGCGCCATCTCCATACAACCACCGCTACCGGGGATCAAGCCGACCTTGGTCTCCACCAAGCCCATGCCTAGCTCAGCCGCCGCCACGCGCCCATCAGCACCCAAGGCAAACTCGCACCCGCCGCCCAGCGCCAAGCCGCGGGGAGCCGCGACGACCGGGAAAGGCGCGTAGCGCAACGCCTGCACGGACTCTTGGAAGGCAGCGACAAACGCTTCCAGTTTCGACCAGTCGCTCTCATCGACGAGCTTGGCTACGTGCTTCAAGTCAGCACCGACCGAGAACAAGGAGCCAGCACCGGCGAGCATCAAGCCAGCAAAGGAGGCTGTATCCACTGCGTGATGGACGGCTTCTAGGGCCGCTGGCCCCAAGGCGTTCATTTTGCTGCTGAAAACCAGCGCCCCTAGCTCCTCGTCCAGTTCGACCAAGTACGCGCCGTCATTGGACCAGATGGCTCGCTCGGCAGCTAGCTTATCCCAATCGTCGGCTGGCGGTTGCCAGCTTTCGCGCTGCAACCGAGTCGGTGAGAACGCGCCTTGCTCGTGGTAAAAATGCGTTTCACCCGCGTCGAGCAATTGAGCGGCGAGATCGGGTACTCGCTGTTGATTGGCTTCCAGAGCGCTGACGGCTTCTTCGACGCCGAAGAGATCCCACAGTTCAAAAGGCCCTAGCGCCCAGTTAAATCCCCAGCGCATCGCCTGATCGATTTGAACAATATCGCCAGCTATATCGGCCGCGTGCTCGGCAGCGTAGGACAGCACAGCCATGAGATGCGCCCTCCCCAACTGGCCCCACGGGCTTGAATCGTTCCATAAGGCGCGGAGGCGGCGTTCCGGTGAACGCTCGCTCAACGCCGATTCCAAGGCACCCAACTCCACCTTTTGCAAGGGTTGATAAGCGAAGGTAGCCAAATCGAGAGCCTCAATGCCCGCCTCGGCCTTGCGGTAGAAACCGGCGTTGACCTTGGCCCCGAGCAAATTATCCTCCAACATGCGCCGATAAAACGCCGGCAGCGCAAAAAACGACCGCCACGGATCCTCCGGCAATCCCTCGTGGCTAGTCTCGGCTACGTGCGCGACCGTGTCCAAGCCCACGATGTCACAGACTCGCAAGGTCGCGCTTGGGGGCCGCCCCATCAGAGTACCGGTCAGTGCGTCAACCTCTGCCACGCCTAGCCCGTCCCGCTCCATCCTTTGCAGCATGTCGCAGGCGGCAAAAATCCATAGGCGATTGCCGATGAAATTAGGCGTGTCTTGGCCGCGGACCACGCCCTTGCCCAACTCCTCACTGAGAAAATCCACCATCTGCTGGACGATAGCTGGCTCGGTATCCGGCCCGGGGATGACCTCGACTAACTTCATGTAGCGCGGCGGATTGAAGAAATGCACCCCGAGAAAGCAGCGGCAAAACTCCGCCGAGCGGTCGTGCGCCAGCTCGGCGATAGATAGCCCCGAGGTATTGCTACTGATGACCAATCCGTCGTGCAGGTACGGCTCCAGTCGGGCCAGCAACGCCCTTTTGGGCTCACTTTCTTCTACTACGGCTTCGATGACCCAATCGGCCTCTCTAACGCAGGCTAAATCCCCCAAGCTCCCTAGCTGGATACGTTGGGCCATCTCCGCTAGATAGAAAGCAGGCGGGCGGCTCGCGAGGGCTTTCTCCAACCCCTGACGCGCACGACCCGCCTCATCGCCTGCCAGCGGCAAGTCGAGGAGATGTACCTTGTGACCCGCACAGGCTAGCAGAGCCGCGATTTGCCCTCCCATGACTCCAGCGCCGAGCACCACCACATTTTTCGCTTTTTCATTCGCCATTTTCCCCTCCCATCGGAAAAAGGGAGAGTTGATCTGAATTGGACGCCACCGCCCTTCCCCGCAAGAGCACCGATCCTTCGTGGTGTAGGGCCAACCAACGCTCGATTTCGCTCAGGCGAAACCGCACTAGCTTACCAAATCTATAATGGGGAATCTGGCCGCGGCGGACCATGCGACGTACCGTGGAGGGCGAACAGCGGAGATAGGTAGCGACCTCTCTGGCGATCATCATCTTTTCCTGCACCATAGCTCTGCATCCTAGTACTCAGCAACGGAGAAGGCGGTCGGCTACAAAGAAATTGTTGTCAGTCTCCTGAATGGAAACTTCAATGTGGTACTGATAGCCGCGCCGTGGGAACAACCCCTGCAATACCTCGACCGCTTGGTCGAGGCAGTACTCGGCCACATTTTCCACACTCGGATTTTCGCCTGGCATGACCACGACGCCCTGTGGATCGAAGAGCTTGGTGTCGAGAAAGGTCGCATCCCGCACGGAAATCAACATCTTGTGATCCAAGAATTTGAAGATGTCCTTGAGCGCGCCGAAGTCAACGGACATATCCAGTTTTTCCAGTCGCGGAAAGCACTCGGTGCGGATGACGAATGCGCCACGCCAAGTATGCCCGTGGACGTAGGCACATTTACCGTCGTAATCTAGCTGCCGATGAGCGGCGTGGAATTTACCCCGCGCCTTAATAGTCTCCATGCGGGCTATCCCCCTCGACCTTTGCCAGCGCTTTCTCCAAACGAGTGCGGTAATACCAAGTCCCTACCGACGTGAGAGCCTGTAACGCAATGACGTAGTAGAGCACCTTGCCAGCAACTCGCACCCACTCGGCCGTCGAGACCGTGGTTAGGATAATAGTCAGCGCAAAAGCCACAAGTATGACCCCGGTGTTAATGCGGAGTATCTTCTGGCATAGTGCCAGTGCTTTGTGTCGTGATGCGTTGGTGTTTTGCGCCATAAATTTACCCTGCCCGCCCGGCGACCCACTCCCGGGCCAGCCGCCGTGCGCAACGATCCTCGTCTAATATGGATTCGAGCGAAACCGCCTCCTGTGTGCCGCAGTGTGCCATCACGTCGCAGTTCAGGTCGGCGATATCGAGAAATCCAATTTTCCGCGCCAAAAAAGCCGCCACCGCCTCCTCGTTGGCCGCGTTGAGAGCGGCTGGAAAGGTCCCACCATTCCGGCCTGCTTCGTAGCACAAATCCAAACAGGGAAAATTCGCTCTGTCTGGCGCAGCGAAACTCAGTTGACCCACTTGCTTGAGATCGAGATTGTCGAGAGGAACCTCCCGCCGCTCTGGGTGAGTCAGCGCGTATTGGATCGGCAGCATCATATCGGTCTTGCCCATGTGCGCCAACAGCGATCCATCGGCGAATTCAACCAGTGCATGCACCACCGACTGGCGGTGGACGACCACATCCACTTGTTCGACCTCCACGCCAAAGAGCCAAGCCGCCTCGATGACTTCAAAGCCTTTGTTCATCAGAGTTGCCGAATCCACGCTGATCTTGGCACCCATTTTCCAGGTGGGGTGATCAATAGCCTGCTCCGGGGTAATGTTGCGCATCTGCTCGCGACTGCACCCCCAAAACGGTCCCCCAGAGGCCGTGAGAATTATCCGCTTCAAGCTCTTGCGCTCTTCGCCTTTCAGACACTGCCAAATAGCGTTAGGCTCACTGTCCAATGGCAGCACGGTCCCTCCGCCGCGCTCGGCTTGCTGCAAGATCAGACCGCCTGCCATGACCAGCGGTTCTTTGTTAGCCATGGCCACGGTCTTGCCTTGTGCCAACGCCGCCAGCGTCGGAGCGAGGCCAACAGCACCGACGAGCCCGTTAAGCACCAGATCTGCCTCCGGCATGGTGGCCAGTTCACACAGTCCTTCTGCACCATAAACCACCTCGACCTGTGGTACTGCGCTTTGCACCCACTTTCTGGCCTCGGTATCCAGAACGCAGATTTTTTGCGGCGGCCAACAACGCGCGCGCTCAATCAGCTTGTCGACCTTGGACCCACCTGCCAAGCCCACGATCTCGTACCTCTTTCCCAGATTTTCGAGGACTTTGAAACACGTATCGCCAATGGACCCGGTGCAGCCGAGAACGACAATTTTTTTAGAATCGTCGGCCATTTCAGTTGAGGCGAATTTAGCTACCGACACTCCCTCTACGGCCGGCCTCCGTTGCGCGGCCGACGACCGTTTCTATTACGCGTATCGCTGTTGCGCCGATCACCACGGCCCCGCTCGGTATGGCGCACCACCTGCGTCTGGCGCACGACCACGACCTTGACTTGGCCGGCAAAAGTCAACTCGGTCTTGACGCGCTCGGCTATGTCGAATGCCAGCATCTCGGCGTCTTCATCCCCGATCTGTTCGCCGCAGACCATGACGCGAATCTCTCGGCCGGCGTTGATGGCGTACACGTCTGTGACGCCCTCAAACGAAGTCGCGATTTCTTCCAAACGCATAATGCGGCGGGTATAACCTTCGAGGTCCTCGCGCCGTCCTCCAGGCCGTATCGACGATATAGTATCGGCCGCCTTGACCAAGAAGCAGATCGGCGAAAGGCGATCGTGGTCCTCGTGGTGCTCGGCGATGACTTCCTTGACGATCAGATGCTCGTCGAATTGCTCGCCTAGCTTGATACCCAATTCGACGTGGCCTCCTTCTAGCTCCTTACTGACGGTCTTGCCGATATCGTGCAAGAGACCCGCCCTCTTGGCCAACGGCACATCCAATCCGACCTCGGCAGCCATCCCTCCGGCCAAATGGGCGACCTCTAGGCAGTGCTGTAAAAGGTTTTGTCCAAAGCTAGCTCGATATTTGAGCATGCCCACATAATAGGGTAAGTCAGCGTGGTACTGGTTAGCCCCAATCTCGCCGAGGGCACTCTTACCAACCTCGACCATATCTTGGTCTAGGGCCTTGCGGCACTCCTCTACTACTTTCTCAATCTTGGTTGGAGTGAAACTGCCGCTGCTGATTAGCTGCTGCATGGCACGGCTAGCCACTTCGCGCCGCGCTGGATCGTAGGACGAAAGCAATACGGCGTCGGGCGTATCATCGACCACGACTTTGACTCCGGTCGCTGTTTCAAATGCACGCACGTTGCGTCCTTCCTTACCGATGATGCGACTTTTGATTCCCTCGTTGGGCAAGGGCACGGTCGAGGTGACCAAGTGGACGGTCTCTTCAACTGCACAACGCTGAATAGCTTGGGCGATGATTTTTTTAGCTTCTCGGTCCGACTCTTCCTTAGCCCTGGTACGCTCGCTGCGGATCATGGCCGCCGCCCGTCCGCGCACCTCACCGGCCAGATGCTCCATCATCTGTTCGCGCGCCTCGTCTGCAGGCAGCCCGCTAGCCAATTCTAGACGTTGCTGGTAATCGGCGCACATTTGGCCCAGTTCCTCTTCTTCTTCTTTTAAGATTCGTTCGCGCTGGCCAATCCGCTGCTCCTGATTTTTAAGGCGATTCCACGCCCGGTTCTGCTCTTCTTTCTGGCTATCGAGGTCGCGTACGAGCTGTGCCAAGCTCTTATCGCGGCGGTTCAGATCAGCCAATTGATCTTCTAACTCGGCCTCTTGGCGGGCTTTGGTTTTATACCAGTCATCCCGTTCTTCGAGCAAGTTCAGCCGCACTGCGCGCTCTTCTTCGGCTAGCTGCTGCCGCACTCGGTCTTCTGCCTCTTTCTCCACTTGGGGCAAGATGCCCCTTTTTAATTGATAACTCAGCAGAAAACCCAGACCACCGCCCAAAGCGAGCAGGCCCAAGCCCACTAATGCTTGGATCATATCTGGATATTCCATTGCTGTACACCCTGAAAGTCTTAAGGTTTAATGTTGCTAATAGATAAGACATACGAGTCCACAAGGGCAAATGCCAGCTTCGTGACTGCCCGCTCGCTACGTCTGGCAGGCGGCTTCTAACGCCGCTTGACGCATAGCCGCACGCTCGGCCGGATCGCTCCAGCGCTGGACGATCAGCGGGTCGAGCGCATCTAAGGGATCATAGTAAAAGAAGAACTCGCCGGGCCGCACGGCTGGGCTAGTAAATACAGCGATACCCGTCTGGCGATCGTAGTGTTCGTAGGAGTGGACATCGCGCTTCCCCCCGCCCCCCATGGTGTCGAGTACAAAGGCCGGCGTATTGAACCCCGCGGTCTGCCCGCGAACCGCCTTCTCTAGGGAAATCGCCGCCGCCAAAGTCGTGCGCAGCTCTTCGACCCCACGCACCATATCGTGAACAAAGGTGTAATACGGATGAACATTGAGGTAACTGAGCTGCCGCACGAGATGCTGCATGGTGTTGACGTCGTCGTTGACACCTCTTTGCAAGACGGTTTGGTTGCGTACGCAGATGCCGCGCTCCATCAATTCGTCGAGTGCGCGGCCGCTGATAGCCGTGATTTCGCGCGGGTGGTTGAAATGCGTGTGCAGCGCAACTTCCTTGTGGATTTTACGTCCCGCTTCGACAACCCGCGTAAGGGCATCAACCCACTCGCGGTCTGTGACGAGTTTCTGCGGCATAATCGCCGGCGCTTTTGTCGCGTAGCGCATCCGCCGCACGTGTTCGATGCTGAGTAAGCGAGTGCCAATGTATTCGATGTGTTCGGCCTTGAGGTTGGCCACATCGCCGCCGCTGATGACGATGTCTTCTAACTCGGGCCGCGAAGCGATATAGGCAAAAACTTGCTCCCACCGCTGGGCAATGGCCCCAAAATGCACTTTCTCCACGTCCTCGGTATCCAACCCTACCGCATAGGAACGAGTGCAGAAACGGCAGTACACCGGACAGGTGTCGAGCGTCAGAAACAGCGCCCGGTCGGCATAGCGATGCGTCAGGCCCGGCACGGGAGAATCCACTTGCTCGTGCAGCGAATCTAGAGCGAGTTCTGGATGATCGGGCCACATCCGTGATTCCATGGGCAAAAACTGAATGCGCAGCGGATCCTCGGCTGGCTCCGACCAGTCGATCAGACTCAGTATATACGGAGAAATCCGCAAGCTCATCGGCGAGCGCAAAAGTCCCTGCTCGACATCGCGATAAAAAGCCTCTGAAACGACGCTGCCGAGTACCTCCCGCAGCTTCTTCAGGCTCGTCACGCTATTGCGGCTCTGAAAGCGATGCTCATGGAACTCATCTGCACGCAAATCAGCATAGGCGGGAATGGCGCGCCAATACTCGTCGTCGCGCAAGTCCCGATGGGAGGTATCGACTAGCGCGCTGGTAGGCGACGTCAGTACCTGCTCTTGAATATCAGACATGGGTTCGTCCCGTGCGGCTTCAATCTTTCTTGATTAAGTTGAAAAATTCTTCGCGCACTATCGGCTCGGCAAAACGGCCCCGGAGCGCCGAAGTGGTCGTCACCGCCCCGGGTCTTTCCACTCCCCGCATCTCCATGCATAAATGCCGGGCCTCCATTACGACGATGGATCCTTTGGGTGCCAGCTTGGCTTCGAGGAAGTCCACAATTTGCTGGGTGAGACGCTCTTGGAGCTGGGGCCGGCGGGCGTAGAATTCGACAATGCGCACGATTTTACTCAAACCGACGATCGCGTCTCTAGGTATGTAGGCTATGTGCGCCTTGCCGAAAAACGGTATTATGTGGTGGGAACAAACCGAAAAGAACTCGATGTCCTTGACGATCACCATGTTGTCGTAGCCATCGCTATTGGGAAAACAAGTAATCTCCGGTTCGCCTTGGTCGTCTAGTTCCCGGAATATCTCCATGTACATCCGCCCGACGCGGTCTGGGGTGCCCCGCAAGTGTGGGTCGCTCAAGTCGAGCCCCAAAACCTGCATGATTTGAGCGAAATGACCGGCTATTTCGGCGGCCTTGGCCTTGTTCTGGCCCTGGAGCCAACTTGGGGTGTCTCGCTCGCTAAGCGTCACATCTTCCATTGCGTACTTTCCTTTGCAGGCAATATAAACAGTGGGGCAAAGCCGTCTGTGCCTTGCCCCACTCTGCTGCGAAAACGAAGTGCTTCAGTTGAGCGATTGCAAACAAGCCCTAATGGCCGCAAAATCCGGCAGGACCTTGGGGTTGTCGGACACCCAAGCGTAGCGGATAATGCCTTGCCCATCGACGACAAAGGCCGAGCGCTTGGCGACACCTTTGAAGCCCAACAGGTCTTCGTGTTGGGCACCGTACCCAGCGGAGATTTCCTTGTTGAAATCGCTGAGCAGTGGAATCTCAATACCTTCCTTTTCGGCCCAAGCGCTGAGGCTAAACGGGCTATCAACGCTGATTCCCAAAACTTCGGCATCAAGATCTTGGTACGCGTTGATTCCGGCGGAAATCTCACATAACTCCTGCGTACAAACGCCGGTGAAAGCCAGCGGCACGAAAAGCAGGACGACGTTTTTACCGGCGAAATCCCCGAGGCTTACGTCGTCCATATCCGCATTCTTGAGGGTGAACGCGGGCGCTGTATCTCCTACTTGAATCGCCATCTGCTAACTCCCCATCGCCTCGGCAAAGCGGCGATTGACTTCGTTCCAGTTGACAGTCTCAATCCAAGCGGCGATGTAGTCGGGACGACGGTTTTGATAGTTGAGATAATAGGCGTGTTCCCAGACATCGATGCCGAGGATGGGAACTCCGCTGCCATCCATTAGAGGATTGTCCTGATTGGCAGTGCTGAGGATGTCGAGCTCCCCATCCTTGACTACGACCCAAGCCCAGCCGCTGCCGAATCGCTTGGTTGCAGCATCTACGAAGGCTTCGCGGGCTGCGTCTTGACTGCCAAATTTGGCTTCGGCTGCGGCGATCAGCTCAGCCGAAGGCTCGCCGCGCTCTCCCGCAGGAGCCATGATCTGCCAAAATAGGCTGTGATTGGCATGACCGCCGCCGTGATTGCGCACCGCCGTGCGGATGTCCTCGGGGATGGCGTCGAGGTCGCTGATGAGGTCTTCGGCACTTTTAGCGGCCAAGTCGTCGTGCCCTTCGAGCGCGGTGTTGAGGCTGGTCACATAGGTATTGTGATGCTTGGTGTGGTGAATCTCCATGGTACGGGCATCTATGATCGGTTCTAGCGCATCATAGGCGTAGGGGAGATCGGGAAGGGAGTGAGCCATGGTGCAATCCTTTCGGCTTGAGGTTTAGAAATGCGTTAGGAGGCCGTATTGGCCTGATAATTTTTCACTAGGGCCCGAGCCGCGTCAGCAGCTAGCTGGGCGGCGTGGCGTTTCATGGGTGGTAGCCCGCCTAGTGCCTCTTCAATAGCTGCCGGCTTTAGCTGGGCTGCATCCACTAGCAGCGAGTCTGTCAGCAACTCGGTGAGCACCGAGCCAGCCGCGACCGAAGGCGCGCAACCAAAGGTCTTGCAGCTGGCGCGAACGATGCGGCCATCTTCGATGCGGGCAAAAAGCTGCATCGCATCGCCGCAGGCCTGATTTTCAGCTTGCCCCGAGGCATTGGCATCATCGATTTGCCCAGCGTTGCGAGGATGCCGGTAGTGGTCGAAAACTACTGCGCTAAAGGAGGTCATCTGCTCGCTTCAACAGCCTAGTAAAGAGGATCAAGAAACGGGTTGTATAATACTTGTGGCCACAGGAGTTGTCAACCACACATCCCCTGAACTACAATCCGTACAACGAGTTATAATCACCACATCAGGCGTTGAGGCCGCCGGAACCACCCGGTCCACCCGAACCGCAATCCCGCCAGTATGTCCGCACCATCTGCAAGACGTCCCAGAGTATGGTATCCTTCGCTACTTGGTCAATCAGCGCATGCAGCCTCGCGGCCTTCTCAGGCTCGATCAGCCCCAACCCGCTCATCATCGTCAGGTGGTGGATCAAGCCTGTTTGCAACAAAGTGCGGTTCATGTCTGAGAGGGGGATACTGCTTTTGTTGGCGAACTCCTCTTCAAGGCCGGCATAGAGTTCGGCCAAGCTGTGAGAAAGTGTGGTCTCGACTTTGTAAACTTTTTCCATGCGCCTCTCGCCCGTGTGGGAGCCTTGCGGTTAATATACCCGGCGCGTTCCCACTGTCAACAAGACTCGGCTCAGAGGACGCCGTGGATCATTTGGCCGTGATTTGGTATTTGCGGAGCAAGTGTCGGAAGCGGTCGTAGGTCAAGCCCAAATGCTGGGCCGCGTCTTTCTGCCGCCCGCCCGCCTGGGAGAGCGCACCGTCGAGCAAGCCTCGCTCGACACGCTCGACTTGTTCGTCGAAACTGCCTCCCTCAGGAAGGTCAACGCCACTGCAGCCGCGCACTTCCAGGGGCAAATCCTCCGCGCCCACTTCGTCCCCCTGCGCGACGCAAAGGGCGCGCTCGACCGCGAATTTGAGTTCGCGCACATTACCCGGCCAAGCGTAGGTCTCTAGCTTGACCAAAACGCCTTCGGCGAACGGGCGTCGTTCAATTGCGGGCACTTCGTCGCATAGCTTTTGTGTAAAGTACGCAACCAAGGGTCGGATGTCCTCGGGCCGCTCCCGCAAGGGCGGTAGCTGGAGCACGCTAAATCGCAGACGGTCGTAAAGGTCGGCGCGGAATTGTCCACTCGCTATTTCCCGCCCCAGATCCGCGTTGGTCGCCGCCACAACGCGCACGTCAACGTGGATCGTCTGCGTTCCACCTATCCGTTCAAATTCTTGGTATTCTATGACGCGCAATACGTTTTTTTGGAAGTCGAGCGAAGTGTTGCCGATCTCGTCGAGAAAAAGCGTGCCACCATTGGCAGCTTCAAAGCGGCCGTGGCGCATCTCGGTCGCGCCCGTAAAGGCCCCCTTCTCGTGGCCAAACAGCTCGCTTTCGAGTAGGGTATCCGACAGGGCCGCGCAGTTCAGCTTGACAAAGGCCCGCTCGCGGCGGTTGCTCCCGTAGTGCAAGGCCGCGGCGATCAGTTCCTTGCCTGTGCCCCGCTCGCCGCAGATCAGCACGGGTCGCGGTATGGAGGCGACCTGTTCAACTTGCTTGAGCAGGTTCTGAATCAAGGGACTGCGGCTGACGATCTGATAGCGCTGACCTAGCTCGGTTCGGTAAAAAGAATTCTCTCGATCAAGGGCCTCGTTCTCGGCCTTGAGGCGGGCGTTTTCGCGCAATACCGCCAACATCCGCTCGACTTTTTCCATCTCCACTTCGAGCTTGTCCTCGACGTACAGGTCCTTCTCAATGAAGTCCGCGGCCCCGGCCTGCACGGCTTCGACGGCCAAGTCGACGCTCCCCTTGCCCGTGAGGATAATAACCGGCAGCTCAGTCCACTGCTGTTTGATCTCTTTCAGCACTTCGAGACCATTGGGCTGACCAACGCCAAAGTCAAAGTCCAGCACCACGAGTTCGACGTCCGTCGGCCTAGCTGCCAGATGCCCGAGCAGCCGTTGGCCGTTGGAAAACGAAATAACCTCCTTGCCCAAGCTGCGCAGTTTCTCTGACAATATCTCGCGCAATTCCTGTTGGTCATCGGCGATTAAGACGGCTTTCTTTTTTTTATTTGCCATGCCCGTCCTCGTTTAACTACTAAAAGGCTAGGTCTGTCCGCCCGAGAAATTGAGCGGTAGATCGAGCCGAAAAACGGTCCCGTGTCCCTTTCTACTCTTGACTCGCAGCACACCCTGATGGGCCTGGGCAATGCGGCGCGCAATACTCAAGCCATAGCCGTTGCCCCGCTCCCTAGTGGTAAATCCAGGCTCGAATATCAATTCCAAATGTTCTTCCTCAATGCCCGGCCCATCGTCCTCGACCTCAATGAAAGCCAGCGACTGCTCCTCGTCGTAGCCAGCGCCCAGCACCACCCGACCGCCGATATTCCCTTCGAGAATTTCCAAGGCGTTGAGGCAGAGGTTCGTAATGGCCTCGCGCAGCATCCGCTCATCGGCCTCCACGCGCGGCAAGCCCGCTTGGATCCGCGTCTGGATCGCGGCTTTCCAAGTTTGTCGGCCAAATCCGGCAGCCACCCGTCGCACCAAGCGCCCGAGATCGATCACCGCCGGGTGAATTTTATCCGTTTTCATCGCCTCCAAAAACCCCACCCATTCGTCGTACAGGGCCTCGTATTCGCCCCCTAAGCGATTCAACTCCCCCTGCTGGGTCCCTTCGGCCTTGCGCCCCAGCCCTCGCAAGCGGCTGCCGATGATCCCCATCAAGTTTTTGATGCGATGCCCCTTCGTGTAAAATCCCTCGTACACCTGTTCCTTGCCCAGTTCGACCATTTCTAGCGACAGACGCGCAAGGACTTGGGGAGCACTTTGCTCAAATTCCTCGCAGATGTGCTGGTATTCTTGCTCCAATTCAGGAGGTTTTACGTGACGAAAAAACAAACGGGCTAAATTCGCATACGGCTGACTGAGCTTGGGATCGAGCTGGATGGCGACCTTGAATTCCCCCATCGCCCCCAACACTTGGCCGCTTTGTAGCAAAAGCTGTCCTAAACTGTTGTGGCCCGCCGCGGAAAGCGGGTTGAGCGCCAACCCTTGGCGGAAGGCGCGGATGGCTTCCTCACGGCGCTGTGGATCTTCGTTGTATTGACTGCCAAGCGCGAAAAAAACGCGGTCGAGAGCTGGGTATTCGCGCCCTTCCTCAGTCGCGCGCACGATGGCCTCAAAGTGCGCCAGCGACCGCTCGCGGGACCGGGCGTTCCGCCTCCC
This sequence comes from Gemmatimonadota bacterium, assembly GCA_009840005.1. The sequence continues at coordinate 56,466 of VXOR01000074.1, forward strand.
TTGGCGCATTGCGAGCAAGCCGAGTTGGTAGTGGCTTTCTAGATGCCCACTCGCCGCGGTCGCTTCTAGTGCGGCGATGGCCGCTTGCTCATCCCCCAGTTCCAAGAGACAAAGCCCTTTGCGGTGCTGGAGTTCCAAGTCGTCGGGCATCTGCGCTAGGCCGCGTTCGCACCAGTCCAGAGCCTCGGCCCAACGCGCACCTTCACAAGCCTCTACAGCGCGGTCGAGCCAATTCACGGCCTAGCCTTGCTCTCGCGGTTCTTGGCTTTCTCAAGACTTAGATCCTGTTCCGTCCATGTGGTCGATTTTTTCGCTGACGGCGATCATGACATCCTGCACCTCAGTCAGCCGCTGCTCTACTGCGGTCAACCGCTCCCGCAGCTCGTCCGGCTCAATACCTTTGTCTTCGGATACAGTCGCCTTGAGCTTGAGGTATTCGGCAACTTTGGCGATGCCGAAAATCGCCACGGCAGCCAACAAGAGTGGCGTCAGAATGATGGGCCCCATCAAACCATAGGACTCGGGGTAGATAGGAAACGCATAGTAAAAAAGAACACACAACGCGATACCAGCGAAGATTCCGAAGACGATCCCCTTATTCCTGTCCATGATTTAGCTCCTTTCCCTCTCTTCGATGGAATAAACTTTTCAATCAACTCTTCTTCCCATCAGCCTTTTTCGTACTCCAGGGTTTAGCTCCCATCCCATCCATGTAGTCGATCTTCTCGCTGAGGGCAATCATCACGTCCTGCACCTCGGTCAGCCGCTGTTCAACTTGCTCTAGTCGCTTGGCGATCAAATCCTCTTCCTCTTTGGCTTTTTTGTCTCGTCGCTTGCGGCTCGAATAATACTTGTTGCCCCAATTGACCAATCCACTGCACAGGATGATGAGACATACGCCAATGGCGAGCTGCAAAAACCAATTCATTCGCTCCCTCCCTGTCCTAGCTATAGCCTTTTTATATCAGGCGCTTTCGACACCCCGGCTCCAGTGTTTCTCATGCTCAAAAAGTACCTCTGGAAAGCGATAGACGATCAGGCCCGAATCGGTTATTTCGACCTCGACGAATCCCCCATCGGCCAAGCGCTTGAGAATCTCCGAGGCTTCCTCGACAGTCAACCCGGTATCGGCCGCCGTTTCGGTCACCGTCAGGCGACCATTTCTCTTCTGGGCCAGCCGCACCACGCGGTTCTGTTGCCGTCGGTAGCGCACCAAGTGCGCGGCCGCATCGAGCTTTTTGGCCAGTATCCAGAGCAAGCTGCCAAAAATGGTCTGCGTGACGCCAATGGCGAAAAACTCGAAATGGGAATCTAGGCCATCGGCATGGAGAATTTGAAAAAGGCCGTAGAGCATAAACCCCAGCCCTATCGGCACCATCGGCACGGCCATTACCTTGAGAAAAAGAGCGCCTAGGCGCTTGAATCCCCCTTCCATAGCACTTCGCACCTCGCTTTTTGTCGCGTCGAGTGGTCTCATCGTCATAGTCGTCAGCTTCCCGAATTCGATAGCCCCACAATATGCTGTGGTCCAAAAGGTTACTTATCTTTATTCATCTTGTCCTTTAGGGCTTTTAACTCGTCGTCAACGCTGTGATCGACTTCGATTTGGCGGATCTCTTTCTCAACGTCTTCCATCTCGCCCGAAATCTCCATGTGCGCGGCCGCCTCTGCCTCGCTCTCTTCGACTTTCTGCTCAAAGCGTTCAAAGCTGGAAAAGGCATCCTGACCCAACCCGGAAATGCTCTGAGCTAACCGCTTGCGGGCCTGGGCAGCTTGGTGGCGAGCAATCAACGTGCCCTGTCGGGTCCGCGCTTCTTCGAGCTTGGTCTTCAGCTCGCGCAACTGCTCGCGCAACTGCTCGGCCGTCTGCCGACTTTCCTCCACGGCCGGAGTCAGATCCTCAGCAGCTTTGGCAAACACCGCCTTGCGCTCCAGCGCCCGCCGCGCCAGCGCATCTTCGCCCGCTTCCACCGCCCGTTCGGCCTTGCCCTGCCATTCGGCGACCTGGCTTTGCTTGTCGTTGAACTGGCGCTCGAGCCGCTTGTGATTGGCCACAGCGGTCCCTACCGAGGCTGTAGCCTTACCAACCGCCTCTTCCATGTCCCGCACCATCTGGCGAATCATCTTATCCGGCTCTTCGGCCCGATCAAGCATCTCGTTGATATTGGACTTGAGGATATCGCTTATCCTCGAAAAGGCTCCCTTAGCCATCGTACACCTTCCTTGATTGAGTGAAACTTATCATGCGTTGTTTCTAACCTGCAAGGACCATGCCAAAATCATTGTCATGTCCATAACCAATTATAGCCCATTGTATTACAAAAAAAGCATAGATCAAATCATTACTTGTCAATGGCCAGATTCGCCACTTGGCTGGCGTCATTGGCCATTTTCACTCCTTTAGTTATTATAACAAATCTTCGCAAAGGATCTTGCCATGGCCAATCCATTGGTCTTGATCGGCTTGGGTGTCTATCTCGCGGTGATGCTCGGCGTTGGTCTATACGCTGGCCGCCGCGTCCGCAACTCGACTGACTTCATCCTCGCCGGTCAACGCCTACCCCTGTTGCTCTGCACCGCAACGCTCGCGGCGACGTGGTTTGGCGGTGGAATCTGCATTGGCGCTGCAAGTGCTGCATATAAGGGCGGCATTCTCGCGGTCATTGCTGACCCTTTTGGCGCGGCTTTGTGTCTGTTCCTCGCCGGCCTCTTTTACGTGAGACTGATGCGGCGCATGGGCTTGATGACAATCGCATCCTTTTTTAGCCGCCGCTTCGGCCCTCGGGCGGGCCTACTGGCCAGCCTTTGCACTATTCCTGCTTATGTTGGCTGGACCGGCTCGCTCTTGGTGGCTTTTGGACGAATCCTGCAGATTCTGACCGGCATTGATCCCGCCATCGGCATCTGTGCAGCCGCAGTCATCGTGCTGATCTACACTTGGGCCGGCGGCATGTGGGCCGTCACCCTAACCGATTTCGTCCAAGTGACCATCCTCGTGCTCGGCCTGTTTATTTTGACGCCGATCCTCCTCGGCGACATGGGCGGCTGGAAGGCCCTCGTCGCCCAAATTCCGTCCTCCCGCTTTGATTTCTACCCTCGCGGCGACGCAGCCAGTTGGCTGGCCTATGCACGCGACTGGCTGGTCATCGGCCTAGGCAACCTAGCGGGCCAAGACCTAATCCAGCGCAGCCTGTCTAGTCGCGACGAAAAGGTAGCCTATCGCAGCGCTTACCTTGCGGGTTTACTTTATATAACGGTCGGGTTGTTGCCCGTTTTTCTCGGCATAGCGGGTGCAGTCATCCTCCCGGATTTGGCCGATCCCGACCTAGTTATGATGTCCCTCGCCCTAAAATACCTTCCAGATATAGCTTTGGTCCTCTTTATGGGTGCCCTCGTCTCGGCCCTCCTATCCAGCGCCGACAGTGCCCTCCTCGCTCCGGCGAGCGTCATTGGCTGGGATCTCCTGCGCTACTTCAAGCCCGACGCCGAAGAGCGGGCGTCGCTGCGCCTGACGCGCTTGTCCGTCCTCCTCTTGGGCGTGCTATCTCTACTGTTGGCCCTCCAGACTGCTTCGGTGTACGATTTGATGGTCGACTCTTGGTCTGTGCTCCTAGCCTCGCTGTTCGTCCCGCTAACCGCTGGCTTGTGGTGGCCCAAGAGCAACGGCCCTGGGGCCTTAGCCTCCATAGGGGTCGGCCTGTGCGCTTGGCAGGTGTTGCGGATAATCCCCGTGGATTTGCCAGCCGACCTTCTGGCCGTGCCCTTTTCCGCCCTCGCCTTGGTAATCGTCAGCTTACTAACTCAAAAGAAGGCCCCGCCGCAGCCCTTACTTGATGCCGAGGGACGCCCCCTGGACTATAAAAATCGCTTGGGTATTTAACCCTAAGCTCGCTTGACAGGTAAAAGCACACACTTAACTTGTTGATTACTTACCACCCACCTTAAAAAGGAAGTTGACTATGAAGATGTACATCGCTGGAGAATGGGTTGACAAAGCCGAAACTATGGACGTCGTCAACCCCTATGATGGCTCAGTCGTTGACACCGTCCCAAGGGGCGACGCCGCAGACATCAACCGCGCCATTGACTCGGCCGAGCGCGGTGCCAAAGTCATGGCCGCAATGAGCGCCCATGAGCGCTACGAGATCATCCATCGCGCGGCTGATCTAATGCTAGAGCGGCTCGATGACCTAGGGCGCACCATCACGCTCGAAGAGGGCAAAGTCCTCGCCGAGGGCATGGGCGAGGCGTCCCGTGCCCAGGAGACCATCGTCCTGTCTGCCGAGGAAGCCAAGCGTCTGACTGGCGAAACGCTCGACCTGAGCGGAGCCTCTAATGGGGCGGGCAAATTCGGCTTTACGCTGCGGGTCCCCTGTGGCGTGGTAGCTGCGATTACGCCCTTTAACTTCCCGCTCAACCTCGTCTGCCACAAAGTCGGGCCCGCGCTGGCCGCCGGTAATTCGATCATCGTCAAACCCGCCAGCGACACCCCGCTTTCGTCACTCAAACTGACCGAGATTTTTGTCGATGCGGGCTTGCCGGAGGAAGCCATTCAATGCGTCACAGGTTCGGGCGGCGTCATTGGCGATGCGATCAGTTCCAATCCCAAGGTCCGCAAAATCAGCTTCACGGGCAGCCGCGATGTTGGCGAACACATCTGTCAGGTCGCTGGCCTGAAGAAAGTGACCATGGAGCTGGGTTCCAACTCCCCACTGATCGTCATGCCAGACGCCGATCTCGAAAAAGTCGCCGCCGCCACCGCCAATACCGGCTTTGCCAACGCTGGCCAAGTCTGCATCTCGACTCAGCGGGTATTCGCCAGCAGTGAGGTGTACGGGGATTTTATCGATGCCCTCAAACCCGCTGTCGAAGCCCTAACGACCGGCAATCCCCTCGACGACGACGTCAAAATGGGGCCGATGATCCGCGTCCAAGACGCCGAGCGCGTCGAGGCTTGGGTCCAAGAAGCCGTCGGATCTGGGGCCAGCGTCGTCACCGGCGGAACCCGCGAGGGTACAATGCACGCTCCGACCATCCTAGCCGATGTAGCACCGGAGATGAAGGTCTCTTGCGACGAGATTTTCGGTCCAGCGCTCGGCATCAGCCGAATCGACGATATCGACCAAGCCATCGCCATGGCCAACGACACCAACTATGGTCTCAGCGCCGCAATTTTCACCGAAAACCTCAACTGGGCTCTCCAGTTTGCCCAACAAGTGGAATCGGGCAATATCCACATCAACTGGGGCACTCAGTGGCGCGCCGATCTGATGCCCTATGGCGGCCTCAAGGAAAGCGGGATGGGCAAGGAGGGGCCCAAGTACGCAGTCGAGGAAATGACTGAAACCAAGATGATCGTCATTCATTAACAACCTCTGGTAACAACGCAAAAAGGGGGGCGCTCTGGCTGAGGGCTGAGCGTCCCCCTTTTGCTTGTACTCCTTGTCCTTGCGGCTCAAGCCAAATTCAGTGATTCCATAAACGCGGCGCGGATCTGCTGCGTTATCGGCCCCGGAGTACCATCGCCGATAACGGCACCGTCGATTTTTACCACTGACATCGCCTCAAGCGTAGTACCGGCAATGAAGACCTCATCGGCTTCCTTAAATTGATCCAGCGTGCAAAACTCTTCGTCGATGGGTATGCCGAGCTCGCAGGCCAAGTCGAGCAGAATGCCTCTGGTGATGCTCGGCAGAATGTGGGGACCAATAGGCGCGGTGCACAATCGCCCCGCCTGTACGCAGAAGGCACTAGTCGAAGCCCCTTCGGTGACCCGGCCTTCCACATCGACCAGCAACGCTTCAAAGGCCCCCGCTTGCAACGCCGACTGTTTGGCCAAGATGTTGGGCAGTAAGGCGATGCTTTTGATATCGCAGCGCTTCCAGCGCAAGTCTTCGGTGCTAATGATCTCGACGCCGCGGTCGTAGAGGTCCCGTGGCAGGCGACGCAATTCCTTAAACGTCATTACGACAGTGGGCTCGACTGGAACAGAGGGAAACTCGTGCTGCCTAGGGGCGACCCCCCGCGTAACTTGAATATAGACCAAGGTCTCGCCAAAACCGCTCCGCTCAATGCCCTCCATCAGCTTGGCCCGAAGGCCATACTCGCGGATATCTAACGGCAAGTGAAGTGCTTCTAGGTTGTCCTGAAGGCGCGCCAAATGCGGCTCTAAGGCATAGGGACACCCACCATAGGTCCCAACGACCTCATAGACCCCATCAGCGAACTGATAGCCCCGATCCTCAACCGACACCATAGCTTCGGCCAATGGACAGAAGCGACCGTTGACATAGGCGATTTCAGGCATCGCCCATCGCTAGCCTTTGGCGAGGACCTGCCACAAGGCTCGATAATAGCGCATCAGGCGCAGGGAGTCTGGGCTTTCGGGGATTTCGGCGAGGCAATAACCGGCATAGCCACTCTGCCGCAGCAGGGTAAAGAGCCGCTCCCACGGATAATCGCTCCACAACTCGGTAATGTGGACCAAGGCAATGGCCTCCTGCAAGGAGGCGAAACTGCCGTCGATGGAGCCGTCGACTAGATCCGTTGCATTGGAGTTCCAACAGACGAAGACGTTGTCGTGGTCGGCGTAGTCGATAATTTTGCGGATGTTGGCCGGATCCGAGGTCGTGCGGCCGTGAACCTCCAAGCGAATCTGCACCCCTAGATCGCGGGCGAACTCGCCGCACTCGCGCAAGCTAACGCCGATCTGCTCCAAGGTCTGCTCGATGGGGATCCCCTCATCTACATGGACGTTGTTGGGGCGCACCTTGACTCCGCCGACTCCGAGATCATGGGCCAAGCGCACGTATTCTTTGGTCCCGTCGATGTGACTTCGGAGCACCTGCGGATCGACAGCGTCGTATTCAAAGGCGCTGCCCAACCCTACCAGTTCGACCGCCGAGTCGGCAAAGCGCCTCTTAACCTCGGCCCGCTCAGTTCCGCTGAGTGCCACTTCGACCCCGTGAGCGTGCGTGGTCCGCAGCTCAACTCCGACAAAACCAGCCTCTTCGCAATGGGCAATCAGCGTCTCCAAATCCCAATCGCGGCCCAAGTTGTAGGTCACCATGCCAAGCTTCACGTTGCATTCCCCCCTGTTTGATCACCGGCGAAGAGTTCCCGGTGAAAGAGTGCCTTTTGCTGTTGCAGATATTCGCCCTTGCTCATGTTGGGCGCATGATTTTGCAGGATGTCTTGGGCTGTGGACGCATCGCTGTACAGCAAGTCAATGGCCATCATGGCTAGGACCTTGGCTGGGGCGAGGTACCCTGCGGCAGGGTCGGCAATCCCCCAATCGGGGCCGTGGACCACGCCGCTGGCCCCGGTCATGGCCGGGTGCAGCACGGGCATGATCTGACTGAGGTCTCCAGCGTCGGTGGAGCCGCCGCCGTGGGGATAATCCCGATACTGATCGGGGCCAAAGATCCGCGCGGCATTGTCCTTGAAAAGCTCCCCTAAGTCTGGATCATTGCACAGCGGCAGATAGCCGGGCACAGTCTCGATCTCAACCGAACAGCCAAGGGCAACCGCCGCTCCCCGTAGCGCCCGATCGACCTTGTGAGACGCATCGAGCATCGCCTCGGTGGTGCGGGCGCGAACATAAGTTTCCAACCGCACCTCGGCCGGGATGATATTGACCAGATCGCCCCCCTTGGTGATGATCGGATGCACCCGCACGCAGTCCTGGTCGCGGAAGGTTTCGCGCTGGGCGTCAATCGCGCTGAGGGCGAGCGTCGCCGCACTGAGTGCGTTGACGCCTTTCTCCGGCGCGCCCCCAGCGTGGGCAGCCCGGCCAATAAAGCGCACGTTCTTGGCCAAGAAGCCGTTGGACGAACGGGCAATCCCCACCGCCCCCTCGCTTTGGGCTGAACTGCTGGTGTGGATCATCACGGCCATATCTATATCGTCAAAGTGCCCCAATTCGACTAGTTCGGGCTTGCCGCCGAGGAATGCGATCTTGCCTTCTCCGACGAGTCCCAAACGGTAATCTATCTCGACGTATTCTTCTGCGGGCACGGCGAAAAACGCGATTTCCCCAGCCAATTCCTCGCTGATGCCGGCCGCTACAAGCCCGTAAGCGGCCCCTACCATTCCGGCGATCTGGGCGTTGTGGCCACAGGCGTGTGCCGCCCCAGTTGCCGGATCGGCACGCGGATGATCGGGCACAATGAGCGCGTCGAGCTCGCCCATCAGGGCCACGGTCGGACCTAATTGTTTCCCCTTAAGCCGAGCCTTCACGCCGGTCAACGCTAGTTCCCGCTCGTACTGCAATCCGAGATCGACAAAACTTTCGCAGACGCGGCGAGCCGTCTGCTCTTCCTTAAAGCCCAATTCGGGCTGGTCCATGATGGCTTCTCCCAACCCGATGATCTGCTCGCTCTGCCGCTCAATCGCCGCGCAGACAGCGGCCTTTAATTCCTCTTTGCTCCGCATAAATCTCCGTCTTTTTAGGTCGGCCAGTATAGCCGAGGTTCACAGGGTTGTCAAGCAATGCCCCACCTTGCGTAGGTATAGCGCACCCCTTAGTTTGTTAAGCCGTAGGCCTTCGTTCGGCCTCAAACTTGCCCAGAGCTATTGCATTGTACAAAATCCTTATCATCGACCGCAATCCCATATTTGGTACCGCACGAGACCTAAGCCTCAGCCGTGCGGCAACACCCCGATGTCTTCGCCGCGCTGGTAGTTAAGCGCATCGACCATCATCCGCACGATGTCGTAACTAGGGCTAAATCCTAGGTATTCCTCGGCCTTGCGCAGGTTGAACTCGTAAAAGGTGGGCGTGGCCTGTACAGCCGCTTCGACGTGGGGTATGCCGCGCAATTCGGCGAGCCGGTAACTGACCTCGTCCCAAGTGAAAGGGCGCGGGCCCGCTAGCTGGAAAGTCTCGCCCAATGCCCTCTCTTTACCCAAAGCGCAGAGGCAGCCATGCACGATATCGCGCACATCGGCGATGTGCTTTTTGAAGGGACGATCGCGCTGGTCTTTTAGCAGCACCGCGCACTCCTCGCCCTGCCACAGGGCCACCAGTTCCGGGTGCACCTCCTTCATCTTGCTCAGGTAGAACTGCGGAAACTGCAACATTTCGTCGGCAGCCCAGACCATGGCGAAACGCAAAATCGTCGTCGGCACTTGGTATCCCTGCCAATAGCCGTTGCACAATTCCTCGCCCAGCGCCTTAGTCAAGGCATACGCTCCCTTGGGCACGCGCGGCGTCTGTTCATCAACAGGCGTGCTCATGCCGCCGGGGACGTATTTGTCGTAGAGCGCGTCCGAACTGGCGAACAAGAATTGGCCTATCCCCTTCACCCGGCGCACGGCCTTCAGCATGTTGAAGGTACCGCGCACGTTGATCTCAAAAAACTCCTCGTCGGTAAAGGGGCCACCGCCCTGAAAGGCCGCTCCCAAGTGATAGACGGCCTCAATCCCCTCGACCGCCTGTTCCACTGTGGCCGGATCAGTCAAACTCCCCTCGACGAGTTCGACTTGTATCTTTTTGAGATTTTCCACTCGTGGGTCACGGGGCCAGACCAACCCGCGGAGTTGGTGCCCGCGCTCGACGAGTTGGGTGGCCAAGTTGGCACCAATGCGGCCGGTAATGCCAGTAATCAATATCCTCACACAAACCTCCCAGTTGAATTGTCAACAACAAACCGCACCGCACCGCCGCTGGCAACCCCACCTTAGAAGAAAGAAGGCTGGAAAAGATGGCGGTCTGTCTTATATTTATTGTTATAAGTAATGTGTTATTTGGACTAGTCCTTGGTTTGCAGCTTTACAACGAAGATGTCACCTGCTCAACTTCGCATCCTGGTCCCTCTCGAAAATCCGCACCAAGAGCACAATCTCGTCGATCTGGCTACGAGCTTGGCCGTCCCACCTTGGGGTGAACTGCACCTGACCCACATCCTCACTCCCGACGCCGAGCCTATACCCGATATAGACCAAGCACTCGCTGCTTTGGCCGATCGGGCCATGACCCGCAATATTGGCGCAATTGCGCACCTCGAAGAGAGCGCAGACGTAACAAGTGCCATTCAGCAGGCCGTTCGCCGCTGGAGTTGCAACATGATGCTCATGGCTTGGAAAGGCGATGTCGAGCGCACCTCAATCCTTTCCGCGCCCAATCGCGCCCTCACCAAGGACACCGATGTCGATACTCTGATCTTCAAAGAAAAAAAGCGCGGGCCGGTGCGCCGGATTCTCGTACCTTTCGGCGGCGGCAATCACGCATTGGTCGGCGTGCAGATCGCCTACGATCTGGCTCAAGCCTGGGGGGCCGAACTGGAAATTCTCCGCATCGTCCGCGACACCCGCGACCCCTCCGACCCCATCCTCCAGCGCTACTGTGCGCAGCTAGCCGCCGACACGCGCTTGCAGCTAGAACTACTGAAAATCGACGTGCCGTTGACTGTAATCCCGGCCGCCGATGTAGTCCCGGCCATCGTCGAAAGGGCGCAAGACCACGATTTGATCGTGCTCGGAGCCTCAAACGACTGGCGTCAAGAGGAACATCTCGCTGGCTCCATCCCGGACGAGATCGCCTATCAGGTTCCCTGTTCGGTGCTAATGGTCCGCTCGGCTGCGGCCAATGACTTGCAACTAAGTCGCATTTTCTGGGAACACACCATCCGCTTGAACCTCACCCCCAAAGACAAGTGGGACGCCATTGCCCAGATGGTCGATGCGTTAATAGAAGAAAAGCAAATCCCCGCCAGCGAACGCCAGACCGTACTCGAGGCCGCGCTCGACCGCGAGCGCAAAGGCTCGACCTCGCTAGGACACAGCACGGCCATCCCCCATGCGCCCATCTCCGATCTGGAAGGGATCATCGGCTGCTTGGGGATTTGCCGACAAGGCATCGATTTTGAAGGCCCTACCCCCGAGCCGGTCCACTTCATCTTCCTGCTGTTGACCCCGGAACAAAACTACCGCAGCTACATCCCGATCCTCGCCCAGATCGCGACCTTGATGCATGCCGACACCACTCACCGCGACATGCTCGCCTCGCAGACGCCAGCCGAAATAACCGCCGTCCTCAAGCGCCTGCCGCAACCGCGCCGCTAAGTCCCCACAATCTGACTGGCAAAATAATCGCAATGCGGCATGAGTACACACTCGTTGCACAGAGGATTACGCGCCTTGCACACGTAGCGACCGTGCAAGACCACGCGTTGTCCGAAAGCCGTCCATTCCTCGACTGGCAGTAGCTGCGCCAAGACCATTTCGACCTTGACTGGATCTGTTTCTGCGGTCAGCCCCAAGCGCCGACTCACCCGTCCCACATGCGTATCTACCACGATACCAGGCGCACCGTACAAATTGCCGAGGATGACATTGGCACTCTTGCGACCGATGCCGGGCAAGTGGGTCAAGGCATCCATCTGCCCGGGGACTTGGCCGTTGTGCTCGGCGATGAGCAGCGTCATGGTCGCGCGGATATTTTTGGCCTTTTGCCGGTAGAAACCGGTTGAGCGGATATCCTCTTCCAATTCCTCGGCCGCCACCGCCACGTAGTCGGCTGCACACTGGTACTTTTTGAATAGCACTGCGGTGACTTCGTTGACCTTGACATCCGTGCTCTGCGCCGCGAGCATGGTGGCCACCATCAACTCCAAGGCATTGCTGTAGTTGAGTTCTACTCTCGGTTCGGGAATGGTTTTCTTTAGTTCCCTACAGACGATCTGTGCCCGCTCGACTTCGCGTTTTCCCACCTCGGATTCCCCCTCTTCAGCGTCGAGACGGCTCGGATAGCTCGACGCTGGTACCGGCCCCGCGCACGCGCCGGCCCCATAGGTGGATGCGGCCCTTCCAGCGGAAAATCCCCAAGCAGCCAACGGTGCCGACTAAAACTACGTGCAGGGGTTGCACCAAGACCCAAAGAGGAAAATAGCGGCGCAATTCGCGCCGACCCGATAGCAACATTCCACCGCTAAATACACCCCACTCGCCCCACACTTTCGCCCCCACCATGCCCAAGGCCCACAGGGGATTCAGCAAGCCGACCAAGCACAGCAAAGGAGCCATGAGCGTCGCCCAACTCAAAACGTAGGCGAGCAGCATATAGCCGAAAAAGAGCGGATCTAGGCGGGCGAGGACTGGGGCATTGGAAGCCCAGCGGCTGCGCTGGCCGAATAACCCGCCCCAAGAGGTGGCCACCGGATGCCGTGCAAAAGTCGCTGGCTGGTTGGCAAAGACAATGGACCACCGGCCCGAGCGGCGCATGGCCTGCATGAGCAGCACATCGTCTCCAGAAGCCCGGTGCATGATCTTTTCATAGCCGCCAACGGCGAAAAACGCCTCCCGCAAAAAGGCCAAATTCTGCCCGGAGGCCGCCATGGGATGCCCCCAACCGGTGCTTCCCCAAATGCAAGCCATCAGACAGGTGAAGTCAACGGCCTCGTATCCCTGACGCCACCCCTTGATCTCGGACGGCGAGCCGATTTGCGAAAAACCAATGACCATGCCCACCCCGTCGGCAAAGTGCGATACCATGCCGCGAATCCATCCCGGACCAACCTGACAGTCGGCATCCGTAGTGAGAATCACCTCTCCCCGCGCTTCGGCGATTCCCAAGCTGAGCGCGGCCTTCTTAGAACCCGACCCTTCGGTTCTCAGCAAGCGCACGGACGCCGTCTCTCCGCTGAACTCGCGCACGATGTGGCCCGTACCGTCGGTGGAGCCGTCGTCAACAACGATGATTTCGTAGCGGTTTTGGGGATAATCTTGCGCTAACAGGGTGCGCAGACAGCGAGCGATGTAAGCGGCTTCGTCGCGAGCGGCGACGACGACCGAGACGAGCTGGACGCGCTCGGAATTGGCATGGCCGAGCGAGCGGCGCATCCCGGTGACGAACCAACAAGCCCCGAGCAAGTAGGCCAGCGCACAGAACGCCAAGAGGTATTCGGGCGCGGACAGCGCGGGCATTAGCCCTTGATTTCCTTGATCAGCGAGAACATGCCGCGATAGCCTTCGGAACAGTTGCGGCACATATCGAAGCTATTGCGGTCGGCCAGGACCTGACGGCGAAAGTCCATATAGGCCCGGCTGCGCCAGATCTCATCAAAAGAACGACCGTTGAAGACCTGCCCCATGCCAAAGTCGACGTCCTTGTCGAAGCAACAGGGCGCGACCGCTCCGTTCCAATTGACCATCGAGCTGTACCACAGCACCTTGCAACCCCGCGTGGGCTGTCCCTTGACCACCAGTTCGTCCTCCGCACGCTCGTAGCGGCTGTACTGTTCGTCCTCGGGCAAGAACTCCTCGGCGTCCGCCTCGGAGTAAACTTGGGCGGTCTTGACCAAAAACTTGTCAACGCGCAGGTCCTTGGCCAGCGTTTCGGCCGTGGCCAGATCGCGCTCGTTGTGCTTCATAACGATGAATTGCAAGTTGATCAGCGGCGTCTGTGACCCCAGCGCCTCTTTGGCTGCGACCAGCAGGCGGACCCCAGAAAAGACGCGCTCGATTTGGCCGCCGACTCGATATTGTTCGTATGTTTCTTGATCAACCCCGTCCAGCGAGACGATCATCTCGTCCAGCCCAGACTCAACGATGGCCTGCGCCTGCTCAGGGTTGCGGACGAAATGGCCGTTGGTGCTAGTGAAAGTGAAGATGCCGCGGTCGCTGGCGTAGCGCACCATCTGGTTGAAGCACTTGTTGATATACGGCTCGCCTTGGTTCCACAGCATCATCATAAAGGCCTCGCCGCCGAGCTCGTCAACCAGTTTTTTGAAGTCCTCCAAGCCCATAGTCCCCCGTGGGCGGCGCATCTCGCCGTTGCCCGAAGGGCACAAAGGACACTTGAGGTTGCAAAAGTTGGTCGGCTCGACCATGAGCATAAAAGGACGCCCCCACACAATAGGTCGGCGGGTTATCCACGATAGCCCCATAGAGGCTAAAACGGCGAGAAAATTGCCTAGCCGCTTCCAAGAAAATGCACGGGCGTAGCGCCGAACGTAGCGCGGCAGTGCTTTAGGCGCGATCAGGTAGGCCAAATCAACTCCTTTATTTTATCAGGTTTTCCAGCGAAACCATCCCCAACGGCCAACAACTGTGAAAATTAGAACATAGGGAATATATAAAACTTCCGCTAGTGGCAAATAGCGCAGGAGCGGGCGCTCCTTAGGCGTGGCCATCCGCTTGAGAAGCAAAAAGTCAACGGCCCAGCGCATAAACCACACACCCGCGACCCAGCTATTCCAGCTTTGAGCCCAGAGCATCTGCACCAGCCCCCAAGCGAGAAAGCCGTGGAACAAATAGACGCCTACGGCCAAATAGAACGCGCGGCCTTTGTAGTGGCCTCCTTTAGCCGCGTGCCGGAGCTTTTGTTGAATCGCGTCTGCGAGCTTAGCTGGCGGTGGCTGCGAGAGGACGACAGTCTGGCGGTTAAACGCCATAGCCCACCTGCCCTGGGCACTCAACAAACGCATAAAGTACACATCGTCGCCCCCGATCAGATGCCCGATTTGCGCGAAGCCTCCCAGCTCGTCGTACACTTGGCGGCGGTAGCCCAAATTCCGGCCCGTACACGACAGCGGGTGCCCCATGCCAAAGCTGCCCGCTCCCAGCGCCCCAACTCCGATATTGTCCACGGCTAAGACCTTGGCCAACACGCCAGAGACCGGATCGGGCCGCGCGTACCCGGCGACTAAGCCAACCTCCGGTGCAAAGTGCGCCACCATCGAACGGACCCAATCTGCGGGTGGGCGGCAATCGGCATCGGTAAAGAGCAAAATCTCCCCAGTGCTCGCCGCAATCCCTTCGGCTAGAGCGCTTTTCTTTGGACACCTAAACTGTCCGTCTGGCGTGGCCTGCACGCCCTTGAGTACCGGCCAAGTCTCCGCCTTTGCGGCAATGATGTCCCAAGTTTGGTCGCGCGAGCGGTCATCTACGACGATCACTTCAAACGCTCCCTTATAGTCCTGCCGAGCGAGCGCGTCCAAGCAGTGCGGCAAGGTTGCCTCCTCGTCGCGCGCAGCGACGATGGCGCTGACCGAGGGCTGATCGCTAACTAGGGCCGGACCGGACCGCCGCCCACTCAAGCCGCGCCACAGCCAGAGAACGCTGCCCACGTAGACCGCGCCGCTCAAGAGCAAGCCCGCCTTTTGCAGATCCATCAGCTCCATAAGGCGGCCTTAGAAGTAGTTAAAGCGCAGGTCAAAGCGCAGGTGCTGCTGGCGGCCATCCCCGTAGCCAGAGCGCCACGCCAGCGGCACGGCCGGCCCCCAAGCCGGGGGTAGCGGCACGCCTTGGCCCCACTCCTGCGCGTATTCGACCTCTAGCTGGAGATCGGGCAAGATCCGCCAGTGCAGGCCAGCCCCCAACTCGGTCCGCTGCATGCGATGCCCGTCGAGGAATTGTTTAGTCTCTCGCTCGTCCCCCGGCCGCCAGCCATAGTGCATATCGCCACCGACATTGCGAATGGTGCCGTCTGACCCTAACTCGTTTTCTCCGTGGCGACTGCGCGTGACATATACTGCAAATTCTAGATCTCGGGTCACCTGTTTAGTCAGGCTCAATTGCCATTGGTCGCTGTTGGGCGCGAGGCTGTGGCCCAGCGGCGAGTCAAAGTGGCGAAAGGTGTTAATGGGAAACCGATGCGAGTAAAGCCAAGGTTCGATGCGCACGTATTCGGCCCGCAGTTCGGAATCGGCCAACCCCAGCGGATCGACCCATAGCATTCCGGCCTGCAGGGAAAACTTGTTGGCGAAATCGTCGGAAAATATGCGGGCCTTTTTCAGGTCATCGACTACGTACGCCAGATAATAGCGCCGCCCGTGCCCCGGATGGATATCCAAGTCTAGGCCCATCAGGAGGTTGTCCTTGTCGCCTAGGTGGCTTTGGGCGGCCCAGTAGAACATCAGTGGGTTGACGTAGCTAGGCTCTATCCCCCGATCGCCGTACACTACTATCTCCTGAAAACCCAAGTCGAGCCAAGGGGCCAGCGCCACCTCCAAGCGGTGGGCCGCCAAGTACTTCTGGCGCTCCAACAAACGCACATTTGTCGCGCCGTTGACTGCATACGTGGCCGCTGAATCGGCTGTTCCCACGCAAAGCGGCGAATCGGACCGGTTGGGACATGGGCGAAGTTCGGCGGAGATACTGACCAGCTTAAAGGCCCCAAGCTGCGACTGCAAGCGGATCATGTTAAACGACGGCGCGTTGTTGCCCAGCCCCAAATTTTGTTTCGGGGCCGGCCCCCATAATGCTTCGTCTTTGCCCAACTGCACATCTACCGGCCCCACCGCGAACTTGACGTACGCCGTGCCCTCGTGAAAATCGGCCGCCCCGCCCTTTAGCTGGGGTAAGTCAATCCGCCGCTCGTACAGGTCGTGGCGATAGACGTAACGGCGGGATCCTTGCTCTCGCACCTGTTCAAAAGCCATGCGGAAACTCACGCTACGGCCTATATGCCCGCGGACGATGCCGCCGCCTCGATGGCGGTACACCACTTCGGCCTCCGACCGCCCCCGGCCGCTAAAGCGATCGGTTTGCTGGCGGGCGAGAAAGTCGGCGAAAACGGCCCCTCCGCGGGCGTGGTATTGAAACATGGCTCGCTCTTGGACAAACTCGCCGCGCAACAAGTCCAGTTCGCCCAATTCAATCGGAGACAGCTCGGGACGATACTTTTTATTAACTGCGTTAAGTAATTCTATTATTTTACTGCGGCTATACGGTTTAATCCCGTCCGTAAAGCCGTCAACCCGCCCTTGGGCTTCAAGCCGCTCGACAAAGTGATAAACCCAGTGTTCCAAAGGTACGTAAACCGACGAATCCGCTCCGACGGTGACAGTGCCCACCAGGATCAACAGGCCCAATAGAACCTGTGTTGACAGTATTCCCAAAGCCTTGTATATTAATCGTTTACGTCTTTTTCCACTCATTGCTTGAAAGCCGGAAATCCCATGCCTACTATCGCCGATGTCCACGCCCGCGAAATCCTCGACTCGCGCGGCAATCCCACCGTCGAAGTCGATGTGCGCCTCGCAGACGGCCATCTCGGGCGGGCAGCAGTGCCTTCGGGTGCTTCCACCGGCGAACACGAAGCCGTAGAACTGCGCGATGGCGATCCGGCCCGCTATCTTGGCAAAGGCACCCGCAACGCCGTGGACAATGTGTGCCGAGAAATCGCGCCGCTGCTCAAGGGGCTAGATGCAACCAATCAGCATCAGATCGACCAAGCGATGATCGACCTCGACGGCACCCCCAACAAGGCCCGTTTGGGTGCCAACGCCATACTCGGCGCATCGCTGGCTTGCGCCAAAGCGGCCGCCCAATTTTGCGGTCTCCCCCTCTATCGCTACCTCGGCGGCCCCGCGGCCCACACGCTGCCGGTGCCCATGATGAATATCCTCAACGGCGGCGCTCACTCCGACAACAACGTCGATCTGCAAGAATTCATGGTCATGCCCATCGGGGCGCGCTCTTTTGGCCAAGCCCTGCGGATGGGAGCCGAAATATTTCACCACCTAAAAGCCGTACTAAAAGAGCAAAAGCGCCACACGGCCGTCGGCGACGAGGGCGGCTTTGCCCCGGACCTCGACTCCAACGACGAGGCTCTCGACATCATTGTCGAAGCCATCCAACGCAGCGGTTATCAGCCGGGCGAGGACGTGCTGCTGGCCCTCGATGCAGCCGCTAGCGAGCTGTTTGCCGACGGCAAATACACCTTGCACTGGTCCTCGGGCCAAGAGCGCAGCGCCGCAGACATGGTCGCTTTCTACGCCGAACTGGCCAATTGCTATCCCATCGTCTCCATCGAAGACGGTATCGACGAAAACGATTGGGATGGCTGGGCGCAGCTAACCGCGGCCTTGGGCGACAACGTGCAGCTAGTGGGCGACGACCTTTTCGCGACAAACACCGAGCGACTCAACCGCGGCATCCAAAAGGGCATCGCCAACTCCATCCTTGTCAAGGTCAACCAGATCGGCACCCTGAGCGAAACCTTCGCCGCCATTGAACTGGCCAAGCGAGCGGGCTACACAGCCGTCATTTCTCACCGCTCGGGCGAAACCGAAGACACGACCATCGCCGACATTGCCGTGGCGACCAATGCCGGCCAGATCAAGACCGGATCGGCCTCGCGCACCGACCGCGTGGCCAAGTACAACCAACTGTTGCGCATTGAGGAAAGCCTCGGACAACAAGCGCTCTACCCGCAACGGGCCGCCTTTTACAACTTACGCTGTGGATAGTCTGCCCGCTGTCCACAGCGCCACAATGTGCATCAACCGCTGCCCCAAGAGCGCGGCTGCCAAAAGAGCCGCTCCCTGTCCGGCGGGCAGAACGGTCGCTAAGCTCAAGGCGATGATCAGCCCCAAGTCATCTAGCTCCAAAAGCTGCCTCGGCTCTATGCCGATGCGCTTATGCACAGAGCGGTCGAGGAGCTTTCCCATTCCATGCCATACCCCTAACCGCACTCCCGGCACCACAGCAATCAAGGCCAAAAGGATCCAAGCACTGAACGCGAGTTCAAAGCCACCCTCGACGAATGCCACCCCAAGCGCCCACCCCACGACCCCAGGCAACACCGTCCGCACCATGTCTTGGCCCTGCTGCAAGGCACGCAAGATATCTAAGCGGCGCATCGTCGCATTGACCAACCAAATTCCAGCCACAGCTCCCACCCACAGGGGTTCCAAGCCCAACGCACCAGCTATGCCGCTGCCTAACAGAAGCCCGACGGCTATCAGATAGTACAAATATCCACTGCTGACGCTGCGGGTCGCTAAGTCCACAATCAAGCCGACCAAAGCGCCCAATACTATACACGACCCCCATTCTGCCCACGTCCCTTCGACGACCACGACCGAAGGGAAGCCCAACGGCAAGTATATTTCGAATCCCCCTGGACGTAGCTGCATAACCCCCACGCCAGCCACAATCAAGCCGACTAGCGCACTAATCGAAGGCAACCAACCGGTGCTTTTCTTTTTTTCGGCACCCTCCCTGCGGCTCTGGCGTACCCAACAAGCAGCCCCCAAGCCGCAAACGCCCCATAATACGGCTCCATCCACGCCCCCCTGAGAAAAACCATAGCTCAGCGCCCACAAACCCAAGCCCAACGAGACCAGATAGCCGATTTCCAGCAACAGCAGGGGTCTGCTAACGAGCCTGAGCAGACGCAACTCAATGCTACATCCGACTACTAACCCGAAGACCCCCACTAAAAACGCCGCAGCCAGATCGGCCGCCGCGCTGAGGCTGGGCCGCATGTCCAACGGCGCGAGCAAGCCGAAAACTAGTCCCGCCAACGCGTACTGGACACGGGAGGCTAAAAGCTCAGCCAACAGAGGCGAGAGATAAGCTCGCGACCTACAGAGGCGCACCGCTGCGTAAATCAACCCCACGGCGGCTAGCCCCACGCCAAAACTCAGGAGTACTTCGGCACTATCCATCGCCTACTTCGCCCGTGTATAAATCGGGATTGCCCAACTGGGCGAAGCCCTCGTCAAACCCGCGACAAAACCGTTCTATAGCCGATTCGCCCAGCTTGACGACCTGCTCGTAAACTTGGTCTGAAGGCAACAGCGGACGGGCTAAGGCCGCGCCATCCTTAAAGCGAACCCAGTGCTGGAGCCAATCTCCGAGGATCTTGCGTCCCAAGTGGGCAAACGCCAATGTATATAGGGAATTGGGGCGTCGTCCGGCCACGCGGATGTGTCCTCCCCACCAGAGAATTTTGGGAATTCGTCGCAGCCACTGGGCGGTGGCCTCCTCCCCTCGTTCCAGCAGGCTCTCATCGGCATCTCGACCGTAGAAAACCTTCCCCACTTCCCCTAGCAAGCTGCGGCCATCAGCGCGGCGGGGAAAGTGCAAGCGCGCACGCCACAACCCGTCCATTCCCTCGCTAGCCAGCAAGCGACAGTCAATCCCCCATTCCAAGCGCATGTGCCACAAATCAGGCACGGCTGGCCGGGTCCCCTCGCGGAGCAAGGCCGCTACGCGAGCCTCGACCCAAGGATGTACGGCCATATCCGCATAGACGTGCAGACCCCAACCCGCAGCAAACGCCCGCTCGTTAGCGCTGGCGGCCCCTTGAATAAGGGCGCGCAAAAAATCGCCGCAGCGCTCCAAGTGTACGCGGTGCGACAAGACCGCCGGGCCGCCGGGGAAAAAACCGATGTCCGGGCCGACGGAACCGGCAGCAAAGGCCGCCTGCATCTTTCCTTCGTCCGCGCAATCGCCAAAAACTAGGGGAAAGACCCGCTCGGCCAGCCACAAGTGGAAGAAGCTGCCCGCCAAACTTAGAACGGCAGATCGTCGTCGTCGCCACCCGGCGGCGGGGGCGCGGAGGGCTGGGAGGCCGGACCGATGTTTTGCCCGCTAGCTGGCCGGTCGGAGTAGCCCGCATCTCTACCGCCACTGCCACCACCGCCTGCCTCGCCGCGAGAATCGAGCATCTGCATGTCGTTGACCACGATCTCAGTCGTATAGCGCTTCTGGCCGCTCTGGTCGTCCCAAGACCGAGTCTGTAGCTTGCCCTCGACATAGATTCTAGCGCCCTTTTTGAGGTACTGCCCGGCGATTTCGGCCAGCTTGCGCCAGAGCACGAGCCGATGCCATTCGGTCCGCTCTTGGCGCTCGCCCGTATTGCGGTCGTTCCAGCTTTCAGAGGTGGCCAAGTTAAAATTGGCTACGGGCACCCCGTCCGGCGTGTAGCGCACTTCGGGATCGCTGCCCAAATTGCCGATCAAAATTACTTTGTTTACCCCCCGAGCCATATATTCGCTCCTTTCTGCGAGCACGTCGCAAGCGCAAGCGCACTCTATTAATGTTCGCAATTTTGCTTATCTTAGGCGCAAGCCTTAGCCCAGTCAAGGCCGACCTAGCCCCTCGTCGGGCTTGACTTTCTCCAGCGGCTTCCCTATTCTTCCATATCCTTAACTATTAAGGTGTTTACGGCAGGCCGACTTCCCCCTTTGTCTGGCGTTGTAAACACTGGTGGGTCGGGCACCCCAGCCCGTCGCATTTTTACCGCTAGGCGGTAGCTTTTCTCCCCCTCCCAATACGTCCTCGTCTTGCTCCTATTGCGCTGCATTTTGCGGCTGCGCTTAGAAAGAAGGGACGCCAACCATGGCTGGATCCCCTGTCGTCGTTCTCGATGTTGGTGCCTCAAAAGTTCTATGCCTGGTCGGCGAGGTGCAAAACAATTCCCAAGTCAAAATTTTGGGCTTGGGGCAAAGCCCCTGCACGGGTCTGCGCCGCAGCGCCGTCATCGACATGCCCCAAGTAGCAGAGTCCATCCACGCGGCCCTCACTGAAGCTGAGCGCTCGACTGGCCTCAAAATCGCCGGGGCCTATCTCGGCATGGCTGGCGAAGGCATCAGCACCCAGACGAATTACAGCACGGTGGGCATCTCCGGTGCCTCCAACCCTATCTCCGAAGAGGATCGGGACCGCGCTCTACTTGCCGTCGCGCAGGAACAAGTCGCCGAGGATCAGATGGTGATGCACCGCTTCGTCCAGAACTATGCGGTAGATGGTGAGCCAGTACAAAATCCGCTCTGGTTGCACGGCAATCGCCTATCAATCGAGGTGTTGACCGTTTCCGTGGCCGAGCATCTCTGCACGGCCTTTCGCCACGCGGCTGCCAAGGCTGGTGTTGAGATCGTCGGCACCGTCCTCGAAAGCGTCGGCGTGGCCCATGCTACCTTGTCCCAAGACGAGCGCGACATGGGGGTGGCCCTGCTCGATCTCGGCGCTGGCACCTGCGATCTCGCCGTGTTCTTAGGTCCGATGCGGCACCTAGAGGAAATTCCGCTGGGGGGCGACGATATAACGCGCGATCTCTCGGTCGTCTTGAGCATCCCCATTCGCGAAGCCGAGAAGCTCAAACGCCGCTTTGGCAGCGTTAGCTGTTCTGGGGAAGACGGCGACGAGACCGTCACGTACCACACGACCGCCGGCCGCCCCTGTACCTTAACTAAGCAGCAGGTCAGCGCGGTCATTGAAGCGCGACAGCGCGAGATTTTTGAATACGTGCGTCAAGCTCTCGTCAACAGTTCCTATAATGATCGCTTAGCCGCTGGCATCGTCCTCGCCGGCGGAGGAGCCTTGCTCGACCAAGTCGCGCCACTCGCCGAGGAGGTGCTCGGCCACCAAATCCGCATTGGCGTCCCCCAAAACGCAATCGCCCCCACTGATGTTAGCGACCCCAGCTATGCTACTGCGATCGGCCTGTTGCGCTTTGTCGCCAACGAACACAGCGCTCCCGTCGAGTCGCACGATGCCGACCGGCCTCGCAACGGCTTTGCCCATGCGCTGGGCAAACTGTTCAACTTCTTTTAGCGAGCGGCGCAAACCGCAGCGGTTCTTGACACCGTAACTGGCTCCGCCTAGTTTCTACTGTACAGCATAGCCGCCATAGCTCAGCTGGTAGAGCAACTCACTCGTAATGAGTAGGTCCCCGGTTCGAGTCCGGGTGGCGGCTCCACGACACAACGCGGGCTTGTGCGCTAGTCGCCAGTTCGCGTTTACATTGGTCCCCTTCTTGCTAGCCTGTGTCTGTTACAGATCTCCCCACGCTAAACGCCTGCCTCAACATCTTATGCGTATTCCTACTTGTGCGCGGCTACCTGCAGATTCGTCGCGGCGCGCGTCAAGCCCACCAAAAATCCATGCTAGCCGCTCTCGGCTGCTCCATGCTCTTTCTCTGTTCGTATCTGGTTTATCACGTTCAGGTAGGCTCGGTACCCTATCCCCACTACGACTGGACTCGCCCCCTATACTTCGCCGTGCTCATACCCCACATCATCCTCGCGGCAATAATGGCCCCTTTTGTAGCTCTCGTCGTCTGGCGCGCTTACAACCAAGATTTTGCCCGCCATCGTCGGTTGGCCCGCTGGGTCTGGCCGGTGTGGATATTTGTCTCGGTTAGCGGCGTGGTGGTCTATCTAATGCTCTACCAGCTCTGAAATCAGGAGCTGCGGCTGCGGGCCACCATCCAAGCGGCCCCAGCGGTCGTCAGCACCGTCCAGCCGCCGGTGATTAGCAGGGCGCGTACAAACGCCCCATCGGCTATTAGCTGAGCCGGCACCAAATAGAACGCCTTGCGCAAAACGACCAGCGCGTAGGTCACGGGATTGCACTGCATTACCCACTCGAGCCACGGGGCAGCCCCTTCAATGGGAAAGAGCGCACCGGAAAGAAACCACAAGGGGATGAGAACGACGCTCATCACTGAGTGGTAGCCAGCCACTGAATCCAACTGCCACGCGACCATAAAGCCCAAACCCGTGAAGCCCATGCCGATCAGCGCGCAAAGGGCCAAGAGCACTAAGATCATCTCCACAGATAAGCCAATGCCAGCCACCGGTGCCAGCCACAAAAACACAAGCACCTGCAATAAGGCGATGAGAGTACCGCCGACCAGCTTGCCCAGCGCTATACTCAGACGCGGCACTGGGGCTACCAGCACGCCTTGCAAAAAGCCAACGCTGCGGTCTTCGATGAGGGTAATGGTAGAAAAAATCGCCGCGAAGAGCAGAAGCATCAGCACGATGCCCGGATAGAAAAACTCTCTGTAGTTCAACTCGCTGCCCCCGCTGATGAAGCTGTCGGCAAAACCCGAGCCCATAAAAAACCACAGCATCAGCGGCTGCACCAAGCTCCCCAAAAGCCGCGAAGGTTGGCGAAAAAAGCGCAGCACTTCGCGCTGGGCCAGAATCCACGCGCCGTTCAAACGGCGTTTCCCTCCTCGAGGTGTCGGCCGGTATAGCGCACGAACACATCGTCGAGCGAGGGAGGGGCTAAAGACAGCGAGCGGATCTGGGAGCCGAAGCGCTGGAATACCTCGTCGAGGCTGATGTCGCTGTTGAGCGGGACGCGCAAGTCCTGATCAACGACTAGGCCCTCTAGCCCCATGTCGCAGCGCAGTGCAGCTTGCAGCGCGGCTGCATCGTCGCTGTGCAGCGTGAGGATTTCGCGCCCCAATTGGCGCTGCAAGACCCTTGGGGGACCACAGACGAGTAGCTGTCCTTGGTGCAAAATGGCGACTTGGTCCGCGTACTCGGCCTCGTCCAAGAGGTGGGTCGAGACCACGACCGTGAGTTGTTCGTCCGCTTTGAGTTCCTCCACTTGGTGCCAGAAATCTTGGCGCGCCACTGGATCCAACCCGGTCGTCGGCTCGTCGAGCACGAGAATAGCTGGCGTTGGCAGCAGCGCCTTGGCCAATTCGACGCGCCGCCGCATGCCTCCAGATAGCTTCTCCACCCGCTCGTTGCGTCGTTCCCACAAGCCGACAACCTCCAGCAACTGCTCACTGCGCTGGCGCACGGCGCGACGGCCCATGCCGTAGAGCAAACCCGCCATCCGCAAGTTTTCGCCGACCGTCATTTTCCCATCGAGCGCGGGATTCTGAAAGACGACCCCCAACTGGCGACGCACGGCCGACGGATCTTGCCCTAAAAGCACGCCGCCGACTCGCACCTCACCCGAGGTGGGCACCAGCGCGGTGGTCAGCACGCGCAGAAGGGTGGATTTACCACTACCATTAGGTCCCAACAGGGCCATCGTCTCCCCAGCATGAATGTCGAGATTGATCTCATGGAGCGCGCGATGGCCCGCTTTCTTGCGCGTATCCGCATAGACGTGGGAAAGCTGCGAGATGCTGATGAGCACTTGGGAATCCAACGGAAATCTCCTGCGCCGAAAAGTCGGGCACGCTGAGGCGACAAGACAAAAAATTGGGAAATTAACCGGATTCCCTGTTAGCGTCAAGAAAGCGAATCAGATTGACACGGATTGTCTTTTCTCATACATTGTTTACCTCAGCCTTGGTCGTAAAAAATCCCGATTCATACTTTTGCGCTAGACCTTAGTTCGCAGCCCACTTCCCGATGGACGGGTGCGAAACTCGACACACCCGCATCGCTTTTAGGTAAGGCCACAGTATGTCAACTAAAACCAAGTCTGCACGCTGGTACCGCGTACTCTTACTCGTCGCGGCTATTGCACTGGTGGGGGTGGCGTTGCCGCTTGGGGGATTTTGGTATTTGAACCAACCGACCTACGAATATCCAGCGCGGACAATCCACATCCCCCAAGGTGCGAGCGCTCGCTGGATCGGCCAATTGCTAGAGCGAGAAAACCTAATCCACAACGCCCACGTCTTTGCCTGGACCGTCCGGCTCAAGGGCCTCGGTCATCAGCTTAAGGCAGGCACCTATCAGCTCGACGGCATCGGCACGACAGCCGCCATTGCCCAATCCCTGCTTAAGGCCCCCATCCAAACCCAGCCCGCGACGATCCCCGAGGGGCTGAATCGCCACCAGATCGCGGGCCAGCTACAGGCCGCGGGCGTAGCGGATTCGGCTCGCTTTATCGCCGCCACCGAAGACCCGCAGCTCATCCGCCAACTCGGCGTGGCCGCGTCCACGCTCGAAGGCTACCTCTTCCCCGAGACGTACTTCTTCGACTTAGACGTCGACGGCCACACCATCGCCTCCCTCATGGTCGCCCAGTTCCACCGCGTATTCGCCGACTCCCTGCACCAGCGGCTCGATGAACTCGACCTCTCGCTGCACGAAGCTGTGACGCTGGCCTCAATCGTCGAGCGCGAAGCTGTGGCCGTCGAAGAGCAGCCCATTATCTCCGGCGTCTTCTTGCGCCGCCTCGAGCTCAACCGCCGCCTCGAATCCTGCGCGACCGTCAACTACGCCCTCGGCACCAACAAGAAGCGACTGACCTATGCCGACTTGGAGGTGAATTCTCCCTTTAACACCTATCGCCACCACGGCCTGCCCCCCGGCCCCATCAGCAATCCCGGCCGCACTGCCCTGTTCGCCGTACTCTACCCCGCGGAAACCGAGTATCTCTACTTCGTCGCTCGCGGCGACGGCACCCATATCTTCAGCCGCACTAACAGGGAACACGAGCGCGCCAAGCGCCAAGTCAAATTAGCCCAGCGCATGCAGACGAACTGAGGATGCCCATACTAGACGCCCTCAATCCAGCGCAACGCCGCGCCGCCGAGACCGCGGGCGGCCCGCTGTTGATCCTCGCTGGAGCCGGCTCGGGCAAGACCCGCGTACTCACCCATCGCATCGCTTTCCTCATCAAAGAAGTCGGCGTGCCCCCGTGGCGCATTCTCGCTGCGACCTTCACTAACAAGGCTGCAGGCGAAATGCGCGAGCGCATCGAGCAGCTAGTCGGACCGGCGGCCACTGAACTATGGATCGGCACCTTCCACTCGATCTGTGCGCGCATCCTGCGCCGCCAAGCCGAGGGTTTTGGTCTAGATCCCAACTTCTCCATCTACGACGAAGACGACCGCCGAGCCACCATCCGCCGCGTCCTCAATGCCCACCAAATCGACGAGCGCGAACTCGCGCCGCGCGCGGTCGTCAGCCAGATCAGCCGCGCCAAGAACGCCATGCTCGACCCGTTGGAATTTGCGCGCCAGGCCAACGAGCACCAACGGCAAATCGCCGAACTCTACGCCGACTACGAGCGCGAGTTGCGCCGCAACCAAGCCCTTGATTTCGACGACCTGCTCATCGAGGTCGTGCGCCAGTTCGACCGCCATCCAGACATTTTGCAAACCTACCAAGAGCGCTTTGAGCACCTACTCGTCGATGAATACCAAGACACGAACCGGCCCCAGTACTTGCTCTGTCGCCAGCTAGCGGCTCATCACCGCAATATCTGCGTGGTCGGGGATGACGACCAGTCGATCTACCAATTTCGCGGTGCTGACATCCGCAACATCCTCGACTTTGAGCGCGACTACCCAGACGCCCGCCTAGTGCGGTTAGAGCAAAACTACCGCTCCACCGGCCGCATCCTCGCCGCAGCCAACGCCGTCATCAGCCACAACCAAGGCCGCAAAGGCAAAGAGTTGTGGACGAACGGTCCCGAAGGCGACTCCGTCGCGGTCGTCGAATGCGACTCGGACCGCCGCGAGGCCCGCCATGTCGTCGATGCCATCCGCCGCTATGACCGCTTGGGACGTTACGGCCTTGGAGACGCCGCAGTGCTCTACCGCACCAACGCCCAATCGCGGCCCTTTGAAGAGGAGCTACAGCGCGCCGGACTACCCTATGTAATCGTCGGGGGCATCCGCTTTTACGATCGCCGCGAAATTCGGGATGTGCTGTCCTATTTGCGCCTGTTGGTCAACCCGGCCGACGACATTGCCCTGCGCCGCATCATCAATACGCCCCGCCGCGGCATTGGCGATACCTCCCTCGACCGCTTGCAGGCTTTTGCCCAAGCCAAGGGTTGGAGCCTTTCTACTGCACTTGGGCATCTCGACGACGTACCCAACCTCAGCGGCCGCGCACAAAAAAGCCTCGCTGCTTTCGCCGACCTGATCGACGAGCTGATGGCAGCCAGTGAGGCGCTCTCCCTGCCCGAGTTGGGCTTTGCCGTCGTCGAAAAGAGTGGATACCGCGCCATGCTCGCGGCGGAAAACACCCCAGAAGCCGAGGCGCGCTTGCAGAATCTCGACCAACTTCTAGCCGAAATGACCGAATACGCCGACGCAAACCCAGACGCGACGTTAGCGACCTATCTCGAAGAAAAGTCGCTGTTGACCTCGGCGGACGAAAGCGACAACGATGGCAACGCCATTACTTTGATGACCCTGCACAGTGCCAAGGGTTTAGAGTTTCCCTTGGTCTTTGTCTGCGGACTCGAAGAAAACCTCTTTCCCACGGCGCGAGCCGTCGGCGACCCCCAAGCCATTGAAGAAGAGCGCCGTCTCTGTTATGTGGGCATGACCCGTGCGCAAGAGCAGCTCAGCCTCACCTATGCCCTGCGCCGCTATGCGTACGGCTCGCTGCTTGCAACCGAACCCTCGCGGTTTTTAAGTGAAATCCCCGCCGAACTGACAACCCAGAATTACGAGTTGGACCGCGGCTTTGCCCGCTCGCGGCAGCGCGTCGGCCCTCCGCCCCGCAAAAAGGCTCCGGCTTCCCAAGGCGTCCACTACGAATGGGACTCTGAGCAGTCGCCTGGATTCGACGAGTTTGTCGCTCAAGATGACTTCCTCGCCGTTGGCCAGTGGGTGCGCCACCCCCAATGGGGGCGCGGCCAGATCGTCAGCCGCGAAGGGCACGGCGAAAAGATGAAGCTCTCCATCCGCTTTGGGACGCGGACCAAGCGCATCGCCGTCGCCTACGCCCAGCTCGAACCTGCCTAAGGGTAGTGCGTCAGGTTGAAAATAATTTTTTAACGAGGGCTGTTTCCCCTAAAAATTCTGAAGCGGGTCTGATCGGGGTCCATCCCCGCGTAGGCGGGGCAACCTACTGGGCCTAACAAGCGGTGCCAGTGCACATAGGTCCATCCCCGCGTAGGCGGGGCAACCAAGAGAGGCGACGCGACGCTGTCGTCAGGACTGGGGCCATCCCCGCATAGGCGGGGCAACCTCTAACACAAGTAAGTGTAGATGGTATTTACCCCCAAGTACCTATAGGTGCCAAAAGCAGGCAGCCAAAGCCAAAAGCCGTGTGCCGCCCAATGCCGCACGTAATGACTTCGGTAAAGCGCTCGCCGTTGGTTATCTCCAAATTCCCGCGAAAAAGAACGTCCGGCCCCTCGATTTCCCGTGCGCGCCGATTGCCTCCAATGATCGGCCGTCTGAATACGCGGGTCCGTCGCATTGAGACGAGCTGTGCAGCTATCAGGCGAACGCCATGCAAATCAAAGCGTACAGCTAGCCACTCTCGATACGCATCCTCTTTTGCCGGTAACCCTTCGGTGCGTTCTTCGGCGCGGCGAGCTGCCCACGCTGCGACATCAATCTCATGGTTGGGTCCGTCACGCCCGGCACCGCGAGAACGCACAATGGGACGTGTACGCACCTCAAAGCTGAAGCGGGCACCCGTCCGCCAATCTTCTGGCATGGCGTAGGCCTCAATCGTCTGGAGACCAAGTTCGTCTGCCGATGCGCGAATCGGCGGCAGGCCAGCCGCTTCTGTTATGGCCTCGGGCTTTGCCTGAACATAGCCGAGTACGGCTCCTTCCCCTTCGCGTGGTTGCTGAAAAACGAAGGGTCTAGGCGCGAAGTCGCCTAGCGCTTCCTTTAGCGCCACATGAAGAGCGTAGCCTAGGTCAGCGTCTCCACGTCGGGGAAGGTAGCCCTTCTCGATGGCCCAATGCACAAAGGCTGTCGTGTTGGGATGCAAACGAATAAGCGACAAGGGAGTAGTCACAACAGATCCTCCGCAGAGAGGGCCAAGCGCCCTTCCAACCAGCGCTGTTCCCCACCATGCACATCACTTACCCAATTGCGTCTGCCGCTTACTCGTACTTCCCGGTGCTGGTCCCTGACAAAGGGATGCGGTCTATCGTGAACCGGCGCAAACGCAATGTGACCGACCTGCCTCTGCCGTTGCTCTCTATCGACCATCGCTGGAACTTTCGCGACAGCGTCCAAGGCACTCTCTCCTCTTCCTTGACCGACGAGCAGTGGTGCTGCCGGCAAACACGGCTTGCGGCCGATAAACAGAGGCCTCGCCGGATAGTCCAATGCTTTGGCGACTTGGTCAAGGGAGGGATCATCTTCAGCCGGCTCCAGACGCAGAGCCACGGTAATTACTCGGTCCGTCCAATAGAAGCGATAGCGGAGGTGCTTGCCCATATAGGTCTTAGCACCGCCATCGCGCCCTTCGGGTTGCTCATGCGTCGTCCATCCTTTGTCGTTCTTGTTCAAGGCCGCAGCCTGGAAATCCCTAAGCCTTTCTCCCTCGCAGTCGGCTCGGCAGGCAAATACTAGCCGAGCTTGCAGAGCCTGTAAGTCTTCCCTGTCCGTGCGCCGGTATCCGAGGGCATTGCCGATTATGCCGACCAATAAAGAAGCGCTAGGCCAATCGTCCGTCTCCCCGAAATTATCGATGACGACTCCTCCGAAACTCATCAACGGCGCGTCGAGGCACAGTATGAGGTGATCCTTATTCATGCGGTTGCTCCCACGCTGCCACGCACTACGTCAGCAGTCCACTGAGCGAGATCGTCGAGCTTCTTTTGGTCGATCTCGGACAGTGCGGCATCTGCATCGACGGCTAGTTGACACCGGACTTCGTCACCTCCGTAGGCAGCATCCAAGCTAGCAAGATGGGCGTTCATTTGCCCAACCGCCTTTTTGAGCAACCCGTTGGCCCTCACATCAACTGGGGCGCGGAAAGCATTAGCGAGAGTACGCGGTTGGCGGGCTCCGGCCTCTATCAGCATCAATTCGGCCCACGCATAGGGTGCGGTGGAGCCTTTCTTCGCGCCGGGAGAAACTTGGGCAATAAGATGTACCAAGTGCTCGACCACCTGGGCGGAGATCTCCCTATCTTGTGAGAGATTGGAAACCAGTAGGCCGATGTCCACGACAACATAGCCGTAGTAGAGACCGCTAGTCAGTTCCATGTCGAAGATACCCGCCGATCCCGAATCGTCTCCCTCAGCTTGGCTTTTCAAGTCATCAACGACGGTCATGTAGTCAAGGTCTCGCTCCAGCTTATGGACAGTGAGGGCGTGAGCGACGTGAATGGCAGCGTCGGTATTAGCTGCCGGATCGGAAGTAACCATACGTCCGAATAGTGCCGCACCAAGGCCAGCACCGTCTTTTAGTGCCCGCAAATTCGCACGCTGCTTCCCGATTAGGGAGACCAATTTTTCGCCCGCCTCTTCGGGGGTATCTTCTGCGAGTGCTTGCGCGGCAAGTTCGGCGAGAAACTCCAGTTCCGACTCACCAAAGTACAGGGCCTGGCGCTTCTTCGGATCGGCCGCATTTTTGGCGTACACTCCCTTGAGCAGTTCCTCCTCGACAGCTTTAGCGATGTTATCATCGGTAGGCTGCTTTTCGAGTGCACGTGGCATGATCTTGTTCTCTACGGCTAGCTTTGTGCGGAACCCCATAGGGATTTCAAGGTTTTGCAGCGCCCACGAATTATCCGCAGCATTTTCGAGGCTATCGGCACCGGCCAAGCGCCAGTGGCGCTTTAGCGACTGAGAGGATACCCGCCCGCGGGTGACCCCACCGAAAGGTAGGCGCTTGGCCAAGCCAGCATCGTCGCGGTTTAACAAGGCTCCGGGATAGGAAGCAAGCCAGTGGATTTGAATGAATCGGGCTGAGGGCATACTGAGTTCCCCTCAATTAGCGGTGGCGCGGGCATACTCCCGTGCCACTCGGTTGCGAGATTGGTCGGCGCGGCTTTCGGCGCGTCCAGTCCAGCGGGCAATACGAACCAAGGGTAGCCAATCGATGGCCGCACCCTTGGCCCCTAAGAATCGGGCAAGCCGTGGTAGCACATCGGCGATTACCTCAAAGTCAGAAGACAGCAAGCGGTTGATGCGTTCTTCTGAATACTGCACTTGTGCAAGAACGGAACCTGTGGAGGCACGGTGCGAGTGTTGCCCCCGCGTCAGGGCCAAGCAGTGGATAATCAGTAACCAACGTTTCCGGTCTGCTTCCCCCGTAGGCTCTGCGCCGGCCGAGGCAAGCAATCGCTCGGCTGCTATTTCGGCGTGGCTAGACGGAATCTGCGGATTCATGCGCCGCAAGGCGGCATAATCTCCCATTGAAAATCCATCATTCGCAAGACGGGAAGCGATTTTGGCAAGCCAACCGGCCTCCTGTTTCCAGATAGGTATTTCATTGTGGTTGGTCATTAGCTTCTACAGCCACCTTTTTTGGGCGTAAGTTGGACAGATGCTTGTAAAGGGCACCTTCTAGCATATTGCTCGCCCGGGCTTGCGCCATGATGCGCCGCTCGTCGAGGCTCGGCGCGGCTTCGCTAGCCTCAGCCAACGTCTTGCGGGCTATGTCTGCTAAGGTCTTGTCCCACTCATGGCTGGCATCTTCCTCATCCATTTCGAGAGAATGCCAAAGTTCTGCGAAGAAATGTTGATCTACCCGATGGTCAAAACGGTCTAACCACGGCTTAGTAAGGTCATCATTAAAATTAAGATGGTTTCTTCCATTCTGGATCTGAAAGAGCACGATTAGGGACGATCGCAGGCATTTGCCTTGTGCTTCTCCGGCTCGGCGGACGCGCTCCTGTGCCCTCTGTGCAATGCCTTGCCTGGCACCCGCCAACAACGAAATAGCCTTTGGCGGTATATCTACGACTTGGCTATGAAATCCCTCCGTCTTGCCTTGGCCGCGTGCGATACCCGTTGCGACAAGCTGTGCCGACGATGTACGCTCTTGCTCACTCGGTTCCGCGAGAAGCGGCAAGCGGTAGGATCGCTTGTCCGAACCGAATATCAACTCGCTCAAACGCCGATAGGAAAACCCTTCGCTCGTGATCGACAACGACTTAGGCGGATCGGAAAGTTCAACCAACGTCCACGGATCACCGAGGTTGCCATTCAGGTGACTTGCAGCAACACGCGCATGTTTAGAGCCTGCGGTCTGGGCAAGGAGGCGGCCATCTCGGCTTTCTAAACGAATCCGCCGACACATTTCGACAAATAGCGGATGCAGGCGCGAAAGCGGTAGGGGTTGATCCCCCCTGCTCCATGACTCCGTCCAGAGCAGAGGAATTGCTTGCTGTGTGGCAAAGCCATGCGTTTGGGCCGTATCCCACAGGATGTCCCGTTTCTCAAGGATGATGGTAAGATCGCGCCAAAACGCTGCTCCAACCGATGCCTCCGCTGGACGAAGCGCAAGGTATGACCGGCTGCCATAGCCGCCGTTCATCCGTGCGATGCCGTATTTGCCGCTACCCATAACGCCTTCCTGCGTTTGCAGTGAGACCAGGGCGAACAGCCAGTCATCAGGGTGACTATGCGTCATGCGCGAACCTTTTAAATCGTGGTTTTTCGCGGTTACGAGCATGTCCAACGCATCTGGTGTGCTTATTTCATTCTTGAATTCCTTTTTGTACTGCGGGAGATCGGCTTTGGATACGGGGGCCTGTAACAGTGCCGGGTGATCCGGCGGCGTGACTAGCGACCACGGCTCGTCATTGGACCAATCGGGTGTGAGCGCACGTAGGATTTCGGTCCAAGCGATCTCATCATCTCCAGGCGGCTCGTTCCACTCAAGTGCTTCTAGCCCCATTGCGGCCACCTGTACCAAAAATGCGTGCCAAGCGAATACTTGGTGCGGCCGAAGTGCCGTATAGTGAACGATCTGATCGGCTATAAGCGCACCGTACACCTGCGGCAGAGTCATGGTTTCCTGTGCGCCTGATTCCTGCTCAACGCGAATAATCGGTTCTTCAATGAGGTTGTGAACCATAGAGTGCTTATAACTATAACTATCAGGACATAAATTGCTCCTTTGACCGCATGGGGAAGCTGTCAACCTTTTACATCTCTCTGTTCTTCTGACGCTCAAGGGGTTTCATCCGTTGCACAGGAATGTGGTCCCCGCCTTGATATTGTTATAAACCCCTACTACGTTTCATCCGTTTCACAGGGATGTGATCCCTCTGCAACAGAGCCGTAGGGATCGAACAGACAGGGAATCTGGACGCTGGTCGGTTGGTGCGAGCTGTGGTCCCGAGGATAGTCGAGGAGTTGGTCGAGAAATCGCCGGTACAAGACCGGAGATGCGGACTGCGGAACTAGTAACTAGGTCAAGCCAAAGCGAGGCGGGGAGCTTGGGCGGTCGCCGCCTCGCCAAGCATTTTAGACTTGTCAATATAGCTACGTCTAATTATAGCTAAATGGAATAAACACTGTAGAAATCAGCACCCGTACAAAGGCCCCGGCGATGCGGCAACATCGACGAGGCCACACATAGCCCACCCCAGACAAAGAAGAACAAGCCATGCTGAACTGTAAGGTAGCCTCCCCCGCGATGAACTGCAAGTCGCGAAGCCGACTGCTTGGCCGCTAGCCCATGTCGAGCAGCCCAAGCCGTTATCAGCACGAAATCCGCCTCCACACCCGCCACATCGTCGAGTTACACGGCGAAGGACTAGCCGACGCCACAGCCACGATATCTCCTGAGCAGTTCCCCTGCGCCTGCGTCCGGGCGATGGACCCCGGAGGAGAGCACACCATGCAGCAGTATATCTCCTTACAACCCGTCTCCAACCCCACACCCGTGCCCGTATCCATCGACCTGACCCGATTGATGCAGGCCAGCATCGCGCCTAACACGGCGAAGGCATACGGCACCGCTCTCGGCAAACTGGCCGAACACCTGAACGGGCAGTCGCCCACCGACGCGGTGCTGGCCGACTACCTAGCTCGTTTACATGCCCGAGGATTGGCCCCAGCCTCTGTCGCCTTAGTGGTGCAAGCCGTCCGCTTTTGGGAAAAGCTAGAAGGCCGCCTGTCGAGTGTCGGCCCGTTGACGACCCGCACTCTGGCTGGGATCCGCCGCGAAGGTCGAGACCGCGGCCGCGGCCAAGTAACTGGATTAACCCGCGAAACAGTCAAACGCATGGCCCATAACGCTGCCAAGACCAACACCTTGGCCGGATTGAGAGACGCCGCCCTGCTGCGTGTAATGAGCGACGCCCTGTTGCGGATCGGCGAAGCCGTAGCCATCGACTGCGAGCACATCACGACCGAGGACGACGGTACCGGACGACTTGCGATTTACCGAAGTAAGACCGATCAGGAGGGGAAAGGTGTGAGCCTCTACTTGACTGTCCACACCGTCGAGGCGATCCGCCAGCTACAGGCCCGTGCCGGCTACACAACAGGCCCCTTGTTTCGCCGGATGTTGAAGGGCGACCACATGAGTAACGACCGCTTGACAGTGGACGGCGCTCGGCTAGCCATCAAAGCATCCGCCAAGCAGATCGGTATCGAGGGAGCAAGCGGCCACAGCCTTCGCATTGGAACCGCCCAAGAGCTTGTCCAACGCGGCGCTAGTTTGGTCGAGTTGCAGAACGCCGGTCGCTGGACCGATAGCCAGATGCCTGCTCACTACACTCGCAAGCAGGCCGCCGGCAAGGGAGTTGTGGCCCGCTTGCTGGGAGATGACTAAGGGATTTTGACCCGTACCGCTTTACCTAGAGCACATCACCAGATCTCAAATTGAGTCCCTACCTGCCTAAGCAGCCCATTGCCCCAGAGAGGGTCGATCTTTAAGTTTTATAGTCTATCTCGTTTCTCTTTACGGACTTATGGACACTCCAACATCCGAAAACGCACGCGTGGCCCTGCAAAACGTGGGTTGCAAGCTCAATGCCTACGAAGTAGAAGCCCTCGCCCACCGTCTGACCGAGCGCGGCTATTCAGTCGTGCCCTTCGGCACTGAGGCCGACGTGTACGTGGTCAATACCTGCACGGTCACCGGCGCGGGCGATGCGGACTCGCGCAAGGCCGTGCGCCGCGCCCGGCGGCGCAATCCAAGCGCAGAGGTCGTTGCCACTGGCTGCTATGCCCAGCGGCGGCCAGCAGACCTCACTGCGGCCGGTGCCGACCTAGTCGTAGGCAATGGCCAGAAGGCCCAGCTCGTCGAACTGCTCGAAGCGCATCTAGCAGGTGCCGAGATTCCCACGCCCTCAGCAACGAGACCCCGCACCGAACAATTCCTCACCATAGACGGCGCGGTGCCCCAGGGCCGCACGCGCGGCAGCCTGCAAATCCAAGATGGCTGCGACGAACACTGTACCTATTGCATCATCCCAACCGTGCGCGGGCACAGCGCGAGCCGCCCAGCCGCCGAAGTCATCGCCCAAGCCCAGCGCATGGTCGCGGCCGGCTACCGCGAGCTCGCCCTGACCGGCGTCCACACGGGCCGCTACGGATTCGACCAAGGCCAGTCCGAGGCTCTCGTCGAGCTGCTCGAAGCACTGGGGCAAATCGACGGCTTGGCGCGCATTCGCCTCAACTCCATTGAACCGGGTTACGT
Source organism: Gemmatimonadota bacterium (assembly GCA_009840005.1). The sequence goes on from VXOR01000074.1 coordinate 92,221, forward strand.
CACCGACGAGCTGATCGACCAAGCCGCAGCTTCCCCGGCGATCTGCCGCCACTTCCACGTGCCCTTGCAAAGCGGCGACGACCACATTCTCAAGCGCATGGGACGGCGCTACACCCGCGCCTATTACGCCGAGCGGATCGAGCGGATCGCCAGCCGTATCCCCGATTGCGCCATTGGCGCCGACGTCATGGTCGGCTTCCCCGGAGAAACCGACGCGCACTTTGCCCAGACTCGTGCCTTGTTGGCCGACCTGCCGCTGACGTACCTCCACGTCTTTTCGTACTCCCAGCGCGAAGGCACCCCAGCCGAGCGCCTGCCCGAGCACCAAGAAGCCGCCATCAAAAAGGAGCGTGCCCAAGCGCTCATCGCCCTCGGTGCAGCCAAGCGACTTGCCTTCCACCAGCGCTTTGTCGGCCGTCCGCTCCAAGTCCTCGCCGAGGGGCGTTCAGACTCAGCCACCGGCTTGCAAGTCGGCTTGAGCGATAACTACGTCAAGGTCCTCTTCGCCGGCCCGGCCACGTCCAACGAATTCGTGGACGTGCAAATAGAGCAAGCCCGCGAAGACCTAGCTTTTGGAGTGCGCCAATGAACTTGCCTCTCCTTGAAACGACCCAATACCAGCCCGTGGCAACGCGCCCCGGTCCGGCGGGCCGCCGCGTGTACATCGAGACTTACGGCTGCCAGATGAACGTGGCCGACAGCGAGTTGGTGGCCAGCATCCTCGCCGACGCCGGGTTTCAGATTACGGAACAAGCCGAACAGGCCGACATCATCCTGCTCAATACCTGCGCGGTGCGCGAGCACGCCGAGGAGCGGGTCATTGGCCGCGTCAGCCAGCTCAACGGCCTTCGTGCCCACCGCCCCAATCTCACCTTGGGCATCCTCGGCTGCATGGCCCAGCACCTGAGCAAGACCCTGCCGGGTCGCGCTCCTTTTGTCGATTTGGTCATGGGACCGGATTCCTACCGCCGCCTGCCCCAGCTTCTCGCCCAATCCAGCGACGACGCGCTCCTAGACGTGCGGCTCGACCGCTCCGAAAACTACAGCGGCGTCCATCCCCAGCGCACAACCGGCACCAACGCTTGGGTGACCATCATCCGTGGCTGCGACAAGTTCTGCACTTTCTGCATTGTGCCCTTTGTGCGCGGCCGAGAGCGCAGCGTGCCCGCCAACGAGATCGTGCGTCAAGTCCAACGCATCGCCGCCGAGGGGTTCAAGGAAGTTACCTTACTCGGCCAGACCGTTAATTCCTACCGCGCCGACAACGTGGATTTTGCCGATCTCTTGCGGCAGGTCAGCCAAGTCGAAGGCATTGAGCGGGTGCGTTTCACCTCGCCCTATCCGGTCGATTTTACCGACCGCGTGATCGAAGCCATGGCCGAGGTCGGCCCGGTGTGCCCGAGCCTGCACCTTCCGGTCCAGAGTGGCTCGGACGAGCAACTCGCCCGCATGCGTCGCGGGTACACTGTCGATCAATACCGACAACTCGTGTACAAGCTGCGCGCTGCCCTGCCCGACCTCGCCTTGACGACCGACATCATCACCGGCTTTTGCGGCGAGACCGACGCGGACTTCCGCCAGACTTGCGGTCTAATGGAAGAGATCCGCTACGATTCGGCTTTCATGTTCAAGTACTCAGAGCGCGAGGGCACGTACGCCCACAAGAAGCTGCCCGACGATGTCCCCGAGGCCGTCAAGGGCGAGCGCCTCCAGCACATCATCGCCCTGCAAGAGGGGATCTCGCGCCAAGTCAACCAGCAGCAAGTCGGCCGCACGGTCGAGGTCCTTGTCGAGGGCCTCTCCAAGCGTCCAGCCGCCGATGGCCAGCCCCGCTACTACGGCCGCACCCCGCAGGGCAAGACGGCGATTTTCCCACAACCCGCAGCTAGTAACGAACTCGTATCCATCCGCATCACCGGCACCACCTCGCACACCCTCTTCGGAGACCGCCTCGACGACGCTGTGTATTAATTGCGTCGATTTCTACCCGATTCCTTCCTGCGAAAGGACCCCATGTTCGCCCGTTGTTTTTCATTCGCCGTCCTCGTAGCCCTTTGCTCCACCGCCTATGCCGATCCGCAAGCCACCCGCGACGACATCGAAATTAGCCGCATCCTCAACGTCCCCCAAAGCACGCTCCGCATCGCCAAGGATCCGCGTACCAACGCGCTCTACACCTTGCGGCAAAACGGCGTAATTGATCGCATTGACCTAGCGGCAGCCGCGCACACGCCCGCATATTCCAGAGCCGATCACGGCATCCGCAGCGGCTTCACGGGCTTTGCCATTGGGCCGGACGGCTCATTTTACTTGGCGTCAAACCGCCGTGGTCCGCGCGACAGCGGCCAATTTGCCCTCGCCCGAGGTGTTTTGCTCAACGCCGACACCGGAGAGCGGCAATGGGAACAACTCGAATCGGACAACCTGCCCGATGATATTCCCATCGACGACATCCTCGCCGCCACCAGCCTCGGCCGCGATCCCACGACCGATATCCGCTACGCACTCAAGACCAATGGCGACATCACCCTCGTGCCGTCGGGCACAGTGTACACAGCCGCCGACCACGGCTTTAGCCGCCCGAGTGCCCTGTTTATCGACGACGCCGGCACTTTTTACGTCCTCAAGCGCATCGACCTATCCAGCTACAACATCGCCACCATCACCAAGGGCGAAGTCGATCCGAGCAGCGGCGAGCGCACCTGGTTCACTCTCGCGGAAACCGCGCCCTACGAGCGGTGCGACTGCATCTTCAACCACGAGGTCAACGGGCTAGTCGTCAGCCCCGACAATCGCTTGCTCTTTATCAACAGCGGCTCGCGCACCGATCACGGCGAAATACAAGATGGCAACAGGCAGTTCCCCGACCTGCGCGAAACCGCGCTCACGGCTATCGTCTTGCGCGTCCCGACGGACGCCCGCGACCTCGTGCTGCCCAACGACCGCGACGCGCTCCGCGCTCAAGGCTTGCTCTTTGCCGAGGGCTTGCGCAATGCCTACGACCTCGCCTTCGCCCCCAACGGCGCTCTATTCGCTACGGAAAACGGACCCGACCGCGACATGGCCGAGGAACTCAATTGGCTGCGCGAAGGCCACCACTACGGCTTTCCCTGGCGCATGGGTCTTGAAGACACCCCCCAGCAATTTCCCGACTACGACCCGACCAGCGACTTCCTCCTTCCCGCCCGATTCACGGCTGTGCGCGAAGGCTACTACCACAACGATCCCACGTACCCACCGCCACCGCACGGTTTCACCGACCCGGTGATCAATCTCGGACCAGACGCCGACGCCTACCGCGATCCAAGCGACGGCCGCATCAAGGACGCCAGCGAAGAAGGCGTGCGCTTCGGTACTTTCACCGCGCATCGTTCTCCCTTGGGGCTGGTCTTCGACGCGGATAATGCGCTCGCTGAACCATTCCAAGGAGACGGCTTCGTGCTTAGCTGGACCGAGGGCGACCCCGACGGAGACGACGTCGCTGGCCCGTTCAACGACCCCAGTGAAGACCTGCTGCATCTCGACTTGGCCAAAGTCGGCGACAACTACGAGGCGTATGTCTCCCGTATCGTCGGCGGGTTTTCCAACCCCATTGACGCGGAAATTATCGGCAATCGCATTTACGTCATCGAATGGAGCGGCGGGCGCGGGCTGTGGGAAATCGTCCTGCCGCAGGCTTCAATCGAAACGTCAGTTGCCGAAGCTGAAGGCATTGTACCTGAGGAGTTTGCGCTGGCGCAAAACTTCCCCAATCCCTTTAACGCAAGCACCACCATTGCCTTCCAACTCGCCCTTCCGTCCCAAGTCGAATTGTCCATTTACAGCAGCAGCGGCCAGCGCGTGAGCACCCTCATCAGCGATTCCCTGCCCGCCGGACATCACCGCCTGCAATGGGACGGCCACAACGACCGGGGCGAGCCAGTGGCCAGCGGCGCGTACCTATACCAGCTATTGGCCGGCGACTTTGTCGCCACCCGGCAACTCATGCTACTCAAGTGAGCGGCACTAAGGAACTCCATGCTGGTCCGTTGCCTCTCGCTTGTCGCGCTCGCAGCCCTTTGCTCCACCGCGTACGCCGATCCGCAAGCGACCCGCTCCGACATTGAAATCCGCCGCATCCTCAGCGTCTCCCAAGGCACCATCCGCATCGCCAAGGATCCGCGCGACGACGCGCTCTATATCTTGCGGCAGGACGGCGCAATCGAACGCATAGACCTAACAGCGGCTAGGCGCGTCCCAACATACTCTCACCGCGACCACGGCATCAGCAGTGGCTTCACGGGCTTTGCCATCGGGCCGGACGGCTCGTTCTACTTGGCATCCAATCGCCACGGTCCTCGCAACAGCGGCCAGTTTGCCCTCGCCCGAGGCACTTTGCTCGACGCCGACACTGGCGAGCGGCAGTGGGAACAGCTCGACCCGAACAACCTACCCCCCGACGTTCCCATCAACGACATCCTCGCCGCCTCCATCTTTGGTCGCGATCCCACGACCGCCAACCGCTACGTCCTCAAGACCAACGGCGACATCACCCTATTGCCTGAAGGCACGGCGTACACGACTGCTGACCACGGTTTCATCCGCCCAAGTGCCCTATTTATCGACGCCGACGGCACCTTTTACGTCCTCAAACGCATCGACCTTTCCATCTACAACATCGCCACCATCACCAAGGGCGAAGTCGATCCAAGCAGCGGCGAGCGCATCTGGTTTACCCTCGCGGAAACCGAACCCTATGAGCGATGTGACTGCATCTACAATCACGAGGTCAACGCGCTAATCGTCAGCCCCGACAATCGCTCGCTCTTTATCAACAGCGGCTCGCGCACTGATCACGGCGAAATACAAGACGGCGATGGGCACTTCCCCGGGCTGCGCGAAACCGCGCTCACCGCCGTAATTTTGCGCGTCCCGACCGATGCCCGCGACCTCGTGCTACCCAACAGCCGCTATGCCCTACTCGACCAAGGATTCCTCTTTGCCGAGGGCTTGCGCAATGCCTACGACTTCGCCTTCGCACCCAACGGCGACTTCTTCGCCGCGGAAAACGGGCCGGGCCGCGACATGCCGGAGGAACTCAATTGGCTGCGTCAAGGACACCACTACGGCTTTCCTTGGCGCATGGGACTCGACGACACCCCACAGCAATTTCCCGACTACGACCCAGCCACCGACTTCCTCCTCTCCCCCCACTCCACAGCCGTGCGCGAAGGCTATTACCACAACGATCCCACGTACCCGCCGCCGCCGCGCTCTTTCACCGACCCGGTGATCAATCTTGGACCAGACGCCGACGCCTACCGCGATCCCGCCGACGGCCGCATCAAGGACGCCAGTGAAGAAGGCGTGCGCTTCGGCACCTTCACCGCGCACCGCTCGCCCTTGGGATTAGTGTTCGACGCAGATCATGCCCTCGCCGAGCCGTTCCAAGGCGACGGCTTCACGCTCAGTTGGACTCGGGGCGACCCAAACGGCGACAGCGTCAACGGCCCGTTCAACGATCCCAGCCAAGACCTGCTACATCTCGACTTGGCGAAAGTTGACGACAACTACGAAGCGCGCGTCACCCGCATCGTCGGCGGGTTTTCCAACCCCATTGACGCGGAAATCATCGGCAATCGCCTCTATGTGATCGAATGGAGTGGCAAGCGCGGGCTGTGGGAAATCGTCCTGCCGCCTGCTGAGGAGTTCCCGCCTGCGAGCTTGGCCGACGCGCAGATTTTCAGCGACCTAAGCACGCAAACGCCCGCAGTAGGGGTGGTGCCGTACGAAGTCAATGCGCCGTTTTGGTCGGATGGAGCCACAAAGACGCGGTTCATTCGCCTACCGTCCGGCAAGCGCATTGCCTTTGCCAGCCATGGTTCTTGGGATTTTCCCGACGAAACCCTCCTAATCAAGAACTTTTACCTCGACTTGGTGCGTGGCGATCCGGCCAGTCGGCGCATCATTGAAACGCGCTTTCTCATCAAGCGCGTAGGTGCTCCGGGTTGGGACGGTTATAGCTATTTGTGGAACGAAGCTGGTACCGATGCCGCCTTGCTCGCCGACAGCACGACCGTTACCTACGTGATTGACGACCCTCAAGATCCGGTGGGCTTTCTCTTGCAGGAGTACTACTTTCCCGCGCGCCAAGACTGCGAGGTCTGCCACACCAAGGGCGCGGGCTATGTCCTCGGAGTACACACGGCCCAGCTCCATACAGGCGTGGAGCAAAACCAGTTGCACATCCTCGCCCAACAGGGCCTCTTCGCCGAAGAATTGCCAGCCGACCTGTCTTCCTTGCCCCACCTACCCAACCCTTTCGACCCCAGCGTCCCGCTCGCCCAGCGCGCCCGCTCGTACCTCGAAGTCAACTGCGCCCCGTGCCACCGGCCCGAGAGCGTCAGCCGCACCATCATCGACCTGCGCTACGACACGCCTTTGACCCAAACCAATACGGTCGAGGCTTTCCCCACACTCGGCGATATAGGCGAGCCAGAGGCCCTCATCCTCTCCCCTGGAGCACCACAGCTTTCCACGCTATACCTGCGGATGCTGACGATGGGCACCTTTCGCATGCCGCCGCTGGCTTCCTCAATCATCGACGAGCGCGGATCCGACCTCATCGCCGAATGGATCGCCAGCCTAGACGCACCAACAGCACTCACCGCTGCCAAAGAGACCACACCGGCCACCTTTACCCTCACCCAGAACTATCCCAACCCATTTAATGCGGCCACGACCATCGAATTCCAACTAGCGGCTTCGTCCGCCGTCAAATTGGATATCTACGACTCGATCGGCCAAAAGGTCCGCACCTTGGTCGCACGACATCTCGCCGCTGGACACTACCGCACCCAGTGGAACGGACGCGACGACGCCGGGCGCACGGTCGCCAGCGGGGCCTACTTCTATAGGTTGCGAGCCGGAGCTTTCCTAGACATCAAACAACTAACCCTGATAAAATAGAAGCTAGCGGAGTAATCAATCTCCTGTCTGCTGACGCGATCAGGCAACGTCCAATTCACCAAGCTATGAATCCCTCCGTCATCGTCCTCTTGACCCTCTTTTTAGCAAGTTGCGCTGCCGATCCCTACCAGACTCCCGGCACCCAGCGCATGGCCGAGCAACTCGCCGCCCTCGCTGCTCAGGCCAACGCCGAGGACAACATCTATTTGAGCCAGCGCCGCGTTGACTGGCTGCGCCGCCAGCCCGTGCCAGACGACCCCGTGCAACAGCTCAGCCAACAGGTTGAACTGGCCAAAGAGTTATTGCGCGCTGGCGCATCCGCCGAGGCAGCCGCCCTGTTCGAGCAGGTGCGCCAGCAAGCCGACGCCCACCTTCGGCTGAGCTCAGGTCGAAGCCGCTTCCGCACCCGACCGAGCCTTGAAGAGATGATAGCCCTCGCCTATTTGCGGCTCGGCGAGCAGCAAAACTGCATTGACGACCACAACCTCGCTTCCTGCCTGCTGCCCATCGCGCCCGAAGGGGTTCATAAGCTACAAGGTGGATCGCGTGCAGCCATCGCTTACTACCGAGCAATTCTAAAAAAGACGCCCTACAACCTGACCTCGCGTTGGTTGCTCAACATCGCCTATATGACCGTGGGCGAGTATCCGCACCAAGTACCAGCCGTCCATCTCATTCCCCCGGAAGTCTTCGTCGCTGACGCCGATATTGGCCACTTCCCCGACCGGGCTGCCGCCCTAGGGTTGAATGTCCTCGGCTTGGCCGGAGGCGGCATTATGGAAGACTTTGACAACGACGGCTTCCTCGACATCATCGCCACCTCTTGGGGACTCGACGATCCACTGCGCTACTTCCGCAACCAAGGCGACGGCACTTTCGCCGAGCGCACCGCTGCCGCTGGCTTGACCGGCCTAGTCGGCGGCCTCAACGCCGTGCAGACGGACTTTGACAACGACGGCTTTGCCGACGTGTTGGTCTTGCGCGGCGGCTGGTTTGGTGCCGACGGCCTCCATCCCAACTCGCTATTGCGCAACCAAGGCGACGGCACCTTCGCCGATGCAACCGAGGCGGCTGGGCTGCTCACGTTGCACCCAACGCAGACCGCGGCTTGGGCCGACTTCGACAACGACGGTTGGCTCGACCTATTCGTGGGCAACGAATCCTCTGCCGAAGAGCATCATCCCTGTGAGCTGTTCCGCAATCAAGGCGACGGAACCTTTGTTGATGTGGCGGCAGAAGTCGGCTTGGACGTCGAGGGCTTCGTCAAAGGGGTGGCTTGGGGCGACATTGACAACGACCGCCGGCCCGACCTCTACATCTCCCGCCTCGGACAGCCCAATCTACTTTTCCACAACGATGGGCCAGACGCCAACGGCCAATGGCGTTTCTCCGACATAACCGCCCGCGCTGGCGTGAGCCAGCCGACTTTTAGCTTCCCAGTGTGGTTTTGGGACTACGACAACGACGGGTTCCTCGACCTGTTCGTCTCCGGCTACAAGGCCGACGCTGGCGACGTCGCCGCCGACTACATGGGCCTACCGCACAAGGGCGAGCCACCGCGCCTCTACCGCAACCAAGGGGACGGGACCTTCGCCGACATGGCCCAACAAACCCAAAGCGACAAAGTACTCTATACGATGGGCTGTAACTTTGGCGACCTCGACAACGACGGCTGGCTCGATTTCTACGCTGGCACCGGCGATCCCGACTACCGTTCGCTAATGCCCAACCGCATGTTTCGCAACGCCGCAGGGCAGCGTTTCGAGGATGTAACCACTTCCGGCGGCTTTGGGCACCTGCAAAAAGGACACGGCGTCGCCTTCGGTGATATCGACAACGACGGCGATCAGGACATCTACGCAGTGGTCGGTGGAGCCTATTCGGGAGACGTGTACACCAATGTGCTCTTTGAAAACCCCGGACACGGCAACCATTGGATCACTCTCAAGCTAGAGGGAACTAAGTCGAATCGAGCCGGGATCGGGACGCGGATTCAAGCCCGCACAAAGACGCGGACGATCCACGTCCTCGCTGGCACAGGCGCGAGTTTTGGGGCCTCGACCTTACAACAGGAAATAGGGCTGGGGGAAGCGGAGGTACTCGACGCGCTGATCTTGCACTGGCCGTCGGGCACAGTGCAAACCTTTACCGACGTGCCGGTCAATGAAGTGTACCGGATTCGCGAAGACGCCACAGCCTTGGATCGCTTGTCCGTCAATCCCCTCGCGCTAGCTACCGAGGGGCAGGGAACGCATAGCCACTAGCACCGAGAGGCTTATAGCCGGGCCAACAGCCGCGCCGCCGTGGCGTGGTTCGGGTCCACCGCCAATAACTGCTGCAATGCCTGCCGCGCCTCGGCAATGTGACCCAATCGCTGGTAGGAAAGCGCCATGCTCAAATAAGCTTTGACGTGGCGTGGTTCCAAAGAGAGCGCCGAGGCAAACGCGGCGACCGCCCGCTCGTTCTCCCCGGCCTTCTGCAAGGCCAACCCCAAATTGAAGTGGTGCGAGGCGTCGGCCCGGTTGAGTGCGACGGCTTTTTGGTAGGCGGAGATCGCCTGCGAGAAGTCTCCCATCTGCAAATAGGCCGTGCCGAGGTTGTTGTATGCCGGGGCGTAGTCGAACTCGTCGAGGGCCTCGCGGAAGCGTTCTTCGGCCCTGGCGAACTCGCCCCGCTGCAAAAAGACCAACCCCTGCGCGTTGAGCGCTTCGACGTAGCGCGGCTTGTGGTCGATTGCCTGCTGGTAGTGCATATGCGCCTTTTCCCAATCGCCTTGTCGCCCCCGTCGCGCGTAGAGTAAGCCGAGGTTTTTGTGCGCCTCATAGGCCCCTGCATCCAGCTCCAGCGCCCGCTCATACTCTCCGGCGGCCCTCTCCCAATCGCCCTGCCGCGCATAGAAGACACCTAAGTTGTTGTGGGCACCGGCCAAGTCCGGGAACAATTCGACCATCTTCTCCCGCGCCTCGGCCTCGTCAGCCGTCCAGTAAAGCTGAAAAAGCGACAGCGCCACTACTGGCACCGCGAAATAGGCCAACTGTCGGCCAGTTTCGCGGACGTACGAGACCAAGCCGCTTGGCAATGTCTGCAATCCAATGCGGTTGGCCCCCTCCTCGGCATTGATCCCCAGATTGGCTTGGTTTTTGCGGTCGCGAATTTTCCAGATGAACCCATCGAAATAATAGTGCAAAAGCGTCGAGGTGATGACGAAGATCTCGACCATTTTGATCGCCTGCTCGGACTTGAGGAAGCCCTCCATCATGTTGATGCTGCCGTAGGCAAAGCAGACCAGCACGTACGCGACCAAGATCGGCAAAGTGCGCGTGGTGAAGAAGGTGCGCAGGAGCTTGGTGGTGCGCTCCTGCCTTTTGACGAGGTTGTTGTTGTAGATCCAGACGATGGCGAAGTACTGAATATCGTGAAAAACGGCAAAGGCCGCGTACCCGATGACGAGGTCGTTGATATGTATCCAGCCGTAGTAGATGATAAACACCGTGGTCGCCATCACCGCGATTTTGGGCAGGCTTATCTTCTGACCGGTGACCGCCCGCCGGACTATATTGGCCAAGTACGCCGCGAGCACGGCCATCGTAACATAGAACAGCACCTTTTTGAGCAGGAACGTCAATTCAGCCGACAGGAAGGGTACGCCGACCCGCTGGTTGTGGTCGAGGATGCGATGGAAGTATTCGGGGCTATAGATGACCACCGTTGCAAAGGCACACAAGGTCAATAGCCAGTCGAGCCGGGAATTGAGTTTGGAGAAAATTTTGTTTTTGGCATCGTATATCCGCATGATGCCGTAGTGCTGCATAAACAGGTGCCAGATCTCCCACACTAGCACCATTAGGAAAAGCCCGTGCAGGGTATTGAATTGCGCCAACGCCGTCACGATGAGCACGACCACAGGCGCGACGAGGAACTTCTCCTTGAAGGTGCTGAATAGCTCTGGGTCGCCGTATGCGCGCATAAAGCCCGGCAGGTGATGGCCGGTGGCAAACAGCGCCAGCGCGTAGAAGGCAATGGTCTGCGAGTCGAACACGGCCCGCAATGGCAGCATGGTCACCAAGCACAAAAGTGGCGTACCAATAAAAAAGAACAGATCGCCAAAGGGCGAGATGATCCACTTCTGATCGCGATACACGGCTGGAGCGACAGTCATGGCCCTCCTCAATAGGCTACGGCTAGGGTGCGTATTACTTCTCCCTGCCCGGCGTCGGCTCCCGCGTCTATGCGGCACACGTAAACCCCAGGCACCACCCGAGCACCCGACGCATCCAATCCTCCCCAGCTAAACGACTGCAAAACACTCACATCTGACGAAGCAAGAGTCGCCACCTCTCGACCCGCCAAGTCGAAAATGCGCACGCTCGGAGACGCATCCACCGCCTTGAACAGCGCAAAGCGGATCTGCACGCGGTCGTTGATCCCATCGCCGTTGGGCGAAAACACCGACGGCACAACCTGCAAATCGCCGATCAGTCGCTCACTGCCGGGTAAGTCCGGCAGGAATACTAAGTTCGCTTGCCGCTCAGCCGCCTCCACTGACTGCCACAGATCGGGACGCGCTTCCTGACCTAAGTCGGCGGCAAAGACCGTGGCATTGCGCAGGACCTTGGTGGTAAACTCCACGGCTATCGAATCCGTCCGCACCACCTCCGGCAAATCGACAAACAGCAGCGAATCCCCCACCACGCGGACCGCGTGCGGTTCTCGCGCCGCACCACCAATCCGCAACCGCACGTCCGCTGCATCCACCGCACTCGGCGTGGAAAAGCGCAGCCGGTCAAAGCCCGTGTCGCCTTCGGCCGCGTTCGTCCACAATGTGTATGTGAACTGCGTCGTCTCGTTGGGCACGGCGTGACGCGGCATAACTTGCCCAGCCGCCTGGGCGACCAACGCATCCTCAAAATCCAGCGATAGGGCGTGTAGCACTGGAGCGACGGCCGGCTCCTCGGTGGAGAGAATCAACTCCAACTGGATAAAGCGGCGCGGTGTCTCCGACTTAAACGCCTCGCCGGAAAACTGATAAAAGTTGCTCCACGCCCCCCAATCAGCTCCCACAACGACCAAAGTGTCGATGGGGCCGCGGATGACTTTGGGCAAGTTGTTGTAGCGCGTCTCAGTGACTTCCTCGCCCTTTTTGTCGTAAAACGTGTATAGCTCTTGCAGGACGTTGCCCGAACGCGAGCGCACCTGCAACTGCGTCTTATCGGGCGTTGTCGCCTCCCAGCGCAAGCGCTTGATGGCCTTGGCGCGGCCATCGCCAGCGAGTTGGCCGAGATCGATAAAGTCCGAGCGCAACATCACCTGCGCCGGATAGCCCGGCGAAAAGAGCATAAATTCCATTGGATGCGAAAACCAACCTTGGTCCTCGTGGCCGTGCCAGAAGATGTAGCGCATCTTGCGCGGTTGAAAAAGATAGCGAATGTGGCGGACTAGCCGCGCGGATGCTAACGCCGCGTCAATGGCCATGTCCTCGCGCAGCAGGAAGGTCAGGTCCAAATCCCCGCCGGTAGTGAGCCGTCCGTCCGAGAACAAGATGTTGTAGCCGCGCCCGTGATGCAGGCGTTCAAACAAGAAACTCGACGTGCCCTCACCCCGAGTTTTAAAATATATAAATAGCTCATCGATCCAGAACAGCGCCCCCAAATCCACCTGCCACCACAGCCCGCCCTCGCGCCAGCCGCCCTTGGTCCCCCCCGAGGTGAGAATATTGCCGAAGGTGTCCATGTTGCCGTCGAACATATTCTGCGGCTCACGCGCCAGCAGGCCGTGTTCAAAGCGCCCACCTCGTTCCAAGGTCCCCAAGCTGACGTTGTCCCCTTGGGAAAGAATCTCTATTTCGGCTAAGGCTGCATCAGGGCTCTTTTCATCGGCGACGATGCGGATCAGCCGCACCATCTGGAAGTCTTGCTCGGCATTCAAATCAACGTCTCTGTCCGCGTCGAGCACCCGCGTGGTATCCAGCGCACTGCCCAGCAGCGGAATCGCAATGCTAGTTTCGGTGTTGGGCTTGGTCGTCTGGAAGATCTTGCGATAGCGGAACACGTCGTCTTGCGCTTGGATCCGGGCACCCTGAGTGATAAAGACGCTAAATTGCCGCAAAGGCCGAGCGCCCTCTTCGTCGGGGAATATCAGCTTGATCTCCCGCGCCAGCACCGGCCGACCCAAGTCGATATCGACCGACCAATCGACGAGCTGGTCTGCTATATCGGGTTGCCAATAGGTCGCCGGATCGCCATCCATGAGCTTGGGTGCGTCCGCCTCATTACTGCCGGCGCGCCATATTCCGCCTTCGACCTCGCCGCGCTTCTTAGAAGGATGGGTGAAGAGGTGGGCGTCGAGGGTCGCGTTGATCTGCTTGCGGAATTTCTTCAACTTCAGCGAACCGTCGTCTGCAAACTCGACTATGTCCACCGGAAATTCCCAAGTCGCCCACTCGGACGGGGTGTCGAAGCGGACCTCCTCGGCCCGGCTCACACCGCAGATGAACAGCCCCAAGAGCAAATGGCAAACCCTGTGTTTTCTCTGCATCATACCGCTCTACCCACCTCAATAGGCTACGGCTAGGGTGCGTATTACTTCTCCCTGCCCGGCATCGGCTCCCGCGTCTATGCGGCACACGTAAACCCCAGGCACCACCCGAGCACCCGACGCATCCAATCCTCCCCAGCTAAACGACTGCAAAACACTCACATCTGACGAAGCAAGAGTCGCCACCTCTCGACCCGCCAAGTCGAAAATGCGCACGCTCGGAGACGCATCCACCGCCTTGAACAGCGCAAAGCGGATCTGCACGCGGTCGTTGATCCCATCGCCGTTGGGCGAAAACACCGACGGCACAACCTGCAAATCGCCGATCAGTCGCTCACTGCCGGGTAAGTCCGGCAGGAATACTAAGTTCGCTTGCCGCTCAGCCGCCTCCACTGACTGCCACAGATCGGGACGCGCTTCCTGACCTAAGTCGGCGGCAAAGACCGTGGCATTGCGCAGGACCTTGGTGGTAAACTCCACGGCTATCGAATCCGTCCGCACCACCTCCGGCAAATCGACAAACAGCAGCGAATCCCCCACCACGCGCACCGCGCTCGCCTCGCGTTCCACGCCGCCGATCCACAGCCGCACATTTGCGGCAGCCACCGCACTCGGCGTGGAAAGGCGCAGCCGGTCAAAGCCCGTGTCGCCTTCGGTAGTGCTCGTCCGCAGCACATACGTAAACCGCGTCCCCTCGTTAGGGACGGCGTGGCGCGGCGCAATCTGTCCGGCTGCCTGCGAAACCAACGCATCCTCAAAATCCAGTGCCAGCGCGTGCAACACCGGTGCGACAGCCGGATCCTCGGTGGAGATAATCAGCTCCAACTGGATAAAACGGCGCGGCGTCTCCGACTTAAACGCCTCGCCCGAAAACTGATAGAAGTTGCTCCACGCACCCCAATCGGCCCCCACGACGACCATGGTGTCAATGGGACCGCGGATGACTTTGGGCAAGCTATTGTAGCGCGTCTCGGTGACTTCCTCACCCTTTTTGTCGTAGAAAGTATAGAACTCTTGCAGAGTATTGCCCGACCGCGAGCGCACCTGCAACCGCGTCTGATCCGGCGTGGTCGCCTCCCAGAGCAAGCGCTTGATGGCCTTGGCGCGGCCATCGCCCGCGAGTTGGCCGAGGTTGATAAAGTCCGAGAGCAACACCACTTGCGCGGGGTAGCCCGGCGAGAACAGCATCAACTCCATGGGGTGAGAAAACCAGCCTGTGTCGGTCAGCGAATGCCAGAATAAGTAGCGAATTTTGCGCGGCGCAAACGCGTAGCGATGGTGGCGCAAGTTCCACTCTGCGCCGACTGGCCTTGGCTCGAAGATCAGCGGCGTGTAGTCGATATCGCCGGCAATGGTTCTCCGCCCATCGGAAAAGAGGATTTGGTATCCAGAACCAGCCTGCAATCCCTCGAACAGGAAGCTCGACAGGCCCTCGCCGCGATCCTGCCAGTAGATGAATGCCTCGTCGAGCCAGAACAGCGCCCCTAAATCAACTGACCACCACACCCCGCTCTCGCGCCAGCCGCCTTTAGTCTTAACGGTGAATATATTGCCGTACGTGTCGGTGATGCCGTCGAACATATTCTGTGGCTCACGCGCCAAAAGTCCGTTGTCGAAGCTGCCGCCGCGCGCCAAAACTCCGAGGCTTATGTTGTCGCCCGCGGCCATCACCTCTACTTCGGCCAAAGCCGCATCCGCACTCTTTTCGTCGGCGCGCACGCGCACGAAGCGCACCATGCGGAAGGTATTCAGCGCGGCTGGTTCCAGCCCGAGATTTTCGTCGATGACCCGCGTTATGTCGCGCTCGCCGACTAGATCAATATCGACGACCTGCTCTTGGTTGGGCTGAGTCGTCTGAAAGGCTTGGTCGAACTTGAATACGTCATCCGTGGATTGGATGCGCGCACCATTGGCCGTGAAAACGCTAAATTGCCGCCAAGGACGCGCTCCTGCGCGGTCGGGAAACACCAAGCGAATGCGCTCGGCTAGCACGGGCCGCCCCAAGTCGATGGTCACCACCCAATCGACCAAGTCGTCGGCTTGGCTAGGCCGCCACACCGTCTCCAGATTGCCGTCCATGATGCGCCGGGCCGCCGTCGGATTGGATCCGACCTGCCAGATCCCCCCCTGGACCTTGCCACGGGTCTGGGTGGGCTGGGTGAAGAGATGAGCATCGAGGGTGGCGTTGATTTCCTTGCGGAATTTTCTCAGCTCTAGCGAGCCGTCGTCGGCAAACTGGACGATGTCAACAGGAACTTCCCAAGTCGCCCACTCGGCCGGGGAGTCGAAGCGGATTTCTTCGGCATGGCTAACACCGCAGATGAACAGGGCCGTGAGCACGCAGCAAATCCCGCGTCTCTCGATCATGCATGCTACTGCAAGCCTCGTTGATATTGAAGTAAAACTTCTCATCACCAGAAGGTTTTACAGTTCCAACGACCTCATGAATTCTACGACAGTCTCACCCGTCTGCTGTGCGACTTCATCGAGTAGATCATCCACAGTGTACACGCCGGCTGACTCGGGTTTTTCCACTTGCCCGATCAGAACATGCGTCGCTTCCACCTTGTTGGTTGCTAAGTGCCTTATTTCTAGCTCCAAGTTCACGTGGCCGTGGCCCGCCCGATGGTTCCTAGTGATTACTTGGGACGGGGTTATTTCTTGCCAGAAATGGAGGTCTGTTACCACAAATGAAACCGCGAACTCGGGCGATGCATTTTTGTTCGCAAAGGCATCGCCTTTGCTTTGCAATTCCCTGATGAGACGGGGGATGATCGCCAGATGGAGGTCTGTCACCTGCGAGCGGAGGTAGCTTTTATTAACAGTGCCGAAAAAGGCGAATAGACCGTGATCTTCCAGCGGCGGCGTTTGGGCGCGCGCTATTGCTCTTTCGATTTTGTCCTGATAGGCCGAGCGGCCCCGGATCAGCAAAGGCCCGATCTGTCCCTCGGTAACGCTGGGAGAAGTCACTGATACCCCACGATCGGATAAGTTCAACTGGCGTTTGGCCCTCGCGCCCGATCCTTGGGCGCAGGCCGTGAGCGCGATGAGTACCGCTAGCGCGGAAATGCTCACGAGGTTCGACATGGCTTCAAGCTCCTACGGGTCGTTGTAAGTTCAGTACGCCACCTCGACGACGCGCAGCTCAATGGCGTCGCCTGAGTCTGCGTTTACGTCTATGCGCCAGAGATAGATGCCCGGAGGCACGGTGGCACCGCCCGCATCTTGACCATTCCACGTAAAGCGGCGGGTCGGCCCCTCTGCGACCGGCGTCAATTGAGCCACGGATCGGCCAACCAGGTCGCGCACCTCAACCATAGGCACCGCATCTTGGGCCTTGAAGACGACAAAGCTCAACTCCACCGCGTCGTTGACTCCATCGCCATTGGGCGTGAGTACGCGGCTCGAAAGCTGTAAGTCGCCAATCAAGCGGTCGCTGTCGGCCAGTTCGGGCAAGAGCACCACGTTGGACCGACGCTCGGCCGGCTCGACGTCCTGCCACAGGCCGGGCGCGTCGCTCAGGCCCAGATCGGCATCTACGACTGCGGCGTTCCGCACTAACCGCGTGGTGAAGGCGACCTGCACGGAGTCCCCTTGGACCACCTGCGGCAAGTCGATCAGCAACGAATCCGCGGCAATGTCCATAGCCGTCGGCGCAACCACCTGACCTGCGACTGTCACCTCGACTTCATCGGCCCGCACCAAGTCGGGCACAACCAAGCGCAGGCGGTCAAAACCCTTGTTATCCGCGGTCACGGACGGCCACAGCATATAGGTGAAACGGGTAGCCTCGTTGGGCTTGGCTTGGCGCGGCAGAATCGACCCGTGCGCCTCGTTGACTAGCGCATCAACGAATTCCAACTCGACCGAGCGCACCGTGGGAGCCACCGCTGGGTCTTCCGTGCTCATAACTAACTCTAACTGCACGAATTTGCGCGGCGAGTCCGACTTAAAAGGCTCGCCCGACAGCTTGTACACGTTGCTCCACTCGCTCCAATCCTCCCCGACGACGACCGAGGTATCCACTCGGCCCCGCAGCACCTTGGGCGAGCTTTTCCACTTCTCCTCGGTTACTACCTCGCCGATCTTGTTGTGAAAGGTGTACACCTCGCCCATCTCGTTGCCCGAGCGGGAGCGCAGTTCGATCTGAGTATTGGGCGGTAGATCGGCGTCGTAGTGGATGGCCTTAATCACCTTGGGCTGCCCATCGCCCGCGAGCGCGCTCAGGTCCAAAAAGTTCGATTGGATCACGACCTCGGCCGGGTAGCCTGGAGAGAACATCTGTAGTTCCATGGGATGGGCACGCCAGCCCAAGTCGTGTAGAGCCAGCCAGAAGATGTGCCGCACCTTGCGCGGATTGAACAAATACCGGTAGTGCCGCTTGTACCGCTCGCGATTGTTCGTCCACTCTGGTTCAAAAATCCACGTGTCAAAGTCAATGTCGCCGGTCAGGGTCTTGGTGCCATCGGAAGAGAAAAAGGTGTACCCCGTGCCGGCGTTGTTAGTGCCCAAGCGGAAGTCGGCCAGACGCTCGCCTGCCTTTTGCCAATAGACAAACGCGTCGTCCACCCAGTAGGTCGCCCCCAGATCCACCTGCCACCACAAACCCCCTTCAAGGGCCGTGCCGCGCGACTCGGTAAACTGCTGATGCACCTCAATGACCCCGTACGTATTGAGGTCGCCGTCGAGCCAATAGAAGGGATCGGTCGCCCGCGAGCCATTGACGTACGTGCCGCCCTTTTCCTCGACCCCAAGGCTGATGTTGTCGCCAACGGCAATGACTTCGATTTCAGCGAGCGCGCCGTCGAGCTGGTGCTCATCGACGAGGAAGCGGATGAACTGGATCATCTGCCACCTAGCGTTAGCAGCTACTCGCGAATCCGCTTGGCCGGTAGCCACTACCTTGTTGCGGCCTCCCGTGGTGGCGGTATTGGCATCGCCGGTAAACTCCGGAGCGGTAAAGTCTGTGCTACCACCGGCACCGCTTAGTTGTTCCACCGCACGGGTGGTATCCTCCACGGCCGGCTTGAACCCAAAGCTGACATACGTATCCAAGTTGGGTTTAGTTGTGCGATAGACCGGCGCGAAACGATATACATCCTCTAAAGCCGCCACGTGGGCACCTGTAGAGGCGAAAACGCTGAACTGGCGGAAGGGTTTGGCCCCCTCTTCATCGGGAAAGTGGATGCGGATCTCTTTGGCCAGTACCGCGCGGCCCAAGTCGATTTGCACGATCCACTTGTCGAGCGGATCGCTGCCGGCTGGCTGCCAAAAGGTGGCGGCATCCCCGTCGATGATTTGAGGAGCGTCGTTCGGGTTACTCAGTGCAGACCAAATGCCACCGGCCACATCCCCACGCTCATTGGTCGGGTGGACGAAGAGATGGGCATCTAGCGCGGCGTTGATGTCCTTGCGGAATTTGAGCAGCCCCAAGTGCCCCTCTGGAGTGAAGATGTTTAACTGCGGCTTGAGCGACCAGTTGGCCTCCCAAGCCTCTTGGCTGTCAAAGGTGAGAAACTCGGCGTGCGCGTAGCAGGCGAGTATCATCACTAAGGCGATGGCGCGATTGGACATGAGTGATTTCCTCAGTAAGCGATGTTAATGGGCCGCAATTGTAGGGCGCTCTTGTCTTCGGCTTCGATGCCGATGCCCAAAAGGTAAAGGCCCGGAACGAGCGTCTCACCGCGCTGGTCGCGACCATCCCAGTGCAATTGCTGAGGCCCGGACCCCTGCTGGCCGCGCTGGACTTGCGCCACCTGACGACCGTCCAGCGAAAACACTTGCAACTGTACCGGCACCGATTGCGGCAACGCGAAGAGCGAGTAGGAAATGACCAACTCGTCGTTGACCCCATCGCCGTTGGGGGTGATCACGCCGCTGGAAAACTGCACATCTTGCACTAATTGCGGATTGGCTGCGCTCGCAGCCAAGACTCGCAGGCTATTGGTACCGATCGCATTGCTGACGTCCCCACCCTCCACTGGCTGCGGCAGATCGGCACTGTCGGTGTTGAAAACCTCGCCCTCAAAAGTTCGCGCAAAGTCGAAGACTTCGGCGGCAAAGGTCACCCGCAAATCCGGATTGTGGGCACTGCTTATGCGCTGCGGCAACTGCACGACAAAGCCGTCGTCCTCAACCGCGACTCCAGCCGGGTCGGTTGTAACCCCATCCATTTCCAGTGATTTGAACTCGTTTTGTGCGCTGCCCGTGCTAATCCGCAGGGCGTCAAAACCCACCTCACCGGCCGCGAATTCCGCCTTGATGTCGTAGGTGAAGTCCGTCCTTTCGCCCAAGGCCACCTCGGCCACGCCGCGCGCTGGATTGGGCTGGCCGAGTTCGGCCACCTCAGCTACGACGCGGCTGGCCAAGATCGGCGAAGTCTCAATCCACAGGGAATCGAGGCGCACGAATTCGTCGAACCGCTCGCTGTGCAGCACCACCTTAATTTGCAGATGGGACCCCCGATTGAGGTTGAGAGGCCGGTCGGACTCAGTCGTCGGAAAAGACCAGAACGTCCAGTTTTGTTGGTCGTACTCAATGCCGGCGCGGAGCCCCGGCTTGGGCCGAGTGGAAAGGGTCAGAGTGCCGCCCAGCCCGTCGGCATTAGTAACGGCCGCGCTCTGGTTTTTCAGCACGCCCTGATAGCGTTGTTGCTCGACGACGACGCGCGTTCCCATATCCGTGAACTCGTAGTACACGTCTGGATTCGAGTCGATTCCGGTGCGCGCTTCAACCTCGATCTGCACGTTGGCGTCCGGGGCTTCCTCGGCCACGCCGTTGACTAGGCGCATGGGCGTGGCCTTCCAGAACAGCCGCCCGAAGTTGACGACTGTGCCAAGATCGAAAATAGTCGTCTTGTACGTGGCCCGCTTGGGGATTCCCTCTCCCCAGAGGAAGAACTCAGCCACCGTCCCCTTGCGCGCCGTGCCCGAATGCCCAGACGACTGATTCGTCGCCTCATCGAGGATTGAATTCTTGCGCTTGTAGCGCACGTAGCGCACGTATTGTAAGGGAAAATCTGCGGCTATCTTGGGGACCACATTCTCGCGCGCCTCGACGATGACTTCCCCGATGGGGTTGGACGTGTTCAGCACGTCGTTGTTGGTGTCTGGGGCGATCGACACCTCAAAGGCCGGGATGGCGTCTTCTTCTAGCGGGGTTCCGTCCGAGCGGAAAAATCCCTTGTCCGGCGTGCTCATAGCAAAGCGGAACAACGGCACCGGCACGCCCAAATCAATGGTGTAGTACTCGCTGTTAATGCTGTTGCTGGTCACCGGATTGTACGTCTTGCCGCTGCCGTCGATGAGGTTGAGCGCGTTGTCAACCGTCGATGAGGTGCCGCAGCAACCCTTCCAGGCTCGGGGCCGCTCGCCATCGACAAAACCTAGCTCGTCCGGAGCCTTTTTCGGCGACCAATTTTCGAGCAGGAGAAAGACTGTCGTATCCGAACTCACCAGCACTGGCTGGATCGAGTTATTCGGTCCGGTAAAGTCAATCATTACCTGGGCCGAGTCGCTATCGGCCCAGTGAAGGCCGCTGCCGCCGATCTGCCACAAAGAAATGTCCGCCGCCGCGCCCGTAGCTGATGCTGCGGCGAGGAACCAAAGCCACAAATTCGATAGACGTTTCATGGTTTTACCCCCGATATACTAGATAGATATAGTATAAAAAATTTACGAAAGCGGCGCTGTTTTCTTTTTATGAAGGCTTGGCCAGCGCGTACTTTTCGAGCGCGTCGGCGTTGATGCCCCAGGCATCGTGCCATTTGTCGCGCAACTGCAAGTTGAGGGTGCGCAATTCGCGCTGCTGTTTTTCTTGGCGGGCCAAATAGTGGGCCTTTTGTTGGCTCAGTTCGTATTCTTGCACTCGCTTAGGCTGACGCTGCAAGACCTTGAAGATTGAAAAGGCCCGTTCCAAAGGCTGAGGATCGCGCAGAGAAGTCGGCAAGGGCTCGACTAGTTCAATCGGACCTTGTAATTCCATTTCGGGCGCGGATAAGGCCGCGTCCATCAGCTCCTTGTAAACGATCTTTTCAAATGCGCGCAGCGCGTAGAGGCCACCGTTTTCATCCGCATCGCGGCGGATGCTGTGCTTGGTTGCCAGCGCGGCCATATCGGCCCCGTTGCGAATTTGTTCCAGCAGCTCTTGGGCGAGCGACTCATCGGCAACCATGATTTCTTGGACGATGATTTCCTCTGGTGCCCAGTACATTTCTGGATGCGCCTCGTAGTGGGCACGCGCTTCCTCTTCGCTCACCTCTAAGGCGTCTTCGAGCAACTCTTCCCACAGCCCTTGCAGCAGCAACCGCTCCTTTTCGGCTGTCACCTTCTCCTGCACCTCGGGTCGCTCGGCGTATCCTCCGCGCTCGGCCGCCAAGCCCAACAGTAGGTCTGGTGCTCCACGGCGGCGAATCCGGTCGTCGAGCAAGGCACTGTCGATTTGGGCGCGGCCCAGCCGCGTATTGTGCAGCAAGTTGCTGCCCTGCTGCACGGTGATGACGCCGCCTTCATACTCGTAGAGCGGGGCGGCCCACTCCTCGGGCGCAAGCTGCGGCGCACCAGGCTGTTGGTTCCAAGCCGCGACAAAGCGCCGCACCTGTTCTCCCACCGGGCGCAAGCCGCTCTCGACGACTAGCTTATCGATGTGATCGCTGCGCAAGTTCTCGATTTTTTCTAAAAAAGTCGCCCGCTGGATCACCGTGCGATACTTCTCAAAAGGCACCAATTTCTTATCTACTACCTTGGCGATTTCCCAGCCTTGGGGTGTACGGAAGGGCTGGCTTACCTCGCCTACGTCCAACGAGAACACGCGCTCGTACACTCGGTCTGAGACCCGGTCGAAGGCATAGTACGAATCAAACGAGCCCCCATCGGCCGCAGTCTCCTCGTCCAGCGAGTGCTTGCGCGCCATGTCCTCAAAAGTAGCCCGGCCGGATTCGATCTCCGCGTAGATGGAATCGGCGCGAGCGCGACTGTCGAGCAGGATGTGCGCCCCACGCACGGCGTGGCGGGCTGGATGCGCGGCAAAATTGGCTCGCAATTCGTCTTCGGAAATCTCGATTTGCAGACCAACTTGCTCGCGCAGATAGGCTTCGATCATGGCCTTGTGCTGGGCGAGTTCCACCGCCTTGATCCATTCGGGGTTTTTGTCCAGTCCTCGTGCGTACGCCTCGCGCACCATGAGCTTGATGTCGATCAAACTCGTCAGGTGCTCGCGATGCTTTTCCACGCCTTGTGCCAAAGAGCGATGCTGCGGTTGGATCCGGGCTTCGTAGCGGCGGAATTCGCGTTCGTCAATTAGGTCGTCGCCGATTTGGGCCAAGGCGGTACCAGTCACCACTAAACCACCACCCTCGGAGACCGGGACCGCCGGCTCTTGGGCACAACAAAAAAGGAATGTGCAGACGGCAAGCCCTACCCATTTTCTCGCGTTATTGGTCATCTTTTTGCTTTCTAAGCAAGGCGTCGGCCATGCGTTTGTGTTCTTCGCTTTTGGCTATCTGCCCCAGCCGCTTGTAGGCTTCGGCCAAGGCTTGGTGAGCACCGAGCCAGTTTTCGTCGAGCGCGAGCGCACGGTTGAGCATGGCAATGGCCTCATCCGTGCGCTGCTGATTCAAATAGACCTGTCCGAGGGCCGCAAAGGCGGCCATGTGCTCGGGGTCTTGTTCGATGATCTGCTGATAGGCCGCTGCCGCTTGATCGAAATGCCCGGTGCGCAAGTAAATGTTGCCCATGTTGTTCAGCGCCTGCACATGGCCGGGATTGATCCGCACGGCTTGGGCGTAGTGCGGCAGAGCCACGCCGGTAAACCCCAAGCGGTTGTACATAAAACCTAAACTGTAATGGGCGTCGGCGTCGTCTGGATCGCTGCGCAGCCGCTCGCGATAGCGCTGGATATCCCCCTCGACCTGCTTGACCTTCTCATAGGCGGCAAAGGATTTTTCGCCGGCTGTCTCGCGGCCCTGCCGCAAGTGGATCTGGCCCAGCAGACGGAAGGACTCGGCCAGCCCGGGTTCTATTAGAATGGCTCGGCGGAAGCGCTCGGCCGCAGCCGCAAGATCGTTTTGGCCCATCTGAATTCTCCCTAATTGCAGATGGGCCTCTGCGTATGTGGTGTCGGCTGCCAGCGTGCGCTCAAAGTACTCGACGGCCCCCTCTGCGTCGCCCTCTTGGAGCTTGATCTCCCCCATCGCGTAGAGCGCACGCGCGTTTTTTGGCGCTGCCACCAAGACCTGTTGCAGGGCCTCGCTAGCGTCTGCATAGCGGCCCAAGCTGGAGTACACCAACCCGAGGTTGAAGCGGGTGTGGAGGTGTTCGGGCCGCAGCGCCAAGGCGCGCTCGTATTCGTGCGCGGCGTCGCCCAACCGCCCCTGCTTGCTGTACACCGCCGCTTTGTTGCGCCGCGCTGGCGCGTACGTCGAGTCCAAGGCCAAGGCCGAGGCAAACGCGGCGTGAGCTTCGTCGTAGCGGCTCAGCTTCAGATGCACATTGCCCAAGGCGACGAGCCATTCAGGTTGATCGGATTCGAGGGCCACGGCCATTTCGTAGAATTGGACCGCTTCTTCGGGCTGGCCCAAGGCCAAGTGGATCCGGCCCAACGTAGCCAGCACCTCGCCCGACTGCGGATGGCGCTTCCGCGCTTCCCCGTACACCTCAAGGGCGTCCGCGTAGCGCTTCTGCCGCAACAGAGCGCGCCCGATCAACAGTGGATCCTCAACCGGCTTCGACCTGAGCTCAGCCGAAGGAGGCGGCTGCACTACAGGCTGAACGGGCGGAACTTCCGGCTCGGTTTCGCAGCCAGCTACCAGTGCGATGCCCAGTGCGAATGAAACCCATTTAATCACCGACTAGTATCCTCCTCTATGGCCACGTATTGCCGCCCGGGCAGGGCCTCTACGACTTGGACGGCACCGGATGGCCAACGAATTTCAACTCGCTCGGCGACCTCGGCGTTCCCAAGGCCAAAGAGCACGCGGGGGTCGTTCGACGACAGATAGCTCGCATTGCGGCGAACCTCGCGCACGAGGGTGCGGCCACCAGTCGTCAGCGCGATCCGCGCCCCAATGGCATCGCGATTGCTCGCCGCACCCCGCAGCCTAAGCCCCAACCATTCACCGCCATCTGCGTCGTTGCGCAACAGAGCTGGCCGCTCGTTGGAGTTATTCACCGCAATATCCAAGTCGCCGTCGCTGTCAATGTCGCCAAACGCAGCCCCGCGACTGACCTGTACCAGCGCGAGGCCCGGGCCGCGGTCGCTGCTATCAACAAAGATGCCCTCGCCGATATTTTCGAGTAGCTGATTGCGCTGCGCGTACGCCGCCGCTCGATCGACCTTTTCCACGTTGTCGTACACGTGGCCATTGGCGACAAACAGATCGAGATCGCCATCGCTGTCGCAGTCGAAAAACCCCGTACCAAACCCGAGAAAGGCCATGCTGGCGCGGGTGATCCCCGACGCCACGGTCGCGTCGGCAAAGAACCCTCCACCCAAGTTGCTGTACAGGGTATTGCTCTCCCACTGGAAGTTGGTCACGAACAAATCCAAGTCGCCGTCGCCGTCTGCATCGGCCATATCAACGCCCATTCCAGCCTCAGCAACCCCTTCGCCGTTGAGGCTGGTGCCGCTGGCAAGACCCCGATTGACAAAGCGCGTGCCGTCATTGCGGTACAGCATGTTGGGCACAAGGTCGTTGGCTAAGTACAGATCGGGATCGCCGTCTTGATCGTAGTCGCCAAAGACGACCCCCAACTCCTTGCCAGCCACGCTGGCGAGGCCAAAGGCCGCCGTGCGGTCGACAAAGGTCCAACCGCCCACGCGGCCCTCGTTGATATAGAGGCGATCAACTTGGCCGTCGAATTTGCGCGGGTCGCAGTAGAGCCTCTCCTCGCTGTTGCCGATCCGGCACACGAGCGGATCTTCAGTCGGGTAGTCGAGGTAGTTGCCAACGAATAGGTCCAAATCTCCGTCGAGATCCACATCGGCAAAGGCCGCGCTCGTCCCCCATCCAGGGCAACCCACGTCGGCTGTAGCTGTAACGTCGGCAAAGCGACCCTCTCCGCGATTGTGGAAGAGCACGTTGGGCCCAAAATTGGTAACGTAGAGGTCGGCCCAGCCGTCGTTGTCGTAGTCGCCCACGGCCGCCCCCATGCCGTAGCCTCGGTCACCGACGCCAGCCCGCACCGTCTGCTCTGAGAAATGGCCCGCACCTTCGTTGCGAAAAAGCGCGTTGACCGCTTCAGGCTCGTTTGATAGCTGAGGCAACCGCCCGGCGTTGACCAAGTAGAGGTCGAGCGCACCATCGCCGTCGAAATCCAAAAATGCGGCCCCGGAGCCATAGGTCTCGGGCAAATAGCGTGCGCCGGTCGCGCCGCTGCGGTGGATGAAATCGACCCCAGCCGATTGCGCGATATCGACAAAACGCGATTCCGCCGCAGCACTGCAACAAAGCATCAGAGCCATTCCGTAATGCGCCTTCACGGCCCCGACCTCGGCCCTGGCCCGAACCCCTCGGCGACGAGGCCCGCGCCGCGCCGGATGGAGATCAGCCGATTGCCCGCCACCCCGTCGAGGCGCTCTTCCACTCCATCGGGCCAGCGCACCACGAGATGATCGGCCTCGGTCGCCGCTCCCAAGCCGAAATGCAGCCGTAGGTCGTCCTGCGACAGGTAGCTCGTGCCTGCGCGCACCTCCCGCATCTGCACCGCTCCACCCACCGAAACCGAGACTCGCGCACCAATGGCTTCTGTATTGCCTCCATCGCCGAGCAGCCTCACCATCAGATAGTTGTGGCGATTGCCCCCGTCGTTGCGCAGCAAGGTCGGCGTGTCATCGATATTGACCACCACAATGTCCAAGTCCCCGTCGTTGTCCAAATCGCCGAAGGCCGAGCCGCGGCTCGACTTTTCCACCGCCAAGCCCGAACCCGAGGCTGCACCAACCTCGACAAAAGCGCCGTCGCGATTTTCAAACAGATGATTGCGCTGAGCGTAGCGAGTCCCCAAGTCGCGGCGGTCAACGGCCGGGTACACGTGGCCGTTGGCCACGAACAGGTCGTCGTCGCCGTCGTTGTCGTAATCGAAAAAACCCGTGCCCCACCCTAAAGAACTGATGCTCGCACGGCCTAGGGTCGAACTGAAACTAGCGTCGGTGAAAAACCCCCGGCCATTGTTGTCGTAGAGCGAGTTGTTGTCGTGCGAGAAATTGGTAACGAAGAGGTCGAAATCACCGTCGCGATCGTAGTCGCCGCCTGCCAAACCCATGCCGCCCTGTTCGCGGCCGTCCTCACTGTACGCAGTCGCCGACAGGAGCGATACATCCGCAAATGCACCTTGGTCGTTGCGGTAGAGCACATTCGGCGTCGAATCATTGGCAATGTAAATGTCCAAGTCGCCGTCCTCGTCCCAGTCACCGGCCAGCGCAGCAAAACCATAGTATTCGTAGTCGGCAATGCCAACCGCTGCACTCGCCTCGGCAAAGGTCCAACCTGCGCTGGCACCATCGTTGCGATAGAATTGATCCCGCTCGCCCGGCATCCCACGCGGGCCGCAGAATACGTCTATCCCGCGCCAAGTGCAATAGCTCGGATCAACCGGGCGAAACGCTGGGTCAAAGTCGATGTAATTAGCCAAGTAAAAGTCCAAATCGCCGTCGAGGTCGTAGTCGCCAAAGGCCGCAGACGAGCTCCAGCCGCTAAAGTCCACGCCCCGCTCGACCGCCACATCGACAAACGTGCCGTCGCCCTCGTTTTCGTATAGGGCATTGGGGCCGTAGTTTGCCAAGTACAAATCGGGCCACCCGTCGGCATTGTAGTCGGCCGCCGTGGCTCCCATGCCCCAGCCCACGTGTGCGACGCCAGCTTCTCGGCCAATGCCTGTAAAGCGCCAAGCGCCGTCGTTTCGGTACAGTTCAGCGCGGGGTTCGCGGCCCGGGGCGTATCCGGTGAGTCGCGAGCCGTTGACAATAAAAATATCCATGTCCCCATCTAGGTCGTAGTCTAAAAGGGCCGTCCCGCCCGTGTTGCATTCGACGATGTGCTCTTTTTGCGGCGTCCCAGATACGGTGCGCAATTGGACCCCCGCTTCGGCGGCTACATCAACGAAACTAGGCCGCGCCGCTTCGCCCCCATCGCCCTCGCACCCTGCCAGCGCCCAAATAGCGACTAGTGCAAACCTTCGGCTGAGCTCAGGTCGAAGCCACATTTACTGTTGCGCCCTCAAGGCTGCGGCCTCGACGCGAGCCGCGCGGCCCTCTGCTACGTGGCCCTGCTGGATCAGCGCAGTTCCCAAGCCGTCGAGGGCTGAGGCCATGCTCCCGTCGAGAGCCAAGGCGCGGCGGAACGCTGCGACCGCCTCCGCATACTCGCCGAGGGCCAAGCTGTTGTTGCCTATGTTTTCAAAGGCCAAAGCGTAGTCGGGCTTGTGGCGGACCGCGCGTAGCAAAAAGGGCCGAGCAGCCGCGTGTTGATCTTGCAGCGAGTAGATTACCCCGATATTGTGGCTGGCCTCTGCGTACGTAGAATCGAGGGCCAAGGCCGCCTCGAACTGTTCGAGTGCCGCCGCCAACTCCTTTCTGCGCCAATAAACCAGCCCCAAGTTGAAATGCGTGGCCGCCTGCTTGTCGGTCGCCAGCGGCACGGCCTGGCGGTAGAGCAAGCGGCGGTAGTGATCCTCGTCCATCGTCGCGCTACTCAACTGCTGGAAAAGCTCGATCATTCGCGCGCCCTCGGCATCGCGGCCCGTGCGTGCATAGAGCGTGCCCAAGCTGTAATAGGCCGAGGTGTAACCCGGCTCTGCGGCAATGGTCTGCTCCATGGCCACCATGGCCCGCGGATCGTCCTGTAAGCGCAAGTAGATCAACGCCAAGTAGTAGTGGGCGTGCGCTAAATCAGGATCGAGTTCAATAGCCTTCAGCAGCGCGGTTTTGGCGTTTTCATTGTCGCCGCGCGAACACAGCACAAATCCCAACACGAAGTGCCCATAGCCACTCTGTCCGGCCAATTGCAGCCCCTCCTCGACCGTTGCAAGCGCCTTTTCGTACCCATCGCCGCGCTCGTTGTACAGCAGCGCCAAAGCCCAGTACACCTCGGCAAAGCCCGGTGCCTTTTCGAGTGCGTCTTTAAAGGAGGCTATGGCCTCGCTCTTGCGGTGCTCTTTGGCTAGGGCCACCCCGAGATAGTAGTGAACATCCACGTCGTCAGGAACAACCGCAACTAGTTCGGACAGCACGGCGACAGCGCGGCGCGTGCGATCCTTTTGTAGGTAGAGCCATCCCAAGGCCAACAGCACCTCCGGGTCGGTGGGGTTTTGCTCGTAGGCTCGTTGGTAGAATGCAAGGGACTCGGGCGCGGCAGGCTTTTTGAGAATATGGCGTTCCGGGGAGCCACAGCCGATCTCTCCGAGGAGGACCACTAGCCCTATCCACGCCACAGCAAGACGCATGTCCATTTGTTAGGCAGTAAAGCGCCCGGCATCTCCACTAGAGAACGCCGGGCGCTTTGGATCCACAGAGAAATAGTGCAGCCCCTAGTCTTGGAGGCCTGCGAAAACCCGAATAAAGAGCAGAGAGTTGGTTTCGGTCGCCTCGGCAAAGGCCCGGCGCTCCCAGCGAAAGCCCGTATTCATGGTCAAGGAATAACCCAGATACGCCGATCTGTTGGAAAGCTGTAAGGCCAACACCGAACCCGTGAAGTCATCGACATATCCAGGCGGCAAGATCTCCGGGCGCTCTTCGAGGTTGCGGAAGAGATTGAGCTCGACGCCATATTCGATAAAGGTCCCGGGCAGGAGAAAGTACTTCGAGGTCAGCATGTAAAACTGCGACCACTCGGTGATATCGAGGTCGGTGCTAAAGGTTGGGTTGATCTTGCGGTACACGCTCTTGTAGCGCGGCCAGAAAGACAGGTTGTCGGTAATTGGCAGCGGATAATCAACCTTGTTGATAGCGCCAAAAAAGAGGCGATTGTCTTTGACCTCGGCCTGCTCGCCGCGCTGACTAAACCAGTCGTATTTCACCTTGTTGTAGATATTCAGGTTTTTAAGGCGCAGGTAATCAAACGTCAGATAGCCAGTCCAAACGAAGGTGTCTTGGGCGATCAGTGGGTCAATGGTTTCGCGAAATCCGTCTGGATCGACCCATTGGATCACATCGTCTTCGATGTCGTCTTGGACCGAGCGAGCGTATTGGAAAGCCCGAGCCTCAATGCCCGGCCATTTCCACTCGCCCGTTACTACCGCATAGCTCATTTGCGCACTGCGCTTGGAACTGATCTCATCGGCCGTGGAGTAGCCCACCGTCGCCTTGATGGCTTCGGTCAAGTAAACGCCCCCGTACACGTTGTAGCCATCGCGGTCATGTCGGTAAGGATAGTCGGCGAACGTATCGTTCTCAAAGCGATCGATGACGTTGTTGTTATTCATGTCAACGCCAAAGAGGAACTCAGGTGGATCGACGTTGTAGCGCAGGAATGGCTCGGCGAAATCCGGCTGGCTGTTGTCGTTTTGGTTAAAGTCCGAGATAAAGTCCGAGTTCTCGTCGTATCCGGGGAAAACCTGCGGGTCGGCTTGGCCACCGGTACCAAAAGGCGATTCGCCAAAGGCGTTGTCGCCGTTTTGCCACAGGCGCTTCCAGTCGGCAAAGCGATCCTGGTCGTCGTTGTCGTCAACCGCCTCAAAGGAATAGCGCTCTGGGTGTTCGTAGTCAATGAAACCCCGCGCATCCGAGATGAACGCATTGGTCCGGTACTCAGGCTCCAGACGGTAGAATTCTCCGTACGCGAAAAACGGATAAGCGTCCTGCGAGGCCGTGAGGTAGTAGGCTAAACCGTCGTCTTGGGCGAGGGCATGATCTTGGAAGTTCTGGTTGGGAAAGCGGCGAAACGCCCGGCTGAAAGCAAGCTCCGAGCGCATATTGAAACCCTTGATATCATCTATATCAAAGTTGAAGCCGATGATGTCCTTGCCGGTGGGCAGGCCGTATTCAAAGCGGATGAAGCGCTGGTTGGAGCCATCGCTGACGTTGCCGTGGGCGCGCTCGACCTCCAAAAACACGGGCTCGCCCTGAGCATTGACTTGGAGATTAGAGGTGATTTCGATCCGGTAGTCGTTGGCGATGACCAACTCAAACTCGATTTCGCTGATCTCCTGAAACGTGGTGATCTCGTCGTCGGGCTGTTGGCGGAAGTCGCGGGCGATGTTGTAGGTCAGCTCCAACGTCTCCGCCCCATTGGCCTCAATGACGCCGGCGCGCCGCACACCACCGCGCGGCGAGGGGACGATTTCGGGATGATCAACTCCGTTGATGATAATGCGCTCAGCAAAAAGCTGAGCACCGCCTACGCCGTCTTCGGGCGAATCGTCCGAGAGCCGCAGGACGATCGTCTCGACGTTGCCACCGTTTTGGGCCTCGGTCAACACGCCTTTGAGCGAGTTGTCGCCCAGCTTGCGACCCGTCGAAAAATTGGCAATGTTCAAATATGTAAAGCCCAGCTTGGAAAAATCCCCGAGCTGCACTTTGGAGTGCATACCGAAGAGATTGGTCATGTCGCCCAATATCTGGCCGAGCGAGTTTTCAAACTGCACGGCAGAACCCGGGGAAGCCAAGCGCGACGCCAAAAGGGTCATCTGGTACTTGTCAGCGGCAAAGTCCCACTGCACCCCGTTGAAGGCCGGCTTGGAAAAGGTCAGCGGCGTCAGGGTGGTGCGCAGGGCCTCGCCGATGGTCATCGAGGAATAAAACTGCCCCTTGGACATCGACGAGACGATTAGACTTTGAAACCACCTACTGTACTTGGGGCCTTTGCGCACCGTGCTACCCGAAGTCACTGGACTGTCCATGGACCAGTTGTACACCTCGAAACCACGAGTGATGTAGTTCCCGTAGAGGTCGTAAGTGCGAAAGCCTTCAAGCTCAGTAGATACGTAGCGCTCGTAGTTTTGGCGGGCGTAATTGCTGTATTCCTCGCCGGTCCAACGATAGAAGTGGTATAGGCTTTGCGGATATTGCCACTTTCGCTGCGCTGGCGTCATCGCCATCTCATAGACATCCACACCTCGTGGTTCGCGTCCGGTCAGAAAGCCGACCCGTTGGGCAAAAGCGGCATCGCACAGGAGCGCGACGCCGGCCGTGACAACTGCTGCGTAGAGCATGCACCTCACGCTGGAATCCTCCCTTTTGAATTTTTGCCGATCAGTACCATCAGCACCATTCTATAATCAACCATCAATAGGCCACGCCAACGACGCCGACTCTCCTGAAGTTGCCGATCCCGCTGTCAACTGAGAGCGAGACCACGTAACTGCCCGGGGGCACGGCCTCGTCTGCATCGCTCCGCCCATCCCACAGCTCAGTGTAAATCCCGCCGGGCTGCTCGCGGTCGGCCAGCACGCGCACCAGCCGACCCGCCAAGTCGTAAATGGCCACCTCAATAGGCTTGGGCTCGGAAATCTGAATTACAGTGTACTTGATGGCGATATGATCGTTGATGCCATCTCCATTCGGCGTGAAGACCGAAGGATTAAACTCTATAGCGCGGACGATTTCGCCCACGGACTGCTGGGTCAAAGCCACGCGCAGCGAGTTGGTGCTGACGTCGAAATTGGCATCGCCTTCGAGCACGGGCTGGCCGAGAATCTCAGACTGGGTATCCCAAACCGTGCCAGTGAAAATCGTGCCGAACACCACGGTCGATCCTTCAAAGAGCACGCGCAGCGGCACATTGTTGTCAAAGGTGATCTTGTTGCTGGTAAAAATCACTTCGAGGCTTCTATCGTCCGCACTCACGCGATCCGGCTCCACGGACGTAAGCGGATCGCCCATCTCCAAGCCGACAAAGCGCGCTGGCGTCGGCGTGTCGATGCGTAAGGCATCAAAGCCATTCTGGTTGTCGTTTATTATGGCTCGCACATCATAAGCGAAGAGCACCTCTTCGCCCCCATCGATACTCGGTAGCACAACGGCGTCGTCTTTGTCGATTACGCCGATGTCGGCCGGTGGGTTGGGCTCGTCAGCCAAGGAAATCTCGCCGACGACTGCAGCAGCCGGGGGCAGCGAATGCTCAATCCGCAACGAGTCGATGCGCACCGTCTGTGTCACGGATTGGCTCTCCATAATGATCTGTAGCTGAAAAAAGGGACGCGGACTGGGCAGCGGAACCAATTGCCCAGGTTCGAGCGGCAATGACCAAGGACTCCAGTTATCAGCGTCGTCCTCGATATCGCCCTTTTCGCCCGAAGGCAGCTTGTTGTAATCCGCTTCCGAGACCACTACTTGGCTCACAGCGCGCGTCTCGTTGTCAACAACCTTTTGGAAGTGAACCAGTGGGCTGTCGTCTTGGCCTGTCTTCATGCGCACCGCGACCGAGGTCTGCCCCAGATCCGGCAGCTCGATCAACTCACCTTCTACCAGTTCCAGCGCCCGCTGGGCCCAAGATATGGTGCCGTAGTTGGAGACCTCGCCCAAGTCGATAACTTGGCTCCGGTACGTGGCTCGCGGCACGAAGCCGTTGCCGTAGAGCTCAAATTCGGCAATCTCAAAGGGACTCCGCGACCCCACGCGCAACTGAATAAAGCGGATGAACTGCTGGGGAAATTTCATGGTGAACACGCTGTTGGGGTTCACCGGGACGTCGCGCAGTAAGGTGAAAAGCGGCTGTTCGTTCACATACGTCAGCCCATCGCTGACGGAAATCCGGTGCTTGCGAACAAAGTCGTCGCTAAAGGGCTTGCCATTGGCGTAGGTCCCTTCTTGCCGGGGGAAGAAGACCAAGCTATCGGCTGGCACGCGCGAGCCCATATCCAAAAAGAACGTGCGCCCGTCTTGATCGACTCCAGCGGTTTTGAAGAGATCTGCAGTGCTTGTGGTGTCGTCGCCATCGACGATCGACAGCGAAATGGAATTCCTAGCCGCCGTATTGTCCCACAGCGCCGCATCGCCCTCGCTGACCAAGTCGTTGGGTTTGCCGTATTTCCAAGCGAGCGTGGTGATGATGTTTTCGTCGGGCGTAAAGCCGCGGATCTGAATCGCGCCGGGGCTACTTTGGTCGTCGATCTGGGCGCGAACCTGGACGAGGTCGCCCCATGGCAATCCACCGCCGCCCCCAAGCACCCATTCGTCCGCAGCAAGCCACGGGGCCCAAGCGCACGAGGCGCACAACAGCACTGCAATACGGGCCGCCATCCCTCGATTCATTACGGCGTCTCCGCACGGGGATGAAGAGCGTAGTAAACTTCGCGTTGGAACTTAAATGCTAAGTCGATGGTCTCCACCGGTTCGCCCTTGTAGTCGAAACGCACGGCCATGTCCGGCACGTTGACAGTGAAGTTGCTCACGTCTCGGTGCAAAACCGGAAAGACGATATACCCGACTGACTCTTGACCGGAAAAAACCATATCGGGCGGATAGACGGTGCGTTTGAGCAGGTCGGTGGTAGCCTCGAACTGCTGTCGCTGGTTGCCAGCATAAGCCCGCAGATACGGGCTGAAGTGATCTTCGAGTTGCCCGCCGTCAAGCGCATTGTACACTCGGTTGTTCGACGTAGTGATCGCGAGCGCCTTGGGGTCGATGAAAACCTTGGGATACTCGTAGTTTTTGACCTTCAGCAAGACCACGGTAAAGCGCGCTGGAGTCCAGTCTTGGCCCCAAGGCTTCCAATTGCCATACGTGTATGGATTGGTCGATTCAGCGCCCTTCCTTGAATCGGCCGCGAACTGGCGGTTGAGGAATCCGTCATCCAACACCTGTAGCGAGATCTCCAAGCGATCCTTGGCATAGACAATCGTCCCATCATCGAGGACGGTCATGGCCTCGTCTTGTTGCGGAACTGGCTCGGGAAACGTTGCAAAGCGCCGCAGCCCCACCTGTGAGATGCACCCGACAAGCATAAACAGATAAAGAGCCGACAAAAGCCCGCTCGTTGCGATGTTCCGTATCCTCATTGAAAATGCCTTCCTAAAAGCGATGCAGAGGCGATAGATAAAGAGAGATGAAGTCGCCTCCACCTCTCTTTATCTATTATGCACAATGTGCGATCTAGCAGAAGATGCTAGGGTGTGCCTTATTGGACCATGTAGCTTTTGATCCGACCCCAGCTGTCGGCCTCGACTGCCGTATCTGTCATGCCGCCAGTACCACCCGTAGCGCCTTCGGTCTCCACTGTGATGAAGTCCGAGCCGTTCGAGTTGTCCTGGAACGCGCCGTTAACCGGCGTCGTACCCGGCTGCTTTTCGCGGCCCACCTCGGGATTCTCGGTCTCGTCAAACTGGAAGGTCAAACCGATGATCTGGTCGGAGGCAAAGTTGTGACGGGCGCTGCCATCGGGACCCGTCTTGTCGTGGAAGGTCCACACAGCCTGCTTGACCTCGTACGTATAAGTCACCGAGCTACCAGCGGGCTGCTCCATCGGACGGGCGTCCGGCGGATCGAGGGTCCACTCATAGACGAACCAAGGACGCTCGGTGGACCACAGAATGCTCTCCTGCGGCACGTTGAATATCCAAGTGTCTTTCTGACCAGCGGCGGGCAGAACGCGGATACCGTACTGCTGGCCGGAGGTCATCTCGGTCTCGTTGAAGTTCTCACTCGAGTGGTCGGCATCGACGATGATTTCCAGCGAGTCGTCCTTCCAATACTCCTGGGGGTTCTCGACGAAAAGGCCCAGCGAGTCATCGGTAACCCGAGCAAAGTAGTAGAGCGAATTGTCGGGGGCCGAGCTCCAAGCCACGTAGAGAATGCAGTCCCAGTCGTCTTTGGCCGGGGGCCACTCACTACCGAGAATCTCGAACATGGTGTCGGGGTTAATGGCGAAAGCCGGATCAATCCAGCCCCAGTCATCGTCGTTGCCGTCGACGACCATGTTGTCGGGGTTGGGAATCTGCGGCATGAAATAGTTAGCTTGGTGCGCGAAAGCAGCCGAAGCAGCCATCACCGCAACCAAGGCTAGAAGGCTTAGTCTCTTCAAGGGAACCCTCCTTTGCAAGGTTGATAGAACGAGAGACGAAGAAGTGGCCAATCTATAACTTGTCCGCATACCTGTCAAGCAATTTTATTTATCTATTATCCATATTTATTGAATAACTCTCGGCTCCCCGCATTGACAATCTCGCATTTTTTTTTACACTTGGCCCTTTCGCTTCGCATCTTCAACGGGCTTTCCTTGCGCGATCTATCTACAACCATCGCCGTCCTCGCCCTAATCTTGGTCGGTTGGTACGCCCTTAACCGCTGGGGCTTATCCGTCTATCCAGATGACCCGTCCGCGGGCGGCGAGTACACTGTCATCCGCTGGGCCTCCGACCCCAACCCGGCGCGCACCGAACAAATGGCTCTCTTCAACCGGCTCTACGAAGACAAGAAAGTGCGCGTCGTCCTCGACCCAAGCGCGGACGTGCAAAAAATCCTCACCCAAGCAGCGGCTGGCTCCGGGCCGGACGTCTTCGACATTTATAGTTATGCGACCTTTGCACTCTATGCTTCCAAAGGCGTCATGGTCGAACTAAACGACTACATGCGCGAGGCCAAGCTAAACCTCGACGACTTCTGGTTGCACCGGCGCAACGCCCTCGCCGTGCCAATAGCCGACGTGCCAGCCGAAGCCAACGAATACGAGCGCTTTCGCATCTTTGCCGTCCCCAACAACATCACCGTCAGCGTCACCTTTCTCAACCGCTCGCTCTACGACGCAGTCCAGCGCGAGCGTCACGTACAGAACTTGGCCATGCCTCCCCTGCCGTGGAACCACTGGACTTGGTGGGACTACGTCCTCTTGTGTCAGGCCCTCACCAAAAAGAGCGCCGATGGCCGGCGCTATGAGACCTTTGGCTCGGGCGGGGCGGGTTTCGGTGGCGGGCTGAACAACTTTATCTATCAGGCCGGTGGCAGCTTCCTCAACGACGATGGCACTGGAATCGCCCTCGACTCCCCAGCCGGTGCCACAGCCGCCCAATACCTGTACGATCTGGTCAACACCTTCCACGTCGTACCCTCGGCAGAAGACCAATCCGCGCAAACAGGCGGGGGCGGTTGGGGCGGACAATCCATCCTAGGGCTGTATTCGGCGGGCAAATTGGGCACCATCCTCATCGGCCGCTGGGGGCTGATCAAGGTGCGCCGCGAGGCCCGCTTTACCACCGAGATTTACCCCATGCCCCGCTACGTGCCCTACGAGGAGTGGGAACGCTGGATGAGCGACCCCGAGATCCGCGCCAACCCGAGTCTGCGCGACGGCCCTTGGGGCGAAATCAGCGAGACCGGCCGCCACCGGGGCAAGGCGGGCGAGATGGGCGGGCGGGTGACGGCCATCCGCAAGGGCACGCAGCACGAGCGGGAGGCCTTTTACTTTTTGGAGTACTTGTCCAGCCCGGATTTCAACAACCTGTTGACCAAGGATGCGGACGCCTTTGGCAGCCGCAAGCAGTTCTCGGAGCGATATTTCTCGCAGCCCGATCCCGAATTCCCCGATGAGGACCAACACCGCTCGGCTCTGCTCGACGCCATGGAGCACCCAGTCGCAGAGCAGGCCGCGGCCTACGGAGCTGCTTTTGACATTACCCGTTTGCAGGGCGCGCTGGGCACTAACCTCATCAACGCGGCTTACCAGCCCGCCGACTCAACAGCCCGCCAGACTTACCGATTTCTCGGCCGCATGCCCGACCAGAGCGTGGAGAGCAACCCCACGGTCGGCCAAGCGGCCGTCACTGAAATGTCCGCCCGCATGCGCGAGTCCTTGGCCAAGGCCAAGCGCAACCGCACGCTCTCCAGCCGCAGCCATGTGCTCGATCTCCTCGGAATCGCGATCCTCCTAGTGGCAATCGGCGTCGGCCTAGCTTTTTACGCGCGGCGGCAACGCGCGGAGATGGACGCTTGAAGCCCCGCGAAAAGAGGATTCTGCGCTGGGCGCTGCTCTTTCTCGCGCCCAATCTGACCGGGTTTTTGATCTTCACGTCCCTGCCGGTGTTCTTTTCCTTTGGCCTCGCGTTCTTTCAGTGGGACACGTTTTCCGCGCCGCGCTTTATCGGCTTCGACAACTTCATTCGGCTGCTGACCGACCCTAAGCTCTGGTTTTATCTCTACAACACGGTCTTTCTAATGATAGGCTTGCCTTTGTCTATCGGCGGCTCGCTCATCTTGGCCATCGTTCTTTCGCAAAAGTTGCGCGGCATCATCGTCTATCGCACCGTCTTCTACCTCCCCACCGTCACCAATGGGGTTGCCCTGTTCTTACTCTGGAAGTGGCTCTACAACCCCAAGTACGGTCTCGTCAATTCGATCCTGCTACCCATTCTCTCGTGGCCCTACTTCTCGCTCGCCGTGCGCGTCGCGATCCTCTTGCTGATAGGCTTGGTCCTGAAATCTCTAGCGCGCAAGGCCATGTCTGAGCGCCCCGCCCAAGTCCTATTCGCACTCCTCTCGGCCTTTGCGCTCTATTGGGTCATCATCGGCCCATACGAATACGGCGGCTTCTGGGCTTGGCTGTCGGGACGCCTGCCCCTTCTCGCTGGTCTCAACAGCATCGACGACTTGCCCAATTGGCTTTCTAGCAGCGTCGATTTGGGCTGGCTCTCTTGGCTCGGCCTAGAACAAGCTGCCTATTGGGCCAAGACGGCTATCATCTTCATGGGCATCTGGGCGTCCATGGGCGGGGGCAACATGATCCTCTATCTCGCGGCCCTCGCCAATGTACCCGAGGAGCTGTACGAAGCCTCGGACATCGACGGAGCCTCTAAGTGGCAGCAATTTTGGCACATCACGTGGCCGATGATCGCCCCCACTACCTTCTTTATCTGCGTCATGTCTATTATCGGCGGGCTGCAAGGAGGCTTTGAAATCGCCTACTTGATGACCAATGGCGGCCCGGGCAAGGACGGGGACAATACGGTCACGCTCGGCTACTACATCTACCGCTCGGCCTTTGAAAACCTAGAGTTCGGGTACGCGGCCGCGGTGGCTTGGTTTATGTTCGTCATCATATTTACTATCACGCTGTTCAACTGGCGCTTCGGTCGGGGCGCGGTCAACTGAGGGAAAAGGCGCATGGCCAAAGTTGCGCAAACGACCGCGATCCACTCGCTAAGCCACGGGCTGCTCGTCCTCTTCGGCTTTACCACGCTCGTGCCGTTCCTGTGGATGGTGCTGACCTCGCTCAAGAGCGAAAACGAAGTATTCCAGAGCCATGTTTGGCCGCAGGAAGTGCGCCTCGGCAATGAAGGCGACCTGCTGCGGACCCGCGATGGCCAACCGCTGCTCAACGCTCAAGGCGAGCCAATCCGCATCACCCTCGGCAACCCAGTGATACTCGGTGCCCCCGGCGACCCGATCCGCGATCAGCAGGGCCGCCTGATCTACGACCCAGAAGGCCAACCCATCCCCGGCAAAAACGTCGAAGAGCGCGGTGGCCTTGCCGTGTACAAAAACCGCTGGAACCCAGTCCTCGTCGATGATGATCCCCTGCTGCTGACCGAAGCCCTACGCGACAAGTGGCAGCAGCGGCTCGTACAGCAGCGTCAGAACTGGCGCACGGCCGAGCAGCTACCGCCGGCCTCAGTCGAGCTGGCCGACGGCACCCCACTGTTACGCGCCAACGGCGAGGCTTACACCTATCGCGACATTTCCTGGGATCGCGTCGGATATCCGGTTTTGGACGTCCAAGCCAAAGAGCCGATTCTCGACGCCGACGGCAACACTATTCCCTTTCGCTCGGCCTTTCCCCTGCTCAGAAGCGACGACGACCCACTGACGGAAAAAGTCGGGGGCGATGTCCTCTACGCCCGCTTCCCTGGTGAGGACGAACTGCGCATTGTGTACGGCAGTGACGTGTTGCAGATCAGCGAGCCGCGCTTCATGTGGTCCAACTACATCCGGGTTTTGCGCGACAAGGACATCAAGTTTTCGCTCTACGGCTGGAACAGCCTCTTTGTCGCCGTCTGCGTGATGGTCGGCCAAGTGGTGACCTCGGCCATGGCCGGCTTTGCCTTTGCCCGCCTCGAATGGCGCTATCGCGACGCCATCTTCCTACTCTACTTGGCCACCTTGATGGTTCCCGGGATCGTCACCTTGCTGCCTAATTACGTGATTCTCAAAAGCCTCGGCTGGCTCGACTCGTTCCAAGCGCTCATCATCCCGGCCATGTTCACCGCTTTTGGCACCTTTATGATGCGCCAGTTTATGACCGGGCTGCCTAGGGGGCTTGAGGAGGCCGCTGAGATCGACGGTGCCAACCTCTGGAAGACTTTCTGGACCATCGTCATGCCCCTGTCCAAGCCGGCGTTGATCACCCTTTCCATCTTCTCTTTTATGGGTACTTGGCAGTCCTTTACCTGGCCGCTGATCGTCACCCATTCCGAACACATGCGAGTCCTGCCGGTAGCTCTGCGCTACTTCGATTCCTCGCAGGGGACCAACTACTCGCTGTTGATGACGGGAAGCGTGCTGATGATGCTGCCGATGATCGTGCTCTTTGTCTTTGGCCAGCGGTTCTTCGTGCGCGGCATCCAGCTCGGCGCACTCAAGGGCTGACCAGCGTCAAAGCTCTGCTTCGGGAATCTGCTCCCACTCCAGCTCGTCCTCGTCGATGTCCCAATCGTCGCTCCGCGCCGCTGGCCGGTTGCAATAGGTGTGAAATGCACAGCGCTGGCACTGGCTCTCGTCGTCGGTTTTGGCGAACGCATCCGCGTCTGGCAGGGCCTCGATGTCGGAGATCGCCTCTGACAAAAGCGCCCGCGCCCGCTCGTGCTCGGCAGCCGAATAGGCAATCGGCTGCAGGGCCTGCGGATACTGCGCGTGCCAATAGACCAATGTCACATCGTCGGGTACCAGTGCGCGACCTTCGTTCAAGACCGCGCCGGCCTCGACCAAAACAAAGCGATAGACCAACGTCTGCCAGCTTTGGACATAGGCGGCTTGCTCTGGCTTTTTGCGGCCGGTCTTCCAGTCGAATATCCAAGCGCGGCCACCGTTGGCCAGAACCACGCGGTCGAACTTGGCGACGAGACGCCGCCCGGCTAGAGGCACGGAGAGCATGGTTTCCCCGAACACCACCCCTTCGGGCACAACTGGCGGCTGTTCGCGCCAATTGCGCCACCAAGCGGCCAACAGCGGATCGCGGCTCCGCTGCACTGCGTCTTCCACATCCATGCCCAAGCTCTCCTGCAACACAAACTGGTGGAACGCCCGCCCTCGGTCGGCTGCGGCCTCCCACTCGTCGAGTTGGTCGGTCAGCGGCGCTGGCCACGCCAACCGCTCGACATAGCGCAACAAGAACTGCCGCCGACAGCGCTCAAAGGTCGTCAAACTGCTCTGGCTGTAATTAAATCCTTGCGGTATCATCGGCGCTGGATTGAGGAAAATCGGGGTGAGTCGGGGTGAGAACGAAGGTCTGTCGAGCTACACCACTGGCACAATATCGGTCTGCACGAAATCGTCGCCCTTGAAAAGCAGCGGCAACCGACGCGTCGTAGCTAAGGCGTAAGCAAAGGTGTCGCCGAAATTCAGACTGGCCGGGTGGCGACCTTTGCCAAAACGCTGATAAGCCTTAACAGCAGCCCTCATCTGCGTCTCGTCCAACGGCGTCAGGCGGATAAAAGATTTCCCAAGAAGCTGGACCGCTGATTGGTAAACGGCATCGTCTTTACCTAGCGCGACGATCATAAGTTCGACTGCGGTGCCCGTAGATACCAAAACGGTTCCATCCCTAACCATTGCATTGTGCAATGACGATCCTTCTGGTTCGTCCATCAGCACGGCCATCAGTGCAGAGGTGTCGGCGATCATCATTTCGGCAATCCCTGCTCACCGTATAGCTCTTCTTGCCAAGACTTGGATGGCGGATTGTCTTCGTCGTATTCATCGGGATGTTCCTCGCGCCAGCGGCGACCGGCCGCGCTTAACGTCCTGTACTCCGCAGCCATCTCCTCCGGCGTCATCTTGCACCTTAGCGGGGGTGCTTTCGCGTCCAGATCA
This sequence comes from Gemmatimonadota bacterium, assembly GCA_009840005.1. Next base: position 133,651 of record VXOR01000074.1, read on the forward strand.
TCCAAGGCCATGTTCAGCACCTGCTCGTGTGCGTTCGGGGCTGTAACATCCAGCCGTTCCGCCAACTCCGCGATTCGGGCTTCCATTTCTGGTTTCAGCGTAGTAGTCATAGGTGTACCTCCTTATTTGGCCTCCTTGAGCAATCCGATCTCAGTATTGGGGCCGAGCGGTCCGGCCTCAGTACTGAGGCCGAATCGCATCATTTCAATGGTTACTCTTCCCGGCAGAAATCGGGAACCTCACCCCAAGTCTCGGTCACCTCACGGATCCTTTCTTTGACCTCGCGCACGAAGGCATCATCCCGGTCGAGTTGGACGGCTTGCTCCGCCGACCATTCGTAGCCAATACCGAGGCCGGGTGACATGGCGAACCATGGATAGTTTGTCTCGGTCGTCTTTTTTTCGAGTAGTTCCACATCATCGGGAGAAATCAAGCGTTTGGCGACCAGCCAATTCCAGTTATGGAGATAAGAACGGGAATCGTCAGGCCACAAAGCGGCAATCTCCATCTCACCGGATTTCCACAATTCAATGTACTCATCTACCGAAAGCGGCGTAGTCACCCGGTGCCGATAATTTCTGTGCGAGAAATGCAGGCTCTGCACCAGATACCAATCTTTGTTCTGCAATTCTAAAAGCCTCTCGGCATCAACCTTCGACCAGAACTCCTGCGCCTGTGTCATGGTATCCGCTGGCCAGAGCCTAAGCGTAATCCACCATGATCGTGCATCCTCTTGTTCTCGGTCGGCCTGTAGATAGATCCGCTTGAAAGAGGAGGCTTCCACAGCAATGAAGGGCGACGATCCATGCCATTCCTCGGTTCGTTCAATCTCCCGCAGGATCGCTTCGCAGCGCCGATTGAGGAGACCTAACTCGTCGCTACACACCGCAAAGTGATCGAATGGATTGAGGTCTGGATGATTGGCCGCGACATAGTCAATGAAGTCTCGAATGAACTCCCTCTCTGCCGGACTAACTAACCCTCTCAGTTCAAGGTCCGTAAGTGTACCGACGATATCCCGCCATGCCAAGATCACGGCCTGTGGATCCACCTCGATCTTTTGTTCCTCACCCAAACTCGCCTTGCTCGGATTCAACTGCCATGATCCGACCTCGGAACCGAGTTTACTCTCGACGGTGAGGGTCAAGCTCTCCTGCTGATGCTGATGCTGCCGACTCTCTGGTGCGATAAAGGTCACTACGCCATCGTAGATCGCATTCCTGTCCTCCGACTGTATTTCGGTATCGACATCCTCCCCTTCAGCAGTGATTCCAATGGCCACGAGGCGTCCTTCCTTTGCGTCCAGCTTCCCGACTTGCGTCTGAACGACGCATTCCCGTTCCCTCAAGGTCGTCAATGCAGGTATCGGTTGCTTCTGTCGCTCTCGGACGAGATCTATAAATGCTGCACGGATAATCGGAGATATGCGGATTAGGTTCATCAGAGCCCAAGTGAGGCGGTTTTCCGTACTTGGCTGAGAGCGAAGGTAATCACCAAAAACGTTCAGTTTGTCCATCTCGTCCTCCAATACTCTTCAAAGAGGTTGATATCCAGTAAATCAGTACCATATGCCGCCACGGTACGGCTTCCCGCAAAACGCTCTTCCTATTATGAATTTCAGTTTCGGCCCTGCTGCTCGCAATAGAGTTGCAACTGGCGGAACACCTCGGCCATGGGCGCGGGCTGCATCCGCGTCGCGCGCGGAATCTGGCGACTCCAGCTCAGGACCAAATAGCGCCGTGCGCGGGTGACAGCCACGTAGAGCAGCCGCAGCCGCTCGGCGATCACCTCCGCGTGGGAGCGGTCGGTGGCCGACAGCCGGCTCGACCCGATTTCGCCAAGCAGGTCCAACAGCTCGGCCTTTGCATCCTCGCAGGGATCGCCGCCTAAGAATTCGTACTCGCCCAAAAACCGCGCGTCGAGGTCGTGGGGAAACCAATCGCCATCAACCCCCATGACATAGACTAGATCCCACTCCATCCCCTTGGCCTTGTGCATCGTCGTCAGGAAAATACGCCCCGGCTGGGGGCCCAATGCGTCCTCGGCCTCGGCGAGCGCACCCGCCCGGCCCTGCACGGCCTCGCTCAGCTCGCGCACCAACTCGGGCAACTGCCAGTCTGTATTTTGGTCGGCGCGGATGCGCACATAGATCGCCAGTTGCTGCGCCCGCGCCATATCTACTTCCTCTACTAGCAAATCTTGGGCAACCGTCATCAAAAGCTGATCCACCGGCAGCGCGACCGCCCGCAGCCAGCGCCGCAGATATTCACACAGCAGGCCGATGGCTTCCAAATCCTGCGGTTCGATGTGATCCACCGGTGGCAGAGCGGCTTCCATGCGCTGACCGGCCTCCGGGTAGAGCAGTGCTTCGGGCCGATAGCAACTGCGCAACAACATGGCCACAGCCTCCTCGTTCCCCGGGCCACTCGGCCTGGGCCAAAAGCCGACCAAAGCTCGATAGGATTGCTCTAACTGGTTGCGCCCCAAAGGATCAGCGAGAAAATCTAACACTGTGCACAGAGCCTCGCCCACCCGCCGCGCCGAGCGCGGGCTTTGCAGCACTTCGTCGAAGTCTGCTCCGGCTTGGCGCAAGCGCTCGGCCATGTCGTAGCCGATGCGGTTGGTCGGCACCAACACCGCTACCGTCAAATTCGGATTGCGCTCGGCAAAGCCCTTGGCCCGGCGCGCAATGCTGTCGAATTCATCGTGGCGGTTGTTGTATTCGCGGAACCATATGATGCTGTCTGCGTCCGCGGGATTTTGCTGGGGATCGCCGTGGTCGGTGGGCTGCATCTGTTGGGGTCGGAAAGCGCGCTGGCGCACCTCGGTCAGCGGGTGTTCGACTGCGGCCCACTCGACCAAAAAGTTGGCCAAGTCCATGATTTTGGGGGCGCAGCGACCAGAGATCGTCATCTCCGCGACCGCGACGTCTTTGCGATCCAAAAAGTCGCGCAAATAGCGCGGATCAGCCGCGGTGAAGGTGCTCATAATCGCCTGATTGGGATCGCCGACCCGGATCCAATTGCCGCCCGGCCCCGCCAACAGCGCGATCAGTTCCTCCTGCAAGGGGACGCTGTCTTGCGCCTCGTCCTCCAAGACGAAAGGCCAACGCCGCCGGTAGCGGCTGCACAAATCCGGGTATTGCTGCAACAGCTCAACGGCCATCCACACCAAGTCGTCGAAATCGAGGCCGCCGATGGTTTCGACTTGCTGCTGGTAGAGCCGGTATATTTCCGCGCCTATCCGCAAAAACTGGTTGTCGTCCTCCCGACCGCCAATCCGCGCCAAGAGGTCTTCGGCCCGCAAGCGGCGGTTCTTGGCCGTGGTGATGACCGTGCGGGCGACTTTCCGCGCAATGTCGCGCCACTCCTGCTCCCACTGCTGATCCACGTATTCCCCAGGCCCCAACCGGCCCCACACCCCTTTGTTGTCGTCGTTCCAAGTCCGCACCGCCTTGTCGAGCAGGCTCTCGCTGGCGCGCTCGTCGAGGACCGTAAATTCGGCTGCGGCTCCCACCAGCCCAGGATTGGCTTGAACGATGCTATAGGCCAAGCTGTGCAAAGTCCGCACGTCGTAACCGACCGGGAGCATGTCCATCTCTTGCAAGCGCTGGCCGATCCGAGCGCGGACATTATCCACGGCCGCGTTCTGGTAAGTCACGATCAGCACCTGCCCCCCCTCGGCGCGCCTTTCGGCGATCAGCCGAGTCGCCAAGGCGACAATCGCCGCGGTCTTGCCGCTGCCGGGCACGGCCGACACGCCCAGTAGGCCGCCTTGATAAGCCACGATCTCGCGCTGTCCCGCACGCGGCTCAAACCTTCGGCTGAGCGACTCGACGACTCGACTGAGCTCGCCGAAGTCTGAGCTCGCCGAAGTCTCAGGTCGAAGCCTCACCCGCGATCCTCCTGCAAGACCTGTTGCACTGCCATCATCAGCGGCCCATCCTGCGCCGAGCCGTGGCCTTCCGACTCGCTGGCACAGAGATAAATCCCATCGCGGCAGCGCAGGCACAAGCCCCGCACCAAGCGATAGAGATTGCGGTTGCGGATCGAGTAATCCACCGCGTCGGTCCAGCGGTCTTCCGAGTTCCAGCGCCGGGTCAGCACGTAGTGGTTGGTCAAGGGCTGATGGAGCGGCTCCCACCAAGTGGCCGAGCCAATATCCAGCCAGAACTGGTAGCGCGCCACATGGCCGGAGAGCAAATAGGTATAGACCGGAGCGACGAGGGCAATGGACTCTGGAGCCTCGTCGAGATCGACATCGGTCAGGTATTGAGCGGCGACGACCCCGGCCCCTATCATCTCGACGTAGCGTTGGCCAACTGCCGCGCCCGCTAGCGCCATCGCTGGAGCCACCTCGCGGAACGAGGTAGCCGAGGCGATCAGTTTGCTGTACACCTCGGCGTCTTCAGGCTCCAGCGCGGCGTGCGACAACACCTCCCCGAAGAGCCGGCGCAAAAAGTGGTCCCAAGGGTCGGCCGCGCCGCTGCAATACGCTTCTATCCAAGTGCGCAGCACTTCATAGCGAGCGAGCGCAGCCCGGCCTAGCCGCTCTTCCATGGTAGTGTTCAACTCGCTCGCGGGTTTAAGTTGACCTGAACGCGGATCGTACAAGTGCCGCGCCATCAATTCGGCCCGCAGCCGGTCGAGAGGCTTGAGCGCCCGCTCCAACGCCCCGGACAAATCGAAGAGCGACAGTCGCAACCCCCAATCGGGGTGGGCGAGAATAGCCAGCGCCAGACAGGCTCGCACCACCGGCTCTTCGCGCAGCGTCTCGTAGCGCCGCACGATCGCAAAGGGAATATCCGCGGCGCGAAAAGTCTCAGCCAAGAGGAAGCGCAATACCCCGTCGGCGTGTGGCGCTACAACCGCGATTTCGCCCGGAGCCACGCCTTCGGCGATCTTCTGGACGATCCGCTGGGCCACGACCTCGATCATTTGCCCCCGGTAGCGGGTCTGCACCACATCCGCCACCACCAACCGCGGCGATCCTCCTGAGGCTCCGTCGGTCACCTGCCCCAACTTCGCACCAATGCGGTCGGCAAAGGCCACCATATCCCGGCTAGCACATGCCTCCGGAACTACGACGATCGTCTCCTTGCACTGCTGACTTAGCTCGGTGGCACCGGGCGCATCAACGCCCAGAAAGATGCGGAAGCCAGCTTGCGCGTCCCCGCCCAACAGGGCCGAGTCGCACTGTGGCAAAAGTCGCCTCACCAGATCGCCAGCCACCGGCACCAATTCCTCGGCCGAGTCAACCAAGAGGTGGCGGTAGCGCTCGGTGAAGTAGCGCCAGAACTCTTCCTGCGCGATCAGGTGGCGGTTGCAGACCTCAAAGACCAGCGATGCGTCGAGCAATCCGTGCCGCAGACAGTGGCTGCGGTAGCGATCGATGCACGTCTGCACCTGTTCGTACACGCGCAACCGCTGCTCTTCCCCAGCCCAAGCACGACTCAGGCGCGGTGCCACCTCCGCGAGCGCGAAATCCGCTACGGCCGCCTTGTTCAAATTGTCGAGCAATTGGGAGAGAATGCGCTGGGGCCGCAGGTACAGACCCTCGAAATAGCCCTCGGCAAGTAGTGGCTCCACCACCTGCCCCATCAGGTATTGAGCGGCCTCGTAGTTGAGGAAAACCGGCGGTCGCGCTGGGGCCGCAAAGCCGACCTTGCCAGCCACCAACGGCCAAAACAGCCGCACCAATCGACTCGCCAGTCCGTAGTACGTCTGTAGATCAACGCTGCTATACGGACCCAAGTCGAGACGATTGACTGCCTGACGAAAACGCCGCGCGGTCGCGCGGTCGGGCAACAGCACCAAGATCGCGTACCCAGGCACCCCGGCTGCGAGCAAAACCCGCAGCCGCTCGATCAGGGCCTGCCGCTGCCCCGCCACGAGCGGTCCCGCGAGAAAGCAAGAGTGCCGCTCAAATAGGGGGGCGTGTACCGCCCTAGTGAATTCTGGAACCATGATTTTGCGCTGGACTCAGCCCGGGGGTGGGTTGCGCGTGAAAATATCGACGACCTCGGCCGCATCAGCCGCTTGCAGCAAGCGTTGGCGCACTTTCTCTTGCTGCAAGCGCTGCGACAGGGCCGCCAGCAGCGCCATGTGCTGTTTTTGGTGTTTGAGGGGCGTGACCAGCAGTGCCATGATGTGGACGGGCTGGCCGTCGGGCGCGTCAAAGTCAATACCGGCCTGCGAGATGCCGATGGCCAAGATCTGGCGCTGGATCCCATCCTCATGTGCATGGGGTACGGCCACGCCCTTACCAATGCCGGTGGAGGCCTGTTGCTCGCGCCGAATCAAGGTCGCAATCAAGCGCTTTTGGTCGGGTACGACCTCGTCTTGCAACAGCACGGTAGCCAATTCACGGATGGCGTCGAAATTGCGCTGCGCCGTGAGGTCTAAGACGACCTTATTCGGATCGAGTATGCGTTTTAATTTTTCCATAGCGACCCTCAGCGGCGTAAAAGGGGGAGCAGTTACAGCTTATATACCCCATCAAGGCACCCGCTGCAACTCACCTGCTTTTTTCCGCCAGCGCCGCGCCTCGTCATAGCGCCCCTGTTCTCGCTCAATGTGCGCCATCAAGCGATAGGGCGTAGGCTGCCAAGGGTCGATGGCCGCCGCGTCTGCCGCATGACTCATAGCGCGATCCAACTCGCCGATTTCAAACAACTTAAGTGCCACATTAAAGCGCATGGTACGCGAGTCAAACGCGAGGGCCGCGGCCTGCTCGTACGCGGCCATCGCCCCGGCCCGGTCCCCAGCCCATAGACGCTCCTCGCCGGCCATAAAATAATAATTGCTCTGGATCTTTCGCACCCACGAATCGCGGAAAAAGTCCGCAACCAACGCATTGCCCATTTCGATCTGCGGGGCGGCCTCCGTGCTATCGCCGGGTGCTTGTAGGCGATAGACCAAACCCGCAGGCACAAACACCCATCCCGAGATTGGAGCACGGCGCGGGACCAAATAAAAAAGGGGGCGCTCGCCCCGAGCCAATGCGGCCTCGCGCCGCCAGCGCAGTTGCTCCCGCCTTAGCGGCGTCAGCGCATGCTCGCTCCAAGCGAGTATATCCGTCCCCCGTCCCATGCGATTGTACAGAGTCACATCCGGGCGCAAGCCCTCTATCCGCAACAGGTAGTCGAGCACAAAGGCCGCATCGTCCCCCTCGGTAATCAGGATCGCGCCCTCGGGCAAATCGGCGAGAATGTCGCGGCCATAGCGATCGGCGACCCAATTTTCGCTGCGGTCGGATTCCTCGTAGTGCGCGGTTAGCACCAAGGCGACGACGAGCGCGGCGAGCGGCACCGAGACGAGCGGCCGCACCCGACTAGCCAACGCGTCCAACCCCATGCCCAACCACACGGCCAATCCCACTATGCTGAGCAAGTAAAACACTGGCAAGCCATTGGGATCGCGGTGGTAGTTGAGCGCGGCGATCAAATTGCAGGTGATCGCCCCTCCAACCAAGACAAATACACTGCGGTCGCGCCGCCAAGCCGCCCACGCACCCCAAACAACCAACGGTACTAATACGAAGTGAAACTCGCCTGCCGCCTGCTCTAGCCAGCGCTGGGCGTTGAGCAGCATGCCCTCTGAGGGCAATGAAAAAAACGACGAGCGATACAGCGCACCGCTCAAGTGTTGCCACAGGGCCGTTAGGTCGCCGAGTGGCCCCCAGTGAAACCCCGCGCCCCGGCCATTGCGCAGCGGCAGGTATGCCACCAAGCTGTACCCACCCAGCGCTGCGAGCAGCCCCTGCGCCAGCAATAAGGGCCGCCGCCAAAGCACGGGCCAGCGCCAAGCCAAGACCGCGACCACGCCCGGCCAGACGAGCACCTGCATCAGGTGAGCCGTCAGCCCCAAGCCCATGAGCCAGCCTAAGAGAAGCACTTGGCGCGGCTCCTTGCTCTCACCCGCTCTAAGGGCTTGGGCCAGAACCAAAACCACCAGCAACAAAGCCAAGCCATAAACTTCGGCGATGACGGCTTGGGACCAAAAAGTGCGCGAAAACGCCAAAGCCAAGGCCGTGGCCAAGGCCACCACAGGCCGCACCCCACGTCCGTAGAGCAAGCCTGCCAAAGCCCCACAACAGACGGCGGCGAACAGAGCCGATGCGACATTAATCGCCATAGCCGGACTAACCCACGGCAACGCCAGCGCAATTAAGCGGCTGCTGAGGCAAAACAGGGGATACCCGGTCGGATGCGCCGTTCCCAATCTATAGGCCGCGCCAATCAGCTCGCCACTCCCCTCCACGTACACAGTCGGGCACAGCGTCATCCCATAGACCACGAGCGCGGCAACTCCTGCGGCGATCCCGACAATCCCAGCCGTCACGACCCTACTCCCAGCCGCAGGCGTTCGAGCCACTCGCTCCACAAAGGCCCCTGCGTGGCTATTGCGTGAATCACGACGATCAAGACGCCCAGCACAGCCCGAACTTTCCACCGCGCCCCGGCGTCTGTCGGCATATTCGCCACCGGCGGCAAGATCAGCCGTCGGCCACCCCAAGCCAGCCCCAACCAGAGCGCAACCGCAGCCACACTGACCAGCAAGCCATAGCGAAAACTATCCGGCTCGTACGAAAAGATGACCTCTCGCGCCCCGGCTGGGACCACGACGGCGCGGAACACGTGATTGGCGCGGAGGATCGGGCGCTCAACCCCATCGACAAAGGCCCGCCAGCCCGGATAGTACGTATCGCTCAAAACCAAAATCCCCCCGGCCGAATCAGTGAGGGCCACGGCGACTTCCTCGTCATCGTAGCGGACGATCTCTGCCGCGCCGCCCGGCCCAATCGAGGCGACCGGCGCTTCCTCCAATACTACTTCGCCCCGCATGGGAAACCCGCGAGCCATATAACTCAGCCCGGCCCGCGGGCTAGTGGCAAGGTGGAACTGGCCCACCACATACGCGCGGGGCAAGGCCGTGGTCAGCCGCTGCACCTCGAAGCCCCCATCGCGACTATAGCGCACCGCGTATTCCACGCCGGCCAAGGCGGCAAACGCCGGATAGCCGCGGGCGAATTCCCCGTGGCGATACAGGTGCAGCGGGCTCCACCCCGGCAGCGCGTTGGCCAATCCGTACAGCCCCCCCGAATACATCCGCAAGGTCTCGTTATAGCGCCGATAGGACTCCAAGTCGTAGGCCCATCCCCCGTGCCAGTCAAATGGCGAGTTCCGCTCGTTGACCAAGCTGACGATCCGCGGCGGCGCAGCAGTCGTGTGGCTTCGACTTGAGCTCAGCCGAAAGTCGGCCAAAATCTCGCGGGCCGTCGCTGGGGTCTCGGTGTACGCAGCCGGTTCTATAGTGCCGTTAAAATCCGCGCCGAAGCTGTATAGTTCGGCAAAAATGACCACGGGCGCAGCCCACGCTGCGACCCTCCGTGCGCGCCGACCGAGCAGCCACGCGCCAATTATCAACGCCCCAATGAGCCGCAAGCCGTCGCCGCGCAAGTGATGGATATAGCGCGTTTCTGATCCGTCGCCAAAGAGCGCGATCCCGCTGACCCACAGCAGACCCGCACTGGCCACGCCGAGTACTACAGCCAACAGCCAACCATTCGCGGGCCGCGGACGCTCGCGGCGCAACACTTGGTCGAGTCCGAGACCGCAGAGCGCGGATACCCCCACGGCAAACCACAACAAAAAACGCGTTGGGATGCGGAACAGGCTAAATCCTGGAACTTGATAAAAAAAGGAAAAGATGGCCGTGTATTTGCCCAGCGCGAGTACCAGCCCAACGAGGGCAAGCACGGCAAAAAAACCGACTTGGCCGTCCCGCCGCTCGCGCAGGGCCGCCCAAGCCAACAACAGGGGCACCACACCGACGTAGGCGCAGAGCTGGATGAAGAAGCCCACCTCTCGGCTCCCGTACGTGCCGTGCGCCGAATTGCCAAAGAAGTTGGGCCACAACAAAGTAGCCAGCCGCTCGGGCGGCAGCGACATCGCCACAAAGCTGGCCCACGACAAGCCAGCCCCGCGATTGGATAGCTGCACTAATTCGGCGGTAGGTAGTAGCTGGACTGCGGCTAGGGCCGCACCCAACACAAATGCGACGGCCAGCGCCAGCCAAGCGACCCATCCCGCGCCCTGCACCCAGCTCCGATAGAGCCAGTAGCCTGCGACCGCAACGGCCCCGTACAGAGCGGCTTGGGGATGGCCAGCCACCAGTTGCAAGCCAATCACCAACGCAAAGAGCAATACGTAAAAAAAGTGCCCCCGCTTCAGGATGCGATCGACGAGCCAAAACAGCAGCGGCAACCAAGCGCACACAGCGATAAAGTTGGGCGACATGGCCCGCACGACCATGTACCCGCTCAGGGCATAGCAAAGCCCGGCGCACAGCGCGGCCGGCCGCACCGCGCCAAAAGCGCGCACCAGCGCGTACATGCCCGCACCTGCCAACCACAGGTGCAAGACAATGTTCCAGTTGAGCGCGGCCCAAGTGGGCAGGAGCAATGCCAAAATCACATTGGGCGGATACAGCGGCCCAGCCTGACCTTCGGCAAACAGGGGGAAGCCACAATTGATGGCCGCATTCCACAGCGGCAATTGGCCCTCGTGGAGGGCGCGAGCGAAAAAGTCGCGGAACGGGTGGTTTTGCACCATCACGTCCTGCACGAAAAACGCCCCCTCTAGCACAGCGGCCGGCCAAAAGAAAATGGCCACCGCCGCCCCAAGCAGCCCTACAGCCCCTAGGTCTTTGCGCCACTCCACGGGCTAGGGCCTCCGCAGATACGCACAGAGCCGCTCGGCCGCCAAGGCGTGGCCAGCCGCATTCCAGTGGCTATCGCGCCAATACAGGGTTTGGGTTTGGGCCTTTTCCCTGAACTCGTCGAGCAGGTCGATCAGCGCGAATCCGTACTCCTCGGCAAAACCGGCTAACCTGGCATTGGGCTTGCCCAAGTCGAACTCGCCGATCAGGCCGTACAGCTCGCGCTTGGCACGCCAGTTGTCCTCTTCTACCTGAACGATCGACGGCACGTACACGACGGTCAGACGCGCACCGTGCCGCTCGACGCTGTGCTTAAAGGCCGCGAGGATGAGACCCGTCAGTTCCCAAGCCGGGGCAAAGCGCGCATCCGCGCCGTACAGGCCCGCGTAAAAATCCTGTTGCTGCCCGCGCGGCACCTCCGGCTGCCACGCCTTTTGCACCAGCCGGTACAAGTGCCAGTGCTGCGAAAAGTAGCGTTCCAATCGCACTGCGAGGGGCAACGCGTCTGCGGGCTGTCGCCAAAAGCTCGACTCTTTTACCGGGACGCCCGCGAGCGCGAGCTGCCCGTTGCTCCGCACCCGGAAGTAGGGCTTGAAGCCCCGCTCGGCACCAATGCCCCGACGCGAAGCATTGTTCCACAGGTCGTTGCCGTAAAAGAAGAGCACCACCTCATCGGCCTTAAATCGCGATCCTTGTTGTTCAAAAAACAGCAGCGCTTGGTCAGTGCCGTAGCCAGCCACCCCGAAGTTGGCCACCTCCACTGCGGCCTCTTCCCGCTGGAGACAGGCTCCGAGCTGGCGGCTGACCGCGGCCTCTATCGGGACGCCCCACCCCTCGACAAACGAGTCGCCAAATAGAGCTACGCGGCGGACGCCCGCGGCCTTTGCATCCGCGAACTCGCGATCGCGCAACCCAATGCTATTGATCCGCATTTCCACGTCAAATTCCGGGGTAATCAAGCGGCCGGCGCGGTCCGGGATGTGGCCCCAACCCAGTTCGGGGTCATAGCGCCAGACGGGGGGCCGGCGGAAGAGCTGCGGGTGCAAGAAGCTCAACGCCAGCTCGCACAGCGCGATCCCGATGGCCAAGCTGGCCAGTGCGAGGGCTATTTTAGGCGCGTAGCGCATTCTCTGTTTCGTCCGTTCAATTTCACTGCACCTCTGAAAATCCACACAACAGCGATTTTCTGTCAACCGCGACGCCCTTGGCCGGGATACCACAGCCTTATCTATATTGCACCGGCACATGACGAGATGCTCACGAACCTCTCTAACAAGATCAAGGACAATACGAGCGTGGACACTACCGCCAACATCTTAAACAGTCGTAAGTTCAACGACACCCTAACTCAGACCTAAGCATGTCCGAACAAGCCACGTACGATCTGCCTAATGTCCGCTTGTTACGGGCGTTGGATAAAGCCCACGAGCAGGGATTACGGGATTTCCTGCGTGATAACGGGCATGACGAAAAGTGCCAAACGCATCGCACGCGGGCCGCTAATACTCTGCAAGATCTAATAAATCGGTTAAACAGTAACCCTGGCCCCAACTATGACGACCCGTATGTAGCTGCTGCTTATATAGTCAAATACCATCTGTGTCACTGTGTGATGGCATACTGGGTATTCAAGAGTATCTTTGACCACATAGATATCCCTGACACTCTCTATATTTATGACTGATGTTACGCGCTACTATTTCCTGTTCCGACCCGCCCGCGTAAGCGGGCATC
>VXOR01000047.1 GCA_009840005.1 Gemmatimonadota bacterium
CCACTTGATGCTTAAACGGATCAAGGGAAAAACATAGTTTTCAGACGGCTTCTTACCCGTAGAGACATCTATCTCTTTGACCTGATAGTCATTAGATCCCAAGAAATACACTCGATCCAACGTGCTATGATATCCCAGCCAATTAGGAGAACGTATATTCGGATGATCATTATTTCTCGTAGAAAGCCCTATACTATACCTCTCCTGCCAACTTTTCGGAGTTACTTTCTGCATTATGAGTCTGTTAGCCGGGTAGTCCTGAGCCAGAAATAGCACATCGGAGCTTCGGGTCGCTGATAGTGCTATAACAGCTCTTGTTCTTAGATGATCGAGATAGGTTCCCTCTCGCTCATAGCGCAACAGGTGATTTTTTACGGCATCATAGACATACACATACCCAGTAGGATCCATTGTGACATATCTCGCCTGTCCATATTCTCCGGGTCCCTCTCCCCGACGTCCGAACGACCGAATATAGCTTCCGTCTTGCAGGCTAAACTCATGCACCTCGTGAGATACCCCATCGGCAAAGATAAATGACTGGTCCGGCGTAATGACCATCGAGTTTACATAGCCAATTCCCGGTGCCTCTTCGTCGAAAAACAATTCGATCTTGTCCTGCAACTCAAGCTCTATTTCACCCAAGTATTCGACCGGGACCTCGGGGATGGATGCCTCATCCAATAGACTGACTTGGGATTGAGTTCGGCCAAACAGTCGGCTGAAGCGTTCCCACATTGAGCCTACTCCTCCTTCAATCTCACTGCAACCGGCTGACATACAGCCTAATAGTATACAGAACCCCCTCAAAAAACCACAGCACATAACCCCTTCACGCTCCCTGCGCTTCCGGTTCAGTACGCCAGATCTTCTTATCGCGTTGCACGGTAAAGGAAAACTGGAGCCGATCCACTTGTACCTCGAATGCTATACGATTTTCGGAATCAGTGCCTAGCTCTAGAACTGACACGGTCATTTGATGGTGCTTCCCTTTGGGAACTCGAATCACAGCATCGAAGCCACCGTCGGTCCAGCAACACATCTCGTCTGCGCTCCGATTGTCCAACTGTACCTGCACTATGAACGAATCTTCATCTACCACCCAAGCACCGAAGGACCACTGAGCACACCCCATCCAAGCGATCTGACGGCGCGAGAAATCAATCAGTACCTCCAATCCTTTAGCACGATCATCCCACTTGTACCGGAATACATCTAGCCCTTGATATCGCATATTATCGTATCCATAACTGCGTTCGCTTACGAGCGCCCTGAGATAATCTTGGCCCTGTAGATAAAATCTCGATGCCGGATGACGCAGAATAAGGGGCAGAAAATTCGCCATCAACAAGGAGGTTCCTGGCACGACCCGATAGCCCCCTCTTTTGAACAGAGGGATGCCCTTGCGGTTGAGTACCCAAGTCACCAACTCGAGCCACTGGTAATTTCCCTCTTCACATAGCCGACGTAGGCAAGGAACGAGCAACTCCGCACTGACAGCAGCACTTCGCTGAAAGTCTGGATGGACATCCAAATCGGAACCGTAGGCAACCCGTCCGTCGCCATGTTTATCACGTACCTTCGATGCGGCAATTATCTGGCCCTTATGTCTCAAGATATTGTATTCCAAGGACGGATGCTTATCCTGCTCATGAAGTAATTCCTCGGCCGTAGTAAGAGGGATATCTCGGGACTTACGCTGATAGGCAGAAGACGTGAGCGTCCAGTGATTCTGACGCAAATCATTCAGGAAAAAGGCCAACTCATCGGCTTCGTCAAGACGCAAGCGGGAATGAGATAAAGCGAACGGAGTTAGTTTAGTTATCATCAACAGCATGACCTTCCAATAAGATCAATGCGGCCAACGGGCGACTGCAATGCAGGCATTGGTGCCGCCAAAGCTAAAAGCGTTGCACAGAGCGAACTCAACTTTCTTGGAGCGAGCGACATTGGGCACATAATCCAAGTTTCGATCGCATGTGAAGGGATAATCGGGTCTTTCGGACGGGTCGACGCGCTCAAAGTTGATCGTGGGTGGTAGTTTGCCGTGATAGAGTGCTAGAATCGTAAAGATGGCCTCTACGCCACCGGCTGCGCCGAGGAGATGGCCGGTAGAGGATTTGGTACTGGATATCGATAGTTTGTACGCGTGATTGCCAAATACCTTTTTGATAGCCTCTGTTTCGATATAATCGTTATGGGGAGTTGAGGTTCCGTGGGCGTTGATGTAGCCGAAATCGGACAACGCTCTACTCGACTCGTCAATGGCCATTTTCATACAGCGATAAGCACCGTCTCCATTCGGATCGGGAGTGGTTACATGGTACCCGTCCCCCGAAGCTCCATACCCGACCAGTTCCGCCAGAATGGCCGTGCCTCTGCGCTCGGCAGAAGAGAGCTCTTCCAAGACCAATAGGCCGACCCCTTCCGAGAGAACTAAACCGTCTCGACGACCATCGAAGGGCCGAGATGCCCGTTGGGGATTCCGCGATTGGGCAGACAAAGCACGCAAGGCACTAAAACCTGCCACGACCGTCCGCGTGAGACAGGCTTCAGCTCCACCGCATAGGGCTGCATCAATGACATTGTCGCGGATGAGGGAATAGGCTTCTCCAATGGCATTCAGACCCGCGCTACAGGCCGTGGCCGGACAGAGACAGTGTCCTTTGAGGCCGAAGTGCATGGAGAGAGTTCCAGCAGCTAAATTGGGAATGACACTCGGGATTAGATAGGGAGACAAGCCAATCGCGCCCCGCTGCTCAATATGCGCTATACTCGATTCGATCATACCCACCCCCCCACACGCAACGCCGACGATTGTTCCGAACCTTTCGGCGGCCACCGGCAGGGCCGCGGGATCTTCGATAGCTAGGCCGGCTTGAGCCATAGCCATCCCACCGGCCGCTAGGGCGTATTGGATGAACAGATCGGCCTCTTGAAACACAGGCGGTACAAAAGAATTTGGGTCGAAGTCCTCAACCTCGCCGGCAATCTGGGTACGCAAATTCTGGGTATCGAAACGGGTAATGGTGCCAACGCCAGACTGGCCGGTCAATAAGCGTTCCCAAGACTTGTCGAGGCCTGTTCCTAGGGGCGAGACCATACCCATCCCGGTGACGACAACGCGGCGAGACGATTTTCCTTGGTAGGGAGAAACCTGCACGATCTAGTGTTCCACTTCGGCGGTTAAGGATTCGAGAAAAGGGCGGACCTTGGCGATGGCGTCGCCGCAGGTTTCTATATCGCTCAATGCTTCGTCGGGAATGAGAAGATTGAACTTCTCCTCAATACCACAGATCACAGCTATAAAATCTAGGCTATTGAAATTCAAGTCTTCTCTAAACCGCGTCTCTAGAGTGATCTGGGCTGGATCAGTGTCCTTCTGTTCACTGATTAGCTGTACTATATAGCTTTCAAGCCTGTTGCTATCCATTGTGTTACACCCTTTGCGGTTGTTTGGTCACAAGGCCTACAGCGCCGAGAAAACAGAGCTCCGTACAAACCGCTACCAGCACTGGGGACCACTAACCGAACCCTTCTCAATAAGGCCGACACCCTCGCCGAGGCGAGGCGCTCATAAATTCATCGCCGATTAAGATAGCCACAGACGCCGCCTCTTTCAATCGGGAAAACTCCTAATTTTCCTCTGCATAAATGCTGATTTTGCAGCCCGAGCATCCCATACACCACTATTCTAATGAGGTCAATCCTTCTATGACGGCGTATTTGGTCAATTCAGCTACGCTATACCGACCGGTTTTCTCCATGAGATTCTGACGATGGGAGCCTACGGTTTTCGTACTCACCCCTAACAGATGGGCTATTTGCTTACTCTTCTTTCCTTCAGTGACAAGCTGTAGTACCTCTCGCTCCCGTGCGGTCAGGGAAGACGGCTCGACACCGTTGACGATATTCTGCACACAATCACCAACAAAAGAATTTACCAATTTCGGGCCTATGTACCTGCGTCCAGCCTGCACTTCCCGGATCGCTTTCACCAACTCGCGGTCAGACTCCTCTTTCAGCAAATAGGCTAACGCTCCCACCTGAAACATGCGAGCGACAAAACGCATATTCGCTTGCTCCGACAGCACCACCACGTTCACGTTTGGCTTCTTGGCCCGTATCTGCCGCGTCGCCTCAAAGCCATTTAAGCCGGGCAGGCTAATCTCCGTGACTACAATGTCGGGTAGATGGGTCAAGGCCAATTTTACAGCCATGTGGCCATCCCCGGCCTCGCCAACCACCTCAATCCCACTTCCTCGCTCAAGCAGCAAACGTATCCCTTGACGCACCATCACTTTGTTCTCCACCAGCAAGACTCGGACCGGCATTAGGAGTGCTCTCCTGTTTAGACGCCAAAAATAGAATTAAGATAGCCACAGACATTGACCTTCTCTATTGGGAGAACACCGTATTTTCCCCTTCGCAAAAGCCGATTTTTGCAATGAGCATCACGGACCGAGCTTACCGAGGGGCACGTCGGCCTTGCATCCGGCCGATCGAGAAACCATCCTGCTAGAAATGAACTGATCGGTTGTATGGAGCTTTTGTCAATTGGAGGCACAGGGCCGGACGCGGCCACCCGGCTAGGCACCTAGGTAACTGACCGCGTAATAATTGCTCAGTAGAGGTACACGGCGTCGCTAGGAGCGCACAAAGCGAGGCAATTCCGTTCCCTCGCTCCCTATGCACTAGTCATTTCAATTTCACCTGGGAGTTTACTGAGAATCAATTTTTTCATTTCGACTTTGTTGCTGGCATTATCGATGTCAATACCAACAAGCCTACCGTCGGCATCATAATCCAGAACAATGCCTTCCGAGATTTCCCGACTCTCTGCACTAGCCTGCTCGGACAAGTCGATATACAGGGAGTCCGTCTCCGGGTAGTAGTTGAGCTTCATGGCTTGAATCCTCGGTCTGGAAAAGCGTTGTGAATAGTCATTTTATCGTCGAGCGTAATGACCCGCAGATAGCGGCCTCCGAATTCGGGAATTGCAGCCCAAAAACGGAATCTGTTATGCTCCTGCGGCTCTGAACGAACAGCGTTCTCAATGACATAGATGCACCACTCTTTCTTCAAATAAGACCGCTTACGCAGGACTTGCTGCTCAAAATACTCTGTAAATTCGTACTCAGCCATTCACTGTTCTTTCGCTTCCCATTGATCAATCAGTGCCCATGCCTCGTCGCTGGCCTTGTCCCATTGGTTCAATTCGGACTTTAGCTCCGGGGTCATATCCACCGACCGAATGAGAATTTCTACGTGGACGCCATTGGGCAAAGGGGTATCGTTCTGGGGTACAACCACACCGTTTTTGATAATCCCGGGAACGGTCCAATGATCGGGTTCCATAGTTCCTCCAGTGATTGTCGCCTTGGTCGGGCCTGTGGGCCGGTGAAGTAGCGATCGTGAATGGACTGACTAGAACCTACCTCAAAACGCTCAAAACAGAAAGTTGAGTTCGCTTCGTCAGTAGGCTATCTTTTTTCTTAACCTTCTCAATCGGAGCATGGCATCCATGAACTGGACTGAAGTGTGCCAAAACAAGGCCCTACAGGACCTACCCTTCAAGATTGAATTAAACGAATGGGGACACATCACCATGACGCCTGCCTCAAACAAACATGGCCATGTCCAAGTCCTCATCGCCTTCACATTGATGCAGCAGAAAACAGCGGGGCGCGTCCTGACCGAGTGCTCGGTCCAGACCAGCCAAGGCGTCAAAGTCGCCGATGTAGCCTGGGGTTCGGATGATTTCTTCGCCCGCCACGAGATGGATACGCCCTATCTCCAAGCACCGGAACTATGCATCGAAATCCGCTCACCCTCCAACTCCATTGGTGAAATGCTGGCTAAAAAGGATCTGTACTTGGCTCGGGGTGCCCAAGAGTTCTGGCTCGTTGACGAAGAAGGTCGCCTGAGCTTTTACTCATACAGCGGCGAACAAGAGCAATCGACCCTGTTCGCCGACTTTCCTTCAGCCCTGGTCGTTCCAGAGTAACTGTGTTAATCTTACCTACGGCCTACTTAGAAACGACGATTCCGAGCTATTTGGCTGCTCGTCCTAGCCGGGACTTGGTCGTAGCCGCTCATCAGCAAGTTGTCCACGAATGGTGGCGTACCGCCTGCAAAAGAGAGGTTTAGCCATGAAAAACGATCCGATTGTAGAGGAAGTGCGCCAAACGCGGCAGAGAATTTTTACGGCCTGTGGTAATGACTTAGAAAAACTGATGGATCGCTACCAACGCGCCGAAAGCGCGGATCGGGCGCGAATCGTCTCCTTAGAGACCATTCGCACACAGCACAATCCTCAAGGCCGATGACGCCGCCCTTGGATAGGCAGACAACAGATGCTCAACGTACTGCGTAGCCAATTTCTCGAATGGGGCCTCGGCCAAGACCTCAGCGAAGACCTCGCCGCACTGGTCGCCTTGGCCGTGGTGGCCTTCATCGCCTTGCTCGCCCATCGCTTAGCCAGAGGCCCTCTACTCCGCGGCTTCGACGCCATCATTCGCCGCACCGATATCCCCTGGGATGACGCCCTAATCGAGTGTCGGGTCCTGCACCGGCTGGCTCACTTAGTCCCCGGCCTCATCTTCTACCACCTAGGGCCAATGGCCTTAGAAGGCCACCCCGTTTCCGTCAATATCATTCAGACCGCGGCGCATATTTATCTGGTGCTCTCCGGCTTACTAGCCGTTGAAGCGTTAATAAGCGCGGGCGTCAGCATCTACAACAGCACGAGGACCTCGCACGAAGTCTCCATTAAGGGACCGGTGCAGTTCCTCAAGATCATCCTCTTTTTGCTCGGCAGCATCATCGTCGTCGCAACCCTAATCGGCCAATCGCCGCTCTACTTGCTCGGCGGCCTGACGGCGATGACCGCGGTCCTGCTTTTAGTCTTCCGCGACTCGATCCTCGGGTTGGTCGCCGGCATCCAGATCTCGGTAAATCGCATGGTCGCCTACGGCGACTGGATTGAAATGCCCCAATACGGAGCCGACGGCGACGTGATCGACATCACGCTGACGACGGTCAAAGTGCAAAACTGGGACAAGACCATCACCACCATTCCCACGTACGCGCTGATTGGCGAATCGTTCAAAAACTGGCGCGGGATGCAGGAGTCGGGCGGGCGGCGGATCAAGCGGGCGATCTACCTCGACGTCAGCACTGTCAAGTTTTGCGACGAGGAAATGCTCGCTCGCTTCGCCAAAATCCAGTACATCACCGCCCACATCGAGCGCAAGAAGCAAGAGCTAGCCGAATACAACAAGCTCAACCAAGTGGACCTTTCGCATCTGGTAAACGGCCGGCGCATGACCAATATCGGCACCTTCCGCGCCTATGTGCAGGCCTATCTGAAAAACCATCCGCAGATCAACCAAGAGATGACTTTTCTAGTGCGTCAGCTAGCGCCGACCTCCAAGGGGCTGCCCCTCGAAATTTACGTCTTTTGCAAAGACATCGTCTGGGCCAATTACGAGGCGATTCAGGCCGACATTTTCGACCACATCTTCGCCATTGTGCCCGCCTTTGATCTGCGGGTTTTTCAGGAGCCGACCGGGACAGACTTTCAGGCGCTGGGAGAATCGCAGTAGGGGACGGTTTTAAACCGTCCCCTACTATGTTGCCGGTGGCCGACCGATCTACCTAATTATGCACAGACACCCAAGGAGATAAGATGCTTCGCTACCCTCAGTATGACACCGTAAGCAGTGCGCCAGAACCTGTCATGCCGAGCGAAGTCGAGGCATCTCATACCCAAGAAGCCCGCGTGTAACATCAGAAATTAAAACTATTGCTATAGCAGTCCTACATCATTTACAAGGTGATCCGCAGATGGACGCAGATAGACGCAGAATAGGATGCACAAGAAGATAAGCCGCTCGAATCGTGCAAATCATTTAGGATTGCTATATGCCCACTGAAAACCTGCTCTGCACCACCGTGTCCAGTTCCATCGGCGAGTTGCTCCTAGCCGGTGACTCCACGGGCCTGTGGCACATCTATTTCGAGAGCGGCGACTTTACCCCGCCGCCGAATTGGCAAGCCGTGGCTGCTCTACCCTACCCGGTCGCCGACCAACTCGATTCCTACTTCGCTGGTCATCTACGCAGCTTCGACCTGCCGCTCCACCCCCAAGGGACGGCCTTTCAGCGCAAAGTCTGGGCCGCACTCGCGGAGATTCCCTACGGCGAGACGATCTCCTACTTGGAGCTAGCTCGCCGCATCGGCAACCCAAACTCGGTCCGCGCCGTCGGCTTGGCCAATGGCAGGAACCCCCTGCCGATTGTCGTGCCTTGTCACCGCGTTGTTGGCAGTAACGGCACGCTAGTCGGCTACGCCGGAGGGCTGCCGATCAAAAAAGCGTTGCTCGCCCTCGAAGGTGCGCTCTCTCCTCAACTCGATCTCTTCTAAGGCTGGAGGTATCATGTCCACGTATCGCATTGCTATCATTGGTACGGGTCGCGTCGGCTATCAGTTCAGTTTTTCCGACCTGCCCGACAACCACGCCGCCGCCATTGTCCAACATCCCTCCTGCGAGTTGGTCGCTGGCGTCAACCGGGGGCGCGAAAAGCTCGACGCCTTTGGCGAGCGCTTCGGCGTCGAGGCGCTCTACCACGACTATCGGCAAATGCTCGCCGAAGTCCAGCCCGACATCTGCATCGTCGCCACCCACCCCGAACTCCACGCCGAAATGGTCACCAACTGCGCCCAAGCCGCCTCGACCCGAGCCATCATCTGCGAAAAGCCAATGGCCCTTTCACTCGGGGAATGCGACCAGATGATCGCGGCCTGCCAAGCGGAGGATGTGCTCTTGCAGATCAACCACAACCGCCGCTGGCACTCCGAATGGGTTCTCGCCAAAACGCTCCTCGACGCGGGCGCTATCGGCGAGTTCAATCACATCTACTGCTATATGGACGGGGGCAAGCCAGCGCCTTGGTGGCGCAGCGAGAACGAAGGGCCCTTACTGCACGACTTCACCCACTATTTCGACCTGATGGATCTCTACGCCGGCGAGGTGGATTGGCTGTGCGGCATGGCTGAGCAGCGCATGCGTCCGTGGGCTGTCGAGGATTTTTCGGCTGCTATGCTCAAGTTCAAAGGGGGGGCCACTGGGCTGATCTGCGGTGCCGAACTAACGCAGTACAACGACAACGCCTTCGAGCTGCGCGGCTCGACCGGCCTGATCCGCATGGATGCTGAGCAAGTCCGCCTCTTTCAGTCCAAGGTCGCGCTGTCTGAGCCTGACAGCGGCTTTGAGTGGAGCAGCCTCGAAGAAGTCGAAGTCGAACGGCCAGCCCCGGTCTCTACGTACGTCGCAGCACTGTCTGAGTTGATCGACGCTCTGGAAAGCCGCGGCACCTTGCGTAGCGACGGCGCTGTGGGCCGCCGCTCGTTGGAAATGGTCATGGCCATCTACCAGTCGCAGCTAGAGGGCAACCGTCCCGTTCACTTTCCGATCTCGCTCGCCGAATCCGGCGTCGAGGCGCTGCGTCGGGCGGGGAATTTTAAGGAGCGAGAGGCGTAAGGTAATATTTAGAACTCATTGTTCTAAAACCTTACGCACACGACTGGTCTGATAATCAATCGACCGAGCATCTACAACAGTGTGAAGCCTTTATTATCTGCTTCGACGAAACTGGCAACGATAACAGAGGACGGAATCCTGTACACGCTAAGTATCGCAGAGAGAGTCACCTTACCAGATCAAACAACACGTCGAGATCCTTGACGAAGTCCAACTTTCTAAATTCGTTGACAGAAATAAAACAGACATCACAGACAGTAGGGTCGGAACCCCGTGGAGGGCGTATGGCTCTATTATTTTATACTTGAAATCACTTGAGTGCTCCCTCGAAACAAGTACCGATTTATCATATCACGCATGTCAACAACCTGCGTTCGATTATCAATCGTAACGCACTGTGGTCTGATGCGAAATGTAGACACCAGGGACTAAC
Organism: Gemmatimonadota bacterium; assembly: GCA_009840005.1. The sequence continues at coordinate 9,978 of VXOR01000047.1, forward strand.
TCTTGCCCAGGTTGGAATGTCGGAGATCAAAGATCGAAGACTTAATAAGCTCGAAGTGCGGTGCCACCAAGGTACAAAGGTCGGTGAGTATGTGCCGTTTTACTTTTGTTCACGGTCGATCATGCTTTATCTACTTTTCAGGGGAAACCATTCAGGTTTGACCTATACAGGAGGCCAACGAGCCATTCTTCATCTACAGGCAGATCTACAGGCAGTAGTCTGCTGGGCCGATAAACAAGGGGTGAATTGGGCATTTTCTGACCGTAATGCGGGTACTCGATATGCATCTTTCTATAATGATCTAAATGATCTTGGTCGGATCGATTGGAATGCGGTAAACGCAACAGATTTCCGCGACTCCCAAGTAAAGGAGGGTAAACAAGCCGAGTTTCTCATGTACCAAGAATTTCCCTGGCAGCTAGTAGAAAAAATCGGCACATGCGACCAAATGGTCGCCAACCAAGTGAATCAAACACTGCAAAATTCTACCCATAGACCGGTTGTATCTATTGAACGCGGGTGGTATTATTGATGAAGGTCTTGCAAGAAGGAGTTGAGAGATGATGATTGAATTGATGCGAGGAGACATCATCAAACAAGATGCCGAGGCCCTCGTAAATACGGTGAATTGTGTAGGAGTAATGGGCCGGGGCATCGCCTTGCAATTCCGGAAGGCCTTCCCAGACAACTACAAAGCCTATCGGGCCGCTTGCAAACGTAAAGAAGTACAACCGGGCCGCATGTTTGTGTCCGACCTAAACCGTATGATAAACCCGCGTCTGATTATCAACTTTCCCACAAAACGGCACTGGAAGGGGAAGAGTCGCCTAGAGGATATACACGATGGTCTAAAAGATCTCGTGGCAGTATTGGAACACTATGAGGTTCAGTCTGTGGCTATTCCGCCGCTGGGATGTGGTCTCGGAGGGTTGGACTGGGACGAGGTCCGTCCGCTGATTAAAGAAGCACTTAGCGCCTTGCCTAACCTCCAAGTCTATCTATTTGAGCCCGAAGGTACGCCATCTGCAGAGTGGATGGTCAACCATACAGCAACTCCTAATATGACTGCTGGGCGCGCCGCCCTCCTCGGCCTGATGTCTCGGTATCTGGCCGGCCTGATGGACGTGAGCGTCTCACTTTTAGAAATCCACAAGTTGATGTATCTCTTACAGGAGACGGGCGAACCCCTAAAATTGCGCTATACCAAGGCCACCTATGGGCCCTATGCTGAAAATTTGCGTCATGTATTAGACGCCATTGAGGGGCATTTTATTACGGGATACGGTGCAGGCGAAGACGTGCCGGATAAGCAGATCGAGCTGAAAGAAGATGCGGCGGAGCGGAGCAAAAACTACTTGAGCGATTATCCTGATACACTCGAAAAATTTGGCCGCGTATCCGAGTTGATTGCGGGATTTGAGACACCTTTCGGCATGGAATTACTCACTACAGTGCACTGGGTCGCGGATCAGGAGGGTGCTGGAAATGCGGATGAGGCGATCGAGCGGACCTATGAATGGAACGACCGCAAGCGAATGTTTACACCCGAGCAGATCCACATTGCGTGGGACGTCTTGGCTGAACATGGGTGGCTGAACGCCGATTCATGTTCGGCTTAGAAGCCATGAAGATCTCTGTGTTGGCGGAATTGATCTTCTCGCTTGGGATTGAGTAGCGTAGACTGGGCCCCCTGCCAGTTGGGGAGGATAATCGTTGTACGGGTAAGGGTGTGAAGGGAATGAATTAGTATGAAGACGTTATATTGATTGAAGAATGCCTCCGCGATACATCTGTACTGTTCACCATCAGAATTTTTCAGCGTAATTTCTCGTGGACCTGACGTGCTATTGCCATTGATTGGAATCATGGCTCCAATTTCATCGTCCGGTGTAAAACAGTCTGGGCAGTTAAGCTCTCCAAACTTTTCAGTAAAGCACGGAGATACGACCACCCGGCGTAAATCCGCCTTAAAGCCATTTCTTGGGATCACTTTTGGTGGTTCGAGGATTAGTACTGCACAGGCTCGAGGATTTTGCGATACATACTGGCGTATCGAGGCGTGTATTGAGGCTCCATACTTTTCGGCCAGCTCCAGGGGTATATTAAGTCCAAATTTGTAGCTGCTCGCCTCCTCAATAAATCCGTCGAGCTGGAATAAAACTTCAGATGCAAAAACATTAGCTTCGCGATCAAAAAGTTCCGCGAGTTCGGGAGCGAGGGTCCTTTCACAGTCTTCTACGACCGCGTAAAGGTCCCGTTGCCAACCTAAAAAAGCGTGGGCAGTTTCATGTAGGCGGATAAAGATCTTCCTCTTAGCATGCAGACTACGATCGATAAAGATCAGTCTTGCTTTCGCATCGAATAGCCCTATCACCTTACTAAGCGCCTGTTTCAGTGTAGTTCCTGCCTTTTTCCGCATTCGAGTTAAAAAGCCAAGATCGAGAACGTCATCGGGAGCTTCTTGAACCTCTGCAGCCGCCATAATTTCGGCAACAGGTGTTGGAAAACAACCAAGGGCGTCAGCTTTAGCCAATGCCCGTCCTGCCTCCTGCCGGATCCTTGAATATTGTTTCGGCGTGAGATCGCTATCGTCAGGTTTCTTCACTTTTCTTCCTTTGTTTGTCGGTAGAAAGCCAAATAGGCAAGCAGCGCTTCTTCTTCTTCTTCTGTGATATCACCAATTGCGAAGGTTGCAGCACGGCCATGTTTTGCTCTTTGAGAATGCTCAGCCAGAGGCGTAATATAGCCTGCCTTTTCCATTAATTTCTCGTAGGCCGCACCATACACCGAGGCAAGACTGTGCAGTACGTTCGGTGAGGGTTTATTTATTCGGCCGTGTTCCAACTGGCTTAAATATGCGTTGGACACCTCTTTGCCAGTAGCATCTTCGACTTCTCGCAGTGTATAACCCTTTGCTGCCCGTAAACTGGCCAGGTATTTACCGAGAGCTTGCGCCTGAGAGAGATCTGGCGATGGGGATGGCATTGATCCTCCTCCTTTAGAGAGCGGTAAAGTACATCTAAATTTATTACTTAGAGCTAAGTGGGGCAAGCATTGCTTCTTTTATGCTTGACGTATTTAGCATAGCGTATTAGATTGAGCAATAAGAAGGGCCGAAAATCGGTCCTATGGTCCACTACTCAAATGGGAGGAAATCATGGATCATGGATTCCAAGACCATCAGGTTGATGATGGCGGCACTACGGCGGTTACCGAAGAGATTCTCGAGGAGATCGCAGACCTCGAGGAGTACGCCCGACTGGGCAAGCGCCCACCTCGTTGTCGTGGTTATCGCATTCGCGTCAATGGTGAGCGGTTTGTAGTGCATGAGGCCTGCGTCACGGGTCGAGAGGTTCTTACCTTGGCAGGGTTAGTTCCCCCGGAAGATTACACGCTTCGTGTGAAGGTTGCTGGGGAGCGTCCTCGCAAGGTGAAACTCGATGAAAAAATCGATCTCCGCCGACCTGGAGTCGAGAAGTTCAAGGCCCTGCCCCGCGATCAGCAGGAGGGCTAAAGTGGGTTTGCGCCGTCAATTCGAGACACTGCTACAGGATAAGGCATTTCTCGAACAGTATGGCCTACCTTGGGAAACAGTCGTGGATGGGTCCCAGTGGGTGCTCATCCACGACTTTTTCACCCACGATGGCTACAATTACCCGAAGGCCTCTATCGCGGTCCGACTGGAAACGGGTTATCCCCAAGCCCAACTCGATATGGTCTACGTCAATCCCGTGCTCGCACGCAAGGATGGTGCAAAAATTCCGCAGACGGAGTCTCGTCAGCGATTAGACGGCAAGGACTGGCAGCGCTGGTCTCGACACCGCACGTCTGCCAATCCGTGGCGACCGAGCGAAGATAGCTTAGAAACGCATGTTTATTTGATTGAAGACTGGTTTGCCCGGGAGTTCGAAAGATGAGTAATATGCTACCTGATGTGACCCTGAGTCTTACTAGCAAGCAGTGGGAGCAGCTACGTACCCATCTTTTTCCAGGCGATGAGAAAGAGGCGGCGGCTATAGCGCTGTGCGGACGTCGTGCAGGTCATCACCGACATCGGCTACTAGTGCGCGAAATCTATGAAATTCCCCATGCTTACTCGCAGCGTACATGCTCCAGCATTATCTGGCCGACGGATGTAGTTACATCGTTGCTTGACAAGGCTGAGGCAGAGAACCTGTCGATCGTCAAATTTCACAGCCATCCTAGAGACTATGCTGCCTTTTCAGATATTGATGATGCTGGCGATCAGCGGCTCATGCCTGCAATTCGAGGTTGGATTGAGCATGATATTCCACATGCCAGCGTAGTCATGCTGCCTGATGGCCAGATGTTTGGTCGGATATTGTGGCGCGGTAGTGACTTTATACCCCTGTCTTGTATAAACGTTGTTGGTTCAGATCTCCACTTCTGGCGTTCTGGTCACGATCCTACTTTTTCAGCAGAGTTTACAGATTCTCACGCTCAGGCTTTCGGCCAAGGCACGACAGAGTTGTTCCGTCATCTATCGATCGGGGTGATCGGTTGTTCCGGTACCGGCAGTCCTGTAATTGAACAGCTAGCTCGACTTGGTGCTGGCGAACTTGTATTGGTTGATGATGACTGCGTCGAAGAGCGCAATATCAACCGTATTCTAAATTCGACCATAAAAGATGCACATACTCGGTGCCCCAAGGTAGAGATGTTGGCCACGGCGGTGAAACGTATGGGGCTAGGAACTCAGGTTCGAGCTTTTAACCGCAATCTTTGGGACCGGGAAGTAGTTCAGGCCGTAGCGGAGTGCGATGTGTTATTTGGCTGTATGGACACGATCAGTGGCCGTTTTCTACTCAATACGCTCGCAACCTACTATACCATACCCTATTTCGATCTAGGAGTGCGCCTCAATGCTATCCCTGATGGGATTGAACGGGGTCGCATCCACGAGATTTGTGGCACTGTGCATTATTTACAGCCTGGTCGATCAAGTCTGATGAGTCGTGGGCTTGTCTCGCTAGATCGGGTACGTGAGGAAGGGCTGAATCGGAACGATCCAGCAGCACATATCCAGCAGGTCGAAGATGGCTATATCCGGGGTGTCGAAGAACATAGACCGGCAGTGATAAGCGTCAATATGTTTATAGCCTCACTCGCCGTAAATGATTTTCTTGCCCGGCTTCATCCGTATCGCGAGGAGTCCAATAGCGAAATTGCGAGTATTGAATTTAGCCTAGGCAGTCTTGAGCTATTCCCCGATCCGGAAGACGAGCCGTGTGCCCTGTTGTACGATGCTGTGGGACGCGGCGATATGGAGCCCCTCCTTGGTCTAATGGAACTCGTTGAACGAAGGAGAGCATGAAGAGGTTTTCGTATCGGCTAATAGCCATATATAACTGGCTATATAACCAGTTAGTCCCCGCCTACAGGACCTGTGAAGTCGAGGGCAATCTACCCAATCAACTCGGTCGCCAAATCCTTTATATCGTCCAAGAGGACGGATATCCTGAGTATGCTTCTATGGTGTGTCCATGCGGATGTGGCCGGATATTATACATGAATCTTATATCGGACGAGCGGCCATGCTGGAATCTTACCCTGCATTCTGACAGTTCAGCGAGTTTGTATCCTTCGGTCTGGCGCAAAAAGGATTGCTGTTCACATTTTTGGTTTCGTCAGGGACGTGTCCAGTGGTGCATAGATTCCCACCTCTCTATCAGTCAGCAATTACTTCGATGGTTGAAAATCATAATCACCCTTGTTCGCTCAAGCCGCAAATTGTTTTGTTGATGTCGCGTTTCTAAGTCCAAATTCCCGGATTTATAGCACTCTTTTGCCTATACTTACAATCATTACGGGCCCTAGTATAGACCACCAGACCGTACACACGGAGAATAGACATGGCCAAAGCCAAAACGCGACCGAAAAACAAAAGCCGCGCCCGCAAGAAACTCCGCATCGCCTTCATCGGCGCTGGTGGCCGCGCCCTGATGGCCCACTACCCTTCACTGCGCGACATCCCCGAGGCCGAACTAGTCGCCGTCGCCGAGATCGACGAACAGCGCCTGCACAAAACCTGTGATCTCTACGACATCAAAGGCCGCTACAGCGCCTACCACCAAATGCTCGAACGCGAAAAACCCGACGCGGTTTACGCCATCATGCCGCCGCACCACCTTTTCGACATCTGCGCCACCGTGATCGAACACGGCTGCCATCTCATCATCGAAAAACCCCCCGCTGTTACCACTGAGCAAATCCGCCAACTCGCCGCTTTAGCCCGCCGTCACAATGTCCTGACCGGCGTCGCCTTCCAACGCCGTTTTGCCCCCGTCATTCGCCGCGGCAAAACCCTGTGCGAAAAACGCGGCACGGTGCACACCGCCCACGCCAGCTTCTACAAAAACTGGGTTGGCGGCGCGCCCTACTATCGCGGAGCGCTGGACATGCTTACCTGCGATGGCATCCACGCCGTCGATACCTTGCGCTACCTATGCGGTGGCGAAGTCGAATCCGTTGCCAGCGACTCGCGTCGCCTCGACGCCGATCACTGGAATGTCCATTTAGCCCTAGTCCGTTTCAGCAGCGGGGCCACCGGGCTCTTGCTCAACAACTTCATGGCCGGTCGGCGGATGTTCAGCGTCGAGATCCACTCTCCCGGCATCTCCTTCTTCGGCGATCCCGAAGAAGGCGGCCAGCTCTACGCCGATAACAAGACCGAGCCTATCGACGAGTTGGACCCTACCGTCCTAGCAGGCAGCGCAGAGGACTATCGAGCCTTCGGCCCCTACGATATCAACCGCCATTTTGTGGATTGCATGTTAAAGGGGAAAGATCCCGAAACGAATTTCGACGACGCAACTAAGACCATGGAACTGGTCGACGCGGTTTACCGTTCGCAGATTTGAGTCTAAGGGCGACCACAAGAGTCGCTCCTACGTATGGCGTGTAGGCAGGAGATAGTTTCTAGTCTTGTTTCGTTCCCCACCGCGTCGCGATAACTGCATCCATGAAAATCTGCCCTAGGTGAAACACAATACAAGGTATTGCTAGCAACCCCTTCTGCTCGGGCGACACGGCCGAATCCGGCAAAAACGCCAGTACTGTCATCGCCACCGGCAAGGTCTTTTGGCTGGCCATCAGCACAACGGCTTTGCGCACCGCCGCTTCAAGCTGCAAAAGCGCGCAAGCGCCGCCATTGAGTAGCAGGTAAAGCGCGTGGATTGCCAATCCAGACACTACCAGAATCAACAAGCTCGCAGGTTCTATCTGGGCTAGCCGCCCGGAAGACTCGCTGAATTTCATCCACGGAATCGAGATCAGCGCTGCATTGCTGGCCAAAGTCAACCGCGAGCGCTGGGCGTCAATCCAATCGACGGCGAAGCGCCGCAAGTACTTGCCGACACCCAAGGGCAGCAAGATCGAAAGACAGAGTTTGGCGAATAGATCGCTAGCCGAAAGCTCGACTTGGCCTAGCGCACTCAGCAGATGCGCCAACACGAAGGGCACCGTGAAGATGCCGGCGATATTGGTCAGCACCGTCAAAAGCAAGGCCAAGGCGACATTGCCTCTGGCCTGCGCTGTCAGCGCCACGCCCGAAGTCAGGGTCGTCGGCATGCAGCAGAACAGGGCTAGACCGAATTGGAAGGCGGGTTCCATCGGGAGTTGGAACGCGATCGCCGCACCGAGAAAGGGCGTGGCGAAGAGAATCGAAACACACCCCCAAGATGTGGCCTTCCACGCGGCGAGGGCGGCGTGGACTTCGTCGGTCTTCAGCATCAGCCCCGAAAGCAAAAAGATGAGGCTAACCGCGACGTACTGCGTGGGTAGTTCGGCCATGTAGAGGCCTGGACGGGGAAAGAAGAAACCCACCACGGCCACGACCAACAAACCAACGGGCAGAAATTGTCGCAGAAGGAAACCTAGCATTGTTCACTGAAAAAAAGGCCGGACATCGTCCGGCCTGACAGATAAAAGCTATATCCTCTCGAGATCTACTCGCGCTCTACTAGGGCAACTATGAGATAGCCGTAACAAAGCGCAGAAGTTTCACGCTTTCACGTCGCCGCTATCGCGAAGCTCTAGGGCATCTTCGCGGAACATCTGGAGAAACCCGTTGGCCGCAGGTTTTTCCGAAAACAACACGCGCAGAAAATGGACCAGCCGCATCCGCGCTTCCGTGCTGATTAGGTGCTCGACTTTGCAGGCGTCGATCATGGCGTCGTCCTCGTCCATACCGAGGGCGTCTCTGAGGAACCGCTGCACGACCAAGCGCGTTTCCTCGACCTCCTGCACCACTTTCAAGCCCTGTTCGGTAAGTTCGAGAAAGCGGTTGAGGTCCTCTTGCACATAGCCGCGCTCCTTGAGGTGCTTCATGGCCGTCGAGACGCTGCCTTTGGTGATGCTTAGGTACTTGGCGATATCCGAGACGCGGGCGTAGCCGTATTCCCCGCGCAGCTCGTGGATCGCCATCAAGTGATGCGCCGCGCTATGGCTTAGTTCGTTTTCTTCGTAGGCTCTCCAGACTTCCTCAAACATGCGTTTTGCCTTTCTTCCTCCGCTTATGAGTCATTGGCCGAGCTTGCGCAGCAAATCCACGCAGCGATTGGAATAGCCCCATTCGTTGTCGTACCATCCGAGGATCTTGACCATATTTCCTTCGAGAACATTCGTCGATAGCGCGTCGAAGACACACGAGTGCGGGTTGCCTACGATGTCGGCCAAGACTAGCGGTTCCTCAGAGTACTCGAGAATGCCAGCCAGCGAGTTGGCGGCGGCGGCTTTGAACGCCGCGTTGATTGCTTCGGCATCCGCTGCGCTTTTGAGTTCGGCGGTAAGGTCGGTCAACGAACCGTCGGGGGTTGGCACGCGGATGGCCAAGCCATCGAGCTTGCCGTCGAGCTCGGGTAGCACCTTACCTACCGCGGCCGCCGCCCCCGTAGTTGTGGGCACCATCGAGGCCGCGGCCGAGCGCGCCCGCCGCATGTCGCTGTGCGGGGCATCGAGCAGGCGTTGGTCGCCGGTGTACGAGTGAATTGTATTCATCATGCCTTTGATGATGCCAAATTTTTCGTGTAGGACTTTGACCATGGGGGCTAAACAGTTGGTCGTACACGAAGCATTGGAAATAATCGCGTGGTCGGCTTGGATGACGTCGTCGTTGACGCCCATTACCACGGTTACGTCTTCGCCTTTGGCCGGAGCAGAAATGACGACCTTTTTGGCCCCAGCGTCGATATGGGCACGAGCCTTGCTGGCCTCAGTGAAAAATCCCGTTGACTCCAGCACCACTTCGACCCCCAAATCACCCCAAGGCAGGTTGGCCGGGTCGCGTTCGGCCAAGATGCGAATCGCTTGGCCGTTGACGACCAAGTCGTCGCCAGCAACCTCTATCTCGCCGGCGAAGCGGCCGTGGGTGGAGTCGTATTTGAGTAGGTGGGCAAGTGTTTGGGCGTCGGTTAGATCGTTGATGGCTTTGATCTCGATGCCACCTTGCTCGACAGCCGCCCTAAACACCAAACGACCGATTCGACCAAAGCCATTAATAGCAACAGGTAGCTCTCCCATTTTCCAGTGTATTCCTTCCTGTAAATAGCAGTAGATTTGGGGGTCTGAGAAAAGTCAGCCGCTCATCCCTGCGGGCCATGCGACGATCTAAAAGAATATGGTAGCAAACGGATGAACGGAACTTTACAGCCCGATGTAAAAACTTATATTGCACAGTTGCGGGAAGCGGGCAAGGCGGGCAAATCGGACTTGATTCTCAACTTTTGCGTTTTTTGTGTTGCAAAAAGCTAACGAATAAACCCGACCTCAGCAAGAGCACTACCACTGGCCGAGATGTGCGCTGGAGGGCTAGGCTGAAGGACGGGACAGACAATCAAAGAACAGAGAAGCGATGCGTGAGGAAGGCATAGTCTTGGAGAAAGCGCTGCTGTGCATCGACGAGCAGCAGCGGTCCTATATCGAACAACTGAAATCCTTTATCCGCATTCCCAGCGTCAGCGCAGGGGCCGATGAAGACACCAGCGACGCCCTCGTCCAAGCAGCCGATTTCCTCGTCGGCCAATTCGACCAAATGGGGTTTGAGGTCGAGAAGATCCAAGTAAGGGCCGCTACCAATCCCCTAGTCGTCGCCCGTAGTCCCGCGTTCTCGTCGGATCGACCCACTGTCTTGATCTATGGTCATTACGATGTACAAGGGGTGGACAATCCGCGCTCGGCTTGGGAGGTGGATCCCTTTGCTGCCGAGGAGCAGGATGGCTTCCTTATCGCCCGGGGGGCCAGCGACAATAAGGGGCCCTGTTTCGCGCATCTGAAGGCGGCCGAAGTCGTTCTCGCCAATGGGAATCAGCTTCCGTTCAATCTGGTCTTCTTGATCGAAGGCGAGGAGGAATGCGGCAGCGCTGCGTTGAGCCAGTTTGTGGCCGAGGGCGGGCTTGATGAATTTGCCCCGGTGCTCTGTACTGTGATTTCCGACACCAGCATGTTCGGGCCGGATCAGCCCTCGCTGACTTTGGGGCTGCGCGGCATTGTCTATACCGAGGTCGAGGTTTTTGGGCCGACGCAGGACGTGCATTCCGGCCTTTTCGGCGGCATTGTCCACAACCCCAACCAACTTCTCGTCAACGCATTGGCCGGCCTCATCGACGCCGACGGGCATATCACTGTGCCCGGTTTCTACGAGGGGGTGCAACCGCTTTCGGCCCGCGAAAAGAGCCTCTACGCTGCCCTTGCGGTGGACGAAGATGCCTATTGCCGCACCTTGGGCGTGCCCTCGCTGGTGGGAGAGCAGGAGCACTCCATCCTCGAAAGGCGCTGGACTCGTCCCACGCTCGACATCAACCTCCTCAGCGGCGGCAGTCCGCGCACCGTCATACCGGCTGTCGCCCGAGCGGCCATCTCCTGCCGATTAGTACCCGACCAGGATCCCGAGCACATCCAAGCCGCCCTCGAAGAACATATCCGCGCTCGGCTGCCCGCCGGCACCCGCGTCGAGTTCAAAAACCAACATTGCTCACCGTCCTACTACTTGGATATAGACCATCCACTAGTCGAGCCGACACTTGAGGCGATGCGCAAGGGATTCGGAATCGAGCCGGTGTTTACCCGCGAGGGCGGCTCCATCCCCATCGTCGTCGATTTTGCCGCTGCGACGGGCGCACCGGTCTTGCTCATCGGCCTAGGGCAAATCACCGACAATTGGCACGGCCCCAACGAGCGCTTTTCCATGCGCGACTTTCACCGCGGCATCCGCACTGCGGCCGCGCTCTTATGCGAGTTAGCGCAAGCATCTCAGCGCACAACCTAGTCCCACCGTTCTGCACAAGGCAAGGAGTCACCCGTGTCTCTCTCCCACGCCCAAATAACCCATTTCAAAAATCACGGCTACACCGCGGTGCCCGATTTTTTCGCCCCCCGCGAAGTCCAAGCCATACAAGCCGAAGTCGAGCGCTTCAAACGCGAGGGTTTGGTCCGCAATGTCGCCACCGAGGGCGACAGCAAGACTCCCTCCACCACCAAGGTCAACTTGCAACTGATTCCTCTGTACGACAAAAGCGATCTCATTCGCGCCCTGCCCTTTGACGACAAAGTCACCGTCGCCGTTTCACAACTCATCGGCACGCCCTTCATCCTGCATCTAGACCAGATGTTTCTCAAACCGGCCGGGCACGGCATCGGCACGGACTGGCACCAAGACAACGCCTATTTCAAAATAGACGATCCCTTAAAAGGCACTGCCATGTGGGTTGCCGTTCACGACGCAACCATTGAAAATGGCACCATCCACGTCGTGCACGATTCCTTCAAGGAGGAATACCCGCATGACCGCGATCCTTACTCCGATCACCACATCCACTGCCAAGTACCCGAGGAGCGTGCCGTGCCTATTGAGCTAAAGGCCGGTGGCGTCGTTTTCTTCTGCTACGGCACGGCCCACTCGACTAAAGCCAATACCACCAATCGCGAGCGCGCCGGACTTGCCTTCCACTTCCTGCACACCGCCTGCGTTGATCGCGCCAGACTCATCGGCGAACGACGCGGCCAGCCCATCTTGGTGGGGCCAGAAGCCACGGGTGGCCAAGCCGAATACGGCGAGCGCGTCGCTGGGACTTGGGAATGGGAAATCGAACGCGTCCTCGAGGGAGCAACCAACTAATGCCGCACATCAAACCCGACGACCTGCGCCAGATAGGCTACCAGCTTTTCGAGACGGCCGGCTGCCCTCCTGCTAGCGCCCGCGCCGTGACCGACCACTTAGTCGAGTCGTCTCTCTACGGGCACGACTCGCACGGCAGCCTGCGCCTCTACGAATACGTCGAACAGATCCAAGACGGCATTTTTGATCCCAAGGGCCAGCCCTCTATTGTCAGCGAAAGACCCTGCACGGTGGTCGTCGATGGCGGCGGAACCATGGGCCAGATCGGCGGGACGTTTGCCACCCAGCTAGCCATCGACAAGGCCGCCCAGTACGGGGTCGCCACTGCCACGCTACGCAACTGCGGGCACGTTGGCCGGGTGGGGGCCTATCCGCTACAGGTCGCCCGCCAAGGCATGATTGGGTTAGCCTTTTGCAACGCCGGTCATCTCGGGCGACAGATCGCTCCCTACGGTGGGATCGACGGCAAGCTCAGCACCAATCCCATATCCTGTGCCGCACCCCGGCGCAACGCCGACCCGATCTTAGTCGATATGACCACCTCAGTCTGCGCCGAGGGCAAGGTCCGCGTCGCCCACAACCGGGGAGAACAGCTACCCGAGGGCCGGATCATTGACCACGATGGCAACCCCTCTACCGACCCAGAGGCCTTTGTCGGCGATCCGCCCGGCGCAATCCTGCCTTTCGGCGGGCCGGTGGCCTATAAGGGGTACTGCCTGAGTATGATAGTTGAGATTCTAGGCGGGGCTCTCAGCGGTCAGGGCTGTGCCAACGGCGAGACCGTCATGCAGAGCAACGGGCTACACCTGACGGTGTACAACATCGATCACTTCGTCGAAATGGACTACTACTTCGACGAGCTCGAAAGCCTAATCCGCCACGTATCCACCAGCCGCGTCGATCCGCACATTGGCGAGATACTGCTGCCCGGCGACCCTGAATACCGCACAGGACACCAGCGCCGTGAAGAGGGTATTCCCATCGACGACACGACTTGGAGCCACATCGTCGAGGCCGCACATAGTCTCGGGCTAGATCCTCAAGCTTGGTCGCAATAAGGACGGGTGGCGGGAACGCGTGGGAATCGAACCTCAGAATGACGCCTCCACGTTCTCAGCCGCTAGATCGACTTCGGCGACGAAGATGTCGGCAGGCCCGGTCTTGAAGTGCGACAGCTCGTAGCCGGGCGGGGGCGCGTCTCGCCGGAGAGCCCCCCACCGCTCCATGTGGGGGAGGCGCCTCTTCTCGCCCTGGACCACTCCGCTCAGGTAGGCGTGCTGCGAGTAGTAGCTGATGATTAGCTGGTCCGCCTCGAGCGAGAGAAGACCCGGATAGGCCGCGTCCCCGTCGCTCGGCAGCGCGAACACCGGCGTCACTCCATCCCGACCCAGCAGGAAGATCCCAGTGTTGCCCGCGGGCGAGTGCTGCGGAATCCAGGGTGCGGTGGGGTCGCGGCGCCCGGCCGCGTACACCTTCCCTCCCGATTCGCACAGCGCCGGACAGTGGATCAGTGTCTCGAGGTCCACGCATGACCACTCCTTGTAGGGGGGGATGGAAGTGTAGAGGAGCGCATGCTGGTCGGGCTCCCTCGTCCGGGATACGCACCACAGCTCTCCGTCCGGTCGGAAGATGACGTCCGCTTCGTTGAATCGCGGCGTCGTGCGGTGGTCGAGCTTGCGGGCTTCCTGCAGCTCCTGCGGGGTTGCGCCCTCACCATCGGGAATCCTAGCAACGAACGTCCAGTTGCGGCCATCTTGGCTGGAAAGGAGCTCCCCCCCCTTTTCGGCACAGTAGAAGACCCCATCGTGTACCCTCACGCGCCACAGCCAGTAGTTTCTGTCGAGTATTCCCGTCGGTGCCGACCAACTGTAGCCGTCGTCCGAAACGAAGACGTAAGAGTAGATTACCTGCCGCTTCCGTCCGGCGATCGGTTCATATCTGCTGTCGGCGCAGAACACGAAGAGCTCATCGTCGGTAGCCGCGAGCTTCGCGTCCCTCGCATCGTTGGGCGTCCTGAAGACGGCGACCTCGTCCCAGCGCCTCAAGTCCGCCGACCTCAGCAGAACGATGACGCCGTCAGGCGCTGTGTGTGCCGAAGTCCGGTCGTAGACCAGCCAAAAGGTGTCCCGCCAGAAGCAGAGGTCGGAACACATATTGTGCCAACCGTCCCGGACGACGGTGCGATTAGATAGAACCTGAGCCATCAGAGCACGCCCTATTGGTTATGAGTGAAATATCAGAGGAGGATGCTTGCCAAGTTAGGCCTTTCGGGCCTAAATTTAGGACCAAAAATCAGATAAAGAAATCAAAGTAAAAAATTAAGCGCCTGATACGAGTTATGCCTATATACGGGCAAAACCATGAGAAAAACGGCGCACTTGGAGTACATTTTTATACCATTTTGGTCGGTCGCGACGAACCACCAGCCACGCCCCCGATGACGGCACCTCCGCAGGGGGACCGACAGCAGGCGCGGGATCTGCTGGGGATTCCTCTGCGAGGCATCCTTATCGGGGCAGTGCTGGCTCTGGTGCTCAACATTTGCGATACCTACGCGACCAATGCGATCCAAGGTTCCTACCTGACCCTCAACTTCAGCACCCCGGCCGCCCTCTTCTTATTTTTCTTCCTCGTCCTGGCCAGCGCCGCAGTCGGCCTCCTTCACCGATGGCTGGTGCTGACTCGGGCGGAACTGATCACCATCTACATCATGCTGGTGGTGGCTTGCTGTATCCCCGGCATGGGCTTCACCCAGTTCATGATCCCTTGCCTCCTTGGGTCGACCTACTACGCCACGCCCGAGAACAACTGGGATTCCCTCTACAATCAATACATCCCCCAGTGGATGATCCCGCGCGGCGAGAACGTGGCCCGCTACTTCTTTGAGGGGCTGCCCGAAGGGGCCTCGATCCCCTGGGGTGCCTGGGTCGTGCCGCTGAGCCTGTGGTTCGGCTTCTTCCTCGCCCTCGCCTTCGCGATGATCTGCGCGATGGTCATTCTGCGCAAGCAGTGGGTCGACAACGAGAAGCTCAGCTACGCGCTGGTGCAAGTGCCGATGGAGATGATGCGGCAGGAGGGCGGCGGCGCTGTGGGCCGCTCGTTCTTCACCAACAAGACCATGTGGCTGGGCTTCGCCGTCTCCTTCCTGTTGTTGAGTATCAACGGCATGCACTCCTACTTTCCGGAGTTTCCCCGCTTCGAGCGCACCGTGGGCGTGCCCCTGTTCGGCAACACCTGGCTCAGCTTCTGGTTCAGCCCGCCCTGGACCGGGTTCTTCTATTTCGTCAACCTCGACATCTCGGCCTCGATCTGGGTCTTCTACGTCCTCGTCAGGCTGCAGCGGGGCATCTTCAACACGATCGGCGTGCAGAGTACGCAGCGGATCGACTTCTACTCCGAAGATCCCTTCCTAGCCCACCAGGGTCTCGGGGCGATGATCGCCTTCGTCGTCGTCGGGCTGTGGGTGGCGCGCCGACACCTGCGCGATGTGGTGGCGAAGGCCGTGGTCGGGCTGCGGGAGGTCGATGACAGCGGCGAGATCCTCTCCTATCGGCAGGCGTTTTTCGGGCTGCTCGCCAGCCTGCTGACCGTCGCCGTCTGGCTGTCGGCGATCGGCCTGCCCTTCCCGGTGGCGCTGCTGTTCGTCTTCGGCGCCATGATCCTGTTCATGGCGCTGACGCGGGTGGTCGCCGAGGGCGGTATCCCGGCCATGCGTCCGCCCCTGATGACCTCGACCTTCGCGATCTCTGCGGTCGGCACCTCCTCCATCGGCACCCAAGGCCTAGTGGCGCTTGGCTTCTCCTACGGCTGGCACGCCGAGGTCCGCTCCTTCGTGATGGCCTCGGTCGCCAACGGGCTGAAGATGAGCGAAATGATCCGCGGCCAGAAGCGCAGGCTGTTCTGGGCCATTGTCCTGGCCATCCTAGTTAGCCTAGCGGGCTCCTCCTACGTCACCCTAGTCATGGCGTACGAGTACGGCGGCATCAACCTCAACCCCCTGTTCTTCTCCTGGCAATCTACCCACTTCGGCCCCATGGACATGGCCCCGCGCATCGCCGCCGAACCCGAAGGCCCGCGCTGGGACGCCTATCAGTTCATGGGCATCGGGGCGGGCGTGATGGCGGCGCTCATGTGGGCGCGCCACCACTTCCTGTGGTGGCCCCTCAACCCGCTCGGGTTCACGATCGCCGCCAATTGGAAGACGGGCCACATCTTCTGCAGCGCCCTGCTGGCCTGGTTCCTGAAATTGGTGATCCTGCGCTACGGCGGCGTGCGCCTCTACCGCAACCTGCGGCCCTTCTTCTTGGGCCTGATCCTAGGCGAAATCGTCGGGGCTGGGGTATTCCTAGTGATCGACTACGCCACCGGCACCACGGGCAGCTTCCTGACCCAAGTCTGAAGGCGGTCGCGCCCGGCTAGGTAGCGCAGGGCGACCAAGAACAGGACGATGAGGGGCACCGCACGGCTCGTTGTCCAGAGAGACGTTTTGGCTATGGTTAACGCCGGCGCAGATGATCGGCAGGGTAGCCGCAATACAGAAAGGAAACCGAAGATGGCCAAGAGGAAGAAAGCGAAACCGACAAAGAAGAAAAAGACCGCCGGCAGCGTCCCGGCGAGCGTCATCGAGCTGGGCGACAGGCGCGAGTTGTTCGTCGACGACTACCTGATTGAGCAGCTCTCCAACGTCGAGCTGCGCCTGCAGAAGCCGGTGCCGCGGAACGTGGCGCTCGACCACGATGTGCCGTGGGAGGGCAACACCAGCGGCTACCACACGGTCTTCCAAGACGGCAACCTGTTCCGCGCCTACTACCGCGGCTCTCACTACGGCCCGTCCGGCATCTACACACCGGTCGTGTGCTACGCCGAAAGCCGCGACGGCATCGAGTGGTACCGGCCGGAACTGGGCTTGGTGAACTTCAAGGGATCGACGCGCAACAACATCATCTGGGACGGCCCCGGCTCGCTCAACTTCACTCCGTTTCGCGACCGCAACCCAGACTGCCGGGAGGGCGAGGAGTACAAGGCCCTAGGCACCCCGAGCGCGCGCAACCATGAAGAGCAGGCCCTCTTCGCCTTCAAATCGCCGGACGGAGTACGCTGGAGCCTGCTGTCGGAAGAGCCGGTGATGGATCACACCGCGGGCACCAATGTCTTCGACTCGCAGAACCTGGCCTTCTACGAACCGCACCGCGGCTGCTACGTCGAGTACCACCGCGATTCCATCTACCCCGGCGGCGTACGCTATCGCCAGATCATGACCTGCACCTCGACGGACTTCCGCCACTGGACAAAGCCGCAGTTGCTCGACTTCGGAGACGCGCCCCTCGAGCACCTCTACACCAACGCCGTGACACCCTACTACCGGGCCCCACACATCTACATGGGCTTCCCCAAGCGCTTCGTGCCGGATCGCCGCATGCCCGGCAACATGGCCGCTGGCGTATCGGATGGCGTGTACATGACCAGCCGCGACGGCCTGCACTTCAAGCGCTGGGGAGAGGCCTTCGTGCGGCCCGGGCCGCAACGAAGGCGTTGGGAGAACCGCAACAACATGACGGCCTGGGGCATTCTGGAGACGGCCAGCGACCTTCCCACGGCACCAAAGGAGTTGTCGATCTTCAGCAGCGAGGGATTCTACGGCGGCGAGGCTTGCCGGTTGCGGCGCTTCACGCTGCGCCTAGACGGTTTCGTGTCCGCCAACGCGCCGCTGAAGGGGGGCGAGCTGATCACGCGGCCCTTCACCTTCGAGGGCGGGGCCCTGAGCCTGAACGCGGCCACATCCGCGGCCGGCTCGGTGCGCGTCGAGATCCAAGACGGCGACGGCAAGGCGATGAAGGGGTACACTCTGCGCGACTGCGACGAGATCTACGGAGACTACCTGGACCGCATCGTCACCTGGAAAGGTCTGGCCGATGTCCGCGGACTGGCCGGCAAGCCAGTGCGCCTGCGCTTCGCCCTCAGCGACGCCGACCTGTACAGCCTACAGTTCACGCCGCTGCCTGTCTGAGAGCAGCCTCCGCCAGAACTCTCTAGCGGAAATTTTTTTAAGTTCAAGGATACTGATAACCTTCATTGTTGATATTAAACGGCCATATCTTCAACATAAGTCTGAGTCGAACAAGGTCCTCTTTATTCAATTCCCCTATATTCAGTTCCCTTTTTAATGAGGGATCTTCAAAATTCAATCTTTTACTCGCCGTCAAAAATCCTTCTTTAAAAATGACGTTGGCTAGGTGGCTTGCGATTAAATAATATCCTTCATTTGAAGGATGCAGGTGTTCAACAATCATTGGTTTGCCAATCACGCTCTTGGGATCGCAATCTTGGAATACGGTTTCAAAGTCTGCTAATACGATGTCTGTTTCCTTAGCAACACTTTTTATGGTTTCGTTTACCTCTGATGGGGCTCTGATCGGTAGAATATCCAAGTCTCTTGCTCTTGTGAAGGATCGTTTAGCTCTATCTTGATATCCCTGGGCCAAGTAAACATGCCCCAGATCAAAATGAGTTTGGGCGTGATCTGGGAAAAGTTCAATTGCGGTCTGGTAGATACGTTCCGCCTCTTCCAGATGATTTTGTGCAAATGCAGCCTTGCCATTCTCTAACAACTGTTGCCATTGGGTAACATCGAGGGAAGACGGCGGTGGCTCTGAATCAAATGGGCGCCAATCTCGAAGATTGGAAACGATTGTCCCCAAAATCACCGGGATTTGATGACGCTTTGCAATAGCGATAATCTCATGGAGATTTCCCCTGAAATTCTCAATGGTTTGCTCCCGTAAAGGATGATGAGGGGCAAGAGAACTGTTTACCATCATTTTATATGGCGATCCTTCTTTTTCAAATCGATTAGAAGGTGCTCTTAATTTTGAGTAAAAGTTGTTTGCTAGCTGGAATACCTTGATTTCGCGTAATCGCAAAATCAGATTGATTACTTTGCGAGACGTGCCCAATGCCACATTCGATGCAACACCAAGAGGTCCATAAATTTCGTTATGTCCCATGTAAATGATCAAAAGGTCGGGATCACACTGAGGAAGTTCTTTCACGATGTCGAGAACCTGATAACTATTAAAGGTATCTATTCCCAAGTTAACCACTTCTACCGTTTTATCCGCGTTGGATCGTTTTAATAATTCGTGAAGTAGCGCGGGGAACGGCCCTCTTGTCGTTGAACCCCCAAGACAAAAGATGCGAAAATCCTTTGCGGATTTCTGCTGTTTCATGCTTATCTTGGGAATTAGCTGTTTAAGCATTGGATTGTTAATTGAATAATATTTTCGGTACAACTCCTGATTAAGTTGGTAAGTAAGAGAAGAGCTTTGAGGGATAAATAGCCTGTCATCAAAGCCGTAACGAGTATGGCGCAAATAGAGCTCTAGTCCTATAAGCAGCAGAAAGGGGATAAGAGCCAAAAAGATTTCAATGAATATGGTGGTTTTTCTAGACCACTTAATGGTTCGCCCCGTTTGTGTCTGCATCATCTACGCCTTACGAAAAACTACCCAAGTGAGGAGGCAGCAGCGACTGGGCTTCGTCCTCCACCCCGTGCCGACAGATAGGAGGAGAAGTACCCGGTCCCGGGTTCGTATGCTCCGATGTAGGCGTACTCCGGCCCGGCGGTGGTGCGAGCCGTTCCCTTGCTGCTCAAGAAGGGATCGAAGGCGGTGACGGCCCCTGGTGTCACGGGATTGCCGTGCGGGTCAATAATCTGCCCAGAGAGGACCGCCTCGTCCTGTGCGCTGGCAGTGGTCAAAGCAGAGCCCACGCCAGCAATGCCAGATGGAGCATTCGCCGTCTCATGTTCTACGCTTCTTCATAAGATACCCTAGGTCCGGTTAGATGGATACCCCGCTAGTACTTACTAATGCCTCGTAGCAACGCGCTCTACAGCAACGAGGGGCGGGAACGCTTCGAGGACATCACCCGTCAGGTCGGTCCGAAGTTGGGCATCAACATGCTGGAAGTTTTTCTTGGATTTCCGGGCATAATTCCCCATATTAACGCCACTTGCCTCACGCAAAATAACCGGTTCCCATTTGCTCTCGCTTGCTGAGCGACTGGTGCGCTGAAAGGAGGTGTTCAAAGGAAGCCCGCATTTCAGAAACCAACGCAGTAGCAGCAGTCATCATTTTACAGATGAAAGGAGAAGCAACAGTGAAGAAGATTATTATCATAGCTGCCGTTTTGGGCCTCGTTCTCGCTTCCTTCACTCCGAGTTCGGCCCACCAGCGGACAGACCGGAACTGGGCGGCGGTACAGGTGCCCATCGACGTCGATGGAATCAGGGACGTCGTGGTAGACGGTGATCTCGGCGATTGGGACAACGTACCGTCTGTCTTCTGGGTAACCCAGGATGACCTAGTCGAGGTCGTCACGGGCACCCAAGGTGACCCGGATCCGGGCAATCTTGCCGAGCGCATCATCGTCGGCTGGAGCCCAGTGACCAACTTTGTGTACGTTATGGAGGAAAGGTTCGACGACCTCTGGTACGGCACCCTCGACGATACCAACGACAAACTCGAGCTCGTGCTCGATGCCGACCACAGCGGCGGGCAGTTCCAAGGAGACATTGAAGGCCTGGATCCGGAGAGATGGGCCGGAGCCACCGCGCAGGACTGGCAGCAGTCGCTCAATAACCCGGACAACAATCTGTGGCTATGGGGCGGCGGAGTATGGGCCTCTGTAGAGCCTTACGCCGGCATTAGATGGAACGTCGAGGGCGAGGCCGGTGGACCCGCCACTCTCTTTCAGGAGAGTTGGTTCACCACCTTCGACGACCTGCCCGCCAGTTCGACCGGTCCCGACGATCCCGACCTGATTACCCATAACTTGGAGGAAGGTCAGGTCATGGGCATCGGCATGGCCATTCAGGACGATGACAACGGCCCAGGCGATTCGTATAACGGCTACTGGGTCTCCACTGGCGACATCAACATGTACTTCCACGCCGACTCCTTGGTAGACTACGTGCTACTTGGTTTTGACGAGGAGATCTGGGTGGCCGGAGAAGACTCCCCAACATCGGTCGAGGACGACACCTGGGGCCGCATTAAGGCGGGCTTCTCCAAATAGGGGGAAGGTCGGCTGTAAGGACCTAGGACGGCTGTTGTTGAAGGGGGGCGAGATCATTGATCCTCGCCCCCCCTTTTTTCGGCACTCAGCGGCGCTTCGGGAGCAAGATAAGGAGAAAGAAGTGCGCTCAGCGGCGCTATTGCTGAACTCGACAAGAATCCGAGTCGGCGTAGGTAGAGAGCGCCGCGAGCGGGGATGGGTCGGCGCTCAACGGCTAACGGACCCCCTCCGCACGGCACTCGTCTGTTCCGCGTTGACGTTGTCGGCGGTATGTCTGTGCTGGGGACAGGAGGGGTATTCGCTGGATCCAGGCAGGGTGGTCGTCGATTCCAAGGCGCATTGGGAACGCTGGCACTCCGCTGCCAACACGGTACAGATCAGCGATGAGGGAGTGAAACCCTCCTTCATCCGCAAGCACACGAGACTGGAAATAGATGGCGAGGAAGTCGTCGTTCCCGGCATCAACGCCGTCCTCAATGCCGCCGAATTCGGCGGCGGTGTGTTGAATGCCGGATCCAATCGCTCGAGCGGCATCGACCTCATGGATGGCAGGATGGACACCTTCTGGGAACCGGACCCCTCCGACCTGTTGCAGGACTGGTGGGTGCAGATCGATCTGGGGCGGACGGTATCGGCCACCAAGATCGTCCTCAAGTTTGTCGGTGAAGATCTGGGAGACCCTTTTCTACAGTTCAAGGTGACCACTTCACAGGGACAGAAAACGCTCGGTCAGCTCCTTTTCCGGACGCGCTTCACCACAGACGCACCGAATAAGAACGAGCGGGTTTTCGAGATCGACCTGACCGGACAGCTACCGACGAAGTGGCCCGATGCACTGGGCGACTTCACCGGCGACGTCATCCAATACGTCGGGGTGGGGATCACGGATAGCGACTTCGGCAGGGCAAGGCAGGTTTCTCAGTCCGAATACGATAGTCTGCCAGCCGACCAACAGGGAGAGATAGACTACTTCCGACGAGAGGCATCGGAAGAGGTGAGGTTGCTGGATGGGAAAGAGGATTGGGAAGCTCTGGCGGGCACGGAGCGGCAGGGGCCGGTAGTTTACTACCGTCGCGAAATACCCAGGCTGGCCGAGATCGAGGTCTGGACCATCGGCGACAACATCGGCACGGGCGTACTGGAGCGGGGCGGCAGGGTGACCGCCCGCGAGAATATCAACAAGGGGGCGGCCGTGGTAGATGGGGATCTCTTCGGCGAGGTCGTGTTCTGGTCTGCCAACGGGAGTTACGATCCCAACAAGTTGCCGATTGCGGATCCGCGGGATGCGGAGCGCTCGATGTTCATAGATCTCGGAGGCTCCTACTTTGTGGACAATATCAGAATACTCCACGCCCTCCCCAACCCACCTCCGTTCAGAGCCTACCGCATTCAGCTCTCGGACGGCTCCACCAATGCCGGCGGCGAACTGGCCTGGAAGACAGTGGGGTCGCTCAGCGACATCGTGCGGGGGCAGAATTTCCACGACTTCAAGTTCCCGCTCACCAAAGTCGAGCATTTTGCCTTTACCTATAGGCTCCACGACCGCTCCACGTACGAGCCCGGGCAAGGGAGCCACGGGGTGTCGGAGGTCCAGTTTTTCGGGGAAGGGTTCCTGCCGGAGTCGCAGATCTCGTCTGAGTTCGGAGGGGAGGCCCCGTTCATAGAGGTGGCGCGGACCCCTCAGAACCTCGCTACCATCGAGTGGGAGGCCGACGTGCCGCCGGGTGCGAATCTAATTTTGCAAACCCGGACCGGCGATACGGTCGAGAGCATAACCCGCTACTACAAGAAGAACGGGGATTTGTTCCCGGGCACCGAAGAGGAGGCGGCCAAGGCTTGGGAGACGGACAAGAAGTTCTTCGGGGAAGCTTCGGTGGGCCCGATCATAACCGAGACGCTCCCGGGCGATGACTGGAGTGGCTGGAGTCAGCCCTACTTCGATTCAGGCGCAAAAATTACCTCGCCCAGTCCCAGACGGTTCGTCGCCATCAGGGCGATTTTCCTGACAGAGGACCCCAAGGCGGCGGCCACGCTGCGTTCGGTGGCGCTGAACTTCGTGACGCCGGTGGCCGGCGCGGTCGTGGGCGAGGTGCTGCCCTCGCGTCTGGAGGAGATCGGCACGAAGCAGCAGCTATCGTATTTCATCCGTTCGACCTTCGAGTCGGGCAGTAGGGGGTTCGACGAGATCCTCATCGAGGCACCCGACGACGTCGGCATGAAGCTGAAACAGGTGAATGTAAACGTGACGGGGCAGGACGCCGTGACGTTTACGGCGGAGAGCGAGGGGTTCAAGGTGGTGATGGAGACGGATTCGCTGTGGGTGCGTCTGCCAGCTGCGATCAAGACGACGAGTGGATCAGCGCTGGTGGAGCTTCAGTTCGAGGCGACCATATTCGGGTTCAACACGTTTTTCATCGGCTCCATGGGGCACTCGCAGTTCAAAAACTCGTGGCAACGGGTGGATGACGGCGATGCCAACGGGGTTGTGGACAGCGAGACGACGGTGGTGTTGGCGCTGGAGCGCGGCCAGTTGCTGGGGGATCTACAGGTCGATCGCGTTTTCACGCCCAATGGCGACGGCGTCAACGACGAGCTGGAGGTCAGTTTTTCGCTGATGCGGGTGCTCAGTTCGGCACCGGTCCAAGTAGAAGTGTACGATCTGGCCGGCCGGCCGGTGGCGCGTATAGCCGAGACGACCATAACGGCCGGCCGTCATACGGTGACGTGGACGGGCGTCGACCAGTCGGGAGCGATCGTGCCACCGGGGATCTATCTGATGCACATCGACCTAAAAGTGGACTCGACATCCAAAAAGAAAACCTCGGTCCATCGATTGGTGCGCGTCGCCTACTAGTCTCCGCGACAGGACACCAAGGAGCCCGTGTTCAGCAAGTGATAACTGGAACATCACCTCATAGAGCAGTGGCCCTGCCCGTTCTGTCCGTAGCTCTCCTCGGACTTGCGACGGCAGGCAATGGAGAGACGATCGTCTTCGGAGGTGGCACGGGTTCCCGCTCCTGGGATCAGGCACATTCTGACATAACGGTCATCGATTTCGAAGCCAATCCCGGTTCCATTCAACCTTTACAGAATGATCCTGGAGACAATATCTCCCTGAAGTTGATCGAAAGGGGGGGGCAAATAACGTCGCCAAATGCGCGCACGGTCCTCGAAGTCACCCAGAGTGAATTCGAGAACTTGTTGGACAATATGGTGGACGGCAGGAACACGGCCTTCGAAATTAAGATCCCGTCAGCCACAGGGATCATACTGAGATTTGATCTGGGTGAGCGTTTTGGAGTCAACAGGATCAGGTTTTACCCCCGCGAAGGGTTCGAAGAGTTTTTTCTGAAGGGATACGAGGTGTCGCTGAACGACGGCAGCGAGGAGCAGAAGACCCTCTCCGGTAATCCCGATCTCAGGCTCTTCAGGACCGTCGAGCGCAATGACGACCCGGTCGTCGACATAGATGTGCCGCTGCAGTTCGTGCGTTTCATAGAGGTGAAACAGCTCATTCGGGGGGAATGGGAGATCGACGAGTTCGAGGTCTTCGGCGAAGGGTTCGCATCGGCTGCTTCGTACACCTCGAAGGTGTTCGATGAAGGTCGGCCCGCCGTCTTTGGCAGTATAATGTGGGCAAAGAAGACGATAGGAGAGCCTGCCAAGGTATCTGCTACCGTATCCACCCGGAGCGGCGGTACGCCGGACCCGAGCGATAGCCTAAAGTGGAGCGGATGGTCTCGTCCCTATCCGGCCGGAGTCCGCACGCAGATCGCATCACCTTCACCCCGCCAGTACTGGCAGTTTCGCGTTCTGTTTCAGAGCAGCGACATCCTTTCGGCCGCGACGGTCGATTCGATCGCCGTGGAGGTCTCGCCAGCGCTGGCCGATGACGTGGTGGGGGAGGTGTGGCCCCAAGACGCCGTAATCGGGCAGGCGACCGAGCTGACCTACTGGGTGCGCAGCTACAACAGCAGCGGCTTCGACCGGCTCGACATCGAGACGCCGGCACCAGTGGAGGTCATCCGATCTGTCCAGATCGACGGGACCGACGTGGCGTGGGACAAGGAGGACATCGAAGAAGAAGACGGCGACATAAGCGGCGTCCGAATCAGCTTCCCGAGGATCACCGGCGACGACCGACTGCTGCGCGTCGTGTTCGAGAGCATCGCGCTGCACTACAACACCGTCTTCGTCGGCAGGGTCTTCGACACCCAGAGACCGCAGAACTTGCCGCAGACGCTCGTCCCAGGCGACGTGGGCGATGACCCCGTCGCCGTGGGCGATGACCTGTCGATCACCACCCGGGTCGCCGACAACCGCATCTACTTTCTCGAGGCTGCCCCGGCTCCGTTTACGCCCAATGGCGATGACGTCAACGACCAAGCCATCGTCACCTACGATATCGTCAACCTGATAGGCGGTACTCCGGTGTCGGTACAAATCTACGACCTCGCCGGCCGACTCAGAAGGGTGATTTACTCCGACCTCGACATCAGCGGAAGATATCAGAGAGTCTGGGACGGCGCGGATGACAACGGACAGATGCTAGCGCCGGGAGTCTATCTCGTGCGCGTGGAAGTCGCTACAGATACAGGTAAGGAGAGCAAGACTGCGATTGTGCCTTTGGTCTATTGATTTTTCGCGAGCAGTCCGGCCTCAGCATCGGGGCCGCAAGGTAAGGGGGAGTCACATGGTGACCGGTCATACAGTCAGAGGTGCGATGCGCCTAGTCGGTACGCTGGCCACATGGTGCACCATCGTCTCGGCAATAGTGCTGTACAGTACTCGCTCGGAAGCCCAAGGTCCCGATCGAGATCGGATGACGGGGGTTCGCCGCGGCGGCGAGCTTACGTTTGAACCGACGGGCCCCGGCGTCCTGTTCGGCGCTCTAGACCCGGCGGTCAAGAAGTGGTACGTCCCACAGGAGCTGTTTCGCGAATATCAGTGGAAGCAGTGGGAGTACAGCAACTACGCGAGAGACCATTACCAGCGCTATGTAACGACCAATCTCGAGGGGGACTACTTCTACGACATCTACGGTTCGTACATCACCAGTGGATGGCTGATCTACGACTGGAGCCAGACCCAGCCCCAGCAGGGGGGAAGCAACCTGTTCAAGACCGAGCGGTTCCAACAGTGGTTCAGCAATCTGGTCATAGCCTCCGATCAGAAGGGACAGCACAATCTGGCCATCACCATCGGCGACGAGATCCGGTCAACCCTGACCCCGATGACCTTCTCCAAGCCGGCGTTCGATGGCATCCAGATCGACTATCAGTCCGACAAGTACGAGGCCACGGCTCTCCTCTCGCGGATCAGCTCGCCGGGTGCCGCCGGCCCGCGAAGCCCTAGTAACCAGACGACGAGCACGACGACCCTGACCGGCGGACGCGCGACGACCCAAGTTGGAGATTATCTCAGACTCGGCGCCAACTACGTGAGCGCCCACAACTCCTCCCAACTCATCGACGCCTTCGAGGGCAGCCCGCGAAGCGGTTCGATCGTCTCCAGTCAGAACGCGGAGAACATCACCCAAGTCTTCGTGCGCCTGTCGGACGACTCTCCCGAGGACAATGAAGGCGGCACCGCGCTGTTCGCGTGGGACCTGATAATAGAGGCCGACGTCGAAACGATCGATGCAGCGGGGGATGTGCGTTTCGACAGGGAGACCGTCCGGGCCAGCGAAGTCGGGCTGATTCCCGCGCCCCAAGGCGGCTTTCAGATGCTGGGGTTTTGGGAGGCGAACGGCTCCGAGCAGATCGAACTGGTTTACGACTTCTCGGTGGGGACGTACACGGGCCCGGATCCGTCAGAGATAAGAAAGGTGACATTCGAGCTGGTAGTCGCCAACGACTACAGGATCGAGATAACCTCGGACCGCCAGTTCGACAGGCAGTTGGCCAACGTCTATCGGCTGGCTGCAAGGGCCAATGAAAACGTCAAGGATGGCTCCAACCTGACCGTCCTGAAGATCCCCTATGGCCTGCCGACGGCCACCGAGATATTCGGATTTACGCTGGAGGCGACCCGCCTCTGGGGATTCGACTTGTACGGAGAATGGGATCGCAGCGTCAGTTACAGGAAGTACCCCAACAGGGCGCATACCGAGCACCTAGGAGCTTCTGACGAAGGCGATGGCTGGATGTTTAATCTGTCAAAGGTCGCCCACCCGTTCTTCTTCTTCAGCGAAGCCTATAGCATGGCCCATAACTACAACACCAGTGCCATACTGGCCCGGGGTGAGACCAACATAGACTACTCGGACGAGGGGAGGTTTTTCTACGAGCTCGTCGACGACAACGACGATCAGGACCGATTCCCCGACTGGCAGAGGATATTCCAAAACATAGACATTGAGGTGTTTCCCGGGTACGACGAAAACCTCGACTTCATATCCGATTTCAACCAGAACGACAGCGAAGACCTGCCCAATCTCGTCCCAGACTACGACGAACCGTTCTTGAGATACGGAACAGACCGGCCGGAGTACCTGTTCGGATTAGACATGAACAACAACCTCTGGGTAGATCGGTTCGAAAACGACGATGAGCCGGATTTTCCCTACCCGAGGGACCACCGAGGATACAACATATACGGCGGCATCGACCTGCTGCCGGGCATCAGGCTGACCGTCGGACGAACGGATGAGAAACTGATTGCCGGCGACGGGGAGAACACGACTAACTACGTGCTCTTCACCCTCGAACGGGACTATCCGGGTCTTGGCAGGCTGAAGATCTACGACAACTTCAGAATCGCCAAGGACAACATCGAGAACGATCTTCGCCAGTGGAGCGAGTTCGAGCGGCGGAACGTTCCAACCGTCGATCCCTTGGCGGCTCAGGACACATGGATAAACTCCACGTTCCTGAGCTTCAAGTACACCAAGATCAAGGATGTGAATTTCGTGAGTAAGTTCAAATACGATCGCTGGCACCAGAACGAACGACAGCCCGATCTACGCGAGGACTACACCTTCTTAGGTCTCATCAACAAGGTGGACCTCGAGCGCAAGGTCGCCTATGTCGATCTCATGCCGAGAATAAAGAACGAGCTCAGGCTGGAGGCTCCGGCGCTCAGGTCTGATCCCAAGCGCAAGGAAAATACGCTGCAACTCTCCCTGCTGGCGCGATGGCCGGTGTTTTCCTCTTCCTCCATGCAGGCCGGTGTGGAGTACACGATCTTCAACCAGTTGCGCCAATCCGAGACCGCGGTCAAAGAGGGACTACTCGACGATTTCACCGAAATCGTCGGAGCGATGCAGTTCTCGAACAACACCAGCTACCTCGGTTACCATCTAGTGACGAAGATGGGTATGAGATTGACCAGAAGATCGATAGATGACAAGACCAAGACGGGCAGAGTGGCCTTTGCCACGGTGTACGCCGGTCTAGAGTAGAGCATAGACCCGAGCCTGAGTGGAGGTACGGATGCGCGCTTTTTTTCTCTCCTACGGAGTGTCAGTGACGAAAGCGGGGGGCCTAGCGCTCCTTTTAATTGGCGTGGGCTGCGGACCGCAGGATGAAAATCCCACGGTCGCAAAGGTTGGAGACCGGACGATCACTATACAGGACGTGCGGGATTTCCTCGCCAAACTGCCCGAGCACGCCAAGGGAGAGGAGGCCGGGAAGGTGCCGTTGAGGGTCCATCTGCAGACCATGATCGACACAGAACTGCTGCTGCTGGAAGCCCGAAGCCAAGGCATCGAGAGGAGTTCCCCCTACCTGACCAATCTGATCCGGATCAGGAAGGCCAAGCTCGTCGGTGAGTACGAGCGCAGAACAATCGACGCAACGCTAAAAGACGGTGAAGTAGAAAAGTACATAGACCGAGAGGGGCTCGCCCGCGCCATCAGACTGGGCGAAATCGTGGTCGCCGACCTTGAGACAGCAGAGAAGGCCGCTAGGCAGATCGAGGCAGGGGCGAGCTTCGCGGACGTCGCGAGCAAGCTGTCGATGAACGAAGAGACTGCTGCCCAGGGTGGGGACACAGGCCGATTCGCCACTAGGGACGACATCATTCCCGGCATCGCCGAGAAGTTGTTCGGGCTCGCGGTAGGCTCGGTGTCGGATCCGGTTCGAATCGGCGACCGATACGTCGTTTTCAAGATCCTCGATGAAACGACCGCTCAGCTCAATCCGCGACAGCGGCTGAGAATCGCGGAAGAACTTAAACGAAAGAAGCACAAAATCGCGAAGGCCGAGTTGGTGACGGAATTGAGGAACAAATACCGCCTCGAGCCGGTCCGAGACGGCATAGCCACTGCCGTCGAGGCGCTGCGCCCCGGTGCGGTGAACATCGGCCACGACCCCTCTGCGATTGTACTCTACCAGTACGATGGCGGAGAGATCACAGTTGCCGACCTCAAAGGCGCGGCCAAAGGCCGCAAGGGCAATGTCTTGGAGACACTCCGCGACGCCGAGCAGGTGGTCTCCTTCGCCGAGCAGTACATCGTTCCGGACGTGATGATTCAGGAAGCGGCTGTACGCCAGGGAATCGATCGCGAAGAGATGGTGGCCCGATGGCTCAAAGAGCAGGGAAAGCAGTTGCTGGTACGGGTCCTCAGGTCCAAGGTGCTAAAGGAGAGAGTGACTATCGCGGAAGACGACCTGCGCCAGTACTACGAAGCCAACGCCGAGAGATTCCTGCATCCCAAACAGACTGAAGTGCAGGAGATCCTCGTAAGAACGGAAATAGAAGCACTGCGGTTGAAAGGGATGATCGAGGACGGCACCGCTTTTGGCGACCTAGCGAAGAGACATTCGATTCGCTCGCTCGCGGTGCGCGATGACGAGGGTCGATTCCACGTACACCGTCACGAATCGCCCCAGTTCGGCGGTTTCGTGGAAGCTGCGGTCGAAGCCGAAATCGGCGAGCTTACCGGACCGGTCAAGGTGCAGGAGGGCTACTCCATCTTCAAGGTGCTCTCCCGCGAACGCAAGCGCGAGACCTTCGCCGAAGCTGAGATGAGGGTCAGGTCTCAGCTCAGACGCCAGAGATACCGGAACGCGTTCAACGAGTACATGGAGGAACTGCACAGCCGCTACGAGTCAGAGGTGTCGATCCACGAGGACCGGCTCGAGGCAGCGTTTACCGTGCGGTAGGGGTCATCTGATAGGGACGCCTGTGCACCTGTGTGGCCTCAGCCGTCGCCTCCAGGCTGAGGCTGACCAGATCTGCAATCCGCCTTTTCCGAATGCTGCTACCTATTCCCGATAGCCGTGTAGTGCAATTCGATCCAGCAGGATAACCTGATCTCTGTCGCCAAACAAAAACGCCACCCGGACGTCTCTTACATCCCTGCCGGTATGCTTGTACTCAATCGCATATTCCCTTTTTGCGTTTGAGATTGTCACCGGCGTGGACGTCCAAAACCCATCGCTCGAACCGGAGACGTCGGCTAATCGCACCCTGAGAGATCCCATCTCACCCACGGACTTGGCTAGGAAAGATATCTTATAGAGCCTTCCCTTTCTCAGGGAGATTAGGTACCTACCCGGAGGATTCCACGCTCTCTTGGGGGTTTCCTGATAGATTGCGGCCCGGTCCGATTTTTTGCTTTCCACTTTGAGGGCAGCCAAGCCGCTCAGGCCTGCGCTCCTCGCCACGGACATCTGCACGGACCCTTCGCTGGTCCAGTGAACGGTTCCGCTGCTGAACTCCGAATTGATGAGTGGCGACATGGGCGGGGGCGGGGGGGCCGTGACTTCCGTAAGAATATCAAGTGCGTCCTGGTTCCAACCGTCCTCGGTATTGAGAATGTTGAAGGCCCATTGGTTGTTGAAACCTGCACAATAATACATCCAGCCGATGTTGTGTTTCTTGCATTCGTCGGCCACAAATCCAATATAGGCCTTGAAGTCTTCAACCGTATGGCAGGGCGGCACCCAAGCGCCCCATTCGCTCAGCAGCAGAGGCTTCCTCCATTTCTTCGACCATGCCACCGGGGGTGACATCTGCTCTCTCACTTCGTCCTTCCACTTAGGAACTTCGTCTAGCCCCGAGGTTCCATGCGTGAACTTGTGCGGTTGATACATGTGGAAGATGCCGATGATATTGGTGTCGTCCGCAAACCCTGAGCCGTCTTCCAGCCTGTACGTCAGGTACTCCGGTGTGACGAATTGCGCGAGTTCACGACCCCCATTAAAGCCTGGTCCGCCGATTCCGAGAATGCGGTCTGGGTTGGTCGTCCTGATGATGGGGATCGCCGCGTTGAGGTATTCCATAGCGGTTTTGCCGTCCTGTATCCCCTGAATCCCTCCCGGTTTCACTATCAGCCCCGCCGGTTCGTTCCAAAGTTCAAAGACAAGGCGGGCGGGGTAGTCCTTATAGTACTTGGCAACTCTATCCCAAATTGCGACAAACTCCTGTATCCCCTCTTTCGGCTTCGATGCCCATTGACCGCTTCCCCACAAGCAGATCACGACCGCAAGGTCTCGGTCAAGCGCGTCCTGTATCCTGTTTTTGTAGATAGCCGGATCTTCCCCAGCGACAACAAAGAAGCGGATGCTTTGGAATCCCGCGGCCTTGACGGCATCATACTGGGCAGAATCATACAACACCTTTTCGGGTGGACCTCCTTCAAGATGGGAGACATCCACGTTGATGCCTTTGCCGATCCGCTCGAACATGATCTCCCCTTTGCTCAGCTTCGTCGTTGACTCCCCCAGTAGGGGAAAGCCCAGAATGAGCGCTATTGCGATTTTACGGAAGTGGATCTCTTGCAATTTTTCTCCTGAAGTTTGCTCAATAGGAGCCGTAGTTGTAAGATACGCGAACTTTGTTTAGTTTGCCGCCGTAGCGGTGTTTTCGGTAGGTAGCATAGCCGCGGATGTTGAATGGGTTGAGTGGGACAGGGACGCCAGAAAACACCGTCCACCCTCCAGAATCCATCGAGGTCTAACTATGGGCAGCGACACCTACACTGTGAACCACTGGAACGAGGCGACGCACGTACACGAGCCATCGATCCTTACTATAGAGCAGAACTTCACCTTCGACGCGCTCGGGTTCGTCGTGCTGCCGCAACTCCTCAGCCAGGCCGAGCTGTCCGCGTGCCGCGACAGCGGCGATGGACTAGGAGGTCTCTGCGGCGAGGCCGGCACCGTCGGACGCTATGTGCGCGAGCTGTGTGGCGATGGCTTTCGCCAGGACGGCCCTGCGAGGCACGTCCCTACCGCCGCAGGAGAATACGACGAAGCCTCGCTGCCACTGGAAGGCGGGGCGCACACGCTGGACCGGGCGTACATCAACCTAGCGGGGTGGAATGGCCGCAACGCCGACGGAACTCAGCTCACGCGGGCCGGCGGCGACTGGGAAGAGGTCCGCATCCGGCAGTGCCAAGGGCTGATGGTGGCCATCGCCCTCACGGACTCCGCAGAAGGCAAGTGCCCGCTGGTGGTCGTGCCCTCCTCGCACAAGAGCGGGCTGCCGGCCCCACCGCTTCCATCCTCCAGCCGCTTCGCCGAGCGCCCGGCGCTGGCGGCGGGCGACGTGCTGCTGTGCGCTGCCAGTGCGCTGCACGGGGTCTGCCCGCAGGGTGATGAGGGCGAGCTACTCGTGGTAAATTTCATCTCGCGCACGGCTCGGCCACAGGGGCCACCTGACCAGCAGGACCAGCAGCTCCTGCCCGCATGGGCGGAAGGGCTGGGCGAGGCCGAGCAAACCGTGCTGGCGGGCGGCGACTCGCGTCGCCTGCTCTTATCGGACGGCACTACCACCTATCTCACCTCCGCCGCCGATGCCGACGCGGCGCAGAGGGCCTCCTCTGCCCTCGAGTCCGAATGCCGAGATGATCATGCCGAGCGCTGGGCGTTTGACACTCAGGGCTTCCTGTTGGTCGAGGGCGTCATGGACGATGACTGGGTCGATGCAGCCGTGGCGGGCATCGACGCCAACCTCGACCGCCTGGTGTACCGGGGCGCAGGCGACAAGCTCGATGGGGACGTGACGCTTGCCGACATCCCTGGGGCACCGACGATCTCGGGCACGGGCCGGCCGGATCTGAAGGACTTGTTTCAGCTACCGGCGCCGCACAATGCGCCTTTCCTCAAAATGTTGGCGCATCCAGCCGTCATCCAGCGCCTGAACTGGATGATTGGACCAGGGTACAGGGTAACTCAGAACACGGCCCTGTGCCACATCAAAGGCTCGAGCGGGCAGATGCTGCACTCGGGGAACGCCAATCCGACCTGCATCGGCAAGCACTACGAGATGGTAAACGGGCGCGTGCACACGAGGTCGGGCATCAACGTCGCCTGGCAGCTCAACGACGTCGGGCCCGACGATGGCGGATTTGTCGTAGTGCCGGGCAGTCACAAATCGTGCTACCCCTTACCGCATTCGGTGCGGACCTGCAACGAGCGCGCGCCGATCCGCCACATTCCAATGCGTCGCGGGTCTGTTCTCTTCTTTTTGGGCGGGACGGTCTGTCACGGAGCGTACCGCTGGGAGGCTGAGTCCCCGAGGCGGACAGCGCTCTTCACGTACGGGCACGACAGCCGGCGTCCTTTTGCATGGCCTTCGAGCAAACTGTGAGCTCTTGGCGGGTGCCCAGTACTCTCCTGATTCATCTCCATAGACATTCAGCTTCTCGCTCTCGGTCCGGATCATCTCGATATCCTCGATCTGACTGAAATAGGGGCGCGCCAGACCTGTAGCCAAGTGGAGGACCTGGCGGCCGTTCGTTGATGCGGGCGAATAGGAAGTCAGCAATAGGACGGCGACATGAGTGAATAACGCTCCCTCTTGTCCCTCGAGCGCAGAGGGCGTATGATAAGGGCAACAGAGGGTGTTTCGACAAGGCGGTTTAGACAACCAGGCTGTCTATTTGCCTCCTAACGCAAAGGATCGGCCTTGATGAAACCCAAACATCTGCGCTGCGCCGTGCTGGCGATCGTTGCGGCTGCTCCGCTCAATGCCGAGGAATTGCGCTTCGACAACGCCGCCCAGTGGCACCAGTGGACCCTGCCTCTAGGGATCGTCGAACTGACGCCTCAGGGGGTCGTCCGCCCTTTGGCGGTTCGCAAAAACATCAATGCCGCACTCGATGCCCTAGACCATGGCGGCGGCCTCCGCGACGCCGGGTCCAATCGCGCCACCGCAGCCTTGGTTTTCGACGGCGACCCCGCGACCGGCTGGCAGCCCGCCCCGGGCGATCTCGAAGAGACGGGCTGGATCGAGGTGGATCTGGGCCGCGGCGTCCCGGCTAGCCGCGTCTCCTTGGTCTTCGACGGCGCTGCACCCCCTTTTGAGATTTTCAATCTGCTGCTGTCCACCGGGGAACAGTTCATCGACGTAGCCGATGTCCCGGTCCCCGGCACCCTGACCTACCGTATCGCCGAGCGCTTCGGCGCAAACAGCGCCCACCGCGTTGACTTCGCCATTCCCGCCATACCCCCGACGCCGATCCAGTTCGTGCGTCTCGAAGCGCTCAAGGCCGCGCCCGATGCGCGGCTGGTCGAAATCGAAGTGGAAGCCCTGGGCGACAACCTGGTCTCGGACTTGCGCGATCGGGGCGGGGCCGTCGAGATCATCATCGGCACCGGCGGCACAGATTTCGTCGAAGCGACGCTGACCAATGCCCTGCTGCTGATCGACGGCCGGATCAACACCTGGTGGCGCAGCGGCCGAGTCCCGCGCGCCTCCAACGATGTCTGGGCCTGGATCATCCTGGACCTGGGTGCCGTCTACTGGGTCGACCAGGTGCACCACATCGGCCATATCGATCGCGGGCGGCATTTCAGTATGAACTTCCACGAGATGATGACCTCGGACGGCTCGCTGGCCTCGGACGGCTCGCTGCACTGGACCAAGCACTTTTCCGGCGTCCTACCGCGTGCCACCCGGCGCCAGGGCATGGTCGCGCACCACTTCGCCCCCATCCCCACGCGTTTCCTGCGCATCCTCTTCAAGACTTGGGACGCCAGTTGTACCACCGCATCCGGCACTAGCGCGCCCGATTGCTACTCCAGTGGCCACACTGCGGAGATCATGGTCTTCAGCGAGGGTTTCCCGCGCGAGGTGCGCTTCGATTCCCCCATCCTCGATCTCGGAGGCCGGAAGAATGTCAACGCCCTCCGCTGGGGTGCCGATGTGCCCGTCGGCACCCGGCTCGAACTGCGCAGCCGCTCGGGCAACGAACTGGAGCAGAATTTCACCTACTACGACAAGAATCTCAAAGAAGTCACCGCAAGAAGGTGGGACAAGCTCATTCCCTCTTTCCGCGGCCCCATCGATACTACCTCTGCGCCCGGCGGCGACTGGAGTCCCTGGAGCAATATCTACGCGGCCTCCGGCCAGACCTTCCTCTCGCCCTCGCTCAGGCGCTTCGTCCAGCTCGACGCGCGTCTGGTGAGCGACTCCCCCCTACAGGCACCCTCCATAGACTGGGTGAGCCTGGACTTCGCCGATCCCATCGCCGAACGCGTCAGCGCCGAGGTCTATCCCTTCCAGGTCGAGCCGGGCACCATGGTGACCTTTTCCTACTGGCTGCGCGCCCCTGCTACTCGCGCAGGCTTTGACCGGCTGGCCCTAGAGGCCTCCACGCCCCTGCGCTTTATCGACACCCGCCTCGATGGCGAGCCTATCGAGGTCCAGGCGCGAGAGGACAGCGCCGGCTTCCGTTTGCAGTTCCCCCGCCGGGTGCAGAGCGGCGAACTGGTGGAGATGCGCTTTGAGGCCGCCGCTTTCCTGCAGGCCACGCGTTTTGACCTCTTTCTCGAAGACAGCCAGCTAGGCCCGGACGTGCGCCAGCGGGTCGAACCCGGTGACGCCAACCCACAGGTCGAAAGCAGTACCAATATCGTCGAGTTGCCCCTAGACCGCCCCCTCTTCGCCCATCTCTCCGTGTACCCCAGAGTGCTCACACCCAATGGCGACGGCATAGGTGACCGCCTCTTTATCAGCCTGAACCTGATCAACGTGCTGGAGCACAGACCGCTGAAACTGGAGCTTTTCGACCTAGCCGGCCGCCGGGTGCGCCAGATTTCGGCACGAGCGCTGGCCGGCGCCCAGGAACTGGTCTGGGACGGGCGAGACCAATCGGGCGACCTAGTGCCGCCCGGCCACTACTTTCTACGGCTCAAAGTGGAAAGCGACGCCCGCAGCCAGAGCGTCAGCCGAATGGTGCCGATCGTCTATTGAAATTCCGGCGGGACGTTGGGAATCTGTCCTGCAGCACTCACCCGCGGGCAATGCGGGGATTTTCCTGCTCAATCGGAACGGCGTACCGCCGTTACTGGCTAGGCTGAACGATTCCACTTCCCTCGCGAATCACCAAGACCCTGTTGGCGGACAGGTCTTCAAAGCGCTCGACCAGACCGCTCGGCCAGAGTACTTCCAGCCGGTCTACGGTAGTGCACTCGCCCAGGCCGAAGTGGACCCTCAAGTCGTTCTGCGATAGATAGCTCGAACCGCTCCGCACCTCATTGACCTGCGTCACGTCCCCGCAGCGGAGTTTTACCCGCGCACCGATGCCGTCCCTGTTGCTCTCGGTGCCTTCCGTCCGGACTATCAGATAGTTGTTTTGATCACCCCCGTCGTTGCGCAGCAGCGTCGGGAGATCGTTGAGCTCTAGGACGAGTATGTCGAGGTCGCCGTCCTCGTCGTAATCCCCGAAAGAAGCGCCCCTGCTTACCTTCTCGATCTGTAGTCCCGCGCCCGAGGTAAGGGACACCTCGGCAAAGGTACCATCCCCCCTATTCTCGAACAGTTGATTTGTCTGGGCATAGCTGACTCCTAAGTTCGCCCTATCGACCTGCGGATAGACATGGCCGTTGGCGACGAAAAGATCCTTGTCGCCGTCGTTGTCGTAGTCGAAGAACTCGGTGCCCCAAGCGAGGAACTGGAAGCTTTCTAACCCCACTCCCGCATCGAACGTGAGATCCGAGAAAAACCGCCCGCCGTCGTTGTGATACAGGGTGTTCGTCTCTTCCCAGAAGTTGGTGACCAGTATGTCTGGATACGCGTCGTTGTCGTAGTCCCCAAAGGCGATGCCCATGCAGCCCTGTGGCTGGCCGCCCTCGCCGTATGCCGCACCCTTCATCCAAGCCATGTCGGTAAAGGTCCCGTCGCCCCCGTTCTCGTAGAGATAGTTGGGCCCCGTATCGTTGGCCACGTAAATATCCGAATCGCCGTCATTGTCGTAGTCTCCCGCAACTACACCGAGTCCGTACAGCATGTCGCGGTCCACGAGACCGGCTGCGGCAGTCGCATCGGAAAAGACGCCCTCGCCCTCGTTGCGGTAGAATACGTCCGCCTCCCCCCGCATCCCTTGCGGTCCGAAATGGACGGTCAACCCCCGCCACTCGTGCCTCCTGTCGGGAGTGGTTTCCATGAAGTGATCGAAATCGATGTAGTTCGCCACGTACAGGTCGAGATCGCCATCGCGGTCGTAGTCGAAGAAGGCACATCCGGTGCTAAATGCCTCTTCTCCGAAGACTCCGGCGCGCTGCGCGACATCGGCAAAGGCCCCATCTCCCCGATTTTCGTACAGCGCGTTGCTGCCGTAGTTGGTCACGTACATGTCCGCATCCCCGTCGTTGTCGTAATCGGCCACGGCGCAGCCCATTCCCCAACCGGTGTCCCCGAGACCCGACTCTTCTGTGGCGTTCGAAAACGTCGCGCCCTCATTGCGGTAGAGGGCATTGCGCGGACGATCCCGGCCGGGAAATCCTCCCACTCTCGACCCGTTCAGCACATACAGATCTAGATCCCCGTCCCGGTCGTAGTCGAAGAAGGCCGACCCCCCCATGAAGGCATCGACCAAGTACTGCTGTTCGCCATCACCAGAGACGTTCATCAAGGTGACGCCGACTGCTGCTGCGACATCGACAAACTGTACGCGGGTGCCGAACACGAGCCCGTCGTCGGCCTGCAAGCGGCCACAGAGGGAGATCGAGAAGAGAAAATAGAGCCCAGAGGTATAGAGGCGAGATCCGCGAGCCATGCGGTGTCAGCTCATGGTCCGTTCTCGTCTGCCGACTCCAGTCGGCGGGCGATCTCGAACTGCTCATCTGCTTCGTGGTACCTGCCCGTCTTCAGGTAGGCGTTGCCGAGACGGCGATGGTATTCGGCATTGGCCGGGTCGAGAGCGATGGCGAGCTTATACTCGTTGATGGCGCTGATGTCCCGTCCCTGTCTGGAATAGTGCACGGCGAGCTCGAAGTGAAAATGCGGATTGTCGGGGACTAGGGCGACGCTGCGTTCGAGTTCGACGATATTGCCTTCGCGCTGCTTGCGGAATATCTGCATCTCCCTCTCGCCCTCTTGGCGATTCCCTTGCTTGAAATAGGCGTTGGCGAGACCGAAATGCGCTTCTGTGTTGAAGTAGTCGAGCTCGATGGCCTTCTCATACTCCGCGATCGCCTCTTCGGTCCTTCCGATCTGGACATACACAGCTCCCAAGGCGTAGTGGAACAGCGCGTTGTCCGGCTCGCGCTCAATTGCCTGCTTGTACTGGTCGACAGCCTCCTCGTATTTCCGGGTTCTGGAGTAAATCATACCGAGGCGATAGCGCGAGTACGCAAGGTCGGGATCCACCGTCAGGGTCTTTCTGTACTGGGCCGCGGCTTCCTCGTAGTTGCGCTGCCGCTCATAGGCCATGCCGAGGTTGTGCTGGAACCAGCCGTTGTCGGGGGCCAGCTCAACCGCCTTGCGGTGTTCCTCTACGGCGGCCGCGAGTTTGTCTTGGTCTGCCATTGCCGCCCCCAAGGGCACGTGTGACTGTTCGGTGTAAACCAGCCCCAGCTTGTCGTGTGCATCTGCACGACGGGGGTCGAGCCGCAGGGTTGCGGCAAGTGCGTCTGCTGCTTCGCTCAGTCTGCCGATGGCCATGTACGCATTTCCCAAGATGTAGTGGATCGCCGGTTCGTTCTCGTCCAGCCTTGCCGCCTGCTGCAGTTCTGCTATCGCTTTGGCGTATTCCTGTTCCCGAAGATAGATGGCTCCAAGTCGATAGCGAGAGGGGCCGTAGTCGGGCTTGAGCCGGAGCACAATCTTGAAGTGCTCCGCCGCCTCGGTCGGTTTTCCCTCCTGCGAGTGGATCATGCCGAGCCCGTGATGAGCAAGGAAATATGTCGGC
Organism: Gemmatimonadota bacterium; assembly: GCA_009840005.1. The sequence continues at coordinate 49,271 of VXOR01000047.1, forward strand.
TCGGATGCGATCGCTCTTTCGTAGGCATCCTTCGCTTTTTCGCGATCCCGGCGGATCAGGAAGATCTTGCCCAGCTTGTAGAGAGACGGCGCATAGTCGGGCTTGATCTCCAGTACTTTCTCGAATTCCGCCTCTGCCTCTCGGAATCTGTTCTGCAGAGCATAGACGAAACCGAGGCCGTCGCGCGGGAGAACATCAGTCGAGTCCATCCAGATCGCTTTCCTGTATTCCCGCTCGGCGCTCTGGAAGTCACCGCTCTGCACATGGCGCAGACCGAGTTTGTAGGGGTGTTCACTCTGTCGGGCCACGAGTCCGTCGGACTCCTGGCTGAGAAGCGTCTGGGGGCATACTAGGAAGCAGACGGCGAATGCCGCGCAGCAGACGAGCAGTCCGGCCCCAGCATTGGGGCCGCCACCGCAGGCTGTCCGTCGCCAGCATTGGCGACGCAACTCAGTGCTGGTCATGCTGAAAAAAGCGATTGTCAATAGGCCACCGCAACGACGCCGCTGCTGGTCTCCTTCGCTGACTGCACATCCACCACCAGCCGGTACAGATACAGCCCCGGCGGCACTAGCCCGTTCGAGTTGTCCCGGCCATCCCACACGTGGCTGTACTCTCCCACCGGATCCTTCCCCTCATACACCCGCCGCACTAGCCGACCCGACAGATCGTAGATCTCGATTGCTACCGGCACCGCTGTGGTCAACCGCAGCAGCTTGTACGATATGTTCACCACCTCATTTACCCCATCGCCGTTCGGCGTGAACGGATTCGGCGAGATCCGGGGCGAAAACACCAGCGATTCGCTCAGAGCCGTTATCACCGACAAACGATCGCCTTCGATCTCATTGGTAGCATTGCCCGGCACGACCCGTTGCCGCACCTCGTGCGGCCTGGTCGTGTCGAACACCCTGCCTGCAAACAGGGTGCCCACTTCTCTCAGTACCGGAGCAGTGAACACCACCTCCACCAGCGCACCGCTGTCCGCCGGCTCCAGCCGACGCGGGAGCAGAACCTCAAACCCCAGACCGTCTTCGTGGATAGTCCACGAGAAATCCTGCTGATTGATGCCGGCTATGCGCAGCGAATCGACCGACACCACCCCTGAAGGCGTCGCGATCTCTACCCCGTCAAAACTGCTGTCGGTGGACCGGATCGTCGGACTGATGTAATACGTAAATTGCGTCGCTTCGCCCACCTCGGTCTCGGTTGGGTGAATTTCCCCTACCAAGCGGCGAACCAACGGCGGCACCGACGCCTTGAACTCTATGTAGTCGATCTTGCCCCCGTCTTCGACGGTGGTAGAGGCAAAATCCACTCTGACCTGAACGAACTTCCGCGGCCCAGGGGATGCAGTAGGGACCCCGGGATGCCCGAACGCATACGGACTCGAATAGAAGCTCCAGTGCTCCGTGTCGGGACGCACCCGGTCCTGCTCGTCTTCCGGTTTGAGGAAATCATCCAGTTTGTCGTACTGGCGCTTGTACTCGGTCAGACTCAGATCGCCGCCCCCCTGGAGAAACCTGACGATGTCCTGCTGCTCGGGGCGGGTCTCCCAGAAAATGACCGGGTGCGGGTCGGTACCGGCCCGGGTGCGGATCGCGACCTGGGCGTGGGGATCCTGCCGTCCCGACCAGCGGATCTCGCCTAGACTGGCGATGTCGTCCAGTTCGATGACGTCGGATTCATATGAGGCCTTCCTCACGTACCCCCCCCCGTACAACTCGAAAGCGGCCAGCCCGATCTCCTTGGGCGTTTGCCGAAGGATCCGCAACTGCACAAAGCTGGTCGTCACGGGTCGATCGAGCATCACGCTGACTTCGGGTTCAGTATTGCCCTCTACCTCCACAACAGGTGGGAGATTCGGGACGTGTCCAATTACGCCGTATCTCTCGTCGCTGACACCGATGACGAATTGCTCCAGGAAGTGATCCGACCGGTCCGCCAGAGGCCGCAGTCTCACCTCCTTGATGAGGAATCGTCCGCCTAGATCGAAGTGCACTCTCAACGATGCACCGGGGTCGTTACAACAGGAGGCGCGAAAGTCGAGGGTCGCTTGATCTATGGCTCTCCATGTGTGCGCCGTACTCGGATCCTGATCGACCAACAGGTTTCCGACCGTCTGGTCGAAGTTGCCCCTACCAGCTTCCCGCTGCACGGCCACCCAGCCGTCTCTGCTCAACAGCGTTGCGGCGATATCCTCGTCTTCTGCGAAGAAATTGGGCTGCAGTACACCCGCCTGTAGCGAGTCCGGGTCGAGGGCGTCCTCTAGCTGCGAGACCGACCAGTCGAGCTCCCTGAAATCGATGCCGATCCCCTCCAAGCTATCCCTTTCCGCCTCGGAAAAGGGTGTGCCGATGCGGTAGATAATCACGCCCGAAGCGTCGCGTGCATTGAGCGCGAGGGAAATTAAGACAAGCAGGAACATTCCCGTCGTCATCTGGCAGAAAGAGTTAGAGGAAGCTGATACCATTGAGCAGTCCGACGCCAAAATTGGCGTCGCAATGTCGAGCGCCCGTCGGATTGTGAATGTCTAGGCGCGGCTGGCTGAACTAGGCCATGCAAGGATACAACAAAAACCCCGACCCTTCAAATTAAACTGGCGGCCCACTAGTGCTTTGCCAATTGACGGTAACGAGACCTGAACATGCGGCTGTGATCCGCGCCCTTCACTTTACCACCACCTGGTTCACCTTGACGCGCCGGGCCTTTCCCTGAGGACCCTCGATGTCCAGTGTAACCACGAACTCGCCCGGTCCCTCGTACTGGTGAATCGGGTGCTGTTCGGTCGAAGACGTGCCATCGCCGAAGTCCCACGACCACGATGTGATCTCTCCGCGGGACCGATCCGTGAAGGCGACCATCCGGCGATCCATGTCGATCACCGTAAAGGAGTATTCCGCCTCGAGCGGCTTGAGGTATTCCGGCTCCAGCGGCATCAATCGGAATGCGCAAAGGTTCGAGGCATCGCTATCCATGCGCGTCTCGTGCGAAAGGTTCCAGAACCCCTCGTATTCCGTGTGATCCTCGTCGAAATCGAGGACCGCCCAAGACAGGGCGATCAGGCTGTTCTCCTCCAGCTTCGACACGGCTGCCCGCTCCGGGCCATCGTACGGAGCGTAGTCGAAGGGCGTGATCCAGAACTCCAGCACGAGCTTGCCGCTCTCCCCTTCCGCGAAATCGTACGAGTACGCGTGATTGGCGTACGGCAACCTGCCGATCCACGGCTGACACCCCCAGACGAACACCCAATCCCGTCCCTCCCCGGCAGGTGTGAAGATGTGGTAGTTCTGGGCGTGCACTCCCTTGAACAGGAAGTGGCTTTCCCACTCGTCGTCGATCTGGGGGTTGGCAATGTTCGGCCCGCCGGATCGGTCCGCGTCGATGGCGATTTCGAACAAGTCGCCGTATTTGTAGTACATATTCCAGTAGTCGTCGTACGCCTCGTAAAGAAAATAGAGCCGGTTCAGGCCCTTGACCCAACCAACGCGCACGGTGATGTCCAAGTCTTCGCGGTCGTAGTTGGTGAAGTTTCCCATGACCGTGTCGGAAAGCTGGTCGGTTCCGTATGCGTAGCTGTCGGGTACCATCGTCCAGTCGTCGGTCTGGCCGTCGATGCGGGGAATCATGTTGGCGGGGAACTGGAAGATCTTGAATTCCGTGTCGGTACGCTGCAGGGCCTGAGAAGGTGAGATGCCCAGCAGCACGGCCGCTGCGAGCCCACATGCTTGCTTGATCAAGTGTCCCCCCTCTCTAACGCGATAGACGGTGCGCTGAGCGTGTCCTTGGTGTACACGTCAGTGGTGTTCAACCAACGCTGTCAAGGTCTCCAACACCTGAATCCGCGCCCGGTCCGCCAGCGTGCGGTCCACTTTCTCGTTCAGCCAGTGAAAGCCGCCTAGGGGCTGGTTGGAGTCGATCCCGCCCCCGTGGCCCGACGCATCACAGACACTGGCCGGCAGGCTCTCCAGCAACCGACGGGCCTCCTCCATCTCCGGGCCCGTCTTCCCTTGGGCAGACGCCTTCCGAATCGCCCGGTCCAACATGGCAAAGTACTCGTAGTCCTGCACCCCTTCCCGCGCCGCCTCGAGGTGTTTCCCGGCCGTCACCGAGTCCTCGTCGATGAACACTGGCGAATACGCGTCCTTGAAGGTGAGATACTCGTTCCACGATGACGCTCCGCCCGTATCGGTCAGCGACCACATGTAGATAGCCGTCGCTCCATAACGCCAGCTCGTCCACGCCATGAGCCGACCGGCGTACGGATCGAAGACTCGGCCCGTCCACGCCGCGTAGAACTCCAACCCGATCCCCTGATCGCGCTTCTTCAGGTAGTAGTCGCGGTACTCCTGACCCTGTCTCAGGAAGGTCGCGTAGTTCGGGCACAGGACGTGGCACGCATCGATCATCGCCTGATTCGCCCGGTCCATGTCCCGGTGGTTCGTATCCTCCCAGATGCGGACTCCTGTCTCCGCTTCGCGGATGGGCTTTGCCCACGCCAGGATGCGCTCGTCCTGCCACGGCTCGTCCGGCTCATCCACCAAGAGCAGCCCGAACTGTTCCGGCTGCAATCCCTTGGCCATCATGTGCTGCGCCCAGAACGTGATCCACGCCTTCACCGCCGTGTTGAACTCCGGCGTGCCCATGGGCCACGACTCGAAGTGATTGCCCACTTTCGCGAACACGAGGTACTGGGCCGCATCCGGCCACAACTCGATCCAAGCATCAAAGTAGTCGGTGTTGGGCGGTGCCGTCATCGCCCCTTGAGCATCGTGCGTGCCCCGCGGCAGCGCCAGCTTGAGGGCCCACGGCGAGTCGACGAGATGTTCGCGCAGGTGCTCGACGATCGCTGACCGGTTCTTCTCCGTCAGAAGGGGGAAGTGACCGACGCGGTCCGTGTAGTCCCATCCGCCAAGGTGAAGTGACTGCTTCTCGGGGAAATCCAGAGGATACAGGTGCATGCGCAGCGGAAACCGCTTGCCCCCGGACACTGACTCTACGACGACCTCGCCTTCGTAGATACCCGGCACCACGTCCACTGGATGGAAGGTCAGCCACACCTGCCGCGTCATGCCCGAGGGCACGGTCACTGCATACAGATCATTCTCGGCAGCGACTTCGGGGAGGGCCGCGGCCACCGGTACTCCGCTCCGCGTGTCCGTCCAAGCTACTTGGTGAACGGTCACATACGCCGGATTGTCGCCCCCGGGAAGCCCGCTCAAGCGGAACGTTACCTGCAGCGGCTCGTCACTGCTGTTGCTCACATTGAACGCCGCCGCTCGGAACTCCTTGCGCATCAGATGCACCTCGACGGCCAATTCCGCCGCCGTGTCCGGCGTACCGATGAGGGGCAGCGGATCCCACAGATTCGAGCGCCAGAACGCGAGCGGCTCTAGGCCCCTAGCGCGCCAGAGCCACGCCTGCGTGCGCAACACCCGTTCGTGCCACGAGTTCAGCGGCAGCACCGCTTGGAAATCATCCCCGAAGGCCGTGGCCGACCCCAACTCCTCTTCCACCGCCGTCAACTCGCCGAGAATATCGTTCCGGGTCCGGACTGGGATTCCATCCGCCGCCTCTCTCAGGGCCTCGATGTCCCGCACAAGGCGCGTCCGAATCCCCTTCTGGATGGCGAGCCGGCCCGCGTACGCCTTGAGATCGGGGATGGCCGGCCCCGGCAGCGGCTCATTCACCCACTCCGGCTCTCCCGCGTAGACCTCGATCTCGTCCACGAACGTGTACGGCTCGTTCCACACGACTAGGCTGACATAGCGGCCGTGAGTCCGCAACCGGTCCGTCCAGTACCGATACGTCCCGTACTGGGCAGCGCGCTGCTCGTTGAGATTCTGGAGGATCTGCTGACGCAGTTCGGGGGTGACATCTTTTTGCGGGTACCGATCCCGGTGGCGGTCAAAATGGTCATATATCTCCGCATCGTTGAAGCGCATGCCTTCCCGGTCCCACATGGCATCGCTCGCCTTCGTCGGCACGAGCGGACCGTGTTGTTCTGCGCTCAACTGCACCAAGTCCCCGATTTCATGGAATTCCCTGTCTTCACCCGCCACGAGGAGGCGGATCGTCAGCGGCCACCTCACGTCCGCAAAACCCGCCGCCGTGTGGAACGACACCCCTCGTATCGGTTTCACCGCACCCAGGTCCAACGTCAGGATCGATGGCGTCTTCTCCTGCCACCCCACCGTCGACTCCTGCGCCCAGAAATAGCCATCCGTGTACACCCCATCCGTCAGTTGTTCGGCATCACCAGGGTCCGTGCAAAGCCCGTAGTTCGGCCCCGGCTCCAGCGTGTAGGTCGCCCCGAGCGCGATGTTCTCGCTCGGACGGTCCGTCGGAATTGTCCCGGGTGCACTTGGCACCACCGCCGTGTCCTGAGCCCACGCCAGTGCCACCATCAACACCGCCACCGCTGCCAAAGTCCATTTCACCGCTTGTCTCTCGCTATCTTTACAGGTTAAAGTCTGGCGGGAACGTGTGGGAATCGAACCCACCCAGCGCAACTCTCGCTACGCCGCAACGGATTTGAAGTCCGGGGCAGCCACCAGGCACGCATCCGCTCCCGCAAAGTTTTCGTTTGGGCACGCAGAAATACCAATAGCACCAACGAGATCTACGGAGCTACTGGGTCCGCGCTGCTTCGGCCCGCGCCTTGCGCTCGGCCCGCTCGGCCGCCTTGCGCTCGGCCACCGCGGCTTCTGTCGGCAAGCGTCGCGCGGGCATTTCTGGATACTCAAGCGGTAGTTCCCAGCGCAGGGTTCGCAAGGGGACGTCGCCCAAGTTTTCAATCTGCAACTCGAGATATTCATCGTCGAGCCCGACAATAGGCGTCTTGTCATCGCTTTTGCGATTGGGGAAGAAGACTCGGTAGTAGGTCTTGCCATCGAGCACCTCTCCTTCGGGCCGGTCGCTCTCGTAAGGATAGAAATTAAACGTCCCGCTGGGCTGGAAGCGCACGCCTCGCTGATTGACCAAGAACGTGCGCGCACCAATATCGGCAATATAGGGCTTGAGCTGAGACTCTCCGCTTGACAGATAAACGGTAAAGACCAAACGACTGTAGAGCGTCAAGCCCCAACGGTCGTCATACCGGTCGCGCAGGATGGGAAACTTGGGGTCGTAGATGGCATCTACTACCCGGCGGATGTATTCGGCCCTCCAGATGTCGAAGGCGCGTTTTTGCAGGGGATTGCGCGCATCAAAGGACGGATTTACGTAGATAAGATACTGAAAGTAAAGGCTGTTGATGTCCGTGCCGTCTTCGGCCGGATAGGTGCCATCGACGTAGGAGTAGAGTAGCTGCTTGATGCGAAATTCGAGTTGCTCCTGCCCCAAGTCCTCGCGCTCAGCCCGCGCATAGGCGTGGGCAATTTCGTAGGCGAAGGTATGCAAGGCTGCCTGCACCAAGACGCCGTCGGCACCTCGGTGGCTTCTATTTACGGTGCGCCATACTTCCTGCTCGACGCGCGCAAAGGGGCCTTGCGAAAGTTCTAGGGCGCAACCACTAGCCGCCGCACATATCCAGCAAAGGAGCAAGACCCTGCTTGGCATGAATTACCTCCGTTGAGGAGGGAGTGCCTAGTCTCGCGCTATTCCTTGACGACCCAGAGCTTGACCACTGTTGCTACCTCCGGGTGGAGGCGCACTTCGACATTGTAAACACCCAATTCGCGGATGGGGTCTTCGAGATGGATGGCGCGGCGATCTATCTCGTAGCCCTTTTCGTCGAGCAACTCGGCGATATGCTGGGCGGTTACCGAACCGAAGAGGCGATCTTCCTCGCCGACCTTGACCTGCGCAGTGATTGACTCCGCTTCCAGCTTTTTGGCGAGGACCTCGGCGGCGCGGCGGTCTCGCTCGGCCAAGGTCTCTTGCTGTTTGCGCCTAGACTCAAATTGAGCCATGTTGGCGGCGCTGGCGATCAGGGCCTCATTGCGAGGGATCAGGAAGTTGCGACCATACCCGTTCTTTACCTCCACGACCTCGCCGGCCGAACCCAAGGATTCAATGTCCTTTAATAGAATTACTTTCACGACTTGTCCTCCACTTCGTAGAAAATGGCGATATTGTTTGGGCCTTACGCTTCTTCCTCTGTGGGGGCTGGGCGCAGACGCCGCCAATCGAACCACGTATCCAAAAGCCCCAAGCCCGCCAAGAACAGAACCGCCAAGCCCGCCACAAAGAAAAGCCCCACGTAAAACAACAACTCGACCAAAGGCGGCACCCGTTGGCGCTGGGCGAAAAAGCGCAAGACGGCCAATCCTTGCACTGCGTAGATAATTCCCATCAACACAATCAAATTGAGGCCTAAATCGGCCAGCAATCCATCGCTCAAAAGACTTAGACCCAAGGCCGCGATCAATACCCAGATCAACTCTTCCCAAGGCCGCCACAAAGTTAGCGGCAGAGGAGCAGGCAGCGACAGCCCCAGTCGCAAGGCCAAGCCCTCGCTCAACCGATACGCCACGATAAAAATCAAAAGCAGGGTCGCCATCTCGATGGCTGGCTGCACTCGCAAGACCGCGTCAATCATCGCGCTTAGCGTCTGGCCGCTTCCCTCTACAGCCATCCCCAAGGCTTGAAACTGCTCCAAGATGACGGCGGCTTGCTCTTGGCGATGTGCGCCATCGCGCGCCTGGATCAACTGCCAGAAACACAAGCCAGCCGGCGGCGTGCAGGCCATGGCCATGACGCGACCATAGGTCTGCTGACGCTCTATTTGCAAAACGGCGAGCAATCCCATAATGGGCACTAGCCCCAACATGGCGCCTAGCAGCATGACGGTGCCCAAGCAAAGCAGGCCGATCAAGGGCAGGGATCCACGCGAGCCGTAGCGCAGACTAGCCAAGAGCGAAACGACCGCCAGCGCTATACCCAGCAGAATCAACATCGGCGCACGCCGACTCTAAGAGTCGTCGGACTCTTGGACGACGGTCTCTTCTGCTTTTGGCGAATCCTCTTCCCCTTCTACCTTTTCGACCTCTTTTACCGCCGCATCAGGGGCTTTGTCTTCAGAGGCCGCATCGCGGGGCCCGCCGTAGGACCGTGGGCCGCGGGAGTCGCGATGCGGGCCACCTCGGTCCCTCGGGCCACGGGGAGATCGGGCAAAGGCTTCTTCGAGGAAATTGTCGGCGGCTAGCTCGGGCACGTGGATAAACCCGCCTTCGACCGCGGTGACGAGGTAGCGCAGCACCACTTCGTCGAGCTTGAGCGTCTGTTCTAGCCCTTCGATCGCCGTCGGCTCGGCGGAAAACTGATAGAGCACGTAGTAGCCTTGATGCCGATTCTTCAGGCTAGACGAGGTATAGGCCAAACGCCGCAGACCCCAATTGTCGATTCGGGCGACTTGTCCGCCATTTTCCTCGAGCAGAGCCTCGTATTTTTCGACGAGTTGATCGTATTGGCCCTCGCCGGCTTGGGGGTCCAAGATACATACGAGTTCGTAGTTTCTCATTTTATTGCGCTTTCTTGGTTCTGGTCTGGGGCACATCCCTCAGACGAAAAGCGGTGCTAGGACGAGAGATATCACCGACATCAGCTTGATGAGTATGTTTAGCGACGGCCCCGAAGTGTCCTTGAATGGGTCGCCGACTGTATCGCCGACGACCGCGGCTTTGTGGGGGTCAGATCCTTTGCCACCCAAATGGCCCTCTTCGATCCACTTTTTGGCGTTGTCCCAAGCCCCGCCGCTGTTGGCCATCATCAGCGCCAACAAGACGCCGCTGACCGTCGCCCCGGCGAGCATTCCGCCCAAGGCGACGGGGCCGAGACCGAACCCAACCGCGACCGGAGCCAACACCGCCAGCAGACCCGGTAGAATCATTTCGCGCAGGGCCGCGGCCGTGCTGATCTCTACGCAGCGCCGGGTATCCGGTTTGGCTTTGCCTTCCATCAGGCCCTCGATCTCGCGGAACTGGCGCCGGACTTCCTCGACCATCTTGAAGGCGGCCTTGCCGACCGAGGTCATGGTAATGGAGGCCGCGAGGTAGGGAATCATCGCGCCGATAAAAAGCCCGCCGACGACAATCGGCGTAGTCACGTCAATGACGATCTTCTCACCGGTTGCGGTCTCAATAGCGGAGGAATAGGCCGAAAAAAGCGCCAATGCCGTCAACGCCGCCGAACCAATGGCAAACCCCTTGCCCATGGCCGCGGTCGTGTTGCCGAGTGAGTCGAGACCATCGGTGATCTTGCGCGTGTCTTCGCCTAAACCCGCCATTTCGGTAATGCCACCGGCGTTGTCGGCAATGGGGCCATAGGCGTCAACCGACATGGTGATACCCACTGTGGCCAGCATACCGACAGCGGCAATGCCAATCCCAAAAAGCCCGGCAAAGTGAAAGGCCAAGCCAATGGCGACGACGATCCCCAAGGTCGGCAGGACGACGCTCTCCATACCTATGGCCAGACCGGAAATAATATTGGTCGCCACGCCGGTCTTGGAGGTTTCAGCGATGGTGCGGACGGGTTTGCCGCCGGTGTAGTACTCGGTAAAAAGGCCAATCGCGATCCCGGCCAAACAGCCCGCGCACAGTGCCCACACCGGCTGATTGGATAGGCCGATTGTCCCGGCGACCCACCAAGCACCCAAGATCATTAGGGCGGCGGCAACCCAAGTCGAGTAGCGCAACGCGGCACCGGGATCGAAATTCTGCAGTATCCGCACCATCAACACGCCTAAAAGCGATGCGACTATACCGATAGTGATGACGATCAGCGGGAAGCTCATTGCCGCAAGTTTCGCTTGGGTCGGATCGGAGACGCTGGGAGCGAGCGTGGCCAGCAGTGACGCGGACGCGGTGGCGGCAATGGCAATGGTAGCGATGACCGATCCGACGTACGATTCAAAGATGTCGGCACCCATGCCAGCGACATCGCCGACATTGTCGCCGACGTTGTCGGCAATAACGGCCGGATTGCGGGGATCGTCCTCGGGAATTCCCGCCTCTACTTTGCCCACCAAGTCGGCACCCACGTCCGCGGTCTTGGTGAAGATGCCGCCGCCAACGCGCGCGAAAAGAGCAATCGAAGAGGCCCCCATAGCGAAGCCATTGATCGTAGATGCTTGGCTTATATCGTCCCAGATACCAATAGCGCTGGCCAGTGCTCCAACACCGAAGAGTCCCAAGCCAGCCACGGCAAGTCCCATCACGGCACCCCCTGAAAAAGCGATATTCAGCGCCGGTCCTTGGCCGTGCTGGTTGGCCGCTTGGGCAGTGCGCACATTGGCGTGACAGGCCGCCTTCATGCCGGTGTAACCGGCCAAAATAGAGCAAACAGCTCCCGCCAAGAAAGCGTACGCGGTATGGGAGCCGACGAAGGCAAAAAGGAGAGCGAAGACGATGACGATAAATCCGGCGAGGATGGTGTACTCGCGTTTGAGAAAGGCCATCGCTCCCTCGTGGATAGCCTCTGAGATTTCCACCATCTCTGGAGTGCCCGCCGGAGACTTTTTGATGTAAAAGTACAGCAGGAGCGAGCAAAGCAAACCGCCCAGACCGATGAATGGCGCTGCGCTTGTCCAAATTTCCATATGCGTTTGTAACCCTCCCTCGGCTACGTTGCTTTTTAACCGTTGAACTTGTTCATGGCCGCCTCAATGCCTTCGGCGTAGTACAATTCGAGCGCCGCATTCCCGCGCTCAAGCAAGTCTTCTACCTCGTCTGCGGGGGAAAACGGATCCAAGACGTAGTCGATGACGTCCGCGTCTGTAGGTGGGATGCCGATTCCTAGGCGCAGGCGCGGTACAGCCTCCGTGTTGAGCGCTTCTAGTACCGAAGCCAAACCGTTGTGTCCGCCATCGCTCCCGCCACGGCGAAAGCGCAGGCGCCCGAAGTCGAGCAGGAAGTCGTCGAAGATGACCAGTACGTCTTCGGGAGGCACCTCCCATTGGGCGCAAAGGGCCGCAGCGGTCGAACCGCTGCGGTTCATATAGGCTTGGGGCTTGGCCAAGAGCACTTCCCGACCGCCCAGCACTACTCGGACGACTTGGCCCTGTATGTCTGCTTGATGCTGCCAGTCAACACCACAGCGCGCCGCTAGGTGATCCACCACCATAAATCCTATGTTGTGCCGCGTTGACGCGTAGCGCACACCGGGATTGCCCAAACCCAAGGCTACTTGCAAACCTACTCTTCGCCGGCCTCGTCGCCTTCGCCGGCCTCACCGCCTTCGCCTCCCTCGCCTTCGCCCTCTTCGCCTTCGCCTTCCTCACCTTCGATCTCCTCGGCTTCTTCCTCCTCAGTGATCAAGCGCGGGGCCAAGATATTGACAATCGTGCGATCCGGGTCGGTGGTAATGCGCGGCTCTTGTTCGACGAGATCGCTCACGTGCAGGCTGTCGCCGATGACCAGCGAAGAGACGTCAATCACCATCGCGGAGGGCATCTCCGAGACGACGCACTCCATTTCGATTGAGGTCAGCGCCTGCTGCAAAGCCCCGCCCTCGTTGCGGACCCCTTCGGGCTCCCCCTCAGTCAGGATCGGAACATTGGCGCGCAGCGTCTCGCTCGGATCAATGCGCAAAAGGTCTAAGTGCAGCACATGGCCGCGGACCTTGTGGTATTGGACGTCGCGAATCAGGGCCTGCTCAGGAGCTCTATCAGGCTCTTCGTGCTCAATCAAGATGATGGCGTTTTGCCCGCCCTTGCTCAGGATGCGCTCTAGGCCATGGGCATCCGTCTTAAAGGACTCAGCAGGCTGATTGTGGCCGTAGATCACCCCGGGCAACTGGCCCTGCAGGCGGCGCATTTGGCCCACCGGTCCCTTGCCCTGCTCTTGGCGGGCCTGGACTTTGAGCGCAACCTGCTCGCGCGCTTGGATCTGTAGTGGAACTTGCGGCATCGAAACATCTCCTCAAAAGACTCAATCAAATATCAATGGCATAATGGCAGCCCGGCGAGGACTCGAACCTCGATAAACGGAACCAAAATCCGTTGTCCTACCAATTGAACGACCGGGCTACCTATTTCTATGCCTCGCACTTCCCCGAGCTAGACCCGCTGACATAAAAAAGACCGGCAACCTTGCCTTTGCAGTGCGCTCTGCGCCTGAGAGGCGGTCTTCCGGTCGTCGAAGATACCGTAAACAGTGGAGCCGCTGCCCGACATCAACGTGGCACGGGCACCAACTCGGTCCAGTTGAGAACGAAGTTCTGCGACGATGGGATAGGTGCGCTCTACCGCGGGCGTGAAGTCGTTCTCCAGCACTTCAAATAACCTGTCGTGGTCAACGCACCCGCCGCTCAGGGAAACAACAAAGTTAAAGTAGGGAGAATTTTCTGTCAAGATGGGGCCGAGTTGGCCATAAGCCCACGCCGTACTGATCTCGACCTCGGGGTACGCCAGTACGTAAAAGACCTTACCTTCCCAACTCAGCGCTTCGAGGATCTCGCCGCGGCCTCTCAATAGAGCGGTGCCGCCTTCCACTAGAAAGGGAATATCCGAGCCAAGAGTGGCGGCGATCTGGCGGAGGTCTGCGTCCGAGCATGGCTGGTCATAGAAGCGATTGAGTGCTCGCAGGGTTGCGGCCGCGTCGGCGCTGCCCCCGCCTAGGCCCGCGCCTATGGGTATGTTCTTTTCTAAGTGGATGCGGAACGGCTGGGCCGGGCGGTCGAGCTGAGCATGAAAAGCATCAACTGCGCGGCACACCAAGTTGTCTGGCCCCGTCGATAGGCTATCGAGGCTACAGGTCAATTGATCGGAGGAAGCTAATTCAAAGTACAAGACGTCCGCTAAGTCCACGCATTGAGCCACACTGAGGATATCGTGGTAGCCATCGGGGCGGCGACCGACAATCTTAATGCCCAAGTTTATTTTTGCGTATGCTTTTTCGACCAGCAGACTCGTCATCGCTGCACACCTTGACTGCATTTTACTATATTCTACACTCTAGCCTGTTACTTACGTGTCAGATTGGCATACTCTTGAGAGTCGATATGTTTCCAAAATTGATATTAGTGCTTCTCCTCTGCCTAAACACCCAGAGCTGGGCACAAACAAGCGCAGAGGACGATTTTAAACTGGCCCGCAATCTCTTCCGAGATGCCGGCGACTATGCCACGGCCGCCGGGCTATTCGCCGAGTTTATTCGCAATTATCCCGATAGTCCGCAGCTAGCCGAGGCCCGGCTGATGCTGGCGCGTGCGTACCGCCAGAGCGGCCGTTGCGACCTAGCGGTGCCTGCCTACGAGACGTTTTATCTCGAACATCCCGATCACTTGTTGAACGCCGCCAACGCACGGCGCGAGCGAGCGGCTTGTTTGGCCGAGCAAGGTCAATACCTCCTGGCGGCCCGATCATACGAAGAGTTGCAGCGTCGTTTCAGCGCTAGCGATTTCGCCGCCAGTGCCTTGATTGAGGCAGCGGCTAATTATACCCGCGCCGAAAATTTGCGGCAAGCCGAAGCTGCTTATGGACGTCTGCTGGCCGATTACGCGAGGTCCGATCAAGCGCATTTGGCGCGCTATCGGCTGGCTCAGTTGCGCTTTGCCGCTGGTCGGGCCGCAGAAGCCCAACAGCTCCTCGGGCAAATCGCCGCCACTAAACCACCGCCTTCCCTCGCTCCTAGCGCCCTGCTCCTCGGAGGGCGCATCGCGCTCTTTACGGGCAACAGGGAAACCGCGGAGAAGCAGTTCAAGTCGCTGGAGCGGCGCTTTCCCAGGGCGGCGCAGACCGACAGCGCCTATCTAGATCGCGCAGACTATCTCTATAACTCGCGCCTTTTTAGCCAAGCTGGGGACGCCTATCAGCGGGCCTTTAACAAAATCGGGGACCGCGCTCTCAAAGAAAGCGCACTCCTAGGGCTGGCCGACGCCCGCCGCCAGAGTCATCAGACGCGAGAAGCCATCGCCCATTACGACAAGCTGAGCGCCATGCTCCAACCCGGCCACCCCGCTTACCTCAAGGCGCAGCTAGGCCGAGCCATCGTTCTGGGCCAAGCCGGACAATTCGCCCGCGCAGCAGGCCTTTTTCAAGGGTTGATCCAGACCGGCGATAGCCCCGAAGCCATTAGTGCGCTAAGGGAACTAGGTGCCCTCTACAAGCGGCGTGGCGACAGCGGAGCCGAGGACAGCCCCGATTCGCTGCGGTTATTGACTTTCGGAGAAGGGACCGCCGCTTTCCACAGCCGCGCGATAACTTGGTACCGCCGCTACCTACGGGAAGCCGATGGGGCCGCCGATGCCAACGCCGTGCGCTTTGAACTCGCCGCACTCTACGCCTCAACCGACTACTACCAAGAAGCCATCTCCCTCTATCGCCAGCTAGCTTCGGGTCAGGACGAGGTGGCAACCAAAGCGCAATTCGCCCTCGCCCAAACCTTTGAGCAAAGCGGACAACCGCGTGCAGCGCTACGCGAGTACGTGGCCTTCCTCGAACTCTTCCCCGCTGACCGTCAGAGCGAGGCGGTTCGCCAGCGAGTCGAATATCTGCGCGAATTTACCGTCTTGGACCCGGCTGGCCTCAACCGGGCCTTGCAAAAAGCTTGGCTCGATGAGTTGAGCGGCAAGTCGCGTCAGCTAGTACAGCTAGCAGTCGCTAGAGATCTGTTCTCGCATCGCGATTTTGTTGCGGCTGCCCAATCTTTCAAACACTATGCCACGGCCTATCCAGACGACTCCTACAACGACGAGGCGCAGTACTTTCTGGCCGAAAGTCTGCTTCGACTCGCCCGCCGACGCCAGCTAGAGGCGCAGCCTGCCAGCGCGGATTCGCTACTGGCTCTAGCCCTACGGGAATACCGCGTTCTCGTCGAGCAAGCCCCTACCGACACTACTACTCTCGTCGAGCAAGCCCCTACCGACACTACTACTCTCGTCGAGCAAGCCCCCACCGACAACACATGGACCCGGCGCACACGACTTAGCCTCATTAAACTCGAAGCCGAGGACCGCCCCGACTCACTGCGGTTACTAACGCTTGAAGAGGGGTTTGCCGCTTTCGTCGCCGAGTTTTCCGAGGGGCAAGGGGACCATCTAGACCAAGCCCTTTTGCAGCTAGGCGATGCTCGCCGCCAACTCGGGGCGACCGATACTACTTGGTTCGACGGGGCCATTGCGGCCTACGACCAGCTTCGCCGGCTCTCTTCCAACAGTCCACTCGTACCCCACGCTCTATACGGCAAGAGTCTTTGCCTAGTGCAAAAAGGCCAACACAAAGCAGCGGCCGATTTGCTCGAGCGCGTTCTGCGAGACTACCCCAATAGTCCGCTGACGGCACCGGTGCTCTTTGAACTGGGCCATATCCGCTTAGCGCAGGAGCGGACCCAAGAAGCCATTGCCCGACTGCAAGAGTTGCGCTGGGGCTACCCGGCCTTTCCCCAGCGCCGCGCCGCCCAGAAACTGTTGGGCGACACCTATTTTCAGCTCGGCCAGTACGCCGCCGCCATCGAGCTGTATCAACCGCTAGTCTCCAACTCGACAGTCTCCGACGACAGGGGACCGATTCTTCGACGAATTGGCCGCGCTTATCACCATCTCAACCGCTATGGCGAGGCCATGGAGACCTATCGGCAAATACTCGCCGAAGAGCCAAACCCGGCCGGACTAGACAGCATCTACTTCGCCCAAGCGGTACTGCAACTGAGGTTAGCTCAGGAAGACGACGCCTTTCGGCTCTTCCGCAAGGTCAGCCAAGAATTTGCCTCCAGCGGATTGGCGACCGAAGCCTCGGCGCGGGCTGGCCACATCGCCTTTGCCCGCCAGCAATACAAACAAGCCTACCAACTCTATCAGCCCTTGCTGAAGCAAAGCGAGGACACCTTAATCCACGGACAAGCCGTCCTCTCCTTGTTCCGACTCAAGCGCATAGAGGAAGGGCGCAAAGCCGCCAAGCAGTTTGCCAAGCGGTTTAAGGAAGAAACGGAGTGGCGTCAACATTTCCGGATTGAAGAAGGGAATTACTACTTACAGGCTGGCAACTACAAAAAGGCGTACGAGCTGTTTCAAGAGGCAGAAAAGCAAGGAGGCACGTGGGCCGACGATGGGGCCTATTGGATGGCCATAACGCTGTGGAAGCGAAACAAGGCGACGCCCAGCGAGGAGGGGGCGGCGTTCGCGTTGGAGGCCATATCGCGCTTTGTCCGGGAATATCCGACGAGCCCTCAGACAGCCGATGCCTACTTGCGCCTCGGGGACTACCACTTTTCGCTGCACAACTTCCTGCAAGCAGCAGGGGCCTACAAACACGCCTGGGACGCGCCAGAAGTCAGTAGTGAGCAGGCCCAAGATGCGATGTGGAAACTGCTCAAAAGCTACCAAAGTGCCCACGAGTACGAGGCCGCTCACCAAGTGGCCGATCAGCTATTGAGCCAGTACCCCGAGCACTCCAAAGCCATCGAGGTCCAACTCGAACTGGGTATCATCCTCAAGAATAAGGGCCAATACGCTCAAGCCATTGAACAGCTAGAAGAACTACTCTCCCAACAGTTACTCGATGGCAATAGTGCTTCAGAAGCCCGGTTTTACATCGGCGAATCCTATCAGAACATGGGCGAGTACCGCAAGGCGATCCAAGCCTATTACAAAGTCAGTTACCACGGCAGCCAAGGGCTCAGCATGTGGATCACCTCGGCGGATTTCCAGCGCGCCCGCTGCCACGAATCGCTGGGCGAACACGCCACGGCCATGACCATCTACGAGCGCATCACGCGGCGCGAAGGGGGCCAGAGTCCGCAGGGACAGCTAGCCCGCGAGCGGATGGATGACCTGCGCCGCCAGCTAGAAACCCTCAACTGAAGCGACACCCGCAGAGAGTATCATGGCCCCGACTCAACGTCACATTCTGCTCCTGACCCAGCGAGCAGAGTTGGAAGCGGAGTTCAAGTCCGCAGTCCACGACATGCGGCTGCGCGTACTCAGCGCGGCTAACGGCGATGCGCTTGGGCGGCTACTGCGGCGCGGTGTGGATCTGGTCGCCTTTGATCTGGAACTTCCGCCCGCCGTCCTCGCAGAGGGCGTCGCCGCGCTCGACCAGTACCGCGATGTGCCCATGCTAGGCTTGGGCAACGCCGATGAAAATTGGGACCGACTTTTGTGGGGTTCGCCTCTCAAAGACCAAATTGCCGTGCCCTTTGAGGCCGCAGTCCTGCGTCAACATCTGGACCAGCTACTAGAGCGCGGGGACTTTTTGCACGGGGCCGAACTGGTAGGTCAGTCGTCCCTAATGCGCCAACTGCGCGAACGCATCTTAATCGTGGCACCAACGCCTGTTTCCTCTATTCTCCTAACGGGCGAAAGCGGCGTGGGCAAGGACTTAGTTGCCGAAGCTCTACATCGCTACAGCAGCCGCGGCGAACGTCCTTTCCGCCCGCTCAACTGCGGTGCCATTCCAGATAATCTGCTGGAGAACGAACTCTTCGGACACGAGAAGGGGGCCTTCACTGACGCCCGCGCCCAGTACCGAGGCATCTTTGAACAAGCGGACAACGGAACGGTCTTTCTAGACGAAATCGGCGAGATGTCGCTGGCGGCGCAAGTGCGCCTCTTGCGGGTCCTCGAGCAGCGCGAGGTGGTCCGCATCGGCGGCAGTGCGCCGGTCTCGGTGGACCTTCGCGTCATCGCCGCGACCAACCGCGATCTACAAAAGGCGGTTGATCAGCGCGAGTTCCGCCTCGACCTATACCACCGGCTCAAGGTCGTCGAACTCGACATTCCGCCGCTGCGCCGCCGAGCCGAAGACATTCCCCTCTTGATCGAGCACTTCATCAGCGAGTTGACCCAAGACAACAAGAGCCGTCTAGAAGGGTTCTCGGCGGCGGCACTGGACCTTTTGCAAAACTATGCTTGGCCTGGCAATGTGCGCGAGTTGCGCAACCTAATCGAGCACTTGGTGTTCCTCGCCCCGCGTGCCCTCGTCGAACCCGAAGACCTAGTGCCCCATCTCGGGATCCAGCCCACGCGCCATTTGCCCGTGCCAACCAACAAGACGCCGGACCAATCCGAGCGCGAGTTGATCTACTTCGCGCTCTTGGACCTCAAGCGCGAGGTCGCCGAGCTAAGAGCCGCGGTCGAGCGCAATGCCTCCGCGATGCCGTCCTCTACGCCTCCCGTAGCACCAAGGGCCGTTCAACCGGTTGGGCCCGAGGAACCGATCTATCCGGTTGAGGACACCCCTTACCATCCCGCAGGCTCCCAGCCCGCGGCAATACGCGTCCCCGAAAACGCAGCTATTGAGCCTTTGCCCTCGCTCAAAGATCGCGAGCGGGAAGCCATCGAACAGGCGCTCGACCGCGTCGGCGGCAATCGCCGGAAGGCCGCCGCCATCCTCGGCATCAGCACTCGTACGCTCTACCGCAAGCTGAACGAATACGACCTCCAATGAAACACCTTCTCCGCTCCGTCAGGTGCGACAACCCCTCCACCCTATTCAGTATATGTCGCCCGTGGGTGGGCAGCGCGCTTATTGCTGCGTTGCTCGCGGGTGCGCGCCTGGCTGGAGCGCAAATACCGGAGGAGAGCACTCAGCCAATCGCGAATCTCAGCAGGGCTTTCCGCCACGCCTACGAACAAGCGAAGCCAGCCGTGGTTTTAATCGCGGCGACGACCCGATCGCGGCAAAAACGCGCATTGCCCCCCTTCCACCCGGAAATTCCCGAAGACTTTCGCGGCATAGGCTCCGGCACTATCGTCAGCGCCGATGGCTACATTCTGAGCAATTACCACGTCGTCGCCGAGGCCGATTCCATCCAAGTCACCCTCTCGGACCGCCGCATCTATCGGGCTAAGGTCATCGGCTTTGATTCGCTGATTGACATCGCCCTGCTCAAGGTTGAGGCGCAGGGGCTGCCTACTGTGCAGTTGGCCGACTCGGACCGCTTGCAAATCGGCGATTGGGTGCTGGCGATTGGCCATCCCTTGGGCATGGGGTCAACGCTGACGCACGGCATCGTCAGTGCCCTAGGGCGCCAAGCAGGCATTTTCAACCCCAGAAGCGACGAAGAAAATCGCTACGCCATCGAGAGTTTCATCCAGACCAATGCCGTGATTAACCCCGGCAACTCCGGCGGCCCGTTACTCGATCTACAGGGCCGAGTTGTAGGAATCAATACGGCTATTTCAACGCGCACGGGTTACTACATCGGCTATGGACTGGCCGTGCCGATCAATCTAGCGCACGAAGTGGTGGATGATCTGCTGGTCCACGGGCGGATCGTACGCGGCTACTTAGGCGTGTCCATGGAATCTGAGATGACCCCAGAGCTAATCCGCGAACACAGCCTCGACATGGAACGGCCACGAGGCGTTTACCTCAGAGATGTGCAGCCCAACAGCCCGGCCGCGCGCGGTGGTCTGCTCGGCGGAGACGTCGTCCTGTCGCTCGATGGTATCGAGGTGAACCACTTCAACCACCTGCAAACGCTGATCTACAGCCGCGACCCAGGCGAAACGGTCAGCCTGCAAATCATACGCCAGAATCAAATCCACCACGTCGCCGTGGTGCTCGGCGAGCGCGAAGAGGACCGGCTCCTTTCCCAAGGCCATCAGCGGCTAGCAAAGCTAGGGATTTCAGTTGAAACCTTGCCCGCCGAGTTGGCCGCCGAGTTGGGCTTTATAGGCGAGTTGGCGGCTGAACTGGGTTTTGCACAAGGCGAGGAGCCGGTGGTGGTGGTTGAAGTAGATCCGGAGGGACTGGCTGCGGACAAAGGGATTCAGGAGCGCGATGTGATTACCGAGGTAGATCAAGAACGCGTTACTTCGTTGGAGCAATTTGTGCGCTTTGTTTCCGAACTGGAGGAAGGGCAGTCTGCGTTCTTTTGGTTTTGGCGACCCGATACCGGAATTGAGGTCCGGGCACTGACGATTCCGGAGTAAGACCATGACGCCCGACCTAAAAGGGGCCGATGCCCTGCTGATGATCGGCAGCAGCGAACGCTGCGCCAATCTATTCTACGCCACCCGCTTTCGCGCCCCCGACTCCTTCGTCTTTCTGTGGACTCCCAACCAAAAAATCATGCTTGCCAACAACCTCGAGATCGACCGGGCGCGCGACCAAGCTAGCGTCGATCGGGTATTGTCCTATACCCAGTACGAGCAGCAGGCCAAGGAAAGGGGCCAAGAGCGACCCAATAGCAACGCCGTCTTATTGGAACTTTTGCGCGACCTCGGCTTGGCGAAGCTGCAAGTGCCCGCTGATTTTCCCCTTGGTACGGCCGATTTTCTGCGGGGGGAAGGCATCGAACTAGCCATTGCGACCGAGCCGCTTTTTCCCCAGCGCAACATCAAAGACGCCACAGAGATCGAGAATGTGCGCCGGGCGATGCGGGCCACCGAAGCGGGCATGGAAACGGCGATTGAAGGACTGCGCGCAGCCGATGTGCGCGACGGCGTGCTCTTCCTCAACGGCGATGTACTCACTTCAGAGCGACTGCGGCGCATGGTGCATCAGACGCTCATGGATTGCGACAGCATTGGCGAACACACCATCATCGCCGGCGGCGACCAAGGCGGCGACCCACACCAAGTGGGCTTCGGGCCTTTGCACGCTGGCGAGACCATCATCATCGACATCTTTCCGCGCGACGAGGCGAGCGGCTACTACGGAGATATGACGCGGACCGTCTGTAAGGGCCCGGCCTCCAAGCCGCTGCAGCACCTGTACGAAACCGTGCTGGCGGCTCAACAATTGGGCTTAGACCACATCCATCCGGGGGCCGAAGGCCACCTTATTCACGAGTCAATCCAACGTTTTTTCGACGACGCCGGCTACGAGACGGGAGAGAAAGACGGCTATATGCAGGGCTACATCCACAGTACTGGGCACGGGCTAGGCCTGGAGATTCACGAGGGGCCGAGGATCGGTCCGCGCGGCGATGTGCTTGAGTCCGGCCATGTCGTGACGATGGAACCAGGGCTCTACTACCGAGGCTTGGGGGGCGTGCGGATCGAAGATACGGTCGTCGTTTGCAAAGATGGCTACGAGAACCTATGCCGCCTACCCAAAGTGCTCGAAGTGTGAACGCGGCCCTTTCTGCCAACGGGTGTACTCGTTGACAAGAAAGGGAAATTGAGCAGATTTACTCTTATGAGACGGCACAAATTCACCCTTGGCTCCCTAGTCATTGCTGCGGGTCTAATCTACCTTTTTGTCGCTGGCGTTCAGCAGTCGACGGCGACTCACATGACCCTGCAAACTCTGATGGAGGGAGCTACAGACGACGGCCAGCGCATCCAACTAGGCGGCAGCACCGTGGTGCCCGGTTCGATTGAATGGGACCGGTATCGCTCGCGCCCCGAATTTGTGATTACCGACGGGCAACACACCCTGCGGGTGCGCTACATCGGCCACGCCGTGCTACCCGATACCTTCAAAGACGAAGCGCTGGTAGTCCTCGAAGGCGAATACGATGCAGCCGACCAAGTCTTTGCCGCTGAGATCGTCTTTGCCAAATGCCCCTCCAAATACGAGGGGCAAAGCTATGAAGGCCACGTGCAGGCGATGAATAGCCCGAACGGCTAGCCCACACACCTTTTGGCTTTTCCCGACTCTTTATGGTTGATATCGGCTACTTTGCCTTGAGCTTAGCACTCCTAGCCTCCGGCTATGGTGCTCTGGCGGCGGCCCTCGGGGCGAGGCGTGGCCACTTGGGGCTAGTACGCTCGGGCGAAAACGGGGTCTTGGCGACCTGTGGCCTGCTGACGCTGGCAATTCTCGCGCTGTGGCACGCGCTCCTCTCCCACGACTTCCAAGTCGAGTACGTGGCCGAAAACAGCAACCGCGCCATGCCTCTGTTCTATTTAATAACGGCGCTGTGGGGCGGGCAGAACGGATCGCTGTTGTTTTGGGGTTGGATCCTGTCTATCTACTCGGCGGGCTTGGCGGCACTCTACCGCCAGCGCTATCGCGAATTGATGCCCTACGCGATAGCGACCCTGTCCCTTACCAGCTTCTTCTTTTGCATTGTGCACCTCTTTGCCGCAGACCCGTTCCAGCGCCTGCCCTTCACGCCAGAAGATGGTCGCGGGCTCAACCCGATTCTACAACATCCCGTTATGGCCATTCACCCACCGATGCTCTACTTGGGCATGGTGGGCATGGTCGTACCCTTTGCCTTTGCTATCGCCGCGCTCTTGACGGGCAAATTAGACGCTACTTGGCTCCGCGCGGCGCGGCGCTGGATGCTCATTCCTTGGACCTTTCTCGGCTTCGGCCTCCTGCTAGGCGGCAAGTGGGCTTATGTCGAACTGGGGTGGGGTGGATATTGGGCGTGGGATCCGGTGGAGAACTCTTCGCTGATGCCTTGGCTGATCGCCACCGCGTTTCTGCACTCGATTATGATTCAAGAGCGCAAGGGCATGCTCAAGGTATGGAATGTGGCTCTGGCGATCCTCACATACGCGCTGTGCCTGTTCGGCACCTTTATGACCCGCAGTGGCATCATCTCCTCGGTCCACGCCTTTGCCCAATCCAACATCGGCCCTTTTTTTGCCACGTTTCTCGTCCTGACGCTGGTTTTTTCCTTTGGGCTTTTGTGGCTGCGGCTTCCTTTGCTCAAGGCCGAAAACCGCTTGGAATCATTTGCCTCGCGCGAGACGGCTTTCTTGCTCAACAACTGGGTTCTCTTGGGGATGCTCTTCGCCGTGTTCTGGGGCACGGTTTTCCCGCTGGTTTCCGAGGCATTGACCGACGAACAGATCACGGTCGGGCCTCCTTTTTTCAACCAAGTCACGATTCCCATCGGCCTAGTGCTCCTGTTGTTGACAGGTGCTGGTCCGCTCTTTGCCTGGCGTCGCACTTCCAGCGAGAGTCTGCGCAAAAATTTCATTCGCCCGGCGACCGCGGGCGTTCTTTCGTGCGGGGTATTCTTTCTTTTGGGCCTGCGCGATCCCTATGTCGTGCTGTCATTCGGGCTGTGCGTCTTCGTACTCGTCGCGCTTGGTTCCGAATTCCACGTCGGGGCGCGGGCGCGGACCCACAGTACGGGCGAGTCCTATCCGGTGGCGTTGTATCGCCTCTGCGCCAAAAACCGACGGCGTTATGGCGGGTATTTGACCCACCTAGGGCTGGTATTGCTCTTTGCTGGCTTTACTGGCAAAGCCTTTACCCAAGAAGCCGAAATCGTCCTCGACCAAGGAGCTTCGCGTCAAGTCGGCGAATACCGGCTTACCTTCGCGTCGCTGGCCTTTGCCGAAAACGCCAATCACAGCACTACTGCCGCGGCCTTGGCTCTGCATCGCGGCGATCAATTCCTCGGTACGCTGCTGCCGGAGCGCCGCTACTATCCGGCTTTTGACCAAGGTACTACTGAAGTTTCCATTTACTCGACATGGCGCGAGGACTTCTATGTAATTCTGGTGGGGTCTGCCGAAGACCAAAGTGCCAAATTCCAAATCTATATCAACCCACTAATCAACTTCGTGTGGCTTGGTGCGGTCGTCCTAGTACTCGGTGCGCTGTGGGCGATGTGGCCCACGCCGCGAGACCGGCGGCTAGCCCAGATCGATCGCGAAACCGCAATGGATTCTGTCGTCGCACGGAGACCTCGTATGTACGTGCCCGTGCTCGCTGCATTGGCGCTGGGCTTCTCGCCGGTAGGGGCGGCGAGAACGGCGGAAATCAAGGCCGTGGCTGAGGAATTGGTCTGTCTCTGCGGCAATTGCCCTCGGGAATCCCTAGCCACCTGTCTTTGTACTGACTTCGCGGTCCCCGAACGCGAGGCGATTGGCTCGGCCTTAGACCAAGGCCAGACTCGACAGCAGATCATCGATGGCTATGTTGCGCGTTTTGGCCCGAAGGTCTTAGCCTCTCCGCCGCACGAGGGTTTTAACTTGCTAGCTTGGGTCGCGCCCTTTTTGGCTCTTTTGTTTGGCTTAGCCTTGGTACGCACCCTGCTAGTTCGCTGGAGGGACCAAGGCTAAGCGCCTCTACCGTCCAAGCCCCAGCCAGCCAACCGCAGCCAAGACGCGGATCGCTTGAGACGCGAATTGGATCGCTACGACGATGGCTAGTTCGGCCAAACCGACGCGGGCCTACAGAGGCTATATTATATAATGAAAGAGATAGAACTTTTACCCATATTGTGTTCTATCGCGCTGCTGTTGGGACTGTTGCTCTATCTGGCATATCCCCTCCTAGCGACCGGGCAGACGGGCGCGGTGACAAGGCCGACGCGACAGCTTTTCGAGCGCAAGGAGCAGCTCTTGGGCGAAATCGTCGAGTTGGAACTTGACCGCGAACTCGGCAAGGTGTCTGTAGAGGATTTTCAACGCCTTTTTGCCGAGTTGGAGGCCGAGACGCTGGCGGTTATCGGCGAGTTGGATCGGCTCAACGGTGCGAGCAGCTCTCAACTCGAACGACGCATCGAGGAAGAGGTTGCGGCTCTGCACCAAAAGACCGCTGTTCCTCGTTGCCACGGCTGCGGGGCCTTGCGGCGCGAGGGCGATCGGTTCTGTCCGCAATGCGGTGCTTCGCTAGTGGAATCTAGCTGAGCCATGGTTCTGCGCTTGCTTTGTGTTGCAATCGTCCTTTGCGCTTCCGACCTGTGGGGCGCGGCGATCGACGGTTATGTACTCAACCCTTTCACCCAAGCGCGAATTCCGGGCATTCCCGTGGCCTTCTACGTCCGCCAAGACGGACAAATCCTCGAGATGCTGCGCAAGGAGACCGACGCCGAGGGGCGCTTTTCTTTTGCCGGCCCCTTCCTGCAGAGCGGACTCCTCTTCGGGCTAGCCGCCTTCTACGACGACATCCCCTACTTTTCTTCGACTCTTGAGGCCGGTGCGCAACAACAGGTCATCCTTGAAGTGTACGAAAAAACCGATGACCCCTCCGGAATCCGCATCGGTACTCATCACCTCTTTTTCGCACTGCGCGAGAACGCGATTGAGTGCATCCAGCTCCTGCAAATTCACAACACCCGCGAGCGCACGTACGCAGGCCGTGGTGACGGACGCGAGCGGCAAGTGACTGAACTTGTCTTGCCAACGGGTATCTTCAACCTCCAAAGTCACTCGGGGCTGCTCCACCAAGCCGGAGAAGGTCGTTTCTTCGACAACCAGCCCCTGCCTCCGGGCCGCTCGCAGCGGAGTTTTTCTTTCAATCTCGACGCGCGCAACTTCGCCAGCCCCTATGTGCATCAGGTGATATATCCGACCGACCGCTTGGAGGTTTTTCTCGACCCACCTTCCACAGAGATCAAACCGCCTTTTATCGATCTAGGTATCGTTGAACAGCACGGTCGCCAGTACCGGAAAGTGGCCATAGAAAACCTACAGCCAAGTCAGCAGGTGGCGATTCCCTTACCTTTCGCCCCCTCGCTGCGTTGGTCGCTCAAATGGGTCGCACTGGCTGGCGCATTCCTCGCCGGTGGTGTCGCGCTGGCATTGAGCCGCCAACACCCAAGCACTGATCGCGCACGCGCGCTAAAACGGCGGCAGCATCTCATTGAGGAGCTCGCTCGGCTCGACGACTCTTTTGCCGGCCGGCCCGAGGATCCGCATTACATGGACCAGCGGGCGCATCTGATGCGCGAAGCTGTTGCCCTGACTCAAGCGCTTGACGTGTGATGGGTGGAGACGACGCAATTGTCCTAGAGGGTGCTGCCAAGCGCTTCGGCACCCACACAGCCCTGCATCCCACCGATCTGGCCATCGCGCACGGCCAAGCGGTGCTGCTCGTTGGTGCCAATGGCGCGGGCAAGAGTACCCTGTTGCGGTTAGTGGCCGGCCTCTGCCGACCTTCGGCGGGAAAAGTGAAGGTCAACGGTTGCGATCCCCAACGCATTCCCGAGGCGCGGGCGGAGGTCGGCCTGCTCTCGCATCAGACCTTGCTCTACGACGAACTGACGGCGAGAGAGAACTTGCGTTTCTTCGCCCAACTCTATGGCTTGGACAATCCAGAAGAACGGCTCGCTGCGGCCTTAGCAGCTGTTGGTCTGAACGAGCGGCTCGACCAGCGCGTGGGTTCGTTCTCCCGCGGTATGAAGCAGCGTCTGGCTATTGCCCGTGCCATCCTGCATCGCCCTTCTATTCTCTTGCTTGACGAGCCGTTTACCGGCCTCGACGCAAGTGCCAGTACTGCACTGCACCGCCTCCTATGTCGCTTTCGGCAAGAAGGGCGCACCTGCATCTTGGTAACGCATCGCCCCGACGAGGCTGAGGACCTAGTAGATCGCCTGCTGGTGATCGAACGCGGTCAATGGCGCTTGGATCAAGTCCTGTCGGAAAATTCTAACCAACTGCGCACGCTCTGCGCGCCTTATCTCGACGCCAACCCATGAGCTTTTTAGGGCGAGCGCTGGCGATACTGCGCAAGGATCTGAAGGCCGAGTGGCGCACGAAGGCGCGTCTCAGCCCGATGGTGTTCTTTATACTATTGATGTTGCTGGTATTCAACTTTTCCTTCGACTTAGGCGGGGCCGCTCTACGCGAGATTGGGCCTGGGACCCTGTGGTCGTCCTATGTCTTCGCCAGCCTGCTGAGTCTGGGCCGCTCTTTTGCTGATGAACGCGACAACGACGCGCTCGACGCGCTGCTGTTAGCGCCGGGGGACCGCGGTGCCATTTATCTAGGTAAAATGCTGGGCAATTTTGTTTTTCTTTTGGCAATCGAACTTCTAAGTTTGCCCTTTTTTGCGCTCTTTTTTAACCTGTCTCTAGGCTTTTTCTTGCTACCCCTGCTGGCTATCTTCGTCTTGGGCTCAGCTTGTATGGCGTCGGCGGGCACACTCTTTGCGGCATTGTCGAACAACATGCGCTTGCGCGAGTTAATGCTGCCCCTTTTGCTCTTGCCCATGATCTTGCCGGCGTTGATTTCCTGCGTGGAGGCGACGGGGTTAGCGCTGGCCAATGACTGTTGCGAAAAACTCTTCTCGCACTTGCAAATGTTGGGGGTGTACGCGATGGTTTTCACGGTGCTGTCGCTAATGCTTTTTGAATACGCAATCGAGGAATGATGCGTTCGGTCCCATTCTCCTGTTTGATTTTCGTGGTCATGCTCGTCGCCTTGGGCGCGATTTTTCTGTGGGTCCCCACCGAAAAAGAAATGGGAATCGTCCAGCGAATCTTCTATTTTCACGTGCCGGCGGCGTTTTCTTCGTTTCTGGCCTTTTTTCTAGTATTCGTCGGCAGTATACAGTATCTGCGCACTCGCGAGGACAAGTGGGACCGCCTAGCGCTATGCTCTGCCGAACTGGGCGTGATCTTTGCGTTGATCGTGCTGATCACTGGGCCTTTGTGGGCTAAACCCATCTGGGGGGTTTACTGGCGGTGGGAGCCGCGCCTGACCTCCATGCTGATTACTTTCACCATCTACGTGGCCTACCTAATGGTGCGGGGATACGGGGCTAACTCCACTCCGGTGCAGCGCATTAGTGCTGTACTGGGTATTCTCGCCTTCGCCAACGTTCCTTTGGTGTACTATGCTGTTGATCTGTGGGCCGCCGACCAGCAGCTACACCCACCGCGCAACGTAGAGCTTGAGCCGAAGATGCAATACACCAAGTGGATATGCTACGCGGCTTTCTTTCTGCTGCTCTTTCGCCTCATAGCGCAACGCATGGAACTAGCCCGCATTGAAAAAACCGTGGCGCTCCTACGGCAAAAACTAACCGACGAAACGTAAGAGACTATGGACAATCTCCACTACTTATTTGCTGCCTTTGCGGCCGTGTGGATCGTGCTTTTTGCCTATCTGACGCACCTAAACCGGCGCACTGGGGAACTGAGTCGCCAGCTCGCAGAACTTGAGTTGAAGCTGAAAAACAAAGAGGGTGATTTGCCGGATGGGTAGGAGGCGCAAGCTAGTTGACACCCGCTTTTACGTCGTATTATATTTCACACATCTATTGGCAAACGCCTATTAAATTGTAGTGTATCGCTATGGTTCTGATGGAAGTCAAGGGGGTCTTAAGCAGCAAATCTCTATCTTTATATCCTGAAGTAGTACTCAAAGAAGTCGAAGGCAACTATTATCTGCGCATTGTCATCGGCCGCTTTGAGGCGGCAGCCATTTCCACAGCCCACAGCAAGCGGCAACCCGCACGCCCCATTAGCTACGATCTAGCCCATCAGATTCTCGTCCACGTTGATGCTCGGGTAGTCCGGGTCGAAATTACGGACTTTAACTCACGCGAAAGAACGTACTACGCTGATATTCACCTCGTTGACGACGAGGGCAAAATTTATACATTCGACGCACGTCCCAGCGATGCCATTGCCCTAGCCTTGCGCTTTAGCGCACCGATCTACGCTGCCGTCAAAGTGCTCAAAGACGTGGGATGCGTTCGTTCTGACGACGATGAATGGGTTACGGCTGAAGTTAATGCCATCACCAAATCCGTGGCCGCTCCGCGGGAAGAGCATCCGACCATCGCCACATCAGCCGTCAATCAGCTAGAACAACTAAAAAGACGCATGCTCCAAGCGGTTGCCGAAGAAATCTACGAGGAGGCGGCGCGGCTTCGCGACGAGATTAGTCGCCTCAATGGGGGTGGCTAATGAGTACTACCTCTTTAGTCGAGATGACCGTGGTCAAGGTTAGCCCCTACTTGCGCGAGGACAGACCCTTGGTGTGGTTGAGCGAGAAGAACGGTAACCTCCCGCGGCTCCTGCCCATTCCCATCGGCGAATTTGAAGCGGCCGCCATTCGGATGCGGCTGGAAAACGATGGCCCTATACGCCCAATTTCTTACGACTTGCTCTCTTCTATGGTCAACTCCCTTGCGATACGCGTGCGCCAAGTTGTCATCCACAACGTGCGCCGCTCCATTTACTACGCGAGAGTCGTTATTGAGAAGAATCACGCGATAAAAGACATCGACGCACGTCCCAGCGATGCCATCGCTTTGGCCTTGCGCACGGGTTCGCCAATCTACGTTGCTCCTGCGTTGCTCGACGAGGTGGGCTTGGAGCCTTTGGAAACCGACTTGGATGTTGAACACACCCTAGACCGCTTCTACGAGTTTGAAGCGCAGATTTCCACGTCGCTCAATGCAGAAGCTGATCCGGCCACGATCCGCTCACTGAAGCGGCAAGCCGAAGAAGTCGACGCTCAACGCCCGCCGAAGGAAGAGAAAGACGAACTCAGCCTGCTTCAGCATCGGTTACAGCAGGCCGTCATCTGCGAAGAATACGAAGAAGCTGCTCGTCTGCGCGACGCCATCGAATCGCTAGTCAAAAAAATCAAGCGTTGAACCCCAATCCGGGTGGACGCAGACGTAACACCTACCAAGTAGCCGAAGTTGCCAAGTTGCCCAAGACACTGATCCGTGCACAGCACACAATGGCCTTACAACTATTTTTTTGTCTCGCCCTGCTCCTCGGCTGCAATAGCGAAGCCGTAGACCAACGCTTCTCGCACCCAGCCCAGACTTTCCAGACCTACAAGTACGCGCTAGAAAACAGCGACTTTGACCTGCTTTGGGAATGTTTCAGTTCTTCACAAGTGGAGGGCGAGGATCGTCAGAGCTTTGTCGAACGGTGGCGGCGAAAGACGCCTGCCGAGATCAAGGCTCAACTGCGACGAGAAATCGCCGAAGAGCGCATCATCAACGAACGCATTGGTTACTTACTCTTCGATTCCTCTACGCTAGGCGATGAGCGCGTATCGCCATTTTTTTATTTTCTTCGAGATTCCAATGGTTGGAAAATTACCTCCCACCTAGACAGCACCTTCCACCAAGAGTTAGAGCAAGCCATTGAGCGCGGCGAGTACAAACTGCCCGACTTCTAACTCTTTCCTTCCCATTAACTCTCTCCTCATCTAGGCGGCTCTAAGTTCCAAGTCCCTATAATGCCCATTATCATATCCCACTGCTTGTCGTCCATCGCCTCTACCAGAGCGAGCAGGCGCAACACATCGCGCTCCTTCTGTTTCTTGCGCGCCCGGGCAACAGTCTCTAACCACGGTTGATCCCCAAGCAGAGCCAAAATTTCTGGCTTCGATAGTATCCCCAAGAGGGCTGGGTCCAACGGCTCTTCGCTAGACAGGAGCTTGTTGACGACTGGGTCCGACAGCGAGCGCATCATCTTGCCATAGAGCGCACGTCCTTCCTCCGAACTCGCCTTGGCCTCATAAGCAGCTATCAACACTGTGTTAGAGTCGAGTTCCAAAACCTCGGCCAACTTGAGACACACTTCGTCGGAAGGAACCTTATCCCCTTTCTCAATTTGTCCTATATAGGTTGCCCATACGCCCTTGGGCCTTCGCGTCGTCACGAGTTGTTCGGCCAATCCCTGCTGGCTCAGGTGGGCTTGTAGCCGGGCCTCCTTGACCATTTCTGCAAACTGCATTTGCGATCCCTCTGACATTATTTTTAACCACCATCTCTGTCAAAGATACGCACACACTTGTAAGTGTGCAAGGCTCCGTTATCATTTTCCATGTCTGTGCTTTTCTGCTTGACAACACAATCTAGCGTGTGTATTTTTGTTCCTAAATAGAGTGTGGTGGTCCGCTAGCGTGGCTAACGTCTTGAACCGCGAAGCTCGGATTTCCCTTTTTCGAGTCGTTGAGATCTTCAAAACTACCTCCCCACACCGCCTCGTTTGAGGATCTCATTTGCGTTTCAAGATCACACCTTCCGGCCGCCACACTCTTTATTTCATAAGCAGCCCATTTTTAGATGGGCTGCTTTTTTATTTTTTTTAGCCTTTACGCCGGTTCCTTTATACACCATGCGTATCTGTATGGTCGCCTTCACCGACCTGAATTTCGACTACCGCATCTACCGAGAGGCTACCTCGCTGCGCCGCGCTGGTCACCAAGTCGTCATTGTCGCCTCCTCTTTCAACTCAGCCCCTCTCAAAGGATGGGACGATTTTGAAATCTATCCGATTCCGCTAGATCGGAGCCGCTCGCTACGCCGCCTCTATCCTTTGTTTTGGCAACGGGCCTATCCCCTGCTCGTCGATACCCAGCCGGATGCTTATCACGCCCACGACCTAGACTCGCTGTGGCCAGCAGTGCGAGCTGCACAGCGACTAGAGCTGCCCATCGTCTATGACGCACACGAATTTTGGACCGAGCAGTCTTCACTGGTCACTCGGCCGCTGATGCGGTCTTGCTGGCGTTTGCTGGAGCAGCGGCTGATAAGACGGGTAGATCGCGTCATAACCGTCAGCGGGTCTATCGCCCAATCGCTCAGGGAGCGTTACCGCCTTGACGAGGTCGTCGTTCTGCGCAATTTGCCGCTATTCCGCCATAAGGTCCAAAGCAACCTGATACGCGAAACACTGGACTTGCCCGATAATCGCCCCGTTGTTCTCTACCAAGGAGGATTTCTCACCGAAAATGGCTTGCGCGAGCAAATTGAGGCCGCCGCAGGGTTTGCCGCCGCCCTAGTTCTAATTGGGGATGGACCAAGTGAACAGGCCCTGCGGAACCAAGTTCGCGCTGCGGGCCTAGAGGACCGGGTCTATTTTATTCCTCGGGTGCCCTTTTACCAACTTCACAATTACACTTGCTCGGCCGACTTGGGGCTGTGTCTGATCAAAGGCACGGGCAAGAGCTTCTATTACTCGCTGCCCAACAAGCTGTTCGAGTATATGATGGCCGGGCTACCGGTCTTAGCCAGCAACTTTCCTGAAATGGAGCGCATCGTCCGCGAAACGCGTACCGGAACTACGGTCGATCCAACCAATATAGCAGCCATTCGAGAGCAGATCGCCGCTTTTTTGGACAATGCAGCGCAACGAGAGGCGTGCGCCAAGGCGAGTTTGCAGGCGGCACAACGCTATAACTGGGAACGAGAAGCCGCTCAACTCACCCAGCTTTACGAAGCCTTAACATGACATGAGCGCCCCGCTGACGCTTAGCGTCGTAATACCTACCTATGACGAGCCTGAGCGCCTCGAAGCAGCACTTAAGAGCCTGTCGCAGCAAAATTACCCCCACGAAGCGACCCAAATCATCGTGGTGGACGATGCCTCCCCCCATTTGGATGCCGAGCGGCTACATGCGGCGATCGCGCCGTTAGAGTTGCGGCTACTCCGCAACGAACAGAATCAGGGGCGCGCCCGGGCGCGCAACGCCGCCCTGCGGGTCGCCAGCGGTGATATCGTCGTCTTTCTCGACAGCGACATGACCGTCGGCACCAATTTTCTCCGCGCCCATGCCCAACAGCATCAAAACCACGCGGAAGCCGTTTTTGTCGGCAATATCCGCTTTGCCAGTGAAATTCCCGCTACATCCCTGACTCGCTATCTCGAAGGGAGGGGCGTTCACAGGGTTGACGAGGACAAGCCCATACCCTTCAACTGCTTTGTCACCGGCAACTCCTCGGTGCGCCGGTCATCCCTGCTGCGCGTGGGATTCTTCGATGAGGATCTCACGGCTTATGGCGGCGAAGATCTAGAATTGGGGTACCGCCTCCACTTGGCGGCTATTCCGATTTACTATGCCCCTAAAGCCCTGTCACACCACAATCACTTGCGTTCGTTGGAGCCGCTTTGCCGCCTGATGCAGACCTACGGCAACAAATCAATCCCGATCCTTTTAAACAAGTATCCCGAATTGGACGCCGTACTCCGGTTGGACTTTATCAGATCCGCTGCTTTTTCTCCTCGGCGGCTCGCGCTTCAGCTAGCCTTGTTGCCGCCGGTTCACTACCCAATTCGCTGGGTGACCCGCTGGCTTGTGAAAACTTACGTCCCGGATCTGTTTTTTAGCTACTTGTTCTGGTCCAGTCGCACGCGGGGTTATATGCGTGCTCTAAACGAATAAAGAATAACGACTTATATTAAGTCTTATGAGTACGCACTATCCCCGCTTCTCCCAAGTTCTCCGCGTAGCGCTACCTGCGCTCCTGCTGGCCCACTTCATAGTTTGGCCCATCGTCGGCCTCCTGTCCCTACATGCTGGTATTATTGCCGCCGAATGTACCCTTCTGTGGTTTGTGGCCCTTTATATTCGCCGGCATCGCCTAATTGCCGAAGACCTGCTTCTGTTCAACGCCACACCGCCTGCGTCCCTGTTGCTGACAATCCCGGCGACTATTTGCTGTAGCCTCGTAATCGCCGAACTCGACTTGTATCTGGCCTATCTCCTCGGCCTGATAGACCTGTCCATGCCGCTGTCTTTTCAGAAAAACCTGCTGGAGATTCAGATTGTCCGCGGACTAGCGGAGATCCCGAAGGGACTGATAACACTAGTGCTGGTACCTGTGCTTTGCGAAGAGCCCCTCTTCCGCGGACTTGTGTTCACGAGTCTTTGCGCTCACTATGGGCCACGCTGGGCGCTAGGCGGTTCGGCCCTGCTGTTTGCCATTTCTCACTTCAACCCTTGGCAAATGATCCCCCTCCTCCTCTTTGGGCTCTTCCTCGGCGCTTTAGTTTACTGGACTCACAGCATCTATCCTGCTATGCTCGCCCACGCGGTCAACAACTTGACTTCGATAACTGGGATCAACTTGCGCACTTACTTAGGCATAGATGGCCTCGGTCCCTCCCAACATCTCCCCATGCCTTTGATCCTGCTTGCCGGCCTACTTCTTCTTGCCGGTCTCCTGCTTCTCAGCCGCCAACCCACCATTATGCCGCTGTTGACTAGGAGGTAATTAGCTCCGCCCGATTACAACTGATCTGTTGGGGGAGAGGCAGTTACGTAGAAAAACGTTCCCTAATTAAATCAGCTTAGTACCTTCGCTACCGTTTCCCCAATTTCCGCCGGACTCTCACAGATGTGAATCCCTGCTTCCCGCATCGCCGCCATTTTGTCCTCGGCCGTTCCCTTACCGCCTGAAATAATAGCTCCTGCATGTCCCATCCGCCGCCCTGGAGGTGCCGTGCGCCCCGCGATAAAGCCAATGACGGGCTTGTCGTAGCATTCTTTGATATAGGCGGCCGCTTCCTCTTCAGCCGTGCCGCCAATCTCGCCGATCATCACGATCACATCGGTCTCAGAGTCGTCCTTAAAGAGAGCCAGCGCGTCCACGAAGCGAGTACCGATGATTGGGTCGCCGCCAATGCCGATGGCTGTGGACTGGCCTAGGCCCCGCTCAGTGAGCTGCCCCACGGCTTCATAGGTCAGCGTTCCGCTGCGGGAGATAATCCCCACGCGACCTAGCTGGTGAATAAAACCGGGCATAATGCCGATTTTGCACTTCCCCGGCGAGATGACGCCAGGGCAATTAGGCCCGATCAGCCGAGTAGAGCGCGCTTGGACATAATGGTAGGCTTTAACCATGTCACTTACGGGGATGTTCTCGGTGATACAGATGACTAGCTCTATACCGGCATCGGCCGCTTCCATGATGGCGTCGGCGGCAAAGGGGGCTGGTACAAAGATGATTGAAGCATTGGCACCTGTGGCCTCAACGCCTTCGGCGACCGTGTCAAACACCGGAACGCCTTCAAATTCTTGGCCGCCTTTGCCAGGTGTTGCTCCCCCGACCACTTTCGTGCCGTACTCCAGCATTTGTCGCGTGTGAAATGATCCTTCCGACCCTGTAATTGCCTGTACAAAGACTTTGGTGTTTTCGTCGATTAAAACGCTCATCCCTGTATTCCTCTTACTGAATAGTCGCCTTGACCATCGCCGCCGCGTCTTTCAACCCCTGCCCAACGGCAAAGTCCATATCGGAATTTTCCAGCATCTCGGCGGCCATATCTGCGTTAGTCCCAGCCAGCCGCACGACGACCGGCACGTTGACTTCAATGTTTTTGCGCGCCTCAATCACGCCGGCGGCCACGCGGTCGCAGCGCACAATGCCGCCGAAGATGTTGATGAGAATGGCCTTTACATTCGGGTCGGAAAGCAAAATACGGAAGCCATTTTCCACGGTTTCAGCACTGGCACCCCCGCCTACGTCCAAGAAATTGGCTGGCTCAGCACCGGACAGCTTGATAATGTCCATAGTGGCCATTGCCAGTCCAGCACCGTTGACCATACAACCGATATTGCCGTCGAGCTTGATATAGTTCAAATCGTATTTGGCGGCTTCGACCTCTAACTCTTCCTCTTCATCCAAGTCGCGCATTTCCGCTAAGTCGGGGTGGCGGAAGAGTGCGTTGTCGTCCAAGTCTATTTTGGCATCCAGCGCCAAAAGCTGCCCATCGGCGGTCGCCACCAAAGGATTGACTTCGACCAGTGAGCAATCGGCATCGACATAGGCTCTGTAGAGGCTAAGAATAAAACTGGCTGCTTGGCGCACCTGCTTGCCCTCGAAGCCAAGCCCAAAGGCTAGGCGCGTCGCTTGGAATGCCTGTAGCCCCACTGCGGGATCGACCGTTTCCTTGAGAATTTTCTCTGGGGTCTCTGCGGCGACCTCCTCGATCTCCATTCCGCCCTCTTGGCTGGCCATGACCACTATCTTGCATTGGGCCCGGTCGAGCGTGATGCCCAGATAAAGCTCGCGTTCTATATCCGAGGCTTTCTCCACGAGGACTTGCTTGACCTTTTGGCCTTCAGGGCCAGTCTGGTGGGTGACGAGCTGCATGCCGAGAATCTCGCTGGCCGCTTGGCGCGCCTCTTCGGGGTTAGCGGCCAGTTTGACGCCTCCGCCCTTGCCCCGACCTCCGGCGTGGATTTGGGCCTTAATTACGACTTTTCCCCCCAGTTCGGAGGCCATCCGTTCGGCTTGATCTGCTGTCGTGGCCACGTGGCCGCTCGGTACGGCGACTTGGTACTGGCGCAAAATTTCTTTGGCTTGATATTCGTGAATTTTCATGGGCGTTATCTATCTATTAGGTGAAATGAACGCAAAAGAGTATGAAAACCTTCCCCTACCAGCAAGGCGATCTAAGAAACGACCAGCACAAGTACCAAACTAGGGCTGTTGATCGTTGGGAAAGTCCCGTAATATTCAGGCATAGCCAAAGACTTTGAGGAGGTAGCCCGTGAAAATCTTGTTAGTCGGCGGGGCCGGCCACGTCGGCACCTGCACTACTCCCTACCTTAGACGCCATCACGACCTGCGCGTGTTGGACATCGCCAAGCCTCGGTACGAGGTAGAATACATCGAAGGCTCTATTGCCGACCCGGAGGCCCTCGCTCGTGCCCTAGAAGGAGTGGACGCCTTCATCAACATGACCATGAAGAGCGGCCAAGGCGGCCTCGACAAAGACCAAACCGAGGCTCAGATCGTCGATAACTACGCGGTCAACTGTCTGGGACTGCATCTGCTCCTGTACACCGCTTGGAGGCTAGGGATCAAAAAAGGCGTTCACACCTCCACCATGAGCGCCCACTACCGCGCCCGCTCCTATTATCCGTCCGAGGAGGAAGTACCACTTGATAGCCCTAGTGTGTACGGCTTCACTAAGGGGCTAGCCGAGGGCATTTGTCGCTATTTCGCCCGCCAATTTGACCTGAACTTGGCGATCCTGCGCATAACCGGTCCGCGCACCCGGGCGCAATTCACAGAACAAGCCCAAAATCCACCACACTACCCTCCCGGCAGTCTTTACTTTACCGACGAGGAAGATTTGGCTAAAGCCTATCTAGCCGCTTTAGACTACGTGTGCACAGGCCATGGCCGCTGCGATGCCTTCTTCATATCGGGCGACGCCGACCACCGCGAGATGAACATGTCCAAAGCACGAGCTGTTTTAGGCTGGGAGCCTAAATCGCATCTGATGCTGGAGGAGTGAGAATCCCACGCGAATAATACGTGCCCAATGGCTGCAAATTTCTGAACGAGGTTTGCTGGATCCCCAATCACCTTAGGCGCAACGCCAAAAAAACAGGCCCACCAGAATGGTTGGGCCTGTCTCAATACTATGGATCAGTTCGCGTTGTGATTTAACGCATCTTCTTAGGCCGCGTAGACGCTCACCCGCTTGCCCTTCTTGCCAAAAGACTCAAACTGCACCTGCCCGTCAATGATGGCGAAGAGCGTGTCATCCCCGCCCTTCTTGACGTTGACGCCCGGATGAATGCGCGTCCCGCGCTGCCGCACTATAATCGTGCCGGCGCTGACCTTCTCTCCGCCAAAGCGCTTAACGCCTAGGCGCTGCGCATTGCTATCGCGCCCGTTTTTGGAACTACCGACACCCTTTTTATGAGCCATAATACCTAGTCCTTTCGCACTTAGTTCGGAAGAACGATGTCCTCAACCCGAATCTCGGTGTAATCCTGGCGGTGGCCGGTGCGCCGCCGGTATTTCTTGCGCCGTTTCTTCTTGAAAACGACAATCTTGTCGCCGCGACCGTGGCCGATGACCGTCGCCGAAACACTGGCTCCCTCGACCGTGGGACTGCCAACCTTGGTCTCGTCGTCGCCGGAAACTAGCAGGACATCGGTAAATTCCTGAGTGCTGCCTTCTTCGGCCTGAAGCCGGGGCACGCGCAGACGCTGACCTTTATCGACTTTGACCTGATGGCCGGCGATACTGACAACTGCATACATGAATTGCACTCCTACGCTAAGACTACTTTGCAATCAATTAGAAAGCATTTAAAGATATGGGCCGGAATTTTTTCTGTCAAACCCTGAACTCGGCTGTCACATCTAGGCTGCGCTTAGTCGAAAAGAAGCGATAGTCTTGGGGCCCCAAAGTGGAATCAGTCTCTATCTGGAGGCGAGCTTTGGTCGCCTTGCGCAATGACTTGAGCCGTTCTTCGCGGTTTTCTAGCATATAGGTGGCCACCTCGGGATGGACCTTTAACACGTAGCGCCTTTCGCGGGTAGCGGCATAAGAACGCTGAAGCCAGCGTTCAATCCAAGTTAGGGTGGTGTCTGGCCCCATAATCCGGCCCGTGCCGCTGCAAATGGGGCAAGGTTCGCTATGAGTGTGCAAAAGGTTTGGCCGGACGCGCTGGCGCGTCATTTCGACCAAGCCAAACTCGCTGATGTGTGGGCTGATCGAGACCTTCGCCCGATCCCGTTTGAATTCATCGACCAAGCAGTCAACGACCTTTTTGCGGTTGCGCTCCTCGTTCATATCGATAAAGTCGATGACGATAATACCGCCAATGTCGCGGAGCTTGAGCTGGCGGGCAATCTCACGAGCTGCCCTCAGATTGGTATTGAGATTGTTTTCCTCCTGATCGTCGGAGCCGAGGTAACGGGCTGAATTCACGTCGATAAAGGTCCCTGCTTCAGCGTAGTCGATGACCAAGGCTCCACCGCGGCGCAACCACACGGTGCGGTTGGTCGCCTTCTCGATATCTTCCTCAATGTTGAAGGCATCGAAAATGGGCCGACGATCCCGGTAAAGCTCCACCCTTTGGCGCAATTTAGGCGAAACTTGGCGCAAATAAGCCGTGATCTCCTTGTACAGCTCTTTGCTATCGACGACTAGTCGTTCCACATTGTCGGTGAACAGGTCGCGTATTATGCTGGAGGTCATGCCCATTTCCTTGTACACCAAGGCGGGTGCCTCGACCTTTCTGCTCGTCTTGATCAGACGCTCGTGGTTTTTCACTAGCTGCTTCATATCGCGTTTGAACTCGCGATCACTCTGCCCCTGTCCTTCGGTGCGCACGATTACCGAGTAGCCCTCGGGTTTGATCTTAAATACCAGATCTCTCAGTCTTTTGCGTTCGTTCCGACTGATGATCTTGCGGGAGACACCAACCCAGTTGTCGCCCGGAACCAGCACCATAAAACGACCCGGAAGCGATAGCTGAGTCGTCACACGGGCACCTTTGGTGCCGATAGGCTCTTTGGTGATTTGCACCAGCACCTGTTCGCCCTTCTTGATCAGGTTTTGGATACTAGGATAACCGCGATGGCGAGTGCGGTGCCCGTTGCGCGCCCCATCGGTCTCTCCTCTATCCGCTTCTACCATATCGCGCACTTGGAGGAACGCGGTGCGGTCATGGCCTATCTCGACAAAGGCGGCCTGTAACCCAGGCAAAACGGCCGTTACAATCCCTTTGTGTATATCCCCTACCGTCCGCTCGTTTTCGGGTCTTTCGATCCAGACTTCAGCTAGACGCCCGTCTTCCAAGATGGCAATACGGGATTCGTGAATGCCTTGGTTGATAAAAATTTCTGTTTGCACGATCTGTCCTCACGCTTAGTAGTCATAATAGTTAGTATATAGTATCGGCGATTTCAAAGCCCTGCTTATCGCCGTTCACCTGGCTTCCTCCGCGGCCAATACCCCCAGATACTGGTCTTGGTCTGCGAGCACCTCTATGGCCTTGGCTAGCTGCACATCCTCCTGCAATCCTTCAAGCAGTTGGGCCTTTCTCCCCCTGAAGCGCAAAATTAGTTCTCGACGTAAAGCACTCTTTATGTAAGGTTCCAACTCGCTGCTATACCGCAGCTCCCACTCCTGCTTCACCGCTGCTCTTAGCTGTTGGATCGACTCCTGTACGGCCTCACCCCAATCCATTTTCTCCGCCAAATCCTCAAGGTCTGCTATTTGATTCAATCCTTTTTTGCCTTGGTCTAGACTTATGTCCTTAGTGAGGACGAACTCCATAAAGCCCGCGACCATCTCATCGCTGACAGTCAGGTCTGGGTGTTCCTCGGCCCAAGACGAGTCGGCCGAGACATAATCTATGACAA
Source organism: Gemmatimonadota bacterium (assembly GCA_009840005.1). The sequence goes on from VXOR01000047.1 coordinate 89,669, forward strand.
AGTCGAAGAACAGCCGACGACGCACTAACTCTTGTACATAGGGGGGAAACGGTTCCGACTCAACACTGATATCTGGCCTAATACCGCCGCCGCCGAAGACCTTGCGACCTCGCTGGGTATAATAGGTTTGGTTTCCCATACTATCCGGTAATCCAGCCGCCCCCATCTTGGATTTACCCACTAAATCGCCCAAACGGATCAGAAGCAGGCTCTCTGCGGACTCAGAATCCATATCAAAATGAGACTGGAGAGCAGAAAGGGCCTTAGCCCTATTCTCTGAACGCAAAATAAGGTCCATCACCAACTGATGTGGCAATTCCCTATCGCCGAACAGAACGCTATGTACGGGCTTGGCGATGTCCTGTTCGCGGTGAATGCTACGCCCACTGGGCGCGTAGTAGAGTGCCGTCGTCAGCTTTAAGGCACTAGCCTCCTCTTCGCGTTCACGTAGGTCGAAAATGGTCTGCACCGAACCTTTGCCAAATGATGCCGCTCCGACAACCACGCCTCGATCGTTGTCTTGGATGGCTCCAGCAACGATTTCGGACGCACTGGCGCTCCCCTCATCAATCAGAACTACCAAGGGCACATTGTGCGCAATAGAATGACGGTGGGAATACTTGACTTCTTCTCTCCTCCGGTCGCGTTCCCTAATCGAAACGATCGGCACTCCTTGGGGCAAAAACAAATCGGCAACTTGGGTGGCTTGACTAAACAAGCCTCCGGGATTTCCCCGCAAGTCTAAAATTAGCCCTTCAACCCGGGGGAGGCTTTTTAGCGCCTCTTCTACTTCGCTGGAGGTATGCTCGGAAAAACGCGTCTGGCGCATACTTATATAACCGATTTTTCCTTGGAGTTCCTCTACTAGCACAACGCTTTTGATCGTGATTATTTCCCGTTGAATTTCAACTTCGCGCGGCGTGGCTCCCAAGTGGGAAGCGACCGAGATTGCGACCTTTGTGCCAGGTTCTCCGCGCAGCGCATTGACCACAGATTCAAGCTGCATATCCAAGGTACTTTTGCCCTCCACAGCGACAATCAAGTCGCCTGGCCTCAGCCCCGCCCGAAAGGCCGGAGTATCTTCAATAGGGGAAATTACCACGGGAAAGCGATCTTTTATGGCAACCGTAATCCCCAATCCCGCGAACTTGCCTGTCGTGTCTTGGCGCAACTGACGCAAACCTTCCTCGTCGTAATACTCGCTGTATGGATCCAGTTGGCCGAGCATGCCCTTGATGGCTGCGCTCATAACCTCCCCTTGGTCCAGACGAGCGTAATAGTTTTCCAGAATGCGCGAATACACGGCCCCGAAACGCTCCCAACTGGCATTTACCTCCGCATACGGATCTTCCGTAGGTGCAGCTTGGATTGCGTTCGCACTTGCAAAGAAAAAAATCAATCCCATTAAAAGGTGTCGCATAATTACTTTTTCTCCTCGGGAAACCACGACCACTGCCGACGCAACGCGTCCTGAATTCTTTCGGCTAGTTGATCTATTTCGAGCTGGGCGTCAAAAACCAAGCCAGTTGGATCTTTTTGGGCTATCTGTTGGTAGCCTCGGGAAACCTTCTCTTGTAGAGCCATTCCTGTTTGCTCCAACCGATCCGCGACGTCCCGCTGTCTAAGGCGAGCCCAAGCCACTTCTACGGGCAAGTGCAGATATATTGTCGCGTCCGGTAAACACTCCCCCACAGCCAGCCGATTGACTCGTTCGATCACTTCTAAGTCCAAACCGCGCCCATACCCCTGATACGCTATTGATGAGGCAATATAGCGGTCGCAAATAACCACATCTCCCCGGTTGAGCGACGGTGCGATCACCTCTTCTACGTGCTGTGAACGACTGGCTGCATAGAGGAACAGTTCCGCTGTCGGGGATACCCCCTCAAGGCTTGGATCGAGAACAAGCTGGCGAATCTTCTCTGCGACCGGCGTCCCGCCTGGCTCTCTGGTCAGTGTAACCGGAAGACCTGCTTCTCTTAAATGCGACGCTAGCAGGCGAGATTGGGTTGTAGTCCCACTGCCATCGACTCCTTCAAACGCGATGAAATGACCCCGAGACACGACGGCAAGGAGACGCTTATTAGGACTGCTGGACAGAGGCGGGCGAATTGGGACCTGATTTCAGCCTGTTGCGAATATGAGCGAGTCGCTCAACAACCGTATAGTTGGTCGTAACGGCCAATAGAACCAGCACGAAAACCAAACCTTGATGGCCTATCAGGCTCCCCACGGCCAAGGCCGTTAGACGTTCTGGGCGCTGCATGAAGCCCACCTTGCAATCCTCGCCCAGCCCCTCTGCACGAGCCCTTACATAACTAACCATCAGCGAACCAGTAATTGCAAAAAAGAGGATCCCCGAGGGGATCCACTCATCGCGGCCAATCAAATACGCGCCGATTCCAAAATAAATAAATATCTCAGAGTAGCGATCTGTCGTCGAATCTAATAAGGCTCCGAACTTGGTCTCCTTGTGGCCCTCTCTTGCAACTTGTCCATCCAAGATATCGCAGAGGCCCGCCACAATCATGATGAGAGCCCCCCATTGCAAATAGCCCTTGGCAAACGCCGCAGTTGCCCCCACGTTCATAACTAGCCCCATCAGCGTCAGCCAATCGGGTCTGAAGCCCAATCGAATAAATAAACGCGCCAACGGCCTAAGGATGACCAGACACCACTTTTTCAGATATTTATCTAGCAAAAAAGAACCTATTTCGCCGACGCTTGAGAGTGGCCATTGAGAACCCTTGCCCTCGGAAACTACATTAAAAATATACTTGTTTTTTGCTTTTACTCCAAAAGATTTACCGCCGAGTTTTCCACTTTCTTAAGAACAAGTTTTCCACATCAAACCTCATCGGCTCTACTCAGTACTTCGCTAAATTATGGCCTATCTATTAGATAAAATTAGACATATACGTCCCTCAAAGGGCCTAAATCTCACAACTCTTTTAATTTTGGGTGTGGATAAGTATGTGTAAAACCACACTCGGAACGCCCGACAAGAGCAATTAGTAGAATAGCCCCAATGCACTCCCCGCCTGATCGGCCCGCCATGCCAGCAACTCCGAATGAGCGGCATCTTTTCCAAGCGTTGAAAGAATCCAGCCATGAGGAGATAAATGTCTTTGTACTAAAGCAAGCAGCTTATCAGGAGAAGCCACGGCTCTCGACGTCACCAAATCCGCGCCCACTGGACTCAAACTCTCTATCCGTTCGTTTGCAACCTCTATTCGATCAAGCCCCACCGACCTTACAACTTCTTTGAGGAAATGCGCCCGCTTCCGCCTACTTTCGACGAGAATAAAATAGGTGTCGGGAAGAGCGATCTTCAGAGGAATAGCCGGGAATCCAGCTCCTGATCCCAGATCCATAACTAGCCGATGCGGGAGACTTGCTACGACCGGAACCATAGTCAACGCCTGCCTCAAGTGCTTAGTTGCTACGACGGACCAATCTCGTCGCGAGACCAGATTGATTCTTCTCGACCACTGGCTCAGGAGATACAGATATATCTCTAGCTTGGGCGAGATATCCTCAAGAGAACAAGAGATAATTCCTTGTCTTTTTAACTGATCGAAATCCTCGCGTATCTCAGACGGCAGTTCGATTATCATATCTAGACATGTTCCACGTGAAACATTAAACTTCTTACCAACTCTTCCAAGCCGTACAACCAGCTCAATTGTTCCACGTGAAACATTACTTGCCGATGCAAAACTGAGAAAAGATGGAATCGAGAACTTCCTCTTCTATGGTCTCTCCCAGCATCTCACCCAAGGCATTCAATGCGTCCTGAAGTTCGGCAACGACGCACTCATCGGGTTGACTGGACTTCAGAAGCTCCTCTGCGCCAGCGCCAGATTTAGCTACCCGCAGTAGGCAATCTTGATGGCGCTGGCGAGTGATTCCGATCCCATCTACTTCCGCCCTATGGGGCAATTGGGCCGTCACTTCTCTCTTTAATTTCTCAATACCTAATTCCCTAAGTGCTGATATTTCAACGGATACCGAGACCCGTGCTTCAATCTTAGATCGGGTGCTAGTACCCGGCAAATCAATTTTATTGAAGACACCGATTGGCTTCTTCTCCGGCGAGAGCAGGTCCAACACAGCCATATCGTCCTCATGCGACCCAGTCGAACTGTCAAATACCGCTAAAACTACATCCGCTTCCCCAATCGCCTGCGACGCTCGTTCAATGCCCTCTTTTTCGATCAGGTTATGGCTTTGCCTGATCCCAGCCGTATCGACTAGCCGTATCGTCTCTCCTGCCCACGTAGTCCGGCCTTCTACTAAGTCTCGCGTCGTTCCTGGTAAGGGAGTTACTATGGCCCGGTCTTCGCCGAGCAACACGTTGAGCAACGTGGACTTACCTACGTTGGGACGCCCGACGAGCACTACTAAATATCCTTCTTGGCGCCGCCTTGTTCCCTCGAATGTTTCAGCGAGCCGCAAAGAGGACTCAACTACTTCGCGCAGCGCGGTCTGTATTTCTTGACGCCCAATACTATCGATGTCTTCGTCGGAGAAATCGAGCCCGATCTCGAGCAGTGATAGCATCTTGACCAACTGATTCTTAAGTTCTCTCACCATCTTAGACAGACGGCCACTGGCCAAGCCATAGGCATTGTCGAGATGCGCTTTAGAACTGGCTTGGATGAGCTCGATTACAGCCTCAGCTTCTAATAAGTCCAATCGGCCATTGAGAAAAGCTCGACGAGTAAACTCTCCTGGTTCGGCGGCGACGGCCCCTAAGCGAAGCGCTTCCTCGACGACGGACTCTAATACGACCATGCTGCCGTGGCAGCTAATCTCGACGGTATCTTCACCAGTATAAGAATGAGGAGCTGCAAAAACCCAAGCGACGCCTGTGTCGATTGCTCGGCCATTAGCCCATATGCGTCCGTATTCGACGTATCGGACTCGCTTGCCGAGCGGTGGACGGGAGCGAAAAATCTGCTGGCTAATCGATAGGGCGGCAGGCCCGCTCAAACGCACTATCCCGATCCCCCCCTCCCCTCGCGGTGTAGAGATAGCGACAACAGTATCCGGCTGTATCAAGGAATCGAGACCCGGCTAGAATTTCAAGTGCTGGAAGGAGCGGCTTTCTTCTTAAAATGATTGACCAATAGCTGCTGGCCGATGGTCAAGACATTGAAGATGGTCCAGTAGAGCACTAATCCCGATGACATGCTCCAAAAGATAAAGATCATCACAACTGGCATCATGTAAACCAGAACAGCCTGCTTGGGATCCTTCATAGTCATTTTCTGTTGGATGAGCATGGAGACCGCCATTAACAAGGGCAGAACATGAAGCCCGAAACCGCCGATAAGCAACTCGTCAGGAAGGGAAAGATCTTGTATCCAGAGGACAAAGGGGGCTTGGCGCAATTCGATTGTTTTGCCAAAAAGATTGTAGAGCGCAATGAAAATGGGCATCTGCAACAAGAGAGGCAGACACCCGCTAAGAGGATTGACGCCTTCTTCCTTATAGAGCTTCATAGTCTCTCGGCTCAGGCGTTGATTGTCGTTCTTGTACTTTTCGCGTAGGGCCGTAATTTTCGGCTGAAGTTCCTGCATTTTCGCCGCGGACTCATACGTTTTGTGAGTAAGCGGATAGACGATAATCTTGATGACAACGGCGAAAAGGACGATGATCCAACCATAGTTGGGGATATATTGATGGGTGGCGATAAATAGAATGAGTAGAAAGCGGCTTATCTGACTTACGATCGGCCAGCCGAAATCAATGGCCTGCTCTAGTTCGGCCTCATAGCCGACAAGCTCGTCGTAGTTGAGTGGGCCCAGATAAATCGTGTTGTGCCAAGAGCCAGATCGTTCGAGCCGGCGACCTACCTGAAAAGAATAGTCGGGCAGCAATTGAGACCCTTGATAATCGCCCTGTAGGACGACGCGGGAACGCTGCTCTCTATCGACGGGGATGTAGGAAATCAAGAAGTACTTGTTGCGAATACCCGCCCATTTTAGCAACCCTTTGTCCTCTAATTCGTCCGATTCCCCATCATCCACCTTGAGTTCGACCCGTTCTTCGTTGATATAGGCAAAAGCCCGCATTTCAGGTAAGTCAATTTCCGGCTCACGCTCGGTAAACGCTATGCCGTTTTTCCAAGTGAGTATGGCTTCGGTATCGTCGTCAAACCCTTCGTAGCGCACCTGGAGATCGAATCCATAGCGGTCCCCATTAAAGGTCAAGACCTTTTCCAAGCTTCTGCCGCCATCGAGTTGGGCTACCATGATTAGGGATTGCTCTTCCCCTGGTCCAACCTGCAAACTCGATTGGTTGGCGACAAACTCCGCCGAGGAGATATCCTCCCTGTAGTTCGCTCTTTGTAGATGAATTCCCAAGCCGCGGCCGGTTGGAGGCAGTAGTTCGATAATACTTCCATCTACGTACCTGTATTTTAATAGTTTACATGATGTAATAGTACCGCCTTTTGTAGAGACAACAAATCTCTGAAGCGGCGTTTGTGCTACAATTGTGTCCGCTCTGTCTTCTGATATAAAGGACGGATTTTCGACCGATTCGACTCTTTCAATGGCCTGAGACTGAACGGGTGATGGCTCTTCTGAATGGAGTTGTTCCGCAGACTCGGGATCTCGTACGCGCTCGGCCTCAGATTGCTCGTCAGCAGCAGGGGCCACTTCAGGCACCGATTCTTGCGGCACAGCTTCCTGCGACGGAGGCCGGGGCTTGGGATTTAGCCCAAACCATTCATTATAATAGGGAAGCAAGAGGAAAATCAGGCCGATAAAGAGAAAGGCCAACAGAGTCCGCTTATCTTCCATAGTTTACTTACCCTTTTATAAACAACGCGTTATAAGCATATCTAGCGCAAAGGATCGCATCCATGCCCTCCCCAAGGATGGCATCGACCAATCCGCTTTAGCGCAAGCATTCCCCCTTTGAATAGTCCGTACTTATCTAGTGCTTCTTCAGCATATTGGGAACAAGTAGGTAGATAACGACAGGACGGGGGAAGATATGGAGACAGGAGGAGACGGTAGGCGCGGACGACGAAAATGGCGATTTGCTTCATTGTGGGGCAAGAAAAATAGGTAGTTTGGCCACCAAGGAGTCCAGTTCCCTTTCCAAATCAGCAAAGGGAGCTTCGATGGCTGACGGTTGGCAGAAAACGACTAGATCACAAGGAAAGTACGGGCGACTGCGGCAAATGCTGCGCAGGCGTCGCTTGAGCCGATTGCGCTTTACAGCATTGCCCAGTTTGCGTCGGACGACAAAAATTTGACCGTGATCTTCTCGACCGCAGCGGATCCAAAAACAGCGGCCTCTAACCCAATCCATCAAGTGCTAGACGGCTAGCTGCTTGCGGCCCTTTCTACGACGACGATTGATGATATTGCGACCGGCCGGCGTGCTCATGCGCTTGCGAAAACCATGCTTGTTGCGGCGGCGTCTGTTGCTAGGCTGAAATGTGCGTTTCAAAATAAAATTCTCACCTCGCGTTTATGTGCAGCATACGCAGAAACGTCTCAATTTAGTGGCTATTCTGCTAAGTGTCAATACTTTCAACTCTTTGAACGCTAACGAATGCAATGAAACTTCGAGGGAAACTCTTGACTGAAGTATGCCTTCTTCATAGGTTGAAAATCTCCCTTAAAAACTGCGATCTTCGCTTCAATAAATGGAAATACAAAATCCCCAAGAACTTTGGGCCCAATGTCTGCTCAACATAGAGCGTCAAGTTCGTCCCCAGAGTTTTACTAATTGGTTTAAGCAAACTTCAGTAAGCCACTTCGACCAAGACTTATTGGTCATCCAAGTTCCCAGCGCATTTTCTGCCGCTTGGATAGAAGAGCACTACTTGCCGATGATCCAATCCGTAGTGTGGGAAGAGACGGCACTGACTCCCAATATCTCCTTTGTGGTTGCACAAGCCCCCCAATCTGTTGGCGATCAAGGGGTACCTGTTGAGCAAGGGGTACCTGCAAACGAAGGAGACCTCGCAGAAGATGAACAAGAAGAAATAGAAGCAACTCCTACCCAATCGCTGAACAAGCGCTATACCTTTGAAGAATTCATCATTGGCGATAGCAATCGATTTGCCCATGCAACGGCCTTAGCCGTAGCCAATGCCCCAGGTAAGACGGAGTTTAATCCTTTGGTGATCTATGGAGGCGTAGGACTGGGTAAAACACATCTGCTGCAAGCGATTGGGCATCACGCCTATAACCACAACCTCGCCGAAAAGATCGTTTACGTTCCCTCGGAAAAGTTTATGAGGGATTTCATCCAATCGCTTCAAGACCGCAAGTCCATCGGTGAATTTCAGAGTTTCTATCGTAGCGCGGACATTCTCCTCGTTGACGACATCCAGTTTTTGATCCGCGGCGAACAGACCCAAAATGAGTTCTTTCACACTTTTAATGCCTTACACCAGTCCGAGAAGCAGATTGTCATGACCAGCGACAGTCCTCCCGGCCATCTAGATGGATTAGAAGAAAGACTAAAGTCCCGCTTCATCTGGGGACTGGCCACCGCCATAGATGCCCCCGAGCTCGAGACCCGGATTGCCATCCTGCACAAAAAGGCCGAGCGCAACGGCCTGCGGATTTCCGATGATGTGGCCGCTCTGCTGGGCAACCACATCCGATCGAATGTCCGCGAACTCGAAGGGACGTTGATTAGCCTGATGGCCTACTGCTCAATCCATAAAAAGGAACTCGACCTAGAGGCGGCCCAGCATATTATACAGGAACAGGGTCCCAGCCCGTCGGAAGTGAGCATTGAGGCGATCCAACAGCATGTCGCCGACCACTTTAATTTGACTCGCGAGCAACTCATCGGAAAAGGACGCAAGCAAGATGTGGCAACGGCACGGCACATTGCCATGTTCTTAATCAGGACTCTCATCGGCAGTCACTTCACTACCATCGGCTTGCACTTTGGCAACCGCGATCACAGCACGGTTATTCACGCTGTAAACACTGTTGAGAAACGGTATAAAAACGATTCCTCCTTTGCTAGACTGGTCGAAGATTTGTCGGATATCGTCCGTCGGCAAAGCCGCTAGCCCCCATCTCTTTAGTCCTCTCTGTCTGTATTTTCCACTACTATAGTGCCTATTTGGCAGTGGAAAACTATTAACATCTATCCCCGCCTAGGTATTGATTAGGTGTGGATAAGTCTATCGTAAAAAGAAAACCGTCGTTTTTGACCTCTTGCGTGTGAAAAACTAAAGTTTTCCACTCCACAATCCACAGACAAGCTCCAGTTACCAAGTTATCAACTTGATCACATAAGTATCTTATTAACAACATATTTTGTTTCTTGTATATAATCTTTTAAGACAGTTATCCACATATCCACAGTACAACTATAACTAAAAAAAGTAAAAGAACACAAAAAAGTGTAGTTCTATTAGAAGTAGGGATGTGGATTGTGCTTTCTGATTATACACACCCTTTTTTATTTTTATACACACATACTCATGTGTTCACTTCTATTAAAAAATGAGACACTATATATATAGAACTTGACGTAAGTAGGCATAAAAGCTTAATTTAGTATTCAAACAGGCAATTTTACTCAGAAGGATTATCCGAGAAGCACTATGAAGCTAAGAGTAGATCGCAGTGAATTATGGCGGGGCATTGATACTGTATTAGAAGCCGTGTCGGCAAAACCCTCCCTACCGGTGTTGGCTAATATCCTGCTTGAGGCCGATGAGAAGATCCTATCTCTATCGGCGACGGATTTAGATTTGTCCATCCGGACTCAAGTCCCTGCTATAGTAGAGGAGAATGGAAGGACGACTGTTTCGGCGCGCAAGCTGGCAGAAATCACCCGAGAATGGCCCGAGGCGGAAGTGAGTATTGAGGTGCAGGACGAGCGCCTCAAGCTCTCAGGGCGGCTTGGGGAGGCCGAAAGCAGCGAAGGAGCGTATAGCCTGTCGGGAATAGAGGCCGACGAGTTTCCCCCTATGCCGACAGCCCTCGACGGCGTGATCCTGAGTCTGGGAGGAGACGAAGGCGAGACCAATGTTCTATCAGACATGATCAACAAGACGGTCTTTGCCGTCTCCGGCGATGATACGCGTCCCGTGTTCAATGGGGTGCTCTGGCGCATCGATGCGCAGGGAATGGAGATGGTGGCTACCGATGGGTCGCGTTTGGCTTGTTACAGAAAAGCCATAGATCTGCAGAATCAGGTACAGGACGACCAAGAGACTGCGGTCATCGTCCCTCCCCAAGCGTTAAACCAGATCGTCAAATTGCTGGGTAGCCATAAAGAGCCGGTCAATGTCACGCTGGGCGAGACCCAGATCCTGTTTGATATGGGACATACGCATTTGCTGTCGCGTCTGATTGAAGGACCGTATGTCAACTATGCCCAAGTCATTCCGCAAAGCAACACAAAAGAGCTAAGAATAGCTAGCGAAGATCTGCTGCCGGCCGTACGCCGGGTATCCATCCTTTCCAGTTCTTATACGCGCCAAGTGCGTTTTAAGTTGAACAGTGGTCAGGTTGAGTTGTCGGCCGCCAGCCCCGAAATCGGTGGCGAAGCGAGGGAAAGCGTACCGGCCCAATACGCCTCTGAAGAGCTAGAAGTTGGCTACAATGCCCAATATCTGATGGAGATCCTGCGCAGAATGGACGCGTCCGAGGTCTGTTTCCAGCTCAACGACCACGTCACTGCAGCCTTGTTGCGGCCGGTAGAACAAAAGGAAGGTGAGGATTACTTCTGCTTGCTAATGCCCTTGCGGCCAACAGGATGAGGTAAGCGGGAATAGTGCGGATCCGTGAATTAACGCTGAGACCCTTCCGCAATTTTGCCGCGATTCACTTGGGATTTGCAGCAGATCACGTGCTGATTTTTGGCCCAAACGGTCGCGGTAAAAGCAATATTCTAGAAGCGATTTCCTACTTGTCTATCGGTAAGTCAGTGCGCGGGGCTAAGGATCAACACGTCGTGCCGCACGGCGAAGACTTCTTTGATATTCGATCCTTGTGTGGTGATGGTCGCCACGACCAGCAAGTACGCGTCTTTTACAGCAAAAAGGAAGGTAAGAAGGTATTTGTCGATGCCACTCCCTTGCCTCGAGTCTCGGAACTGCTGGGCACCTTCCGCACCGTTCACTTCTCTCCTGAAGACGTATCGCTGGTGTTGCGCTTCCCAGCCCAGCGAAGGCGGCTCCTCGACATACTTGTCGCTCAGTCTAGCGCAGCGTACTTGCGCTACATGCAGCGCTATTACCGCGTGTTAGCCCAGCGAAACCACTTGTTGCGTACCGCAAAGAAGTCAGGGCATGGGCTTGTCGACAGTCGGGCGGTGGAACCATGGGATGCACAGCTAGTGGATTTGGGTGCCCAACTTCGCCTGTATCGCCTAGAGGCGCTGAATAGATTGAGAGCGCCCTTTCTCCGCTATTACGGCCGCTTCGCCTTGGCTGATGAAGAGGCAGCTACTGTCTATCAAGGTACCAAGGAACAGGACTTGGAGGCCCTTAGAGCCGAGTTGCGCGAGGCACTCAGTCGCCGCAGGGAACAGGAGACCCAAACAGGCTATACGCTGTGTGGACCACACCGCGATGATTTGAAGTTCATATTGAACGGAGAACCGGCCGAACTCTATGCCTCTGAGGGCCAACTAAGAACCATACTCATATCGTGGAAGCTGGCCGAGGCCCATTACATGGAAGAGCAAACGGGTCAGCAGCCAGTACTGCTCTTAGACGATGCTTTTTCAGAGTTGGATTCAGGTCGGATAGGAGAACTATTGGACATAGTGGGTGAATTTGAACAGGTCATCGCGACGACCCCTCAAGAGCCTAACGCAAGGCAGGAAGCTCGTTTTGAATCGATTGATCTCCAAAAATAAGGGCCGCCCCGTTGGTCCCCCAGTCAGCTTGCATGGCTTGCTTGAAGCCGCAGTCGAGGAGCTAGGGATCAATGAGAAGCTAGTGGAATGTCGGGCGCGGATGGCGTGGGAAGAAGCAGTAGGTCCCACCTTGGCTCAGTACACCCGCCCATTGCGCCTGTCCAAAGGATTTTTGGAAGTAGCGGTGCCATCTGCCGTATGGCGCACTCAGCTAAACTTTATGCAGCGGGACATCACGACGCGGATCAACACTTTGCTGGGCAAGAAGGTCGTCGAAGGGCTAAAACTACTAAACCAGTCTGAAAGGGTGGAGACCAAAAGGAGGAGTAGATGACGGAACCGGCCAGAAATTTTCCTAGGGAAGAAGCAGAAGTAGCGCAGGAGGAGGAATATACAGCCGACGCCATACAGGTTCTCAAAGGGCTTGAAGGGGTGCGCAAGCGCCCGGCTATGTACATTGGCGATACGAGCGAAAACGGCCTACACGAGTTGGTAAAAGAAATCGTCAACAACAGCATTGACGAGGCCATGGCCGGCCGCTGTTCGCGCATTGACGTAACAATCACCACCCAAGGCACTGCTCGCGTTCAAGATAACGGGCGGGGCATTCCGACCGACTTCCACGTCGAGGAAAATAAATCGGGCGTCGAGGTGGTGATGACCATGCTTCACGCCGGCGGCAAGTTCGATAAGAAGGCCTATCAGGTCTCTGGCGGACTACATGGCGTGGGTGCTTCGGTGGTCAACGCATTGTCCGAGTGGTGCACGGTCGAAGTTTGGCAAAAGGGCAAAGTCCACTTGCAGCGCTACGCTCGTGGCGTAGCGGAAACGGGCTTGGAGGTCATCGGGGACACGGACCAGACCGGCACCGTCATAGAATTCAAGCCAGACGCCGAGATATTTGAAACCGTGGAATTCAGCTTTGAGTTTATTGCTGTACGACTGCGCGAACTGGCTTTTCTAACCAAGGGAGTGGAGATCAATGTGCGGGATGAGCGCAGCGGAGACGCCGACCGCTATTTCTACGAGGGCGGCGTACAAGAATTCGTGCGCTTTCTCAATGAGGGCCGCAGCGTGTTACACCCAGATCCGATCTACCTTCAGGGCGAGCGCGACGAAGTTGTCGTAGAGGTGGCTCTGCAATATAACGACAGCTACCAAGAGACACTTTTTACCTATGCGAACAACATCAAGACCGACGAGGGCGGAACTCATCTGGTGGGCTTTCGCTCGGCGCTGACTCGGACGATCAACAACTACGCGAACCGCAATAATCTGCTCAAGAACGTCAAGTTCAACATCTCGGGTGATGATACGCGCGAGGGCATCGCTGCCGTTGTCAGCGTCAAAGTGCCCGAGCCGCAGTTTGAGGGACAGACTAAGGGCAAGCTAGGCAACAGTGAAGTCAAAGGCATCGTCGATTCGTTTGTCTCCGAAGCACTGAGTACATACCTCGAAGAGAACCCGGACATCGCCAAGCGGATCGTCGACAAAATCGTGGAGGCCGGCCGCGCTCGCGAGGCGGCACGCAAGGCGCGCGAACTGACCCGGCGCAAGGGGATACTCGACGGCGGAGCGTTGCCCGGCAAACTGGCCGATTGTTCCATCCGCGACCCGGAGCAGACCGAAATTTTCCTAGTCGAGGGCGATTCGGCCGGCGGCTCGGCGGCGATGGCCCGCGACCAGAGCTTCCAAGCCGTGCTGCCGATGTTCGGCAAGCCACTCAACGTTGAAAAGGCGCGAATCGACCGCGTCTTGGGCAACGACAAGTTGTTGCCACTTATAACGGCGCTGGGCACCAACCTCGGCGAGGACTACAACTTTGAGAAGCTGCGCTACGGCAAGGTTATTATTATGGCTGATGCCGACGTCGATGGCAGCCACATCCGCACGCTAATCATGACCTTCTTCTTTCGCTACATGCGCGACCTGATTGAGAAAGGCAAACTCTATCTGGCCCAGCCGCCCCTTTTTCAAGTGAAGAAGGGCAAGCAGGAGCTATATGCCTTTGATCAGGCCGAGCGCGACCGACACATCGCCGCACTCGGCGGCAATGGCGATGGTCGAGGCATAGTTATTCAGCGCTACAAAGGGTTGGGCGAAATGAACCCCGAACAGCTATGGGAGACGACGATGGATCCCGAGCGGCGCACGCTGCTGCAGGTGGCCATCGACTACGCCGTTGAGGCGGATCACCTTTTTACCCTACTCATGGGCGAGCAGGTGGAGCCGCGCCGCGAATTTATCGAGAAGTACGCGCTAGATGTAAAGAACTTGGACGCATTCTATTAGACTAAAAAGCTAGGATTTAAGTTAATGCTCGAACAGCAAGAAAGCCGGGTCCTACGGGTCAAGATTGAGGAAGAGCTCAAAACCTCCTTCCTCGACTATTCCATGAGCTTCATACGGTCGCGTGCCCTACCCGATGTCCGCGACGGTCTCAAGCCGTCTCAGCGCCGCATCTTGGTAGCGATGAACGACCTAAGCCTTTTTCCCAACCGCGGCTACCGCAAATGCGCCAAAATAGCCGGCGACACCTCTGGCAACTACCACCCGCACGGCGAAGACATTGTCTATCCGACCCTAGTGCATATGGCGCAAAACTTTCGCTTGCGGTACCCGCTAGTCCAAGGCCAAGGCAACTTCGGTTCTATTGACGGCTATCCTCCGGCGGCCATGCGCTACACGGAGGCGAGGTTGAGTTGGCCGGCGATGGAGTTGCTAGCGGATCTCGACAAGAACACCGTCGAATTCGCCAGCAACTACGACGAGACGCAGCAAGAGCCGCTGGTGTTGCCGTCTAGGTTCCCCAACCTGATATGCAACGGCTCCATGGGTATTGCCGTCGGCATGGCCACCAAGATCCCGCCGCACAACCTGCGGGAAGTCGCCAGTGGCCTCAAGGCGCTGATCGATCATCCCGATATCTCCATTGCTGAGTTGCTTGATCACGTCAAAGCCCCTGACTTTCCCACCGGCGGGATCATCTACGGCATGAGCGGGGTACAGCAGGCCTACGCAACGGGCCGGGGACTGATCTATATCAGAGCGCGGGCGGATATCGAGGCTCTCAAGAACGGCCGAGAAAACATCATCGTCACCGAAATCCCCTTTTTAGTAAACAAGGCTAGCCTGTTAGAGAAAATCGCCGACTTGGTGCGCGACAAAACCATCGACGGACTTGCCAATATCCGCGACGAATCGGGCCGCAAAGGGCTGCGCATCGTATTTGAGTGCAAGCGGGAAGCCCAAGCCGAGGTCGTGCTCAACCAGCTCTATACCCATAGCATGTTGCAAGCTACCTACGGGGTAATGATGTTGGCCATTGTCAATGGCCGTCCTGAGACGCTCAATCTCAAGCAAATGCTGCAGCACTATATCGATCACCGCCACGAGGTGATCGTGCGCCGCACTCAATTCGACTTGGAGAGAGCCGAAGCGCGGGCGCATATACTAGAGGGCCTGCGCTTCGCCTTAGATCACATTGACTTGGTGATTGAGACCATCCGCCGCTCGTCGAGTCCGGCCGATGCCCAAGAGCGCTTGGCTGGCCTCCGCCCGGTGGCGACAGGCGCGACTGCTCAGGTGCAATTCGAGTTGAGCGAGTTGAGCGAGCGGCAAATTCAAGCCATCCTAAGCATGCCGTTGCAGCGCTTGACGGGCTTGGAGCGCGACAAAATTGAAGCCGAGTACAAGGAATTGGTAACGACGATTGAGGACAAAAGGGCCATCCTCGCCAGCCGCGAGCGGCAGATGCAGATCATCAAGGACGAGATTGACGAGATGGCCGAGCGCTTCGGCGACGAGCGGCGCACTGAGATCGTCTATGCGGCCGAAGAATTCGACATTGAGGACTTGATTGCCGAAGAGGACATGGTCGTCACCATCTCGCGCAGTGGCTACATCAAGCGCCTACCCCCTAGGGCCTACCGAGTACAGAATCGCGGCGGGCGCGGGGTGACGGGTATGAAGACCAAGGAAGAGGATTTTGTCGAACACCTTTTCGTGGCGTCAACCCATTCCTATATCATGTTTTTGACGGCCAAGGGCAAGTGTTATTGGCTCAAGGTTTTTCGCATACCCGAAGGCGACCGCACAGCTCAGGGGCGGTCGATAGCCAACCTGTTGCCACTTGAACAAGACGACCAAATATGCGCCATCGTACCCGTCCGAGAGTTCTCCGACGATCAGTACTTGTTCACGGCTACGCGCAACGGCATTGTCAAGAAAACTGGGCTCTCGGCCTACCAGAACATTCGCCGCGACGGGATCATCGCCCTGAAGATCCAAGAGGACGACGACCTGATTGGGGCGGCGGTCACCGATGGACAGCAGGATATTGCCCTACTGACGCGCAGCGGCCAAGCCATGCGCTTTAGCGAAAGCGAGGTCCGCTCTATGGGCCGGGTTTCTACTGGCGTTAAGGGCATTAAGTTACGCCAAGGGGACGAGGTTGTGGACATGGTCGTAGTGCGCGAAAGCAGCACCTTGCTAACCATCTGCGAAAACGGCTATGGCAAGCGCACTAGTCAGGTCGAGTATCCCTGCAAGCACCGGGGCGGCCAAGGCGTTATCGACATCAAGACCTTCCCGCGCAACGGCCCCGTAGTGGCCTGTAGGGAGATCGAAGGCGAAGAGGAGGTCATGTTGGTAACCCAGAACGGCATTATGATCCGCATCTCCGTACAAGGTATATCCACCATTGGGCGCAATACTCAAGGAGTCCGGGTGATCAATTTGGACGAGGGCGACCGGGTTATCGACATGGCCCCGCTACCCGTCAGCGAGGACGAGGATGAGGACGAGGATAGTCCGGAAAACGGCGCGACCGATGAGCAGACCTCGGGTTGACCTAAAATAGTGCCTCACGTATATTTTTCTCCTCCGGGAAAAGGAGGGTTAGACCTAATTGGTAAGGCAGCGGTCTTGAAAACCGCCGGGCTCACGCCCTTGAGGGTTCGAGTCCCTCACCCTCCGCCATTTACCATTTGATGCCGCCACAATCCCATCCCTATTAGCGGTGGGAGCACGTCAAAAGTTTATTTTGCAATGGTCGCGGAGAGGTGACCGAGTGGCCGAAGGTGGCAGCCTGCTAAGCTGTTGTGCGGGGCAACCCGTACCGAGGGTTCGAATCCCTCCCTCTCCGCCATTATTTTCGTTAGTTGCCCCCTAGCACAATTGGAAGTGCGCCTGACTCTGGATCAGGAGGTTCTAGGTTCGAGCCCTAGGGGGGCAGCCAATATCGGCTTCTGAAGGGAACGCTTCAGGAGCCTTCTTCTTTTGGCCTAATCCTGCCGAGAAGCAGGACGAGGCCACATTCTCCCCGCATTTAGCTTCTCCCTCAGCAATATCTCACGCCGATGGGTACCCGCATCCGAGAACAACAGCTTGCTTGGGGCCTCCTCGCACCGGCACTTGTCGTGCTGGGCGCGTTTGGACTCTTCCCTATTGGCTATGCCTTGTACGTCAGCCTGCACAGGTGGCGGATCAAGAAGGAAGCGGTGGTTGGGTTCGACCACTATGTCCGCGCCTTGGGGGACCCGCAGTATTTGTTGCCCTTCGTCGCCGGGATCGGTCTCGTCTGGGCGGCCTATCGCCTGCGCGCCACGTTAGCGTCGCCAATACTGGCGACGGGAAGCTCCGAGCGCGGTCTGCGTCCCCTTTATGTCCGCATCGCTTGGGGCGCGGTCGCACTGTTGGGACTTTGGGTGGGATTGGTCTGGGGGTTGGGTGGCCTAGTTGAGACGGGCGATCCAGCGCTGTACAACGGCTTCAAGGTCACGTTTTTCTACGCGGTTGGGACGATCCCATTCCAACTGAGCTTGGCCACCGGACTGGCGTATTTGCTCTTCAAGATCACGCGGGCTAGAGGCGCGTTTCGCACGCTGTTTTTTCTGCCATATATCACGCCGATTATCGCCTCAGCCGTGGTTTTTCGCACCATCTTTAGTCCTCACCCTTCCTCGCTGGCCAACCGCTTCTGGAGCCTCTGGGGACTAGAGAATCAGCGCTGGCTCTACGAGAGCAAGTCCGTCGTAGCCCTGTTACTGGAAGGGGCCGGTTTTGCCGCGTACCCCGGGTGGGTCGATAGCGTCTTCCCGAGCCTAGCTCTGACTTCGATCATCCTCTACAACATTTGGGTCTATGTCGGCTACGACACGGTGATTTTACTGGCTGGTCTCAGTGCGATCCCCAAGCAATACTACGAGGCCGCGGAGATGGACGGCGCTGGCGAGTGGCAAGTCTTCCGCCACATTACCCTGCCCTTGGTATCGCCCACTCTGTTCTTTCTGTCGATGGTGGCCGTCATTGGGACCTTCAAAGCTTTTAATCATGTGTATATCCTGCGGACACCGGGTGCCCGCGACTCAGTCGATGTGCTCAGTATTGCCATTTTCGATCAGGTCTTTGAGTACCACAACGCCGGCTATGCCTCGGCGATGGCCTTTGTGCTCTTCGTCGCGATTTTGGCGCTGACGCTGCTGCAAAACCGGGTGCTCGGCAGGCGGGTGTTTTATGGCGACTAGGGGCGGCAAAGCTAAGCTGATTTACTGCGGCTTGAGCTTGGGAGGGCTGGCTGCGGGCTTTCCGTTCGCGTGGATGCTGTTGGCCTCTTTTATGAGCCGCGGCGAGTCGCTGCGGCGGGCGTTGCTGCCCGAGCGCGTACAATGGGACAATTACATCGAAGCGTGGCAAGAAGCGGATTTTGGTCTCTATTTTGAGAATTCGCTGATCATCGCCGTCCTCCAGGTCAGCGGAACCTTGCTTTTCTCAGTGATGGCGGCCTATCCGCTGGCGCGCATGCAGTTTCGCGGACGAGATGTGGTGTTTACCGGCGTCTTGGCTACGCTGATGATCCCCGAGGCCGTGACCATCGTGCCGAATTTTCTCGTCGTGACGTGGCTGCACCACAATACGCCGTTTGCTTGGCTCAATAGCTGGCCGGCCCTGACCATTCCCTTTATGGCCAGTGCTTTTAGCATCTTTCTCTTGCGCCAGTTTATGCGCGGCTTGCCCAATGAGTTGTGGGATGCAGCCCGGATTGAGGGATCCGGCCACGTGCGCTTTTTGTTTCAGATCGCGGTCCCCTTGTGCCGAGCACCTCTTTTGACGGTCGGCATGTTTACGTTTATTGGTTCCTGGAACGCCTTGGCTTGGCCGCTACTGGTGACCAATACACCGGATTGGCGTCCGATTGCCGTGGGTTTGCAGCAGTTTGCCAGTGAGGCTGGGACCGAGATCCATTTGCAAATGGCTGGGGCCGTTATTGCAACGGCTCCCGTTCTCTTGGCGTATTTTCTCATTCAGCGAGAATTCACCGAAGGCATTTCCATTTCTGGACTCAAAGGATAATGTGATGAAAGCAAAATGTGCGATGACGTTGGTTGGATGTGTCCTTCTGTGGGCTTGTAGCGGCCAGCAAGAGGCCATTGACGAGCAGCCGACCAATCTCGAAGCCCTCGATCCCCAAGGACAGAAAATCGTCTTTTGGTACCAACACACCGGCCAGCGAGAGGATGCCCTGCAAGAGTTGATTGCCGACTTTAATCAGACCAACCGCTATGGAATTGAGATTCGCGGCGAGTACATGGGGCGCTATGGGGACATCTACAACAAGATGAACGTGGGTATCCAGAGCGGTGCGCTGGCCGCCAGCTTGGTAGTAGCCTACCAAAATCAAGCCCTCGCCTACTACCAAGCCGACGGCATAGTGGATATAACGCCCTATATGGATTCGTCCCAATGGGGCTTGTCGCCCGAAGAGCGCAGCGACTACGTCCAAGCATTTTTGGAGCAGGACAATCTCGGCGGAGTGCAGATTGGCTTCCCACCGAATCGCTCGATGGAGCTGCTCTACTACAATGCTGATTGGTTGCGCGAGTTGGGCTACGACGAGCCACCGGCGACATGGGACGATTTTGCCGCGATGTGCCGCCGGGCCAAAGAGCAACCCTTTAGCAAGAACGAAAACCCAGCGCGCAGTTTGGGTTTTTTGCTCGATGTTGACGCCAGCCGATTCGCCGCAATGGTCTTCAGTCGCGGCGGCGACCTAGTAGACGCGACCGGCAGCACCTATGCGCTGGACTCGCCCGAAGTTAAAGCGGTACTGGAACTGCTACAGGAACTAGCGCGGGAAGGCGCAATAGACGTCGCGGCCGAACGGGATGTCGAGGTAAACGAGTTCGTTACTGGTCAGATCCTCTTCTCGCAGGATTCTTCCTCTGGGCTGCCCTTTTACAAAAGTGGCATTGAGGACTCTGGGCTGGCCTTTGAGTGGGGAGTAACCCATCCGCCGCAGACAGGCTCGCGGCCGGTTGTTGATGTGTACGGAGCTAGCGTGTCGATCTGTGCCGGTACGCCCGAAAAACAGCTAGCGGCGTGGCTTTTTCTCAAGTGGTTTACGGCCCCGGAGCAACAAGCGCGGTGGGTGCGGGCAAGCAATTACTTTCCGGTGCGCAAAAGTACGGCACAAGAGCTAGAAGGCTATTTTGCGGAAAATCCGCACTACGGAGTGGCGTTTGGCATGTTGGACTACGGGAAGTCAGAACCGACGATGGCGGGGTATGAACGGGTGCGGCGCTTGATTCGAGAGGCGATGATAGAGACGATTGAAGGCGGGGACATCGAACAAGTGGTGGAAGAATTACAACGCGCAGCGAATCAGACGCTTGAGCCGTAGGCGAAAAGGGAGAGGCAGTATAAAATGACTGAAGACCGCAAAAAACCAAACGTCATAGTCTTTTTTACAGACCAACAGCGCTGGGACACAACGGGGCTACACGGCAATCCGCTGGGCCTTACGCCGAATCTCGATCGCTTGGCCCGCGAGTACACCCACGCGGCTCATTCCTTTACGTGCCAACCCGTCTGCGGCCCGGCGCGCTCCTGTCTGCAAACGGGTCTCTACGCCACGACTACAGGCTGCTACCGCAACGGCATTCCCCTGCCCGCGGACAGCCAGACCCTCGCCCATTACTTTGCCGCGGCAGGCTACGACACTGGGTATATAGGCAAGTGGCATCTACACGAGCGTGGAACCACGGGGCCGGTGCCGACAGCGGATCGCTTTGGCTACCAGTACTGGTTGGCGTCGAATGTGCTCGAATTTACTTCCGACGCCTATAGCACGGTTCTTTACGACAATGACGAACAACCCGTCCGCCTACCCGGTTATCGCGTGGATGCGGTCACAGATGCTGCGATCCGCTACGTGGATGCGCATCAAGATCGTCCCTTTTTCCTGTTTGTCTCCTACATTGAACCCCATCACCAGAACCACTTGGACGACTATCCGCCCCCCGATGGCTACCGGGAAGTCTATACCGGAGGCTGGGTCCCACCCGATCTAGCGGCACTGGGCGGCTCGACTCACCAGCACTTAGGCGGTTATTGCGGAATGGTCAAGCGGCTCGATGAAGCCTATGGCCGCCTGCACGACGCGCTCAAGAGCTTGGCACTAGCCGACGACACTATCGTACTCTTTACATCGGATCACGGCTGTCATTTCAAGACGCGCAACAGCGAGTACAAACGCTCTTGTCACGAAAGCTCGATTCGCGTGCCGACGGTTTTGACCGGCCCCGGTTTTCGCGGCGGCCAATTGCAAGAACTGGTTAGCCTAATCGATCTGCCGCCAACGCTTTTGGATGCGGCCGGTCTGGAAGTCCCCGAGCAGATGCAGGGCCGCTCGCTCATGCCGCTTTTACGCGGCGGAGCCGATTGGCCGACAGAGGTCTTCGTGCAGGTCAGCGAAGCCCAAGTGGGGCGGGCCGTTCGCACGCATCGGTGGAAGTACGGGGTGGATGCTCCCGGCGAGCAAGGCAGGGATGTGGCAGGAGCCGGTCTCTACGAGGAGCAGTATCTCTACGATCTACAGGCCGACCCGTACGAACTGAACAATCTAGTCGGCCTCGAGTCGCACCGAGAAGTGGCCCAAGTAATGCGGGAACGGCTCTTGAGACGCATGGAAGAAGCCGGGGAGTCTCGCCCTCACATCAAAGAGGCCGTGCTGCGCCGCTCTGGCCAGCGGAAGGTCAGCCCTGAAGAAGCGCGTTCATAGCTCAGACCCCTACTGGGCGCGAAAGTCTCGGTGAGGCGGGAAATCGTTCGGTTAAGTTAGTAGTGGCTAATCAGTAGAGTCCAACTTTTCGCGCAGCGATTGAAGCTCAAACAGCCGCTTGACAACTAAAGATATAGAGCGGGTAAACTCGCCCAATATGGTCGTTAGCTGTTCGGTGCGCCTAGGCCCGCCTATGGGTAGTCCCAGACCTAACATCCCCTGTGCAAAGGGCACGTCGAGCAGCAGTCCGGGGCGATACATTGAGTCCGAGAAAATTTCTTGGGTCATCTGGCGAAAATCCTCGTCGGCCTCGCGCTCCCAGGCTTTGTCCCGGTTCCAGTAGCTAACCAATCCCCGCAAGGAAGCAAAGCGACCGAGGGATTCTTGGAGATTTACCACACTCTGTAAGGGGCGATAACCGCGCGCTGTGGAATAGGCGCGGTAGCAAGCCAAGAGGTTTCTCTGCTCGTCTATGACCTGTAGGTCAACCGCCTCGAATTGGACGCCCATCGCCCCTAATTCGTCGCCGAGGATGCGCACGACCTTGCCTAGATCGCGCATCTTGTCGGCGTCGCAACCTGCCTGCAAGACGCGAAAGGCCCCTTGCTGACAGCACTGATCGGTAATGTCGCGCACAATGGCTAAGCACTCTCTTTGGTTGATGCTGACGTTGGTGATCTCGACGGGAAGAAAGCTGCCGTCACCGCGCACCATGAGCGCTTCATAGGCATTGGACGAACCACTGGCGATCATGCGCCGGGCGTTGGGATGGGACTGGGAAGCGAACAATAGCTCAATGCCGTCTCTGGCTAGCAATTCTTCCTCGCGATAACCCAATAGGTCGGCCAAGGTCTGACTGATGAAGCGCAAGAGTCCGTTTTCGTCGATGACAAAGGCGTTGAGGGCCTCAGCGATTTGATGCAAACGGTCTTTGTGGACTCGAGCCAAGTGCGCCGTATCGTCCATTAGGGAGTCTGCCGAGACGCCGAGGGCGTCAGCTAAACTTTTTAGGGCCGACGAGCCTGGCTGGCGTACGCGGCCGGTTTCAATGCGAGAGATGGTGGCTTGGGAGACGCCGGAGCGATCTGAGAGGTCTTGCTGATTGAGCGATTGTTGCTGTCGCAGCTCTTTCAGGTTGTGTCCTAAGGACATGGACTGTTCCTATAATGGGGATATAGAATACAAGGTGTTTGATATGTAAATAATACGACACGAAGCGACTGATTACCAAAACGGAAGGCAATAAAAACAAAATGTACACAAGGAGTTACGCATGAAAATAACCGAAGTGCAATCAGTTTATCCCCGCTATCGCGCCGCGCCCGCGGCTTGGCGTCGGTACTTCTGGCAGATGGTCGTGCGCATCGATACGGATATCGGCGTCAGCGGCTGGGGAGCGGGGGGCGGTGGGATTGCTGCCGTAGAGGTGATTAACCGCCACTTGCGAGAGTTGCTAGTGGGGCGCAGCATCAACGGCATTGAAGATATCGCTCGGCTCTGGGACGACCAGTACAAGGCCAGCGTGCCCTACGGTCGCAGCGGGATCGCCGTTATGGCCATCAGCGGCGTAGATCTGGCGCTGTGGGATGTCTTGGGCCGGGCCGAAGGAAAGTCCGTCTGCGACTTGTTGGGTGGTCGGCAACGGGACGAGGTGCGGGCCTACGCCACAGGCCCAGATTGCGCTTGGTATCGGGACTTGGGCTTTAGTGCCCATAAGTCTTCGCAGACGCAGCAAGGAGGCCAAGCCGCTGATGCGGCGCGCATACTTGAGTGGGCCGAAGGGGTGCGCCAGACCTTGGGCGAAGACGCGCTCTTGATGATTGACGCGTACATGTCGTGGTCGCCCGACTTTGCCGTGGCCGTGGCGCAGCAACTCGCGCCGTTCAACATATACTGGTTTGAAGACGTGCTGTTGCCCGATGACCTAGATGGCTTGGCGGCGTTGCGTCCGCAGATCCACCCCATTTTGTTGGCTGGCGGCGAACACGAATTCACCGCGCGGGATTTCGGTCACATCGCCAGTGCGCGGGCTCTGGACTTGTGGCAGCCGGACGTCACTTGGTGCGGCGGTCTGACGGCGACGTTGCGCATTGCCGAGCTCGCCCAAGCCCACAGCATCCCCGTGGTGCCCCATCGGGGCGGCGAGATTTGGGGGCTGCACCTTTTGGCGGCTGGCTACGGCGACAATTTAGCCGAGATGGTTATGGGCCGGCGCGACGCGGTGCGCGACAAGCTATGGCTGGGGGAGCCGCAACCGCAGGAAGGTCACTTAGTACTGCCCGAAGGCCCGGGATTTGGCGTCGAGGTGAACGAGGAGCTGCTTTAGGTATCCGCAGATGGACGCAGATGATGGACGCAGATGCGGGAGAACGGGTTTAAGACCCTCTACTCTTTAACCGCCAGAGACAATAGGTACGTCCCCCGCTGTTTGACCTTTTTGTAATTGCCGAAGACTTCCTTGAAATTGCGCTTGATATACTCCTTTAGCCCGGCAATGGTGACGACCCACAGATGTCCGCCCGGCTTGAGGCGGGCACAGGCATCTTGCATGATGATCGTCAGGAGTTCGTTGCCTGTTTTCGCGGGCAAATTGGAGGCAATGGTGTCAAAACTCACGTGGGCGGGCACGTGGCTGAAGGCGTTGCTCAAATAGGCGCGACAATTGGTCAGTCCATTGCGTGCGGCGTTTTGCGCCGCGTAGTCAACAGCGACGAAGTCCTTGTCGATCAGATGAACCTCGCCCTCGGGGCAGATATGGCCCAATGCCAAGCCGATGGGACCATATCCGCACCCTAAGTCGAGGCAGCAGTCGGCAGGTCCGGCTTTTATGTGGTCGATGAGCAGCCGCGTCCCTGGGTCAATGCGTTTGGGATTGAAAAGACCCCAAGTAGAGTGGAAGGTAAAAGTGCGCCCCCGGAGGTTCTCTTCGAATACAATGTCTTCGCCCAAGCGGCTTATATCTATAGGAGGCATTGAATAGGCGCGTTTGGACCAAGCGCGGTCGAGCCTAGTAGGCCAAGCCCAACGGCTGCTGGTGGCGGAAGGTTTTGAATTCCGACTTGAGGGCGATCTCCATCACATACAGACCTGGGACCAACAGCTCGCCGCTCGCGTCGCGGCCATCCCAATGCACGGTTTGCGGCCCGGCCCCCTGCATTCCGAGTTCGAGGCCGCCGACCCGGATGCCGCGCAAGTCGTAGATGTTGAGAGCCACGGGCACCGGGCCGGGCAGGCGAAACAAGGTATAACTGATGGCCAGCACATCGTTGGCACCGTCGCCGTTGGGGGTCAATACCTCGCTTGAAAAAGCTAGGTTTTCGATGGGAGCCCCGGCATCTTGTGCGCCACCCAACACCCGCAAGCTGTTGGTACTGATTTCGTCGGAGGCGTTAC
Organism: Gemmatimonadota bacterium; assembly: GCA_009840005.1. Next base: position 114,987 of record VXOR01000047.1, read on the forward strand.
CGGCCTCAATCTGCTGCGGCAGGCTCTCTTCGTTCGCGTCAAACACCTCGCCGGCGAACGTGTTGGCAAAGATGAAGACCTCGGTGCCGAAGACCAGCCGCACGGGTTCATTGCGGCTGCGCGTGATCGACTGCGGCAAGCGCACTACTAGCTCACTCTCCGCCTCTATCACCTCGGTCGGTTCTATGACTTGGAGTGGCTGACCCATCTCTAGTCGTTTGAACTGGGGGCGGCTGCCTGTGCGGATCCGGATGGTATCGAAGCCCGGCTGGGTCGCCCCGTCGAACTGGGCACGCACATCATAGGTAAAGTCCGTCATCTCACCTAGGTACACTTCGGTTAGGCCGCCGTCGGGCGTCGGCTCGTCAAAGCGGGCGACCTCGCCGATGACTTGCGAGGCCAACGGCGGTGCGGTCTCAATCCACAGCGAATCGAGCCGCACGAAGTCGAAGAAGGAACTGCTCTCGAAGGTGAGTCTCACTTGGATGTGGTTGCCGCGCTCCAGCGGGGCGGGCTGCCCGAACTCGGCGATGGGAAAAGACCAGAAGGTCCAGTTGTCTTGGTCGTAAATGATGGAGGCCCTGAGGCCGGGCTTGCCTTCTTGGATTTGGCCTTGAGTAGTTTGGTCTGGTTGCTTGAGGTCTTTCTCGAAGCGCGCACGCGAGACCGTGCGCTCGGCTCCGGTGTCGGTAAACTCGTGATAGACGTTGGGGTCGTCGTCGCGGCCAGAGCGCACGGAGATTGCAAGTCGGGCTTGGGCATCGTCAACGGGAGTAGGGACCCCTTTGACCATTCGCATGGGCGTGGCGTCCCAGAATAGACGCCCGAAATTCACCGTGCGGCCGAGGGAGATGATCTTAGAGAGATAGAACACCCGCTTGGGCACCCCTTCGCCCTTGAGCTCGAACTCGCCGATGGTTCCCTGCTGGACATTGGCTTGGCCTGAAGCAAAGGCTTTGTCGTCGATGGAAGGGTTGCGGCGCAGGCGGATGAAACGCACGTACTGCTTGGGAAATTCGAGCTGGACATTGGCGTCGAAATTGAGCGGCACATCGGCGATCAAGGTCTCTAGGCGGTGATAGTCGTTGTCGTTGTTTTCGAGGTTGAGGACCGGGTCGAACTCTTCGGCGATCGAGACTTCAAACGCCTTGAAGATGTCGTCGCGCAGCAGCGTGCCGTCGGCGCGAAAACCGTGCGGCGGCGTGTAGAACCCGACCACGTTGGCAGGCACTGGAACCCCCACGTCGAAAGTGTACCACTCCGAATTGATGCCGCGCGCTACCGGCGGGCTGTAAGAAGAGCTGTCGCCATCGACCCACTCGGTGGTCAGGGTTCCGGCCGTGAACCAATAGAAGCCGTTGGCTGCGCGCCAGACGCGCGGAATGAGGCCGTCTTCGTAGCTCAAGTCGGTGGGAAACTTAAAGGGCGACCAGAACGGGAGCTTGGAAAGGATGTTTTCCTCGCCGTCGAAGTAGGTCGGCGCAATGGAGCCGGGAAAGGTCTGGAAGTCGATAAAGACTTCGCTGCTGTCATTCTGGCTCCAAGCCAAGCCTTGGCCGCCCATTTTCCACAGCGAAATCTGGGCGGCTGCCGGTGCTACAGAAAGCGCGAGCGCGATGAGAATTGACCATTTGTACACTGTTTTACCCCTTAAGCCAGTCGCCAAGGTTGCCAGCGACTCTTTTACGCGGTTCAAGTTTTCGCTTAATCTATAAGGCTTGTTTCTCAAGCTCAAGCCGATAGGCGACATAGAGAATATACGCAACCGTCCGTTTTGCCCATGGCCGACAAAATAACGCGCGGGCCGCTGAGGTGGCTTCGCGGCGATATGCACAACCACTGCGAAGATCACGCCTTGGTCGCCGAGCTTTTGCAAGGGGTAGGCGATGCACTCGATTTTATCGCGCTGACCAACCACGCGCAAAAGCCCGTCTTTTTTGAGCAACACCGCATGATTGAGCAAGCGCGCCGCATTTTGCCGGGATTTCCCATCTTCTTCGGACTAGAGTGGAACGCGCCGATGGGAGGCCACGCCGGGCTCGTCTTTCCGATCGGCGATCGCGAGGCCGAAAATGCCTATGCCTTCGCCGCCGCCCACGACCGATTGGGGGCTGCGGCTCCTAGCAGCGTAGAAGCGGCGTTAGATCACTTGAACGCGCTGCCGGCGGCGGAGCGCCCCGTCCTCTTCTTCAACCACCCTGCTGCTGGCCAGTGGTCCACGGAGAGCATCAATCGCTATCTCGCCGCTGATGGCGCGTTGGGAGGCGTAGAAGCGGCGGGCCTTGTCGTTGGTATCGAAGCCTTGCACGGACACCAAGCGCACGCCAAAGTCGCGGCGATGGATCCGTGTGCCTATCCGGGGGGAGCTATCGGCGGCTTGCTTGATCAAGTGTACGCCTGCCAGCGGCCATTTTCCCTGCTGTTGAACTCCGACTTCCACGTCCACAAGCAATGGCACCAGCCCGATTATCCGCTGGGCGTCTTCAATCACGTCCGGGTCGGCGTGGAGGCGGGGCATCCACCTACCCCAGAGGCGATCTTCGCTGGCCTGCGCCGAGGGCGCACGTGTGCCGCCCAAGGGTACTGGCTCGACCTCGGCGATTTTTCGGCTGATGACCATTTTATCGGCGATACTTGGACGGGAGGCCCCGGTGTTTTGCGCGTTGTCTTTGAAGCGACTGAAGCGGTCGAAAAGGTCGAACTGATTGGCCGGTGGCAGCCGAATGCCGCGCCGGCCGTGCTGGAGTGCTTGGAGTCTCGACCGGCAGGGAGCTGCGAATGGATGCTGAAGATTCCGTCGGATGCTCAAGGCTTTGTGCGCCTGCGCATAATCGCCGAAAGCCGTGTGCGCCCGACACCAGGGCCGCCGGGCCCCAAGCACTTTCTCTCTTCGGCAATCCTCTTAGACGCCAGCCGCGACCGTTAGATCTCAAACCACCAGAATTGCGTCGCCAGTACTGGCGACGGGAAGCGCTTATATAGCAATCCTACATCCACAAGATGACCCGCAGATGGACGCAAACAGACGCAGAGAGTAGAAACAAGACGATCCATATCTCTAATCGTTCAAGTTATTTAGGGTTGCTATACGTCTGTTTTACCCGTCTATAGAAAGGTTTCCATGCTCGCCTACTTGTTCTTCATCCTTATCGCCAGCACGGCCCTCTGCGCCGAGTATCCTCCCGGTCAGATCCGCTTAACGCCCAAGATTGACCTTCACCTTGAACCAACTCCTGTTGAGGGACTCCCCGACCGCACGCTCAACCTCCCGCCCGGCTTTAAGGTCAAACTCTTCTCCGACCAAGTAGATAAAGCCCGCTTTATGGCATGGGACGACCAAGGCGTCTTGCATGTGGCCAACATGAAGACTCGGGGAAGCAACCAATGGAGTCCGGCCTCCGGTCGCCAAAGCACCGTGTTGGCCTTGCCCGACAAAGACGGCGATGGCCGCGCCGACACCGTGTACAAAGCGGCCGACGACTTTCACTGGCCGCACAGCATCGCCTTCTACCAAGGAGCGCTCTTCGTCGCCGATGACGATGCGATCTATCGCCTTGAAGACCGGGACGCGGACGGCTTCTACGAGGAGCGCACCGTCTTCGTCGAGGTGCCCGGCTTTATGGGCCGCTCCTCTGAGCACGTGACGCATACGCTGGTCTTCGACGAAGCCAACGACAAGCTCTACTTCCACATCGGCTCGGGTTGCGACCTGTGCCGCGAAGACGACCCAGAACGATCCACGGTCATCCAGATAAACACCGACGGCACAGGTCGGCGAATCTATGCCTCTGGGTTGCGCAATGCCATCGGCCTCGACTTGCACCCGGTCACCGGCGAGCTGTGGGGAGCTGGCAACGGACACGACCGCGAGGGTCGAGACCTGCCGCCGGAGTGGATCACCCCCCTCCGCGATGGCGGCTTCTATGGCTGGCCTTTGGCATATGCCTATCAGGTCTGGACCGATTTCTCTATTGGAGCCTACCGGCGGGCGATCTTCCCGCTGACCGATGCTGACTCGCTGTTGGTTGCCAGCATGGAGCGTCCGGCGGCTCTCGTCCCCGCCCACTTGGCACCGATGGGTCTGCATTTCTACGAGCACGACCAGTTCCCTCCCCAGTACAAACACGCCGCGTTTGTCGCCTTCCGCGCGGGTGTCCTAGGCAACGACCTCGGCTACAAGGTCATGGCGCTTTTTGCCGAGCCGGATGGGTCCAACGCTCGCATCGCCGACTTTCTCACCGGCTTCCGTCCCGACCCCAACCGCGATTCCTTCTGGGGGACGCCGGTCGGGCTGATCACCGATGAACAGGGCGTTCTCTATCTCACGAGCGACCGCTTCACGCAGGCGATCTTCCGCATTGAGGCCAGCCCCCTCCAAGGCCTGTGGGAAAATCCGCCCCCCGACACGTTGCTCGCGGGAGCAACGCTGTCGTTGCGTTCGACGATTCGCCTCCGGCGGCAGCTAGAGGGCGCAGAACCAGCGCAGCTCACGGCTGACCTGAGTGCGTTGGATGGTCCCGAGGCCCTGCCCCTGCAAGCAATAGACGACCAGACCTATCGCCTTGAAGCCGACCTCCCGGCTGGTGAGCACAATGGCCGCAAAAAGCTGGTGGTGCATCTCGCGCAAGGCGACGAGGAGACCAAGCTAGTGCATTCCGTCGTCGTGCTACCCAGAGATGATCAAGTCCTTTTTGCCGACGAGCTTGCATGGGAGCAAGGCGCACTCTACAGCGCGCAACTCGACCCGACCCATGCCGATACTGTGTTCGCCGGCCAGCGAGCGCTGCGGGTGGATGCCCGAGGTTTTACCATTGAGTTCCTGCCCCGTGCGCCGGTCGCCCAAGTCGGCTACGTCGGACTGCACATGGCCTTGCATCCCGGCACGGCGACCGGCGGCTTCCGGCCCTCCTTGGGCCTTGTCGTCAACGGCGAGACCGCCCGCCCGCTGAGTCTCATTGACCAAATTGATCTGGACTTAAATCAATGGCAGACTGTCGAGATCGCCTTGGATGAATTGGCCCTCGATGGCCCTATTGAATCGCTGCGCTTAATCGGCAGCCTGCGCGGAACCTTTTACCTCGACGAAATCCGCTTGGTCGCTGCTCAGTACTCTGGAGGTGTTACGGCGGTGCGGGAAGAGGACAACCGAATCGCTGCGCCGCGAGAATTTGCCATAGACCCGAATTACCCCAACCCGTTCAATAGCTCCACCACCATCCGCTACCGCATCGCATCGCCGGGTCGGGTGCGCTTGGAGATTTTCGACTTACAGGGCCAGAAAGTGAAGACGCTCGCCGACGGCGATGTAGGGCCGGGCGTTTACCAAGTTGAATGGGATGGGACGGACGCCAGCGGAAAACCTGTGGCCACCGGCGTTTATTTAGCGCGCCTCCAGAAGGGTACCGCCTCCTTGGTCCACAAGATGCTATTGCTCAAATAATATGCAGCGCCTCAATCTGCCGACCGCAGCTTTTGACATCCGTCAAGTCGAAGGCAAGCGCGAGATCCTCGACCCGTTGCGCCGCAAGTACGTGCGATTGACGCCCGAGGAATGGGTGCGGCAGCACTTGGTGCAATATCTAATCTCGGACTTGGGCTACCCGCGCGGGTTGATCGCCATTGAGAAAGGCATTGACCTCCACGGCAAGCGGTTTCGCGCCGATGTGATCGTCCACGACCGCGCGGGCCGTGCTGTGCTAATGGCCGAATGCAAAGAGCCGGAGGTCTCCATCAGTCAGGAGACCTTCGACCAAATCGCCGCGTACAACCGCGTGGTTCAGGCTCGCTGTCTTTTGGTCACCAATGGCTTGGTCCATTACTGCTATGTCACGGATCGCGGCTTCCTCGACCAAGTGCCGCGGTACGACGAGTTGTGAGCGCTTCTTTAGCCCGCCTCTGCGCTCCAAAAATCCGACACGGCACCATCCCGGGCGATCATTCGCTCCAACGCCAGTAAGTTCCGCATCACGCACCGCGGATGGTGGTAGTGCTCTTTGCGGGAGACGTGGTCGATATAATTCACCTTCCGGTCCCCGCCATACAAATACAATGGATGTCCGTACTGCTTGAGCGAAAACCGCTCTTCTACGTAATCGAAAACTCGCCCAAACCACTCCGCAGCCCACTCCAGCCCCGCGTGTTCTAACAGAATCAGACCGCCGATCAGGGCCTCTTCCTGCAACCAGAGCACCTTGTCGAAGGTATAGGTGCCGTGTACGTGCATCGCGCGGAAAAGCCCGCCATAAACGTCATCCCAAGCCACTTCGAGATGGCGGCGGAAGCGCGTAGCGGCCAGATCAAAGAGCGCGCGATCTCGGCGGCGCATGGCCTCGGGCAGGAGCATCCACAGCGTCTCGATGGCGTGGCCCAAGTAGATAAAGTCCTCATTGGGATCGTCGGGCCGTCTGTACTCGTGGTCTAGTGCCTCGTTTATCAGGCGGTACTCGGGATGCCAGAAGCGATGGACAATCGCATCGACGACTCGGTCGGAGAGCGCTTCCAGTTTGGGATCGGCAACCTGTTCGAGTAGCTGGGTCAGAACCAACACGAGAACCATGTGGTTGCCCAGTATCCGCATCCCCGGATAGTTGTGCGGGATGTAACGTTCCTCTGCGAAGCGCTCGGGATCGTCAAAAAGAGCAACCGAGCGCCAGAGGCTGGCGATGGCCGTTTCGAGGGCCTCTGCGTCGCCGGTTGCCCGGGCGTAGGCTTGTAGCCCTTCGGCGACGAAAAGGCCCTCGTAGCCCCGCTTCGTCGCCGGCGAGATGACCCGCCCCCGCCGATCCAACGCCGTTACCCAATCGCCGGCTTGGTCTCGGCCATGCGCGAGGAGAAAGTTGCGGGCCTTGCGTGCCACCTGCAAGTGTTCCTCCCCGCCAAAGTGCTGGTACAGGTACGAGTAGGTCCACAGACCGCGCCCCTGATACCAGATGTTTTTGCTGTCTTCTACGCGCGTGCCGTCGTGATCTAGAGCGCAGATAAACCCGCCCAACTCGTGGTCGATACCATACTTGTCCCAAAAGGGCAGGTACTCTTCAAAGAGGTAATGCCGATAGTGGTTTCTGAGCGCGACCAGACTTTTCCCCGCGATATCCACAACGTTCTCCTAAAATTAAGAACTGATGTTACGCACGGGCCCTAGGTATGAGATGCTTCGCTTCGCTCAGCATGACAGGTGCTGATGTCTTGCTACCTAGGTCATGCTGAGCGGAGCGAAGCGGAGTCGAAGCATCTCTATACCTGCCAATGCTAGCATACTGGCAGGACGATGCGTAACATCAATTAAGAATCTGGATCGGTCTTAAAGCGGCCTTGGTTGTCGATGCGCAAAGAGGCCCGCGTTTCCCCGTCTTCGTCGTAGAAGTCCAGCCTCGGGTTGCCGCCGGTCGGTGCGCCTAATCCCGCGCGGAAACGCTGTTCCTCATCGAGAACCCCAAGCCAAGCGATTCCCTCTTCTAGGACCCCGACGATGGTGCGCGTGTGGCCGTCTTGGTCGCGCATTTCGAGCAAGGTCATGCCATCGGCGGCCCGCACGCTCAAGGTAGCGCGGATCTCGCCTTGGTCATCGTAGAGCTTGAACGAGGGAGTTTCTTCGTCTTCGATGCCGCTTTGTAGCCGCATCCGTCCTTGCTTATCGAAAAAACTCAACCGCATTGCACCGGTGTGACCGCTTCCCAGACCTGCGCGAGGCCGCCCGGTCTCGTCGTAAAAGGCCAAACTGCCGGCCCCGTCCTCGCTCAGCGAAAAGCCCGCCCGCACTTCGCCCCGCTCGTCGTAGAGTTCCAGCAGTGGGGCCTTATCGCTCTCCAGCCGCAAGTCGGTCCGCACCCGTCCTGATCGGTCGCACAATTTAAGTCCACTGCCCAACACCGCGGTAAGTTCACCGGCGGCATCCCTCAGCTCCAACTCGCCGCCATTAGGGCCTTGCACCAATTGAGCGATTGGTTGGCCCTCGTCGCCGCGCAAGACAAAGCGCCGCGCCCGCACCGTCCCCATTCGCCACCGCGCAACGAGTAGCCCCAGCGAGACCAGCAGGGCCGCTCCACTGGCCAATCCCACCATATAGACGACCCCCTCCAACGCCTGCAGGTCCCGCTTCAAGGCCTGTTCTGCTCGGGACTGAGCTCCGCTGAACGAGCTGAGCAGAACCAGCAATAGTACTGCCCTCAGCCAATGGATCGACATGCCGCAGTTTTCCGTTTCTGCCCTAGGCAGTTTGCGCTACGGCCCCCATGCTGGGGCCGGACCGCTCTTTGTTCACCGCTTGGATCATGGCGATGATGTATCCGAACTGAAAGGCCCAGGCTTGGCGCACCCGGCCCGACACGCCCTCGGGAGCCTTGTCGTCGGGGTGGGACGGCGCGTGGTCGGGCATTAGCATGTACTCATAGCCTACGTCCCGCAAGGTGCGCGCCACCTCGTGCATGTCCACGTCGCCTTCGTCGGGCCAGACCTCTTGGAAATTGTGCAGCCCGCCCTTGATGTTGCGGTAGTGGATGTTGAAGAGTTTCTTGCGCTCGCCGAAATAGCGCACGATGTCGCAGAGTTCCTCGGCCGGATTCTCCAACCCCTCGGACGCCACGCCGCAGCAAAAGTTAAAGCCGTGATACGGGCTATCAACCAGCTCAGAAAAGCGCTTGAGTCCCTCCATCACCGGCCAGTTCCAGCGTTCGACGCCACGCAGGACCGGAGCTGGCGGATCGTTGAGATGGCAGGCCATCTGCACCTTGTTTTCCTCGGCGACCGGAATCACGCGCTCCAGCCAGTAGGCCGCCCGCGCAAACGCTTCTTCGCGGCTGACCACGCCCGCTTCGCTCAGCGTTTCGTTGTCGAACTTCGCGAGGTCAAATGAGCTGTACGTCACGCCCCCGCGCCCAGGCGTTGGCTCGGTGCGCTGGTGCGGCAGGATGCAGAAGTTGTAGAGCAATGCCCGCAAGCCGGCCTTGCCCGCGTTTTCGATCCAGCGGCAGACCTCGTCGAGGTCCCGGTCGCGCTGCGGGTCCTGCGCCAGTGTGATGCTTTTGGGCACGCCGATGTGGATCGCCTCCATACTCACCCCGTACTCAGCCGCCTCTTCCTTGTGCCGCACTAAGGTCTCGACCTCGTTGTCCCCAACACTGGCGTCCATGTGCGTCACCCCGTGTCGCACCAGAAACTCCAGTTCCATCTTTGAAGTGCCGATCCCCTGCACTCCGACGTGCATGCCGCTTTGTCCGTCACTCATTTCTATTGCCCCTTTCTTAGAAAATGCAAGATGGACTGATCGCTAGGCAGACGCTCCTGAATAGTGCCGCACCCCCCACAACCAAAACGCCCGCGCTCCCAACAACATGCCCCCCGCCATCGCCAATGCGCCCCCCAACACCGCTGGCGACAATCGCCCCACCAAGGCTTCCGAAGGCACGGTCACCGCAAAGGCCACGGGCACCAGAAAAGTCATCGCCAGCTTGAGCCAGCGCGGATAGATGGCCACTGGATACTTGCCCGCGCTGTAAACGGCTTGGAAGATGACGAGGATGTTCTCCGCGCGGATAAACCAGAACGCAGTCGTTGCTAGCACTAGCCAAAAACTGTAGACGATTGCCGCGCCAGCCGCAAGCGTCAGGGCAAATCCCGCGGCGTGGGCAAGGCCCGTCCGCATCCCGATTTCGATGAGGGCCACGGCAATCAGCGCCACCCCCTGCACTACGTCCAAGAACTTCCAAATCCGCACCTCGCCGATGCTCACTAGCACTTGTGCGTCCTCCGGCTTGGTGAGGGTAAAGTCCAGCGTGCCGAGGCGGATATCCTCCATAAAGCGCTGCATTGACGGCTGGATCAGCGCGCCAATCAGGCCGCTCATCAGGAAGAAGACTCCCAAGAGAGCCACCAATTCGGCCGGCTGCCAGCCGCCTAGTTCTTCGGTATGCGAAAAAATCACCGCCAAACCCGCCAGCGCGACGCCCAAATTGAGCAAGCTCTGCAAGAGCTGCACCCAGAAATTGGCTCGGTACGCCAGCTCGTTCATCGCGCCGACGCGCAGGAAGACCCACAGGAGCCGCAAGTAGTTCACGAGCCGACCGCCGAGTATCTGCGCACGCCGCGCGACCAGACTACGGCCATAATTCCCCAGCTCAACCCCAGCCACGCCACCTGCGTGACCGCGCCCCAGAGCACCTCGGTGGGCGTGAGGCGGCCGAGCAGGAGTTCGGTGGGAAAAGCCAGCATCCAGCGGAAGGGCAACAGCGCGGCCAGCGTCTGGAGCCACTCGGGCAACAGCGACAGCGGTGCCATCTGGCCCGAAAAGAAGAGCAGGGCCGCGAAGTAGAGTTGGTTGGCTGCGGCCGTGCGCGTGGTCCACAGGGCCACTAAAGCCAGTGCCCATTCGACGAAAAAGCGCATCAGGAACGCCAGCAGGACGACGGGTATCGCGGCCCAAATCGCCCAAGTCGGCGGGTCGAAGACCGGATCGAAGATCCAGACCATTAGCCCCACCGTCGGCAGCATGACTGCCAAGGTCAGGAACTTGTAGGAGATATTCGTGGCGATGTCGCGGTGGATCGGGTGCAGGGGCTGGAGCAGGAGCGGCGAGAAGGCTCCCGACCGCACTCGATATTCAAACTCAAACATGAACCAAGTAAACGTCAGGTGCCCCATCATCATCATGATGATGTAGTAGGCGGCGAAGTCCCCGCTGGAGAAATCCCCCACCTGCCCGCCTTGGGAGCGGGCCACTGCGGTCCACACCGAAAGGAAGACCAGCGTATCGACGATGCGTCCGATCAGCCAGATCACCATCGCCGCCCGGTACTGGAACTGCACGGCCAGATCGGTGCGGAAGAGCGTAGTGTAGATGTCGGCTAGCCCCTTCATGCGCGTTCAAAGACCTCTTCGATCACGTCCTCAATCGGCGGGTCCTCCACCGTCAGATCGAGGACGGGTTGCTCGCTGAGGAGCCGCCCGGTCACCTGCGCGGTCTCTGCCTTGGGCACTCGCAGCGATACGCGCCCCTCGCTACTGGCGACGATCTCTCCATAGTTGCCGAGGTCGCCGTGCCCGTTTTCAAGTTCGACGATGATCGTCTTGTGCGGTGAGAAACGCTGCACAAGCTCGGTGAGCTGGCCGTCAAACAGCAGCAGCCCGTGGTGGATGACCACCACCCGTTTACACAGCGCCTCGACGTCGGCCATGTAGTGACTGGTGAGGAGCACGGTGGCACCGTAGTGCTGGTTGTATTCGGTTAAAAAGGCGCGGATCCGCCGCTGCATGGTCACGTCGAGGCCGATGGTCGGCTCGTCGAGGAAGAGGACTTGCGGCTTGTGCAAAAGCGCGGCGGCAATTTCGCACTTCATGCGCTCGCCCAAGGAGAGGTTGCGCACGGGCTTGTCGAGTAGCGCGGCTAAGTCGAGCAGCGCGGTCAATTCTTCGACCGTTTGCTGGTATTCGCTCCGCTCTAGGCGATAGATGGCCCGGTTGCGCTCAAAGGAGTCGATTACGGGGATGTCCCACAGTAGCTGGTTGCGATTGCCCATCACCAAGGTGATCTGGCGGAGGAAGTCGCGCTGCCGTTTGAACGGTTCAAAACCGAGGACTCGCCCTTGTCCGCCGGAGGGGTGCAGGAGGCCCGAAAGCATCTTGAGGCTGGTGGTCTTGCCCGCGCCATTAGGCCCCAAAAATCCGACGATCTCGCCGGGAGCGACCGCAAAGCTGATCTGCTTAACCGCCTCGACGTGGCGCGTCTGGCGCTGCACGAGGCTCTTGAGCGCCGCGGCCAAGCCACCTTCGCGCACGGGGACCTCATAGGTCTTGCTCAATTCGCGGACATCAATGGCGGGTGCTGCCAAGGGGCTTCGCGTCTCCGAGTTAGAGGGGCTTCGCAGATGGGCGCAGAATAGTAGAAACAAGACGATCCGCAGTTCGGATCGTTCAAGTCATTACAGAATTGCAATATAACCGAAAGGGTTAACAGGGAAAATCAGCTAGCAGCGCGTCTCCCTTGCCGAAGATGCCCGAACCTAAGCGAGGGGGCGAGCGCCGAGCCGGTCGCGCATTTCGTCGAGCGGAAAGGCCGGGCCGGGATCGACCTTGCGGTCGGGGGCGATCTCCTCGTGACCGAGGATGTAGCGTATTCCGTAGGCCGCAATCAGCGCGGCGCAAATGGTCTCGACGACTTCGAATTGCACTTCTGCATAGCGATGCCAATAGCAAACAGGCTGACGGATCTGTGGATGGGCACCGGGCAGGTTCTGGTTGCGGTGTGCGCCGCGCACGACCTCTGCGGCTGGATACGCCTGCCCGAACCACGACTCGTAGCGGCCATCCCGCTCCGAGAGTTGGCCAGCGTTGTCGATCTCGATGCCGATGGAGTACTGGTTGAAGCTCGTGCGCTCTCGCCACTGGCTGCGGCCGGCGTGCCAGCCGACGATGTTAAAGGGCAAAAGCTGAGTCACAACGCCGTCGCGGCCAACGACCAAGTGGGCCGAGACCTTGCGCTCTCGGTCGCAGAGGGTGTGGATGGCCGACTCGGCGTTGGCACCGGCCGTATAGTGAATGACGATGGTGTCGGGCAGCCCTGGGGCAAAGGGGCCGCCTTGGTTGGGCGATTCGATGTAGTTGACGTCTTTGAATCGGTGATTAAGGTCTATTTCCATAGTATTTAATCGTTAATCGTTATAGAGTCTCAGTCGATATTGGAACGCTTTGTGCATATCAAAAGACATAGCGCAAAGAGAACACCGACACAAGGGTAATGGTCAAGTTTGAAAATTTCAGACTACTCCCACCATTGGAGCGAAAGGCTACGACTCAGTTACACTACCGACACAAGGGGATGTTTGTTGTCGCGGAGTGCGGTTGGCTAATTTTCGTTGAAAACATGACAATTTTTAGCTAATTTTTGTTAAAAAGCGAAGATTCACCCGTTCAGAAAGCGATTAAGCATGATACAAAGAGACTTGGAAAAACGTCTGCTTGCACACCTGACCCATCGCGCTGAGCATCCGAATGTCGCTCTGTTGGAGGGTGCGCGGCAGGTTGGTAAGACCACGCTCATAGAATCCATCAGACCGAAACTCGACCGCGAAATCCTCTACTTGAATTTGGAGGAAAACAGCCGTGCGGTTTACGAGCTCAATTCTTGCCGGGATTTTGCAGATTTTGAAACGTATCTTGCGACCACGCACCAGTTCAAAGGCGACGGGCAGCGCATTCTGTGTATTGATGAGGCGCAAGAGAGTTCTGCGCTGGGTGGGTTTGTGCGGTTTATGAAAGAAAAATGGCAGCACACACAGGTTATTCTCACGGGCAGTTCCATGACGCGAATCTTCGGGTCGGAAACGCGCTTTCCAGTTGGAAGAGTCACGCGATTCTTGCTACAGCCCTTCAGTTTTAGGGAATTTCTGCGCTGCGGCAAACAGGAAGAATTGCTCGCTTGCAAAGACCCTCCACCGTTTTTACACGAACGCCTTCTCAAATACGTGCAATCGTATCTCGACGTGGGGGGGCTACCGGCGGTTGCGTCAGCGTTTTTTGACCAGCTAAACTGGCGGCAATTGCGTCGGGATTTGTATCTCGACTATCGCAGTGATTTTGCTAGAATTTTTTCGGCAACCGAAGCATCTTTATTTGATCAATGTTTGCGCGGCGTGGCATCAAATCTCGGCAGCCCAAGCAAATACACGCAGATGGTGCGGACGACATCAGCTCTTTACAGAAGGGTTCCAGATTTTCTGGAACTACTCGAGTCGTGGAAACTCATCTACAAGTCCGATACCCGGGGCACGCGCCCAGAGCAGAAGGGCTTTGCGCCCAAACGCTATCTTTACGATCCGGGATTGGCCAATGATCTGCGACTGACTGCGCTACCGCGTATCGATATCCTCTCAAGTCTCGACGCTGCTCAGCGCACGCCCGTTGGGGGTATTGTAGAGAACGTGCTGGCGACCGAACTCGTGGCCTTGGGCCAGAATTTGACGGGTTGGAAAAAAGGCGTCAATAGTTCCGAAGTCGATTTTATTTATCGCATGACAATGGGCGATACCATACCCATTGAATGCAAAGCATCCCTTGTTACAAGGCCGCGGGATACAGGGGGTCTGGCGGAATACGCTGCGCGGCATGGAAGCAAATTGGGCGTTCTCGTCAATCTCGCTATGCCGGGGAAACTCACGACATCTACAGGTCTAAAAGTGATCCACATACCGGTTTACCTGATTGACAGGCTCGCTGAAATAGTAGAAGCATTATGCGAAAACACGTCGAACTCCACCGACTCTTTAGGGCTGACTACCCATGACAACTGACGAACACGCCGTTGACCTAGCGTGGCAGAGCGCGATCCTGCAAGATGTCTCACGCACGTTTGCGCTCACCATTCCGCAGCTTCCGTCGGGCCTGCGCGATGTAGTAGGCAACGCGTACCTGCTGTGCCGCATCGCCGACACCATCGAGGATGAGCCAGCTCTGTCGGCTAGCGAAAAGCGCGAGTTTTCCGAGCGATTTATCCGGGTAGTAGCAGGCGAGGAGCCGCCCGCTCCATTCGCCGAGCAGCTCGCGCCGCGCCTGTCCGACAGCATGCTGCTCGCCGAGCGCCAGCTCGTGGCCAACACCCCAAGGGTGCTGCGGATCACGCAGGGGTTTTCCCAGCGGCAGTGCGCTGCACTCGTGCGCTGTGTGCGGATCATGTCGCGCGGCATGGCCGAGTTTCAGCAAAGCCCGGGCCTCAAAGGCCTAGACGACCTCCCCCACCTCGACCGCTATTGCTACCACGTCGCCGGCGTCGTCGGTGAGATGCTCACCGAGCTGTTCTGTGACTATTCGGCGGAAATCGACCGCCAACGCGAGAAGTTGTTGCAACTCGCCGTATCGTTCGGCCAGGGCTTGCAGATGACCAACATTCTCAAGGACATCTGGGATGACCGGGCGCGCGGTGCGTGTTGGCTGCCGCGCGACGTGTTCCAGCAAGCCGGGTTTGACTTGCGCTCACTCGAGGCCGGCCAGACGGATGCCGCGTTCCGCACGGCACTGAGCCAATTGGTCGGCGTGGCCCAGATGCACCTCGGCAATGCACTGGCATTCACGTTGCTCATCCCCGGGCGCGAAACCGGCATTCGCCGGTTCTGTCTTTGGGCGTTGGGCATGGCTGTGCTGACGTTGCGGCGCATCCACGCCCACGCGGACTTTACGAGTGGACAGCAGGTCAAAATTTCGCGGCGCAGCGTGTGGGCAACCGTGATCGTGACCAGCCTTGCAGCGCGCAGCGACGTGGCGCTCAAAGCACTGTTTGCGCGGTTTACGCGCAAGCTGCCGTCGCATGTGGAGGCAGCGGCCTGAAGTTGCGGAATGCTGAAGCCGGACTGCTGGGCGCATAGCAGACAGCGACGCTGTTTGCTATTTTTTATTTTTCACTTAATGCACGACAGTAACGTTACGCATGGGCATCGAGGAATAAGATGTTTCGACTCCGCTTCGCTCCGCTCAACATGACAACATGAGACTCTGTCATGCTGAGCGGAGCGAAGCATCCCATACCGCTCTACTGTCGTGTACTTAGATTCTTCATCTAATTCTCGGAGAAGTTTCACTATGCAGTTTGATCTCGTACTCAAGGGCGGTCATCTGATCGACCCCCAAAACGGCATTGACGCGCCCAAGGACATTGGCATCACAGGGAAGGTGATTGCGGTCGTAGATGCGGACTTGCCGACCGAGGGCGCTGGGCAGGTCATCGACGTGAGCGGACTCTACGTGACGCCGGGGCTGGTAGATATCCACATCCACGCCTATGCCACGGCCGGCCACCGCGATACGTGGGCTGGCGACAACAGCATCCTGCCCGACGGCTTTAGTTTCCGCACCGGCGTGACGACGCTGGTGGATACCGGGAGCGCGGGCTGGCGCAACTTTGAGGATTTTCGCTATCGGGTAATCGACCGCTGCCAGACGCGGCTCTTCGCGCTGGTCAATATCGCCGGCACCGGGATGACTTCAATCGACCACGAGCAGAATCCGTACGACATGGATCCCGACAAGACGGCGGGCATGGCGCGGGAAAACGAGGACGTAGTAGTAGGCATCAAGACGGCGCACTACATCGGCCCCGAATGGATTTCGGTCGCTCGCTCGCTCGAGGCTGCCGAAAAGGCCGCGACGCGGGTAATGATCGACTTTGGCTACTTCAGAAAGGAGCGGCCCTACTACCAGCTCTTGGGCGAAAAGCTGCGCCCGGGCGACATAAGCACCCACATCTTCCGCGGCCCGACGCCGTGGTTTGACGCAGAGGGCAAGGTGCTGCCCTACCTGCACGAGGCGCGGGCGAGGGGCGTCGTCTTGGACGTGGGACACGGTGGCGGCAGTTTCTGTTTCCGCAACGCGGTCCCAGCCATCGCCCAGGGATTCTATCCAGACTCGATTTCGACCGACCTGCACGTCCTCTGCATGAACATGGGGATGCTCGACATGGCGACGACCATGTCGAAATTTCTGGTGATGGGCATGCCGCTCGGCGAGGTCATCCGCGCCTCAACCATCAACCCGGCGCGGGAGATTGGCCACCCCGAGTTGGGGCATCTGTCGGTGGGTGCTGTGGCCGATGTGGCGGCCTTGAAGCTGATGGAGGGGGATTTTGGCTACGCCGATTCATTCGACGGCCGGTTGGCCGGCCACCAGCGGCTGTTTTGCGAGCTGACGGTCAAGGACGGCGAAGTGGTCTGGGACTGGAATGGCCGGGTGGGGATTGACTATCCCAAACTCGGCGACGGCTATGGGATCCGCGAGGGCGAGTATTTGATCCCGCCCCCAGCGTAACAAGGAACGCTCAGGTGAAAATCGTCTCCGCGCTTTTGCTCTTTGTCATCGGATGCGGACAAGAGCATACCGGCGACCCCATCGTCGTGCGCGACGCTTGGATCCGCGAGCCGCCGCCGCGCAGCCCGGCCGCCGGTTATTTGGTCTTTGAAAACCGAGGTGGCGAATCCGTCGCGTTGGTCGCCGTGGCAACCGAAGCCGCCGAGCGAGCCGAGATACACGTAATGGAACACAAAGACGACCGGATGACGATGCGCCAAGTCGCAGAGCTGCAAGTTCCAGCAGGAGAAGAGGTTGCGCTGAAGCCGGGCGGTGCCCATCTGATGCTGATGGAGTTGCGCCAGCCGTTGCGGGACGGCGATGAAGTGGAGTTGGTGTTGCGCTTTGGCGATGGAACGGAAAGGCGCGTACAAATGCCGGTGAAAAAGAAAGGTCTTTATGAGAGCGATTGACGCGCTGATTTTTTGCGCGGTTTTTGCGCTGCTTGCCGCTTGCAGCGCACAGCCAGAGGCCCAAAAGGAGCCGGTTGCCGAAACCCCCGCCCCCGTGGAGGTCCCCTCCTTGCAGGATTTCGGCGGTATTGGCGGCGACTTTGCGCTCGTGGATCAGCATGGCGCGTCCTTTGAGTTGCAAAGTTTGCGCGGCCAAGCCGCCATGCTCTTCTTCGGGTACACCTATTGCCCCGACATCTGCCCGGTGACCCTATCGAAGATGGGCCGCGTCTATCAGCTCTTAGACGAGCGCCAGCAGGAGTTGACGACTCTCTTCGTCACCGTTGATCCCAAGCGCGATACGCAAGAAAAGCTGGCGGAATACCTCTCCTACTTCGCCATTGATGCGATTGGCTTGCGCGGCGACAAGGAGGAAATCGACCAAGTGGTGCGTCAGTATGGTGCTCACTATAGCCTTGGAGAGGAGCAGGAAGCTTACTTAGTCGATCACTCGACCTATACCTACCTGATTGACCAGCAGGGCAAGGTGCGGTTCCTCTTCCGCCAGAGCGACGGCCCAGAGCTGATGGCCGCCGTAACCGAGCAACTCTTCACCGACAAAGAAAAGCCATGAAAAACGTCTTGCATAAAATAATCAAGGTCGTTCACGCGCTGCTGTGGTTTCCGCTGAGTCCAATCATCGGCCCGGATTTTCCGCAGCGCTTTTTTAAGAGGCGGCGAAAATCAGCGTGTGCCAAGCGGACGCCGACACAGACCAGTCCATAGCCTCATCCACACAACATCTACGAGGGATTCACGCCAACTATGCAGCGACCCAATATCCTCATCCTCTACACCGATCAGCAGCGGTGGGATGCCCTCGGCGTCAACGGCAACTCCGAAATCCGCACGCCGCACTTGGACCGGCTCGCTGCTGACGGGGTAAATTTCGACCATTGCTTTGTGCAGAATCCGGTCTGCATGCCCAGCCGCGTGAGCTTTCTCACCGGGCAGTATCCGTCCACATTGGGGCTCTCGCACATGGGCGTGCCCGTGCCCGAGGATGTGCCGACCTTGCCGCGCCTGCTGCGCAACTACGGCTATTGCAGCGGCCAGATTGGCAAGCTGCACTTTTTGCCGCACGCCAACCGCGACCACCGCGAGCCCCATCCCGACTACGGATTCAACCACTTGGAAATCTCGGACGAGCCGGGCTCTTATCACGACGCTTACCGCGCTTGGGTGGCGGCGCAGGCTCCTGAGCAACTCGATCACGTCAGCCTCGGCGAGGCCCCCAGTTCAATCGAGTGGAAGCGGATTATGAACGTCCGCGACGGGATCGCGCATCCAGAAAAGCGCTTTGTCAAGTGCGCCTTGGCCAGCCGCTGCCGCAGCGAGTTGACCCACACGGCGTTTGTCGCCGAGCAGACCATGGAGTTTTTGACGCGCCACAAGGACGGCCCCTTTCTCTGCGTCGCTGGCTTCTATTCGCCACACGACCCGTGGGTGGCTCCCCAAGAATTTCTCGATCTCTACGATCCAGCCACTCTGACGTTGCCGCCCTTCCCTCCCGCTCTCGACGCCCGCCGCGGCCCACAGCACTTTTCCGACGACGAATTGCGCTCTGCGCACCACGGCTATTACGCGATGGTCTCCGAGGTCGATCACCACATCGGCCGCATTCTCGACCGGCTCGACGGGCTCGGCCTTGCGGACAACACCATCGTCGTCTTCACGTCCGACCACGGCGAATGGCTCGGCGAACACCTGCGCTACGGCAAGGGCTACCCTGGGCACGATGCGGCCTCGCGCGTCCCCCTGCTGATGCGCTGGCCCGGCGGAGCAAGCGCCGGTGGGCACTGCTCCCGCGTCGTCGAGGCGCTAGACGTGGTGCCGACGCTGCTGGAAGCGGCCGCAATTCAGCGGCCGGATGCGTTGCAAGGCAGTTCTCTCTTGGCCGATTTGCGCGGCGAGGAAGGCGCTGGCCCCGGCTGCGCCATCACGGAAATGACTCAACCTGAGCGACACTGGAAAACGCTGCGCGTGGAGGGGTTGCGCTACGTGGTGGACGCCAGCGGAGCGGAGGCACTCTTCGACTTGGAGCGCGACCCGCTGGCCTACGAGGATGTGGCGGGCGAAAGCGAATACGCCGACCGGTTGCAAGCGGTGCGCAAGCGGCTGCTAGAGCGGCTGCTAGAGCGCGAGCGGCCGCTGCCACGGCAGTGGACGTACTAGACCTGAAAGTTGTCCGCCTTCGTCAATCGGATCAACTGCTGCCAAAGCGCGGGAATAAATCGCGGCGATAGCGTGTCTAATCAGCCGTAGTGTCCCACAAAACTTTTACAAGGAGAATCGAGATGCGCATTCGCAAGATGACCTTATGGATTGTCGCTATCTGTTTGTCGAGCGCCGTGGCGCTTGAAGCCCAGCCGGGAGGTAGGCGTGGCGGCATGGGCGGTGGCGTGACCCCGGAGCAGGTTTTTGGCCTACTGGCCTTTGACGAGAAGTTCAACGTGAACGACAAGCAGCTAATCGCATTGCGGGAGGTGCTTAAGCCGCTATTTGTCGAGCAACGGCAGATGATGGCGGAAATGTTCAGCGGCAGCGGCGGCGGCGAGACCGATTTTCGGGCTCTACGCGAGAAAATGCGCGAGCAGCAAGCCAAGATGCGCGAGCAGATGATGGCCGCGCTCACCACGGCGTTAGACGCCGAACAGGTCGAAGCCTTAAAAGCACATCTGCAGCAGGGGCAACGCCAGCAGCAGCGTCAGCGCGGTGGGCCGCGAGGCGGTGGCGGCGGTGGCGGCGGCGGGTTTTAGAATACTCTCAACGCAACAACAGCATTTTCCGCGTCTCCACCTGCGTCCCGATCCGCAAGCGGTATAGGTACACGCCGCTGGCCAGTGCGACCCCCGCATCGCTGCGGCCATCCCAAGTTATCCGATAGCGTCCTGTAGCGCGGACGCCTTGAACCAAGGTGGTCACCTGTTGGCCGACGATGGTGTACACGGTCAACTCCACGGCCTCTTGGTGGGGTAGGTTAAAGGCAATGGCCGTGCTGCTGTTGAAGGGGTTGGGGTAGTTTTGGGATAGAGCGAACGCGGTGGGCCTATCAGCGGTGAATTCCTCGGCTACGGCGGTGGCAGGTTGCCCGAAATGCGCTTCGGCTAGCGCAAAAGCATCCACGCCAATGCGGGCACCGATGGCTCGTCCAGGGATATCGTCGGCTGGCGGGTGGATGCCGCCCCAGATACGCGACAGACTGGTCTGATCCGCGGCATCGCGATAGGTAGCCCATTGCAACACCACATCGATGCTGGGGCCTTCCTCAAAGGCGAGAAACCTGTTGCGCTCGGCGCGAAATTCGCCTAGTCCTCCCGGGAAAAAGGGATCGCCGGTAAGCAGGGTCAAAACCTCGGCAGCAGCCCGCGAGAAGGTGGAATGGCCTGAGATATAGCCAGCAAAGGGTGGGGTGACAAACGTGGGCTGTTGGTACGGCCACCAATTCTCGGCCAAGATCCAGCCGACGCCAGCTATATCGGTGTCGGGATCGGCGATGTAAGTCGGTCCGCGCCAGGCTTTCAACTTGATTTTGTCGATGTGCTCGCCCTCCTCGCCCGCGAGGGGATCGTCGGCTTGGACCAGCTCGATATAGCCATCGATGAGCGGCAGGCCAGCCGGGTCGTAGCGCGGCAGGTCGGGGTCGCTGCTCTGGCCGCGGTCAGCCATCCAGCGAATGGCCGAAATAGGACGGACATAGTCGTACCAGCCCTTGATGCCCCAAGCGGACACCGCGGCGTCGTGCACGGCACCCCCCAAAGCAAAGTAGGCTTTGACATCCCATTCGAGATCGTCGAGGATCGGCCCCTCTCCTCTGAAGCGCTTTTCAAAGAGCGGGTGATCGTTGACGTAGTTGAGAATGGTGAACCAATGGCCCGGCGGGGTTTCGGTCTCTGGGCCGTCAGCCCAGAATTCGGCTAGCACCCGGGTGTAATCGGCGCGCGGCACCCACTGTTTTTCGTAAGGCTGGCCGGTGTGGGGATTGAGCGGATGGCCTTGGCCGGCGTCGCCGCCTTCAAGCAGGTTGTAGAATGCTTGGTATTCGGCTAACGTCTGAGGCAATTCGGGAGCATTGCCAATGTTGCCGGGCGAAATGTCCCAGAGGACGCCATCGGCCGGGTCGAGATGGGATGCCCAAGCGGCGACCAAAGCAAAGCCCCATTGATATTCTGCAGAAGCCAGCTTCAGTTCCCCGATGCGGTCGGCGGCTTTAGGCTGTTGGCTATCAATGTGGGGTGGTGGCCCGGGGTCGTGGTACACGGGATAGTCATGGCCGTCCCGTTGGTACACAGTCAAATCCTCTGGACCGAGGGCAAAAATGGCTGGGCCGCGTCGGGCAAGACACCGCCGCTTTGATCGATGAACTCCTCAAGTTTGAGGGGTTGCCAGAAATTGGGGTCAAGGAGGCCACCGTGGCCCGGCAAGACCGGCTCTAAGGGAGGATTGAAAGGCATGTAGAAGCGGTTGCCGTAGTTGCCGTAATGAACACTGCGCTCGTTGGCACCGTCCTGCAACCCAAAATCTATCAGGCATTGGGCGATGTAGTTGCCCAAGGCCGCGGGGTTGCCGTCGGTGTAGTCTGTGGAGTGAAAGGTCGTACTATACCCCAACTCCCGTATGAGCCGGTTGACTTCGCCGAATGACAGTATCCAGCCCGGCGAAGGGCGAAAGCGGTATCTCAGGAGGCGGGCGGCCGCATAGCTCATGGCTTCGCGGCGGGCGGCCTCCACATCGTCGGGGCGGGGTACGCCAGAAAAGGAGCAGGTGAAGCCGCCTATGGTTTTGCCCAGCAAATAGGGCTGCTCGGGACCGTCGCTGTACGCCGCCCAAGCGTCGTACAGAGCTATGCTGGTGTGGAAGAGGTTGCGGGCGTTGGCCGTGGGCCGAGCGAAGTCGCCGCGAATGGACTCTAAGAGGACCTCGTTCCACTGGCGTGCCAACGAATGTTGGGCTGGGGCTGGAGTAGCCGACAGGGCGAGGGCGAAGATCACACAGGCGAGCGATGTTGTCCGTACCATGGTTGGTTCCTCCTTTTTGCGCCCAAGCGTCCTTTAGGAGAATAACAAATTGATACTGGAGCTCACAATTTCTTCACGACGTCACCAACCCGTATTGCGCCTGGGCGAATGACCTTGGCGTTGACGCCGCGCAACTGAAGCTGTTTGCCGGCTGGAGAACTGATAAATTTCAGGGCGTCCAAGCCAAAGCGCGCGGCGTATTTTTTACAGCCAGTGTGGGGCGGCTCGGTGATTTGGATCACGGCCGCCCCCAGGGAAAGACGAGTCCCGGGCGGTATGTTATCCACGCTTAGGTCGAAGTCGATATATAGCTGATCTCCGGCTAGGGGCCAATGCCGCTTGTCTTGGGCCACTAGGGCCATCAAGCGGGCATTGGTCAGCGTGAGCTGCATGTCTGGGTGCGCCGATCCATCGGCGGTTTGCGAGCTGCCGCGCTGTTGCCAATTGTCGCCCACCAGCCCTTCGACTAGATCGAGTTCCCCCACATCTAAGACTTCCCGCGCCTCGGTCTGTGGCCGCCGCACGATTAGCTCCAAGACGCCGACGGCTTTGGGCGACTGACGGATGTCGTCTAGCCCGGCGGTTAGCGTTTCTATAGACAGATGTTTCACTTCGGACAAGATTGACCTCCTGAATGTTTTGTCTGTGTTGGCATTTTTTATCGCGGCACTTCGTAGGACCCTGCAATCCCCCTAGATGAGAAGAGCACTTGCCAAAGCTGGTTCGCCCGAGCGCGGAAGGAGCCGGCCGAGGACAGCAAGTAGAACGTCCACATCCGGTAGAAGCGCTCGTCGTAGCGGGCCTTGAGTTCGCTCCAAGCCGCGTTGAAGTTGGCGTGCCAAGCCATCAGCGTCCGGTCGTAATGCTGGCCGAAGGCGTGCCAATCCTCTAAGACGAAATGCCCCTCAGCGGCCGTGGTAATCTGCTTGGCCGAAGGCAGCAGAGAGTTGGGGAAAATATAGCGCTCAATCCACGGATCGTTTTTGATGGCCGAGGTGCTGCGGCCGATGGTATGCAATAAAAAGCGCCCGTCTGGGGCGAGGCAGCGTTTGACCGTTTGCATAAAGATCGAGTAGTTTTTGACGCCCACGTGCTCGAACATGCCGATCGACAAGATGCGGTCAAAACGCTCGTCTAGGTCGCGGTAATCCTGCAAGCGAATCTCCACCGGCAGCCCTTGGCACATCTCCTCCGCCAGTTTTGCCTGCTCTTTGGAGACGGTAACGCCCACCCCTTTGACTCCGTAGCGCTGGACTGCAAACCGCAGGGTGCCGCCCCAGCCGCAGCCGATGTCGAGTAGGGTCATCCCCGGCTCCAGCCCCAGCTTGCGGCAGCACAAGTCGAGCTTGGCTTCTTGCGCCTCGTCTAGGTTGGCGGCATTGCGCCAATACCCGCAGCTATAGATCATGCGCTGGTCGAGCATCGCCCGGTACAGGTCGTTGCCGATATCGTAGTGGCGCTGGCCGACTTGGAAGGAGCGGGTAGGCGTTTGCAGGTTGAGCAGCCGCGCCTTCAGATGGGGCAAAAGCAGATGCCGACCGCGCAACTTCAGTCCCAGTCGGGCGTGCGATATCCGCGTGCAAAGTTCGTCTAGCTGAGGGCAGTCCCACCACCCCTCCATGTACGACTCGCCGGCACCCAGCGATCCGTGGGCCAGTACGTGCGCAAAAAAGCGGTCGTCGTGGACTGCTATATCCCAAGGCCGATCTCCGCCGATGTGCACGTCGGCCTCTTTGAGCAGTGCTTCTATGCGACGATAGGCATTCATGGTGATTTCTTCTATTCTAGCGTCGTCTGTTTGTGAGGATTGGCAGCGCATATTATGCACAACGAGTAGGCCGAAAACAACCCTGCGCCAGCGAGCAAGCGGTCGAGATGTAGGTGAATCGCGCGCTTGACAGTGCGCCGCGTCCGGCTGCAATTTTCGGCGCGACGTGGGAGGTCCATCACTTTGTTAGCAAAAACTAAGGCAAGGAGTTTATGGCTGGGAATCGCAAACCCAATTTCCTGTGGATTTCATTTGAGGATACCAACCCCCGGTACGGGTGCTACGGCGACCCGGTGGCGTGTACGCCCACGTTGGACCGGCTCGCCACCGAGGGCTGTCGCTGGACGCGCTGCTTTTCCACGGCCGGCGTTTGCGCCCCGGCCCGGTCGGCTATTATCACCGGCATGTACGCGATCTCCATCGGCACTCATCACATGCGCACGACGCACGCCAATCGCGCTACGCCGGAGATGCCCACGCCCTATTCGGCCGTTGTGCCGCACTACGCAAAGTGCTTCACGGAATACCTGCGAGCGGCTGGGTATTACTGCTCCAACAACGCCAAGACCGACTACCAGTTTACTCCCCCGCTGACCGCTTGGGACGCGCTCGGCCCGCATGCCCACTGGCGCGACCGTCCCGATCCAGATCAGCCGTTTTTCGCGGTCTTCAATCCCACGCGCACCCACGAAAGCGGCATGTGGCCCGAGAAGTGCCCCGAGCTGGAGTTCGACCCGGATGCCATCCCGCTGCCGCCCTATTTTCCCGATACCCCCGTAGTGCGCCAAGCCATGGCGCGGATGTACACGCATATTGCACACAGCGATCAAGAGCTGGCCCAACTCCTGCAACAACTCGACGAAGACGGCTTGTCCGAGAATACGTACGTCTTTCACTGGAGCGATCACGGCCCGCTGCCGCGCGGCAAGCGCTGGCCGTATGACTCAGGCATTCACGTGCCCCTGATCGCCCGCGGCCCCGGCATGGCAGCGGGGCAGGTGTGCGAGGACTTGGTAAGCACCGTTGATCTAGGCCCTACAATGCTCTCGCTCGCGGGGATTGACGTGCCCGCCCACATGCAGGGCCGTGCGTTTTTGGGACCCCAAGCCCAACCGCCGCGAGAGTACATCTACGCGAGTCGCGATCGGCACGACGAGGCGTACGACATGGTGCGGGCCGTGCGCGACCGCCGCTTTAAGTACATCCGCAACTACCGGCCAGACCTCCCCTACTTGGCGTGGATCCCCTATCGCAATCGGCATCCCATTGTGCAGGAGATGTGGCGCTTGCACTTGGCCGATGAGTTGGACGAGACGCAGTCGGCCATGTTTCGCTACCCGAGGCCGGTCGAAGAGCTCTATGATACCGAAGCCGATCCGCACGAGATCGATAATTTGGCGGCCAATCCCCAGTATCAGTCGGAGCGGGATCGCCTGCGCGGAGCCTTGGACGAATGGCTGGAAGAAGTAGGCGACATGGGCCGCATGGCGGAAAGCGAAATGGTGCGGCAGTGGTATCCCAATGGCCAACAGCCGCAGACGGCCTCGCCAGTGTGCGTGCCTATCTGCGCCGACAGCCTTGGGACTGAACCGGCGCTGGAAGGCGGTGCATTCCGGGGGCCGTTGCTGGTGCAACTCCACTGCGCCACGCAGGGTGCCTCTATGGCGTACGCCGTAGAAGACGATCCGCACTGGCACCTCTACACCGAGCCGTTGTGCATGGAAGCAGGGACGACCACCTTGCGGGCCAAGGCGATCCGCATTGGGTACGAAGAGAGCCAAGAGATCCGGGCGACTTTTGTCGTGGAGTGAATTTTCTAGAGAATCCGCAGATGGACGCAGATGGACGCAGATGGACGCAGATGGACGTAGATGGACGTAGATGGACGCAGATGGACGCAGAGTAGTAGAAACAAATTGCTGTATGACGAGACGATTTCAAGCCGACGTAGGGATAGAGACGTGAACGAAGAGTTGCAAGCCGCGGTCGAGCATCTAAACGCGTATGGGTACTGCGTGCTAAAGGATCGCATACCCCGCGAGGCCGCCTTGGCGTTGGGGCGTCGCTGTCTGGCGCTACACAGCGACCCGCGCTGCGAGGACTATATTGTGGGCGACGAGTACTATCAGACCTTGTTCGGCATGCTCAACCAAGACGACGAGGTTTGGAACTGCGCCTTCCACCCGGATACCGTGGCTCTTGCGCGGCACTTTTTGGGTCCGCGCTGCCGCGTCGTCGAAGCGTGCTCCAAGCCGACTTGGCCTGGGGCTCCCGCTCAGCATTTACACGCGGATTCTGCGGGCTCGTTTGCCCAAGTGCCCGATGTGCCGTGGATGATCAACAGCATCTGGATGCTGACGGATTTTACCGAGGCCAATGGCGCGACTGGCGTCGTGCCCATGAGCCACCGGTCGCGGCGGCCCGCTCCGCCACCCGATATGGGTGCTGATAGTCCGTTGATCAAGCCCGTGGAAGGCCGCGCTGGTTCTGTGATGCTGTGGCACGGGGGAGTTTTTCACCAAGCCCGGGCCAATCGGAGCGAGGATGTGCGGATTGGGCTGAATATCGCGTATTATCCGCCTTGGTTTAACAATTGGATTGAAGGCGGCCATCAGCCTCTGTGGCCAGAGACGTACGAGCGCATGCCCGAGGATTTTCGCCGCCTGTGCCCGGGGCTGTTGGGTCGCCGCCGCGCCGACCGCTATGAGCCGCGTCGGTAGCGGGCTAGCCTTCGCGGTGGAAGGCTAGCCCACGGGATTCAAGTGCGCCGGTTTCGGACGTTCAGTTGCAACGAATAGGTGTCGGTGTCGCCATCGCTATCGCGCACGGTCCAGGTAATCCCACATTGGCCGGATGAACTCGGTGCGCCACTGGCCGACGACGCTGTCACCGTCAAGCCCGCACACGACCCGCTGACCGAGTAGCGCAACGAGCCGTTGCCGCCGCTGGCCGCAGGCCGCGTAAAACTGAAATACGAACCGACCGTCGCCGAGCGGGTGGTGCCCGAGGAAGCAAACGCCGGTGCGGTGTCGGCGGCGACGGCAATTTGCAGCGAATAGGTATCACTATCGCCATCGGTGTCGCGCACCGTCCATTTAATCACGCACGAACCGGCCTTGCTCGGCGCGCCACTGGCCGACGAGGCTGTCACCGTCAAGCCCGCACACGACCCGCTGACCGAGTAACGCAACGAGCCGTTGCCACCTTTCGCTGCAGGGCGGGTAAAGCTGAAATACTGGCCGACGATGGCCGAACGGGACGTGCCCGAGGAAGCAAACGCCGGTGCGGTGTCAGCGGCGACAGCAATTTGCAGCGAATAGGTATCACTATCGCCATCGCTATCGCGCACGGTCCATTTAATCACGCACGAACCGGACGAGCTAGGCGATCCACTGGCTGACGAGGCCGTCACCGTCAAGCCCGCACACGACCCGCTGACCGAGTAGCGCAACGAGCCGTTGCCACCACTGGCCGCAGGCCGCGTAAAGCTGAAATACTGACCGACGATGGCCGAGCGGGTGGTGCCCGAGGAAGCAAACGAAGGCGCGGTGTCGGCGGCGACGGCAATTTGCAGCGAATAGGTATCACTATCGCCATCGGTGTCGCGCACCGTCCACGTAATCCCACATTGACCGGCCTTGCTCGGTTGGCCACTGACGGATGTGGCCGTCACCGTCAAGCCCGCACACGATCCGCGGACGGAATAGGTCAATGCTCCATTGCCACCGCTGGCTGCTGGC
>VXOR01000111.1 GCA_009840005.1 Gemmatimonadota bacterium
CGTCCAGCGCCCGAGTGCGCAACACCGGCGCATCGGGCACCCGCGCTTGCACCGGTCCGGTCGCCATGCTCTCGGCGCGCTTGCCGGCACCCAACGCGTCGCGATAGGGATTGACCACCGCTTGCAGTGCCCAGTCCACCTGCGCCGCCTGCGGCGTGTAGTGGGACTCGAGCCCCGCAGACGAGGGGCTCGAAAGGGGTTGCCACTCCGTGGTGCCCGGGGCCTGTCCCTGCCACTGCCAATGAGCACCGGTGATGTCGCCATCCGGGTCGGTCAACGCTGCCGTCAACGGCACCCGCACCTGCGGCGACCGAGAAGACAGGGCGATCACGCCCGGCTCGTCGACATCGGTCACCGTTACGGTCACGGCTAACGTCGCCGATTGCTGCCCGGCACGGGCCTGTATGGTCAGATGGTAGGTATTGTTTTCGGCTGGATCGGTCGGCTCCTCTTGATCCGGCGGATGATTCCGGTCGGTCGGCTCTTCAAAGTCTGGCTCGTTCTGGAAGGTCAACTGGCCGTCCGAACTCAGGGTGAAATCAACCGAATCCGTACCCGCCAACGACCACTCAATCCTATCGTCTTCTGGATCGGTCGCCGTGTAGGTGGCCACTATCCGGCGGTCGGCCTCCGGGTCAACGACCTCAGCAAACGCTATTGCGGTCGGGCCGGCCAACACGAAAGGACGTACCCAAGCACTGGACCCCACAGGGTTGACCGACCGCACCGCAAAGGCGTAGTCTCTGCTAGGGATTAGCCCATCTATCGTCTGACTTCTGGCATCGGTGTCTTCCCCTGCTACCGTTATCGCGGCCTCCCAAGTGGTCCCCCCGTCAATGCTCTGCCGGTACTGGTAGCTGGGCGGGGGCGGTTGGGGACCCGAGTCGGACGGGGCCGGAAGACGCCAACGCAGCGTCGCCTGCCCGTTGCTGACTACCGCCGTCACATTGGTCGGTGGCCCCGGCCGGGCCATGTAGATGTCCACTGCTATCGTGTCGGTGGCGCGATTGTAGGTTATGTTGGTGAGCGCCAAATTCAAGCGGCCGGGATCCACGTTCTCACCGCGACGGTTTCCATTGCTGTCGATGCTATCATAGGTTTTTTGACGCAGACCTACTGAGTCTGCTAGGGCATCAACCGCCGTGATGTTCCCCGTGCCTGGGAACGGATCGGAGAGCATGTCAAAGTATTCGGGTGTTCTGGGTCTCTGTTGGCGATCCCGGGCGTCTTCGTAGCGCCTTTCGTCGGCAACAATCAGGATCGGCCGCTCTTCCCCGACAAGCTCCCGCCGCCAAATCATCAAACCTTGATCGGCGCTGTTTTCGCCAGCGTAGTCGTAGAACGCGAGGTAACGCCCGCCAAACGGCTGCGTCGTGCGGCGGTTGAGTAGATAGGACACGCCGCCGCGGTCAATCCGATGGGTCGTCCCGGCTACGATGGCGTAATTATCTCGACTCTCACGGATGGTGGACGGATTGAGCCAGCCGAGGTCCATCCGGTAAAAGGGATTGATCGGATTAGGACAGGAGCGGTAGCCTACAAAGTAGCCGTTGTCTTCTAATTCCGGCCCCTGTTCGCCTCCACCTTGCATCAGCGTCCACCCCAGCATGTTGGCACCACCATCATTGGTATAAGATGCATCGCGATCATATCTGTTAGTAGGAACCTCCCACAGGCCATCGCCGTGGGTAAGGCCCAACAGATGGCCAATTTCATGGGCGTGCGTACCGATACCGGCGAACTCGTCAATGTCGTGGTCGTTGTGGCCCCAGCCCTCCCGCTCACCCATCACGTAGCGGTAGCCGACGCTAATAGGCCTCCCATTCGTGGGATTGGTCGTTGTCTGCCCCGCATGTGGATGCAGCAAGCCGGCGGGGCTCCGGTCGCTATAAATCGCTCCGGAGTATAGGTAGAGCACCTTGTGGCGTATCCGGCGGTCGTTGTTGTAGTTTATGTTGGGCAATTCATCAATGGTGTATCCTGCAACCGACGCTCCACAGATAGAAGGATCTGGATGGCCTGTAATCCGAGTCGGGTTCCAGCAGCGCACCGAATCCCACGCCGCCGCATACGCGTTGGTCCAGAATTGATGATTACTACCCAAGTTCATCTCGGCGTAATGGGCCTTGTTCCGCGGTAGTTCTACCCAGCGGGGATAACCTTGAGCATCGGGCGGATTGATCATGCGCACATGTAGTTGGAAAGCCCCATTCGATACCGAATCAAAATAGGCCCGCACACTGCCGAATACCTCCGGCAGCGTATCGCGATGGGTCTGCCGATTGCCCACCGTGACCGTGTCGCCCACAAAATCCGGCAGGCCGTCATAGCCGCCGTTGAACAGCCGCTCGAAATCGCGCAACGTGTACCGATCTCGTACATCTTGTCCCGGATTGGTGCCATAAGGCCGGTCATGGAGGTGATAGTCGTAAGTAGTCCCGGACGCTTGCGTCGTCGCATTGTCAAAGGTGACCAGCACCACGTCCAGCGTGCAGGAGGGAGTGGAGGTCGTAGCCGGAATCCAAGTCTGCGTCGAATCGCGCCCATAGGCCTCACTCTCCCACAGCAGAGAGACTAGCACAAATAAAAGAAATGCCAACGCCTTCATGGGTCTCTCCTTTCTCCCGCCAACCACGATTGCTTGATCTGACCCCAAGACGACGACGAAATACCCGTGGGAATCAACGCATCGGCAAATTCCACTGGAGTGCCGCCGATGACCGCTCGGAGAGGGACTAGGTAGTTTTGAAATGCACTAAACTGTCCGGCTTCGCAGGCGAGAACACCGTAGCCGGCAAGAAATTTACACGAGCGATACAGCACAAAATCCAAATCCGGATCGTGAGACACCAGCTTCCCAGCAGCGTAGCTATCAAGCTTAAAATAATACCACGGCACCGGTTTCAGACCGGCTTCTACCGAGACTTGATCGCTTCCCTCCGTCGTTGAGACGAGGTATGTGATCCTGAACAGATTCGAGAACTCAAAGGGGTAAGCCCTGTACAGGTAAGCCGTAATTCCAGTACTACTAAATACGAAGGGGGAAAGGTCTGTAGGGGGCCAAGTATAATCCGCGGATGTGGCATCAAAGCGAAAGGTGGCCTGCTCGCCATCAGCGGTGCGCTCCATCAGGTGTGTCCCTTCCCAGCGAAGTTTCTTTCCCGCGATGAAGTGCGGTGGGGCCGGCGGCCAGCCCGCCGGCATGTTGCTGATCACGTAATACGTTTTGCCGTCAATGACCTCCGTGTTCAACACCGTGATAGTGAATTCGGGGAACCGTAAAGGTTCATCTATGGCCGGCCATTGATCCCAGTACTCGGAATAGGAATAGTAGTCGATACTGACATCATTGCCGTCGTAGTATTCATGCTCGTACGTCCACGAATTACCCACGGCCAGCGGCAGATAATCCGCTGCCTCATAGTCCGTGGCAGCGGCGGGCAGCACCCCACTCAGGCTGAGCAGAGCCACCCAAAGCAAGCGAAACTGATTCGTTCGCATGATTGATCTCCTTTCAAGAGATAGGAAAGTCGTCGTTCCAGCGGCCCCAAGCCGACCCGAGACGACGCGATAGGATACCGGATGCGGCCTCGGTGCCGCAGCGGCTTTACTGCGCTGATATATGCAAATCCCGTGCCAACTAGCAGGCCATGTAGTAAAAAATCGTGTAAACATGAGCTAAAGGGTTGAAAAAAATAACACTTAAAAAATGCGAAAAGGGGTTCTACCCTTCACAAAAGATGGGCCGTCATCCCTCTTTTGGGGAAATTTTTCCCCTTGTTGAGGAAATTTTTCCTCTTTTGAGGAAATTTTTCCCCATCGGAACAACGTTGTATTTACGCAGACTTAGGCCGTTGGATGCCATACTTGTGCATCCGATAGGCCAGTGTCTTAGCACTCATGCCCAACAAATGCGCCGCACCCCGTTCCCCAGAGACCACCCAATTGGTCTGCTGCAACGCCGCTATAATGCGCGGCTTCTCGGCTTCGGCGGCGGTTAGCGGCGGCCCGGCCTCGGCCTCCTCCGCTGCAACCCGTCGCCGGGTGTGCTGACCGCATCTTGGACATACCGGCGGCTCGTCCTCCTCCGACGACGGCAAAACCAACCCCACATCGGCCGCCGCCCACACATCCGCCATCGCCATGCGCTCCCCCTCGCACACGACCACCGCCTGCCGAACCCACTGTTTCAACTCCCGCACATTGCCCGGCCAAGCATACCCCTGCAAGTAGGTGAGCACGTCGGCGCTCAACGTCCGCACCGGTCGCTGGTACTGGTGGGCATACTGACGCATGAAATGTTCTGCCAACAGCGGAATATCCTCCCGCCGCGCTCGCAACGGCGGCACCGTGAGGAGAAACCCTTTCAGGCGATAGTATAGATCCTCGCGGAACGTCCCCTCCCCAATCGCCTGCTGCAGGTCGCGGTGGGTCGCCGCAATCACCCGTACATCTACCGGAACGGACGTGGTGCCGCCAACGCGGGTGAGCCGATCCTGCTCCAAAACATGCAGCAACCGCTGTTGCGCCTCCATGGACATGTCGCCGATTTCATCGAGGAAAATCGTGCCGCCATCGGCCTGTTCAAAGTACCCGGTGCGCCGCTTGGTTGCCCCGGTAAAGGCCCCGCGCTCGTGGCCAAACAGTTCGCTTTCGATCAAGCTAGGCGGTAATCCACCGCAATTGACCGCCTTGAAGGGTTCCGCATCGCGTGTGCTCTGGTGGTGGATCGTCTGGGCGAGCAGACTCTTACCGACGCCGGTCTCGCCCAACATCAGCACTTGGATATCCGTGTTAGCCACCTGTTGCACCCGTTTTAGGAGTAGGGCGATGGCCGGGCTGCGGCTGAGTATCTGGGCCGGAGGTGTGCTGCTTGGTGGCGTCATATTGTCTCCCTCACGCCACCGCCACCGCTACTCCAACCCTCCGTTATGGGCCTACTCGCTCGGGGCCAGCCAGCGTCCGCTTCGATGGGCTAGCTAGCCTACAGGCATATTCCGTGCCAACGAGCAGGCCGTGCAAAAAAATCCTTTAGGAAAGCCCTAAAGGATTGAAAACAGGAAGCTTAAAATGGTAGGTAGGAGGGTTTTACGCTTAGACGATCAGCCTTTGGGGCACATCATCTGCACAACTTTTTGTTCATTTGCATAAATTTCTGTTCGCCTGCACAGCTAGTTCAGGCTTCGACAAGCTCAGCCTTCGGCAGGGGCAGGCTTCGGCAGGGGCAGGCTTCGGCAGGGGCAGGCTTCGGC